>NZ_JBICWL010000015.1:0-176026 GCF_043199735.1 Streptomyces sp. NPDC048566
GCGCACCGCGGACACCAAGCTGACCTGTGTGCCCGGCGGCGAGTTCGCCGACCGCGTCGAGCTGAAGGCCACCTACAAGGGCGCCGCCGCAGGCACCACCGCACAGAGCCGAAGAAAGAGGGAGCCACCCATGCCCAAGGACACCCCCCGGAAGAGGACGAACAGCCAACTGGGGACCACCGCCGCGCTCCTCGCGCTGGCCCTCGCCGTCTCCGGCTCGCTGCTCTCCGGGCCGGCGCTCGTGATCGTCATGTCGGTCATCGGCCTCGGCCTGGTCGGCTGCGCCGCCAAGCTCGGAGCCGACATCGCGGCGAGCAAGCGATGAGCGCCGCCGGCGTCGTCCGCGCCTCGGGCCTCACCAAGCAGTTCGGCCCGGTCACCGCCGTGCAGGACGTGACCTTCGAGGTCCGCCCCGGCCGGGTGACCGGACTGCTCGGCCGCAACGGCGCCGGCAAGTCCACCTCCCTGCGCATGCTGCTCGGCCTGGTCCGCCCCACCGCGGGCACCGCGACGATCTTCGGCCACGCCTACGCCGAACTGCCCCACGCGGCACGCCGGGTCGGCGTCTGCATGGACGGCATCGGCCCCACCCCCGGCGCCTCGGGCCGCCGGGACCTGCGGATCTGGGCCCGCGCGCTCGGCGTCACGGACTCCCGCGTCGACGAGGTGCTGGAGCGCGTCGGCCTCACCGACGGCGCCGACCGCGCCGCCAAGACCTACTCCACGGGCATGCGCCAGCGCCTGGCCCTCGCCACCGCGCTGCTCGGCGATCCCGAACTGCTCGTCCTGGACGAGCCGGCCAACGGCCTCGACCCGGACGGCATCCGCACCCTGCGCGACACGCTGCGGGCCCTGGCCGCCGAAGGCCGCACCGTCCTGGTCTCCAGCCACCTCCTCGCCGAGGTCGAGCAGACCGTGGACGACGTCGTCGTGATCCAGCGCACCCTGCGCTACTCCGGTTCCCTGGCGGAGCTCACCGCGGGCGGCACCACCCGCCTGGAAGACCGCTTCTTCGCCCTGGTGGACGGCCCCGCCGAGTCCGCCGCGCGCACCGAAAGGCCCCTCCATGCGTAATGTCCTCGCCGGCGAGTGGATGAAGGCGTGGACCGGCCGCACCTGGTCGGTCCTGGCCGCCACCGGGGTCTTCATGTCCCTGCTGACCTGCTTCGGTTACGCCTCCCAGGGGGACGAGGGCATCGCCCTCGGCCGGACCACCGCCGCGGCCGTCACCGACGACATGGCCCAGGCGTGGATGATGACCTTCCTGATGTCGGCCGTCTTCGGCGGACTCGTCGTGACCCGCGAGTACGCCTCGGGCGCCGTCGCCCGCTCGGTCCTGCTGAGCGGAGGCCGGACCCGGCTGCTGTCCGCCAAGGCCCTCGTCGCCACCGCCGCCGGCCTCCTCAACGGCCTCCTCGCCGCCGGCCTGGCCGTGCTCTGCTCCCTCACGATCCCCGGCCACTTCGGCTACGGCGCGGACTGGAGCGGCCACACCACCCGGATCGTCCTCGGCGTGGTCGCCGTCAACGCGATCGCCGCGCCCTGGGGGGCGTTCCTCGGCTGGATCATCCGCGGCCAGCTCGCCACCGTCGTCACCGTCATCGCGCTCACCCTCCTGGTGGAGCCGGGCCTCCAGGAGATCGCCCCCAAGGCGGCCGCCTACCTGCCCACCATCGCGATGAGCTCCGTGTACCTCGACGGCAAGCCCGAGCTGCTCTCGGTGCCGCTCGCGCTGCTGGTCCTCGCCGGCTGGCTCGCCGCCGCCGCGGCGACCGCCCGCCACCTGCTGCTCTCCCGCGACGTCATCTAAGGCGTGATCGACACATGTCCACCAAGACACTCCTCCGGAAAGCGGTGGCCGGACCGGCCGCCGCGCCCGCGGCCACCGCCGCGACCCCCGGCCCCGAGTTCCTCCGACGCCCGCGCGTCGCCGCGAACGTCGAGATCCACGAGCCCGTCGAGACCGGCGCGCCCTGGGTCCTCCAGCGCGGCAACCACCAGCACTTCCGCCTCCAGCCCGACATGGCACGCCTGGTCCGCGCCATGGACGGCCACCTCGACCACGACGGCCTCGCCGCCGTGCTGGGCCCGCCGTGGACCGCGCGGCACGTCGGCACCGCCGTGAGCACGCTCGCCGAGTCCCGCGTCCTCGACGACGGCACCCCCGCCGAACGCCGCAGCAACTGGTTCCGCTTCGTGCCGCCGATGACCCTCCAGTTCACCGTGGTGCGCCCCGAGCGGATGCTCGCCCGCCTCGCGCCCCTCGTCAGGCTCCTCGCCGGCCGCGCCTCGGCCGCCGTCGCCGCCCTGCTCGTCCTCGGCGGCCTCCTCGCCCTCGCCGCGACGGCACCCGCGGTGGACTCCGCGCTCGGCAGACCGCTCCCCTTCGCCGCGTACGCCGCCGTGCTGCTCGGCGTGCTCGCCACCACCGCCGTCCACGAGATCGGCCACGGCGCGGTCCTCACGTACTACGGCGGCCGGCCCAGCCGTATGGGGTTCATGCTCTTCTACATGTCGCCGGCCTTCTTCTGCGACGTCTCCGACGGCTGGCGGCTGTCCCGCAAGGAGCAGCGCGTGCGGGTCGCCCTCGCCGGCATCGCCACGCAGACGGTGATCGCCGGGGCCGCGGCCCTGACCGCCGCCTTCCTCGGCCCCTCGGACCTGCGCGACGCCGCCCTCGTGTTCGCGGTCGCCACGTACACCAGCGGCGTCGTCAACCTGCTGCCGTTCGTGAAGCTCGACGGCTACATCGCGCTCATGAGCCACCTCGACGTACCGCACCTGCGGGACCGCGCGATGACCGACGCCCGCCGCTTCCTCGCGAAGGTCCTGTTCGGCGGACGCGGCTACGCCCGCGAACTCGGCGACCGGCCCTGGGCGGTGGCCTTCGGACTGGCCTGCATGGCCTTCCCCCTCTACATCGTCGCGGGCGCCCTGACCCTGTGGTCGGACGTGTTCCAGCGGCTCGGCGTCGTCGGCACCGGCACGGTCCTGACGGCCGTCTGCTACCTCGTCTACCGGTTCGGCCTGGGATTCACCCGGCTCGCCGCCGAGGGCCGCGGGGCCGGTGCGCCCCGGTGGCGTGTGGTCACCGCCGCCGTCCTGCTCACCGCCGCGGCCGGTGCCGCGCTCGTCCTGGTGAGGCTGCCGAACACCGTCGCCGCCGGCTACGTCGCCCGGGACCCGGGCCGCGTCGAACTCGTCGTGCCCGGCTCCGCCGACCTCTCCGCCGTCCGGCCGGGCTCCACCGTCCGCCTCTACCGGTCCGGACTGATGACGCGCGAGCAGACCGGCACCGCTCGGGTCGCCGCCCTGACCCGGACCGAGACCACGGCCCCCCTGTCGACCTTCCTGCCCGTCGCCGCCACGTCGCTGGAACTGCCCGTCGTCGGCCTGCCCCTGACCGCCGGCCGCATACCGGCCGACCCGGTCGGAGCGGCGCAGGTGGACCTCGGTGAACTCCCGCTGGGCGAGTGGCTGTACGCCAAGTACGTCGCCCCCGTCTGGCGCAGGTAGGCCGCCCCCTTCCTTCCCCGTCCCGAACGGAGAGCACCATGGACCTTCGCTATCTGAACCACTGTCTGCCCGGCAATCCGTTCTACGACGTACCGGCCACCGCGGCGGCCGCCGACGCGAGCGTCTTCCCGGCCGTCACCGGCCCCCTCCCCGAGGGCTGGAGGCGCGACGACAACACCCACTGGGTCCTTCTGACCCCGCCCGGGACCGTGCTTCCCGGCCAGGGCTGGAAGATCCACGTCTCGGCGACCCCGGAGAACGCCGACCGCGTCCTGGAGACGGTCTGGGACTTCTGCGTCGCCGAGCGGGTCACCTTCAAGTTCATCCGCAGCGCGGGCCTGCTGAAACTGCGCAACAGCAAGTACGGGGACCGCGGCAGCAGCGGGAAGTTCTTCACCGTGTACCCGGCCGACGAGGGGCAGTTGGAGCGCATCCTGCACGGCCTCGGCGACATCCTCGACGGGGAGCGCGGACCCACCATCCTGAGCGACCTGCGCTGGCGCTCCGGCCCGCTGTACGTGCGCTACGGCGGCTTCGTCTCCCGGCTCGGCCGCTCGGAGACCGGTGAACTCGTCCACTGCATCGAGGACCCCGAGGGCCGGCTCGTCCCCGACGTGCGCGGCCCGTCCTTCCGGCCGCCGTCCTGGGTGGAACTCCCCGCGTTCCTCGGCGAGGCCCTCGCCGCCCGCAACGCCGGTACCCTCCACGACTTCCCGTTCCGGGCCACCAGGGCCCTGCACTTCTCCAACGGAGGCGGTGTCTACGAGGCCACCGACACCCGGGACGGCGGCCGCGTCCTGCTGAAGGAGGCCCGCCCGCTCGCCGGGCTCGACGAGGAGGGCACCGACGCCGTCGCCCGGCTCGAACGCGAGCACTGGGCGCTGGACCGGCTGGCCGGACTGGACTGCGTCCCACCCCTCGTGGACTACCGCAAGGGCAACGAACACTGGTTCCTGGCCCGCGCGTACGTGGACGGCAGGCCGCTCGCCCGGGAGATCCTCAGCCGCAACCCGCTCGTCAACGACGACCGCACCGACGGCGCCTTCGCCGCCTACACGGACTGGGCGCTGGCCGTCCTCGACCAGGTCGAGCGGGGTGTGGAGGCCATGCACGCCCAGGGCGTGGTCTTCGGCGACCTGCACCCCAACAACATCCTCGTCCGCTCCGACGACACCATCGCCTTCATCGACCTGGAGACCGCGACCCCGGTGGAGGCGCAGTCCGCCCAGGCCATCGGTGCCCCCGGCTTCCGCGCCCCCGCCGGCTACCGGGGAACCGCCGTCGACCGGTACGCCCTCGGCTGCGTCCGGCTCGGCGTCTTCCTGCCGCTGACGGTCATGGCCACCTGGGGGCCGGCCAAACTGGACCAGCTGATCGGCCTGGTCACCGACCACTTCCCGGTGCCCGCCGACTTCGCCCGGCGGATCCTGGACGACCTCGGCACCGACGCCGGCCCCGGCCGGCTCCCCGAGACCGACCGCGCACCCCTGTGGAGCGAACCCACCCCCGCCACCTGGCCCGCCCTGCGGGCCACCCTCGCCGCAGACCTCGTCGCCGCCGCCACCCCGCACCGCGAGGACCGGCTCTTCCCCGGCGACATCGAGCAGTTCTCCGTGCCCGGCGGTGGCGCCACCTTCGCCTTCGGCGCGGCGGGCGTGCTGTGGACGCTGGCCGAGCTGGGCCTCGCGCCGGCCGAGGAGCACGTGGCCTGGCTGACGGACGCCGCCGCGCGCGCCACCACGATGGGACCCGGCTTCTACGACGGCCTGAGCGGCGTGGCCTACGCCCTGGAGCGACTGGGCCGCGCCGAGGACGCGGCCGCCGTGATGGACCGGGTCCGCCGGGCCCCGCTCGCCGACCTCGACCACAGCCTCTTCGGCGGACTCGCCGGCGTCGCGCTGACCCACCTGCACTTCGGCGACACCGACGAGGCGGCCCGGATCGCCGCGCTCGTCGCCGACCGGGCGCCGGGCGGGGGCGCGGGCCGGCCGCGGCCCGGGCTGCTGCACGGCGAGGCGGGCGGCGCGCTGCTCATGCTCCGGCTGCACGAAGCCACCGACGACCCCAAGTACCTGCATCTGGCGGGCGAGTTGCTGCGGAACGACCTCGCCGCGGCGGGCCGTCCGGGGGAGCCGGGGAAGCCGGGGGAGGCTGCGCCGGAGGCGGCGGCATCCACCGACGCTCCGTGGAAGGTGCCGTTCCTGGCCTTCGGCGGGGCCGGCCTCGGCATGGTGGTCCAGGAGGCGGTGCGCAGGCTGCCCGACCCGGAGTTCCTCCGGGCCGGGGACGCCTTGCGGGAGGTGGCGGGCCCCTCCTTCATGCTGAACGGGGGGCTCTTCCACGGCCGGGCCGGGGCCCTCCTGGCGCTGTCCCACCTGCACGACGGCTCCGCCGCCACGGACCGGGCGCTGGAGCGCCACCTGGAGACCCTCGGCCGCCACGTGGTGCGCTGCGACGGTCACCTCGCCTTCTTCGGCGACCACTCGCTGCGGCTGTCCGCGGACCTGGCGACGGGCACCGCCGGTGTGCTCCTCGCGATGGAGTCGGCCCTCGGCGGCGGGCGACCCGGTCTGCCGTTCCTCGCAAGGGCCCCACGATGACCGACCGTTCCCCGGGGAACCTCTCCACGTACCACTTCGTCCTCGCCCCGGACGGCCGCGCCCCCGAGGGATCGGCACCGGAACTGGCCGCGGTGCGGCTGCTGTCGCTCCTGCCGCCGGACTGGCGCTACGAGCCCGAGTTCCCCGGCGAGACGGTGTCCCTGCGCCTCACCCCGCCCCCCGGAACCACCGAGGCCACCGCGCACACCGTCTTCGCCCGCACCCTGACGGAGCCCGCCCTGACAGGCTGGACCTGGACGAACCGACCGTGAAGCGCGCGGACGGGGGGCGGTGCGTACCGGTAACGACCCGCCGGGGTACCCCCGGCGGGGGCGCTGCGCGGTAACCATCCGCTGGGTACCCCGGCCGGGGGCGCTCCGCGGTAACCATCCGCCGGGTACCCCGGGAGGGGGCTGGCGGGGACTGCTCGGGGGCCTTGTCCGGACAGGGCGGGGCGCTCGGTGAGGGCTCTGCTCGGGGGCCGATCGGGCGTGACCGGTCCGGGCGTGACCGGTCCGGGCGTGACCGGTCCGGGCGTGACCGGTCCGGAGGAGGGCAGTCCGGGCGGGGCCCGTTCGGGTGGGGGGCTCTCCGCGCGAGGCTCGTCCGGACGGGGCTCTCCGAGCGAGGCTCGTCCGGGCGGGGGCACCCGCCCAGGTCCGCCCAGCCAGGGCCGTCCAGCCGGGGCGTCGTCCAGTCCGTCGACCCCATGCCGGGGGGCAGTGCGGCTGGGCCGAGCACGCGGATGCACGAGGCGCCCACGCATGCACGAGGCGCCCACGCACGCCTCGTCACGTCGTCTCGCGCTGCCCGAGCGCGCTTTACGCCGGCGTTCACGGCAGCCAGGCGGCGCTGGGAGGAGGCGTGGTCTGCCGGCAGTGACGGACATCGGACGCGGCACGGCCTGCCGGGAGTCGCAGACGTCGCGGAGGACGTCCGTGGCAAGTCCGCCGATACCTAAGGGTTTCAGAGGTCGTCTTCATCGACGGGTTCCGGTTCGCGGACGTAGGCGACGTCGAGGACGTAGCGTTCGGTGACGGGGCAGGTGTTCCATGCCCGGTTGAGGTGCTCTTCGAAGCCGTCGTCCGCGGGGTGGTCGAGGCTGAGTTCGTGGTAGTCCGCGGTCGCCTGGCGGCCTTCCCACCAGGCGTGGCCCTCGTAGACGCCGGGGCGGGGCAGGGTCATTTCCCCCGCAGGCCCGTACGTGAGCTGGTTGACGACGAGGATGCCGGTTTCGGACTCGATGCCGACGGAGACCCTGCCTTCAGCATCGGCGGGCGGGGCCGGTGGCGTGTCCCAGACGCGGATGGCGACCTCGACGTCGATGTCGGGTTGCAGACTGAGGAGGTACAGGTGATAGCCGTTGCCGGCCACCACCTGCGTGCGTGCGACGGCCATGGCGTCGTCGTCACCGAAGTAGGCGTCGGCATCGTAGACCTCAATGACGCGGCGGGCCGGTGTTGCCTTGCACCTGTACTCGGCCAGGAGCGCCATAGGCCTCTGCCCTTCGCCTGGTTGACACCCCCGCAGGGCGAGACATCATCGTCCGCAATCCGGTTCAGGCTGTACAAGTCGTCATCGAGTCCGCGACCGCCGTTCCCGCGTCGCCGCCGTCGATCAGCCCGCCGGAGAACCGGGGCGCGCCCTCGGCGCATGCGCAACGCCGGTCGGAGGCAGGTGGGAGGCGGTGGTCTGGTCACTCAGGTACGCACGCAGAAGCAGGTGAGGCGCCTACTCAAGAGTAGGCGCCTCACCTGCTGTTTTGACTGTCGGGGTGGCGGGATTTGAACCCACGACCTCTTCGTCCCGAAGCAACTTGGGCAAGGGTGCTGCCTTGGGCTGGGGCGCCTCTTACCTGCGCTGATAGTCCGTAGACGTCCGAGCTTGTTCGCCGTTGTTCGTGGGCGTTGTCACGCAGTTAGACACTCACCCCGTCGCTGCCGCCAGAGATCTGGCGCGCCAGCTCCTCAACAACCTGGGGCACGACACGTTGGGCGCCCTCGTCTTGCAGCGCCTCGGCAAGTGCTTGATGGACCACCGCGAACGGCTGCCCCGCATGTGAGACGCGGGTCCGGTCAACCGCCCGCTCGATCTTCGCGAGGTGGGCTTCCACGATCGGCATTGCCTTCTCGTACTCGCTGGGGTCCGTGGCCATGGGCTCAGACGAACAGGACGGGGCGTTGAGGTCAAACCGGAGGTGAGCCATCAGCTTGGGAATCAGCGGAGCTCGGCGTCGAAACCCCCCTCTCACCAGGTATCCCGCGTGGTGAGGGGCCGCCCTGGTTGCTGACAGGGTGCTGGCGTTGTCCGCTGTGCACCGCCCTACCTGGCACGGTTCTGGCACGTGGGACTGCTTGCTTGGCGTCGCTGTCAGTGGCTGCCTGTACCTTCATTTTGTAGGTGCTGCTCCGAGTTTGCAGGGCGGCCCCAGGCCCTCGTCGTGTGTGAGCACCGGGCGCGCGCGGCTCTGCGCACGCGGTGTGGGCAACTGGAGGCGAAGCCGCTAAGGTGTAGATGTAGATAGTGAGTAAGGACCACCTAAGTGGTCGCGGGGAGAACGCTTGGTCTGCTGCCAGACCCTTCCGATATATCGGTTGAAGCGCCCCGGGCCTCTTAGGTGGTCCTTCTCGTCGTCTACAGGCCTTCGGCGGGCCACCAAGGGAGGGACGTGAACGTCGCTTCGTTGCCGAGGATCTTAAATCCGTAGTTGCGGCTCACTCCGCCACCGCTGCGACGGATCTGGTGCCGCACGCTCAGGAGGTGCGCGGGTTCGTAGCCGCCATACCTGTCAGGTCGGATAGCCGCGCTCAACATGCCAGCGTATTGGTCGGCGGCCTGAAGGCCGTCCCATTTCGCCTGGTCCTCGAACGTCGGTTGTCCGCGTAGCAAGCTCCAGGGGATGTAGCCAGGGTTCTTCGTTGGCTTGATCTTGAAGTAGTTGCAGGTGGTGCGGTGATCGAACCCCCGCACATGCCCGAACTTCACTACGAGGTCCCGCGCGCCCCCCTCCCAGTGCCCGGCCGCGAGAAGTAGCCGTTCTAGTGCGATGCCTGCGGCGAAGTTGTAGAAGATCACTTGATCTCGACGCATGCCGGCGTGAGCGGGAATGGCTGCCTTCTCGACCACGACGTAGACGATCTTGACGTCCTGCAGCTGCGCCAGTGTTCCGGCTACGTACTGGCGTCGCGGATAGACCTTGACGTGATCCTTCCAATGCAAAGCCTTGCCAGGCGGCACCTTTAGGTCGCGCCGCAACTGTGACATCGCCGCGCGCATCTGGGCTTCCTGCTCGTCCGCGATCACCAGTGCGGCGAAAGAGAAGTAGGGAGATGCCGAAGCGGAGATGCCGCGGTCGCCGGTCTCGTCTATGTATGCCCTGACAAGCTGGCGTGTGGGCATCTCACTCCTTGGGCGTACGATATGACGTGCGGTTAGCAGTAAGTTACACCAGAGATCTCCAGGCCACTACTAGATGTAGTGGCCTTTTTTGATCCAGCCACTAGATCTAGTGGTTGGATCTAGGTCGGCGGAGCGGCTTTGGCCGGTGGCCTGCCCGGTTTGGGGTCGAGCATGATCAGGGGGCCGTACGCTGGCCGGCAACTCGGGCAGGCTGTGATCCTGCCCGGAATTTGAACGAGTGGCCCCCTGGTCTTGCTCGACGCGGGACCCGAACCGGGGAGGTGGCTAAAGCCGTGGAGCCGACCGCCCCAGCCACAGTGGGTTTCTCCCCACCATGGTGCTCGCTCCAGCCGCGCGACCGGCGTAGCCGGGGCCAGAGCGGGCCGAAGGCAGGAGCGTCAGGCCCCGGCGGTGAGCCGGGGAGCGCGCGGCGAGCGGAGCGAGCCGCCTTGAACCAGTAGAGAAAGTTTGAATCACGTCGTCTTCGCGGGCTCGGTGTGATCGTTCGTGCTGGGTGCTCGCCAGACGTTGGTGTAGAACGCTGGGTATGGGGAGTGAGCGGCGGGAACGAATGCGGGCGCTGGGGGCACACCTTCGAGCTCTGCGGGTTGATGCCGGCCTGACAGGTGCCGGGTTGGCGCAGCGGGCTGGGGTTGGTCAGCCGACGGTCTCCAAGGTGGAGAACGGGCGGATGGTTCCCAGCCGGGACGTCCTCGATCGGCTGTCCGGAGCTCTTGGCCTGGATGCCGCTGTTGTCTCGGAGATGCGGGCGGCGCTCACTGATGTTGAGTCGGCTGCTTCGGTGGATGCAGGAGACGATCTGTCGGGCTTGAGCGCTTCCGCGGATGCGGATGTTGACCTGGCCGTGCGCGGGGCTCGGCTCGTTCGGTCGTTCCAGTGCGTGGTTCTGCCGGCCATGCTTCAGAGCGCGGAGTACGCGCGGCACGTCTTCGCGAGCGTGCCTGGTGCGGATGCTGCCGAGGTGGGCAGGGCTGTTGCGGCCCGGGTGGAGCGGCAGAGCGTCTTGTATGAGCCCGGACGAGAGTCCGTCTTCGTGGTGACGGAGGGCGTGCTCCGGACATGGCCCGGCAGTCCTGCGCTCATGCTTGCCCAGCTCGATCGGCTGCTCGCGGTGGAGAGCCTGACCACCGTGCGGCTCGGGGTGCTCCCGTGGGACCGGCCAGTGCCGGTCATGCCGCGGCACGGCTTCACGTTGTGCGATCGGGAGACGGTGGTCGTGGAGACGTTCCGGGACGAGCGGGCGGAGAAGGGTCCGGACGTGTTGGCCTCGTGCGAGGAGACGTTCGCCCAGTTCGAGGGTGCGGCCCTCTTCGGTGGTGAGGCGCGCGAACTGCTGATGCGGATCATGGGTGATCTGCGAGCCCTGCCCGAGGACGTCACTCCATAGAGGAATAATTCCTCTGAATGCCTAGAAGCTTGGGGCGCCTAGGAATATTCTGCCTGCGTGCTGTCTAGCCCTCTAGACGAGGAGTGTTCCTCTTGCTTGCGAAGTGGTGCCGTCCGTTCCCTGGCCTGCCGCAACAGGTCGCTGAAGCCCGATACTTCGTCGCCGCCCTGATGGAGGCCGAGGGTCCCCGCATGGTGGAGAACGCCGTCCTCATCGTCAGCGAGCTGGCGTCCAATGCCGTCCGGCATTCCCGGAGTGGCCGTAAGGGCGGCTGGTTCCTGGTGATCGTCGTGCTCGATGACGACCGAGTGCGCATCGAGGTGATCGACGAGGGGGGTCATGACAGGCCCCAACTCCTCGCCGCCAATGACTGGGAGGAGGAGGGCGGGCGCGGGCTGTTGCTGATGGCGACCTGCGCCAAGGACTGGGGAGTGAAAGAGCGGATGCATGGCCGGTCCGTCTGGGCCGAGCTCGCGCGAGCCGGCGCGTGATCCCCGTGGTTCTGCCCGCCTGCGTTGCATGCCCCGTGGGCGGCGGGGGGTGAGTCCACGTGGAGTCCCTGGCTATCGGTCCGGCTTCTATGTGGTTGAAGTTCGTACGGGTCGGCGTCTCCCGCCCGAATCGTCTAGAGCCCTAGACTCCTGGATGCATCTAGGAGGTACAGGCATGTCGGACGAGCTGCAAAGGATCGCGGCCATCGATGATCCGTACTTGCTGCTGCGTGAGGTCACGACCAGGTTGGCCGACGCTCAGCAGGAGGTTACGGAGCTCGCTCGGCTGCGCCGACGCGTAGTGCAGGACCTGCATGCGCAGGGACTGTCGTACGCGCAGATTGCAGCGAAGGCCGGTCTGAGCCGTGGGCGCATCCATCAGATTCGGCATACGGGGCCCGCTCCCGAAGGGGCCTTTCTCGGGCGAGGTGGCGTCATCGTGGCCACTCCTCTGCGTCGCGACGACGAGCGTGGGCGCACGGTGGTCGCTGTGGACGACGTCAGTTCGGGCAAGCGCCTGGAGGACCTGGCACGGTCGTACGGGCTCGATGTCAGGTCCGAGCACGTGTCGGTGAGTGGCGAGATCGACCTCGACCGAGACGGCCTGGTCGTGGTTTGCGGCCCCCGGATGTCCCAGCAGATGTGGGACACCTACGGCCAAGATCCGGTGCTTCGCTGGAAGCAGGCGGACGATGGGCCGTGGACGGTCGTCGACGGGCGCACGGGCACCGTGTATCGGTCGGGGCAGGACAGCGACCCGGCTCGCCCGTATGACGTGGGATACCTCGGCAGGCTGCGTCGACCGGATGGGGCGGGCTCGCTCTTGGCCATCGCCGGAATCCACACTCAAGGCTCCCTCGGCGTAGTCCAGTTGCTTTCCTCGGACCTGAACAGCCTCTGGGGGCAGGTCGGTGAGCATCGCTTCTCCACTCTCGTTGGAGTGGAGTACGACTCCGAAACCGGAGAACCCCGAAGCGTCGAACTACTCTGCCCGCTCTACCGTCACGACGAGGAGCCGGCGGCGTGACGATCGCTCTGGCCTCGCTCCCCGCGGCATCCGATGTGCCGAACGAGGATTTCGCCGCCGCCTCATCCGGGGCGGCGGTCCTCCTCGATGGTGCGGGGGTGGCCGGAGGTGAGACCGGCTGCAAGCACGGCGTCGCCTGGTTCTCCGCAACGCTGGGCGGGGTTCTGCTCGGCACACTCGTCGAGCAGCCGGGCCTCCCGCTGGCCGATTGTCTGAGTCATGCGATCCGCACTGTCGGGTCCCTGCATGAGGATGACTGCGACCTGCGCCACCCGGCCAGCCCAACCAGTACCGTCGTCGCCGCGAGGACCAGGGCGGGTGCTCTGGACTACCTCGTCCTGGGAGACTCGGCGCTCCTCTTGGCCGCTCGTGACGGCACGGTCGCCGTCGTCACGGACCGACGGTTGGACGAGGTGGGTAAGCAACTGCGCGGGCTCGTTGATGCCTTGCCCACGGGGTCGCCCGAACACGCTGCCGCTCTTGCCGAGTACAGGACTGCCCTTACCCGGCTGCGCAACCGGCCCGAAGGCTTCTGGATTGCCGGGCCCGACCCGGAAGCGGCTCAACATGCGCTCACGGGTTCTGTCCCGCTGGACTCCTTGGCGTCTGTGGCTCTGATGAGCGACGGGGCCACCCGCCTTGTAGACCGGTTCGAACTCGCCACATGGCATGAGCTGTTCGCGCTCGTCGCCGCGTCTGGTCCTGCCGAGGCAATCCGCCAGGTGCGCGACGCGGAAGCCGGTGACCCTGACGGCCGGCGCTGGCCTCGGGGCAAGGCCCGTGACGATGCCACGGTGGTGCACTGGGTGCTGCCGTAGTCGCTGCGCAACACCGTCTTGCGTACCCCCCTAGACAGTTGACGGGTCGTCGGCTTACTGTTGTCGTCAACCCCCCTAGACAGTTAGGGGTGGCCACTCCCTTGCTGTCTAGGGGGGTATCCAATCGAGATGGCGTCGGAAGCGGCGCCACAGACTCAGTGAGGTCAACAGAATGCGTGTCATCCCCGTGGACACTTCGGCCGCGACGCTGCTCGTCACCAAGCTGCCCGAGGTGAAGATCAAGGACCGGCAGACGGGCGAGATCGCCGTGGACCCGGTGACCAACGACCGGTTGATGGTGCTGGAGGTGGTGTTCATCGCCCAGGGCGGCTCGGACATGGTCAAGGTGACCGTGCCGGCCAAGGGCGTCGGCGAGGGCCTGGTCATGGGTACGCCGGTGATTCTCTCCGGCCTGGTCGCACGGCCGTGGGAGAGCGAGTTCGGTGGTCGTGCGCGGCACGGGATCGCCTACCGGGCCGATGCCGTCATGGCCAACGTCCCCGCCTCGGTGCAGGGCTGAACGCCATGATCGACTCCGTGTGGACGCTGCTCTTAGGGCTGGTGGCCCTGGCCGTCATCTTGCAGGTGTTGCGGCACCGCTTGCCGGTCGTCTTCTGGTGGCTCATCGGCTATCCCGTCGTCGCGCTACGGGTGCTCACCACCTACCGCGCCACCATGGACGCGTGCGGCTTGACCGTCCCTGCTTCGGCTGTGCGTCGGGCAACGGCCCGGATGATGGGGCGGGAGGCGTCGCCCGTGCCGCCGCGCCGGTCGCTTCCCCTGCCCACCGGCTCGGGGCTCGTGATGCGACTGCGCATGGCGACCGGGCAGGCGCCGGAGGACTTCGCCGCCTCCGCCGATCGGTTGCGCCACGCCTGGGCGGCGCACGCCGTCCACATTCGCCCCACCAAGCCCGGACGCCTCGAACTGCGGCTCATCGGCTGGGACGTACTCGCCAACGTGCGTCCGGCACGGCGCCGGTTCTCCGGCGGACCGCTGACCTTGCCTCTCGCCCTGCGGGACGACGGGAGTTGGCACGTACGGGACTTTCGCACCGTGCCGCACGAGCTGATCCTCGGTGCCACTCAGTCCGGCAAGTCCGTCTACCTGCGCAATCTGTTGTGCGGTCTGGCCCGACAGCGGGTCGTTCTCGTCGGCATCGACTGCAAGTGGGGCGTTGAACTGGCGCCGTTCGCGCCCCGGTTGTCGGCGCTCGCCGATACCTCGGACCGTGCGAACGAACTCCTGGACGTGCTCCTGGAGGAGATGGAGGAGCGGTTCCGGCTGATCGGTGTCACCTCTGGAGCGGGTCCGGACGCCGTGCTCACCTCCGATGTGTGGGGCCTTCCCGACGCTGTGCGGCCCGTACCGATCGTGATCGTTGTCGACGAGGTGGCGGAACTCTTCCTCGCCGCGAGCCGCGACGACGAAAAGCGCCGGGACGCCATGGTGACCAAGCTGATCCGCATCGCCCAGCTCGGCCGCGCCGCGGGCATCTACCTGGAGGTGTGCGGACAGCGGTTCGGCTCCGAACTCGGCAAGGGCGCCACCATGCTGCGGGCCCAGCTCACGGGCCGCGTCTGCCACCGGGTCAACGACGAGTCCTCGGCCAACATGGCCCTTGCCGATATCTCCCCCCAGGCAGCGCTCGCCGCGACCGGCATTCCCGCCGACCGCCCCGGCGTGGCCGTGGTCGGAGACTCCTCGGGCGGCTGGTCCCGCGCCCGCTCGCCACACCTCACGCTGGACGACGCCGCGGCCGTCTGTCGCGCCACCGTCGACCTGGTTCCGAACCTGCCTCGCCTCGCCGCCTTCCGGCCGGCCGTCGCTCCGGAGGCCGTGGAGAAGTCCACGCCCTCCACCACTGCCGCGACCGCCTCGCGCCCGGTGACCGAGTAACGACACCGCTTTCCCCCGGTTCGGCGTGACCGCCTCGCGCCGCGTCCCTACCCCTCCCATGCCTCGAACCGGAAGGAGTCCGTGCCGATGCGTGCCTTCCCGGCCCGTGTGGACGCCGTGATCATCCAAGCCGTCATCGCGGGCGCCCTGTCCTTCTCGCACCTGCACGACCTGGCCGAAGCGGCGGGACAGGGCGGCTGGAAGGCGTGGGCCTACCCCGTCTCCGTCGACCTGCTTCTCGTCGCTGCCTGGCGGCGAATGCGCGACCAGCAGCGCGCCGGGCTCCCGGCCGCTGGGCCGCGGCTGTGGTTCCTCGTCGCTCTCGCGGCGTCCCTCGGGGCGAACATCGCCACCGCCGGACTCCTCGACCTGGCCCACGTTCCCGCCCTGCTCCGCGTGGTCGTCGCGGGCTGGCCGGCCGTCGCCTTCTTCGGCGGCACGCTGCTGGCCCACACGCCTCGCACCTCGGATGCCGTCGACCGTAGTGCGTCGGCCGAGTCCGAGGTGGGGGAGTCGATGTCGCTTGCTCCCACGCCCGCGATCGTCGAACCGACAGCCAGCGGCACGGCAGAGCCCGACCCTGTCCCGGCCCTGGAGTCTGCGCCCGACTCGGTCCCGGCACCGGTGCTCGCCTCTACCGCCCAGCTCCCGCCCGTCCTTGTCGACCGTGCCCAAGCGGTCGCCCGAGAGCTCCGCTCCACTACCGGCGAACCTGCCGACCCCGACACCGTCCGTGCCCGGCTCGGCCTGCCCGCGTCCATGACGCCGGCCGTCGCCGCGCACCTTTGACCAGGGAGACGCCCGCCATGAACCCGCGCTTCCGCGACGTCCGCCGCATCGGCCCCGTTCAGGTCGCCTCGTACCTCTCCCGGGGCCGTACACGACACGTCGCCGTCTGCACCGCCCCGCGCTGCGACTTCTCTGCCGAGTACGACAGCCGCGCCGCCGCCGAACTCGCCGCCCGCCTCCACCGCTGCCGCGCCTGACAGGAGACGACCGACATGCACGTCCCCCTCTGGCTCGCCCTCCTCGCTGTCGGAGCCCTCGGCGTCCGGCTCGCCCGCCCGCCGTGGTGGCTCGTCGTCGTGCTCCTCCTCGGCGGCTACCTCGCCGCAGGAAGCTTCCTCGCCCCCGCCATCGACCCCGCCCTCAAGTAGCGCCCGAACAGAACGGAGTCCGCTCCATGTTCAAGCCCAAGTACCCGCCCATGGACACAGCCCCGGTACCCGTCACGCCCCCATCGACCGTCCACAGCCCTGTTCCCCTTCGGCGTGGTGCGGCGCCTGCTCCCACAGAGGCGGTTTCTAACCGTCCTGCCGTGCAGCTCACCCCGGGAAGCACGCTGACCCTCGTGATGGGCGGTGCCGCCGCCGTGCTGGTCGTGGGGGCCGTCCTGGTCTCCATGCTCCTCGCCGTCGCGATTACGGCCGCCTCCGTGGCCGTCTGCGCGGTCACCGTCCGCTCGATTCTCAAGAGCGACCGCCGCTGACGTCACGTCGCACGCGCCCTGGCTTGCTCACGATGTCTAGCCCCCTGGACAAGCTGGGCGCTGTCTCGAACTCGTCCCCTCAAGGAGGTCCCTGCACATGCGCCCCGAGGCTCCGTCCGGAGCCGTCCGCCAACTGGCGTCCCTTGCCCAGTTCGGCGACCTGAGCACCTACGCGCACCAGATCCAACGACTCGGAGGCTGCGAGCGCCCCGTACGGATGGAAGGTCACCGCCTGGACGTCCTCGCCGCCACCGGCGAAATCGTCCGAGAGATCGCCGACCGCGACCTTCCCGCCGGACAACTCCTCATCCGCTGCAACAATCGCCGCGCAACTCGCTGTGCCGCCTGCGCCGAGGTCTACCGCAAGGACACTTTCCACCTCGTCACGGCGGGCCTCAGTGGCGGCAAGGGCGTCGGTCCCGCGGTCGCCGAACACCCCCGCGTCTTCGCCACCTTCACCGCGCCGTCCTTCGGCCCCGTCCACAACCGGCCTGGTGGCGGGCGCTGCCGCTGCGGGCGCCTGCACGCGGACGGGGACGCCGAACTCGGCACCCCGCTGAACGCGGACCGCTACGACTACCGCGCCGCAGTCCTGTGGAACGCCCACGCCGGTGCCTTATGGGCCCGCTTCGTCACGTACCTGCGCCAGCAGCTCGCGTCCCGCGCGGGCATCGGTCGTGCGGAGCTGCGCGACTGCCTCAAGGTGTCGTACGCCAAGGTCGCCGAGTACCAGCGACGGGGCGCCGTCCACTTCCACGCCGTGATCCGCCTCGACGGGCCGGGCGGAGCCGAGGACACCCCGCCGGCCTGGGCCACCACCGAACTCCTCACCGACGCGATCCGCTCGGCCGCCGCCCTTGCCGAGACTCCCGGCCCGGTCCTGGACGGCCGCGCCCACACTTTCCGCTTCGGCGGACAGCTCGACGTCCGCCCCATCCAGTCCGCCGACTTCACCGGCCCCACCAACCTGAGCAGCCGCGCCGTCGCCGCCTACATCGCCAAGTACGCGACCAAGGGCGCCGAAAGCGCGGGCACCCTGGACCGCCCCATCCGCAACCCCGTCACCGACCTCATCGGCACCGAAGTCACCGACCACGCCCGGCAGATGATCCTCACCTGCTGGCGCCTCGGCGCCCTGCCCGAGCTCGAAGAACTCCGCCTGCGCAAGTGGGCCCACATGCTCGGCTTCCGCGGCCACTTCTCCACCAAGTCCCGCGCCTACTCCGTCACCCTCGGCGCCCTCCGCCAGCAACGCGCCGACCACAACGAAGCCCTCACCCGCGAACGCGCCGCCGCAGCCGGTCACCCGCTGCCCGACCCGGACACCATCCTCGTCCTCTCGCACTGGCGCTTCGCCGGCACCGGTCTGACCGCCGCCGAATCCTTGTTCGCCGCATCACGACAACCGGCCTCAGCCGATACGGAAGGAGAGAACGACCATGCGTGATGACGAACTGCTCACTGTTGCCGAGGTGATGACCCGCCTTCGGCTCGGCCGGTCCACCGTGTACGACCTGCTCCGTACACGGCGGCTGCCCTCGGTCACCATTGGCCGGTGTCGGCGTATTCCGGCTTCAGCCCTGGGCCGCTTCATCACGGAAGAAATGGAGCGTGCGGCCTGATGGCTACGCGTCGCAGCCGTGGTGACGGCGGCCTGCACTGGGACGAGAAGCGGCAGCGTTGGATCGCCACGGCCAACCTCGGGTTCGATCCGAGTGGGAAGCGGATCGTCAAGCGGGGGAGTGGCAAGACCAAGACCGAGGCGAAGCAGAAGCTCAAGGAGGTGTTGCGGGACCACGAGGACGGCCTCGCCATCGCGCCGACCAACTACACGGTCAAGGATGCGGTGACGGATTGGCTGACGTACGGCCTGGCCGGCCTCGACCCCAGCACGGTCGAGACGGTGACGCTCCTGAGCGAGAGACATGTCATTCCGTCGCTCGGCGCCCGTAAGCTCCGCGACCTCAGCGCGGAGGACGTGGACCGCTGGCTCTCCACCAAGGCCAAGACCCTCAGCACCCGCACCCTCCAGTCGCTTCACTCGTGCCTGAACCGCGCCGTGAAGCGGGCCATGGCGCGGGACAAGGTGAAGCGCAACGTCGTCGAGCTGTGCTCGGTGCCGCAGGGGCAGGCGGGGCGTCCGTCCAAGGCGCTCACCTTTGCTCAGGCTGAGGCGGTGCTGAAGGAGGCCGAGGGAACGACGATGTACGCGTACATCGTCCTGGCCCTGCTGACCGGGGCCAGGACCGAGGAGCTGCGGGCCCTCACCTGGGACCACGTCTTCCTCAAGGGGCGGCCGGACTTCGAACCGCCGCAGCCTCCGCACATCGCGGTGTGGCGTTCGGTCCGGCGGAGCGGGGACACCAAGACCCGGAAGTCCCGGCGCACGCTCGCCCTGCCGGCGCGCTGCGTCGATGCTCTCTGGCGGCAGTTCGAGGATCAGGGCTGGGACCGGCTCGCCGCCGACGAGGAATGGGAGGAACACGGGCTCGTCTTCTCTTCGGCCCTCGGCAAGCCGCTCGACGCCGCCAACGTCCGCCGCGCCTTCCGCCAGGCGCTCAGGGGCATCGAGGGGATCAACGCGGATGAGTGGACGCCCCGAGAGCTCCGGCACAGCTTCGTGTCGCTGCTCTCCGACCGCGGCGTCCCCCTGGAGGAGATCTCCCGGCTCGTCGGGCACTCCGGTACGGCCGTCACTGAGGAGGTCTACCGGAAGCAGATCCGGCCCGTGATCCAGACCGGTGCCGTGGCCATGGACGGCATCTTCGGCACCGACTGACGAGGGCTGTCGGCACTCAGGAATCGATAGTCACGCAGTTAGACACGCAGCAACGCCAGAGGGCCCTTACCGATCCGGTAAGGGCCCTCTGAACTGCTACTCAGCTGTCGGGGTGGCGGGATTTGAACCCACGACCTCTTCGTCCCGAACGAAGCGCGCTGCCAAGCTGCGCTACACCCCGATCGTCGCTGCTCTCGCGGCGACGTCGTTTACTTTAGCCCACTGCTGCCCGGAGACGAAATCCGGTTTTCGAGGCTTCGTACGCGGCGTCGGACGGGATCCGGGCGGACGTGGTCGACGACGATGACGAGCAGGGCCAGCGCGTAGAAGGCCACCCCGAGGATGGCGGTGTTGCCGAGGACGCCGGGGTATCCGTGACGATCTACGTCCACGAATGGGTAGAGGTAGCGCGCCGGGCTGCCCGGCGTCATCGCCGCGCCTCGGACCAGGCAGAACACCAGGTAGGCGAGGGGGTAGAGCAGCCAGGTCACGGCGTTGCGGAGCGCCAGCGGGGCCGGCCGTGTGAGGAGCAGCCAGTCGATCAGGACGGCGATCGGTGTCACCGTGTGGAGCAGGTGGTTGGCCACCGCGTGCCAGCCGGGGAGGGTGTCGACGCCTCCGGTCATGGAGAACGGGCTGGGTTCGTTCGCCAGGAGCAGGTGGTACACGAGGCCCGTGATCGAGATGTAGATCAGCGTCCCGCCCGTCAGCGCCCCGGGCAGGGGGCGCCGGGCCGACCAGGCCCGGCGGGCCGACGCCGCGAAGACCGCTGCGACCAGCAGGTTGGTCTGAATCGTGAAGTAGCTGAGCACGCGCGCAGGGCTGCCCAGCTTCAGGTCGATGGCCACACCCAGCAGGGCCGCGAGGGCCACGAGGACACGGAAGATCGCCGTGAGAGGCCGACGGGTGGGGGTGACGACCGCCGTCGCCGGCACGAAGGAGACCGTCGGCGGCGAGATACCCGGTATCGCGGGGAGATCGGGTATGTCCCGAGGCATGGGGGTGATCATGGCCCCACGCTAAGCGGGGTGGGCGAATCGGGCGATATGGGATGCGGTGAGTGGGTGGCGCGACACGGGCGGGGCGGAGGCGGGACCCTGCATCCACACGACCTTGGCGGAGCCCTCCGGCTCCTCCGGCTCCTGCCGTTGTGCTCCCCGGCACGGCGGCGCCATGGAGTCCATCCGGCGAGCCTCACCCCTGACCCGCCGCCCCGTCAGGCTCGGCCGCACGGAGACCCTGCCCGTGGCCCCCGGGGCTGCCCACCCGGGCTGCCTCGGTCTCCGGGGTCCAGGCCCCGACCAGCCCAGTGGGTCGTGCGGCGCAGCCCGCCCGCCGGTCCCGCCGGCCGGGTCGCCTCGCGCGCCCCGACTCGGTGGCTCGACGGCCTCCGGCCCGGCCGATCGAACCGGTCGGTCCTAGGGCACGCCCCGCCCCTGGTCTCCGGACACGGCGCGCCCCGCACCCGCACCCGCCCCGGCCCCCGTCCGCCCCTCCTCCTGGTGTCCTCGGGGCTACTGCTCGCGCTCGACCAGTGTCAGCAGTGACGCCTCCGGCGGGCAGGCGAAGCGGACCGGGGTGTAGCGGTTCGTGCCGCAGCCCGCCGAGACGTGCAGGTAGGAGCTGCGGCCCTCGGCGGTGTGGGTGGAGAGGCCCTTGACCCGGTCCGTGTCCAGGTCGCAGTTGGTGACGAACGCGCCGTAGAAGGGGAGACAGAGCTGGCCGCCGTGCGTGTGGCCCGCCAGCACCAGGGGGTAGCCGTCGGCGGTGAACGCGTCGAGGGTGCGCAGGTACGGAGCGTGCACGACGCCCATCGAGAAGTCGGCGGACGCGGACGGGCCGCCGGCCACGCGCGCGTACCGGTCGCGCTTGATGTGCGGGTCGTCGAGTCCCGTCAGCTCTATCTCCGAACCCTCGATCTTCAGCGTCCCCCGGGTGTTCGTCAGGTTGAGCCAGCCCGCGGTGTCGAAGCCGTCCCGCAGGTCCTCCCACGGGTTGTGGACGGCGCCGACGACCGGCTTGTTGCCGTTCAGCCCGTGGCGGCCCTGGGCCTTCTCGAACAAGTACCGGGCGGGGTTGCGGAGTCGGGGGCCGTAGTAGTCGTTCGAACCGAAGACGTAAGCCCCGGGGAACTCCATCAGGGGGCCCAGCGCGTCCAGCACCTCGGGGACGCCCTCGGTGTCCGACAGGTTGTCCCCGGTGTTGATCACGAAGTCGGGCCGCAGCCCGGCCAGGGAGCGCAGCCACCGCTGCTTCTTGCGCTGCCCGCTCACCATGTGGATGTCGGAGACCTGGAGCACGCGCAGGGGGCGCATGCCCGGCGGCAGGACCGGGACCGTCACCCGCCGCAGGCGGAACGAACGGGCCTCGATCCCCGCCGAGTACAGCAGACCGGCGGCACCCACCGCCGTGATTCCCAGGGGTACTCCGTATAGCGCGCGCATGCGTCCATCGTGTCAGACCCCGCCAAGTCCGCGTGCTCGCCTGTGGACAACCCCTCCCCGGGGGAGCCCGCCCGGGTCCCGTGCGCCCGTCCGCCGGTCCGTGCCGCTCGATCGCCGCCCGTTCGCCGCGTGGCCGGAGTCGGGTCGGCGTCCGCCCCGGCCGTCGGGCGCGCCGGGAAATCGACGGGCGGTCACCTCGTCGCACCTGCGACACTTGGCGGCATGACCACGCTCAAGTCGAAGTTGCAGGAAGACCTCAACGCCGCGATCAAGGGGCGCGACGAGCTCCGCTCCTCGACGCTCCGGCTCACCCTGTCCGCGATCACCAAGGAGGAGGTCTCGGGCAAGACGAAGCGCGAGCTCTCCGACGACGAGGTGCAGAAGGTGATCACGCGCGAGGCGAAGAAGCGCCGTGAGGCGGCCGAGGCCTTCGCCCAGGGCGGGCGCACCGAGTCGGCCGAGCGGGAGAAGGCGGAGGGCGAGGTGCTCGCCGCCTACCTGCCGCAGCAGCTGTCCGACGACGAGCTCCGGCAGATCGTCGCCCAGGCCGTCGAGGAGGCGAAGGCCGCCGGTGCCGAGGGGCCGCGGGCCATGGGTCAGGTCATGAAGATCGTGAACCCGAAGGTGGCCGGTCAGGCCGAGGGCGGCCGGGTCGCCGCCGTCGTGAAGCAGCTGCTCGCCGGCTGAACCGGCGCCGGGCACGACGGCCGCCGCTGATCGGCGCCGGGCACGTCGGCCTGCGACGCCGCTGAACCGGCTCCGGGCATGCCGGCCCGCGGCAGCCGGCCCGGGCTGCCTGCACACGGGTACGGCTGTCCGGCACCGCGACCGCTCCCGTATTCCTTGCGGCAGCGGCAGCGGCAGCGGCAGCGGCAGCGGCAGCGGCAGCGGCAGCGGCAGCCGCGCCCGAGGTCCCTCCCCGGCAGGGGCGGTCTCGGGCGCGGGTGGGGTGGGTTAGCGTTGGCCGCCGTCTCCGTTGCCCCGGCCGCCGTTGCCGTTGCCCTGGATGAAGCCCTCCGGGATCGAGAAGGTGGGGTTCGGGGTCACCACGCCGCCGTCGCCGCCCTGGCCGCTGATGGTGTTGCCGAGCGTCGCGCCGCCGCCGGTGGCCCCGCCCTGGTTGCCGTTCCGATCGCCGTTGTTGCCGTCGTCGCGGCCCTTGTCGCGGCGCTTGTCCTTGCCGGGGTCGGGGATGTCGACCTTGTTGAAGGAAGGGGCGTCCTTGCCGGCGAGGGCGCCCGTCATGAGGTCGCGCCAGATCGGGCCGGGGACCTCGCCGCCGTACACCTTGGCGTGGTAGACGCCGCCGATCGAGATGCCCACCATGTGGACCCGCTGGGAGGCGCTGCCGACCCAGACGGCGCCCGAGAGGTTCGGCGTGTAGCCGACGAACCAGGCGTTCTTGCGCTCGTCGGTGGTACCCGTCTTGCCCGCGTTGTCGCGGTCGGTGAGACCCGCCTGCTGGCCCGTACCGGAGTCGATCACGCCGCTCAGCAGGGTGCTGACCGTGTCCGCGGTCTTCTCCGACATGGCCCTGGAGCACGTCGACTTGGGCACGTCGAGGGACTTCTCGTGGTCACCGACCTGCTGGGTGATCGACTCGATGGCGATCGGCGTGCAGTACATGCCGCGGGACGCGAAGGCGGCGTACGCGGTGGCCATGGTGAGCGGCGAGATGCCCTTGGCGCCCAGGGCGATGGAGGGCACCTGGGGGAGCTTGTCGCCGTTGCCCTGGACGACGCCGAGCTTGTCGATCTGCTTCATCACGGGGCACAGGCCGATGTCGGAGATCATCTGCACGAAGTAGGTGTTGACCGACTTCGCCATGGCCTCCTTCAGCCGGTACGGGCCGACCTCGGAGGCGCTCTCGTTCGGGACGACCTCGTTCGCCTGGTTCGTCCACGCCTTGCCGCCGCAGGTCTGCACCGGGCTGGGGTACGGCATCTTGTTCGGCGACGAGTACTCCTGCGTCGCCGGCTTGCCCTGCTCCAGCGCCGCGGCGGCCACGAACGGCTTGAAGGTCGAACCGGTCGGGAAGCCGTAGTTCGAGCCGCCCATGCCGTAGTTGACCGAGTAGTTGTACTCGGTCTCGTTCTTCCCGTAGCCGTACGGCTTCGACTGGCCCATGCCGAGGATCTTGCCGGTGCCGGGCTCCACCAGGGTGCCGGCGGCGGCGACCTTGTCGGACTTGTTGACGTGATCCTTTATCGACGTCTGGATCGCTTCCTGCGACTGCGGGTCCAGCGTCGTCCGGATCGTCAGGCCGCCCTGGTCCCAGACCTTGACGCGGGCCGCCCGAGTCTTGCCGAAGACCGGGTCGCTCTTGAAGACGTTCTCCACGTACTTGCAGAAGAAGCTGGCGCCGGCGACCGCGGTGATGCAGCCGTTCTTCGGCCGGCTCACGTGCAGTCCGAGCTTGGCCGCCTTGGCGGTCTCGGCCTCCTGCCGGGAGATGTCGTGCACCTCGGCCATGCGCTGCAGCACGGTGTTGCGGCGCTTGGTGGCCTCCTCCTCGTCGTTCACCGGGTCGTACCGGCTCGGCGACTGGACGATGCCCGCGAGCAGCGCCGACTCCTGGAGGTTCAGGTCCTTGGCGTGCTTGGAGAAGTAGCGCTGGGACGCGGCCTCGATGCCGTAGGCCTGCTCCCCGAAGAACGTGATGTTCAGGTAGTTCTCGAGGATCTTCTTCTTGCCCAGCTTCTCTTCCAGCTGGATGGCGTACTTCAGCTCGCGGATCTTGCGGCCGATGGTCTGCTGGGTGGCCTGCGCGACCTTCGTCGGGTCGTCGCCGGCCTCCTCCACGAAGTAGTTCTTCACCAGCTGCTGGGTCAGCGTGGAGGCGCCCTGGGCCACCCCGCCGTTCTGCGCGTTCTGGTTGACCGCGCGCAGGATGCCCTTCAGGTCCACCGCGCCGTGCTGGTAGAAGCGCGAGTCCTCGATCGCGACGATCGCCTTCTGCATGTAGGGCGAGATGTCCTTGAGGTCGACCACCGTGCGGTCGCGCGAGTAGACCGTCGCGATCTGCCCGCCCTTGCTGTCCAGGATCGTGGTCCGCTGGCTCAGCGCCGGACTCTTCAGATTGTCCGGAATGTCGTCGAACCCCTGGACCGAGCCCTTGGCCGCGAGGCCGAAGGCGCCCGCGGCGGGCAGTGCGATTCCGGCCATGACGGCACCCGCGAGCACGCTGACACCGAGGAACTTGGCGGCCTGCTGCGTAGGGGACAGACCACCGCCCGATCGCTTCTTTGGCATGAGGGCAGCCTACGTTCTCATTCGCCGGACACGCGTATATGCCTTGGCCTAAGCTGCTCTCAACTGTCACAGCAGTGCGGCTACGTATCAATACGTCCGGCGACCCCGAATCGTTCCGGAGGTTCCGCGATTTCTGTGGAGGGCGTGTCCGAATCAGCCTTGTGTGTCACCTGGCGTCCGTTGTGGCTCAACTGAACTGTCCTGGTTTGCCGGGATCATCTTGTATGCCCTCAGCTCACTCCCCCGGGTGATCTGCCGCTTACGCATAGTCCGTTCGGGCCATTCAAGATTGGGCCCGAAGGGGGTGTTGCGCTGTGCCCGCCTTCCGTAACGTCCTCAACTGGCGGCGGTGAATATGCCGCTGCCGCCGTGGGGGAGCCTCGATTCGGGAGAGGACGGCGCCGGCATGGGCTGGGTTACCGACTGGAGTGCGCAGGCGGCCTGCCGCACTACCGATCCGGATGAACTGTTCGTTCAAGGAGCAGCGCAGAACAGGGCCAAGGCAGTGTGCACCGGATGTCCGGTGCGCACGGAGTGCCTCGCCGATGCGCTCGACAACCGCGTCGAATTCGGCGTGTGGGGTGGCATGACCGAGCGGGAGCGCCGCGCGTTGCTGCGCCGCCGTCCGACGGTCACGTCGTGGCGTCATCTGCTGGAGACCGCACGCATCGAGTACGAGCGCGGCGCGGGCCTGCTCCCCCTGGACGAGGAAGAGGTGTACGAGCGCTACGCGGCCGTCGGCTGACAGGCGGCCCGGTCGTCCCGCGGGGTGCGGCTCCGCGGCGCATCCGTCCGGGGCGGACCGTCCCGAGGCGCGGTGCCCCGGTGCGAGTCCGGGCGGGGACGCCGTCGTGACGCTCCCGCGGGGAGGCTGCGGCGACACCGGAGGCGGTCGCCGCCGTGCCCTGCGCCTTCCGCGACCTCCGAGCGTCGTTCGCGCGCCCTCCGTCGTCCCGGGGGATTCCGCGCCCACGCACGCCCCGTGAGGGCCCGTGCGGACCGGCCTTTCCGGGCCCGGCCGCGTGCGGGCGGGACACCGGATGCGCGTCGTCGCGCTGTGGGCCGAGGCCGCTGCTCGCTCCGTAGGGGCGTGCGCGCCCGCCGGTGGCCGACGCGGTGCCGGTGGCCGGTGGCGGAGCCGAGGGCCTGCCCGTGCGGCCGGTCGCGGGCCCGCCGACGCGGGCGGGCCGTCGTGAAAGCCGCCCGGTCAGCTCTCGGGCAGCTCCGGCCGATGGGCCGCGAGCCGGTTCCCGATGTCCCGCAGCCCCGCCAGATCGTGTACGTCGCCGGGCAGCGCCGCCACCTCCGCCACCGCCACCTCGGGGTGGCGCGCGGCGAACCGGTCGCGCGTGCGCTGCTCGCGGGAGAGCAGCTGCATGCGCTCGGCGTGCAGCCGCAGCAGGCCCGCGGTGAGCTGGTCCACGGTGGGCTGGTCCACGGTGGGCTCGGGGAGCGGGACGGCGGTCCCGTCGGTGCCGGGGGTGGTGTCCGTGACGGCCGTCCTGGGCGGGGCGTCGGGGGAGCCTTCGTCAGGAGCCGGTGTCGCGGAATCCGTTGTCTTTGAACTGCCGTACATGTCGGGAGAGTTACGAAGACCAGCTTTCCCGTCCCCCTGATCGACAATGCAGGCGGTGTCAAGATTTTCCGCGGCGGTGTCCGGCTCGCCCTCCGGGTCGCCGCCGTCGAGTTCCTCGGCGGCGGACAGGGCCCGCTCCGCGGACAGCCCGGCCGCCCCGCTGCCGTGCACCCTGTTGAGCACCAGGCCCGCGAACGGCATGTCGTCGGCCGCCAGCCGCTCGACGAAGTACGCCGCCTCGCGCAGCGCGTCCCGTTCCGGGGCGGCCACCACGAGGAAGGCCGTGCCGGGAGCCTGGAGGAGCTTGTACGTGGCGTCCGCGCGGGTGCGGAAGCCGCCGAAGGTGGTGTCCATGGCCGACACGAACGTCTGCACGTCCTTGAGGAGCTGGCCGCCGAGGACCTTGCCCAGCGTGCCGGTCATCATCGACATCCCGACGTTCAGGAACTTCATGCCGGCGCGTCCGCCCAGCTTGGCCGGCGCCGTCAGCAGCCGGATCAGCCGCCCGTCGAGGAAGGAGCCGAGCCGCTTCGGGGCGTCCAGGAAGTCCAGGGCCGAGCGGGAGGGCGGTGTGTCGACGACGATCAGGTCCCACTCGTCGCGTGCCCGCAACTGCCCCAGCTTCTCCATGGCCATGTACTCCTGCGTGCCCGCGAAGCCCGCCGAGAGCGACTGGTAGAAGGGGTTGTTGAGGATCGCCGCGGCCCGCTCGCCGTCGGCGTGCGCCTCGACGACCTCGTCGAACGTCCGCTTCATGTCGAGCATCATCGCGTGCAGTTCCCCGGTGCCCTCGACGCCCTTCACGCGCCGGGGGGTGTTGTCGAGGGAGTCGATGCCCATCGACTGCGCCAGCCGGCGCGCGGGGTCGATGGTGAGCACGACCACCTTCCGGCCGCGCTCCGCGGCACGCAGCCCGAGAGCCGCGGCCGTCGTGGTCTTGCCGACGCCGCCCGAGCCGCAGCACACCACGATCCGGGTCTTCGGGTCGTCGAGCAGCGGGTCGAGGTCGAGGGCCTGAGCGGGCTCCAGACTCATGACATCCCTTGCTTCCGCAGCAGTTTCGCCAGTTCGTACAGGCCGGCCAGGTCCATGCCGTCGGCGAGCAGGGGGAGTTCGTGCAGCGGCAGCCCCTGTTCGGCAAGGACGCTCCGCTGCTCGGTCTCCAGGGCGTGCCGCTCGGCGTACTCCGCCGCCTGCTGGAGCAGCGGGTCCACCAGCCGCTCGGCGAGACCGCCGCGGCGGGCGCCGCCGAGGCCGGCCGACGACAGCGACTTGGCGATCGCCGTCCGCGGAGCGGCGCCCACACGGGCGAGCCCGGTGCCGTCGAGGAGCGACGGACGGACCATGTTCATGACGATCCGGCCGACGGGGAGTTGCGCGGCGCGCAGCTCGGCGATCCCGTCCGCGGTCTCCTGGACGGGCATCTCCTCCAGCAGCGTCACGAGGTGGACCGCCGTCTCCGGCGACTTGAGGACCCGCATGACGGCCTGGGCCTGATGGTGTATCGGTCCGATCTTCGCGAGACCGGCGACCTCGTCGTTCACGTTCAGGAAGCGGGTGATGCGGCCCGTGGGGGGCGCGTCCATCACCACGTAGTCGTAGGTGAAACGGCCGTTCTTCTCCTTGCGCCGGACCGCTTCGCACGCCTTGCCGGTGAGCAGGACGTCGCGTACGCCGGGCGCGATGGTGGTCGCGAAGTCGATCGCGCCGAGTTTCCTCAGGGCCCGGCCGGCACCGCCCAGTTTGTAGAACATCTGGAGGTAGTCCAGCAGCGCCAGTTCCGCGTCGATGGCGAGGGCGTACACCTCCCCGCCGCCCGGAGCGACGGCGATCTTCCGCTCCTCGTAGGGCAGCGCCTCCGTCTCGAAGAGCTGTGCGATGCCCTGTCTGCCCTCGACCTCCACGACGAGGGTGCGCTTGCCCTCCGTCGCGAGGGCGAGCGCTAGTGCTGCGGCCACCGTGGTCTTGCCGGTACCGCCCTTGCCGCTGACGACCTGGAGCCTGCTCACGTATTCGAGCCTAACCAGTCCGCGCCCGGAGTACGCAGGAGGCTGTGGACAAGCTGCGCGAAGGACGGGGGTGCCGGGGCCGGGTGTGGCCGGATGTGGCGGGTCCGCCGGGACGCCTCGGACGCCGGCCCACCGGGGCCGGTCCTGCGGCCGGGCGGCGGTCCGCCGGGCGCGGGGGCGGGGAGGGCCCGGCCGGGGCGGGGCGCGGACGGGCGGTGACCTGGGCGGGGTGACGGGGGCGGGAGGCGGTTCCCGGCAGCGGATACAGTCGGCCCCATGACCAAGTGGGAATACGCAACCGTGCCTCTGCTCGTCCATGCCACGAAGCAGATTCTGGACACCTGGGGCGAGGACGGCTGGGAACTCGTCCAGGTGGTGCCCGGCCCGAACAACCCCGAGCAGCTGGTGGCCTACCTGAAGCGCGAGAAGTCCGCGTGAGCGGGGCCGTCGAGGCGAGGCTCGCCGAGCTCGGGCTGACGCTGCCGAGCGTGGTCCCGCCGCTGGCCGCGTACCAGCCGGCGGTGCAGTCGGGCGTGTACGTGTACACCGCCGGCCAGCTGCCGATGGTCGACGGGAAGCTTCCGGTCACCGGGAAGGTGGGCGCCGAGGTCACCGCCGAGGAGGCCAAGGACCTGGCCCGGACGTGCGCGCTGAACGCGCTGGCCGCCGTGAAGTCGGTCGCGGGCGATCTGGACCGCGTCGCCCGGGTGGTGAAGGTCGTGGGCTTCGTCGCCTCGGCCGCGGACTTCACCGGGCAGCCGGGCGTGCTGAACGGCGCGAGCGAGCTGCTGGGCGAGGTGCTCGGCGACAAGGGCGTGCACGCCCGGAGCGCCGTCGGGGTGGCCGTGCTGCCGCTGGACGCGCCCGTCGAGGTCGAGATCCAGGTGGAGCTCACGCACGCGTAGCCGCGCCGCCCTCCCTCCGCGGGAGGGGCCGCCGGCCGCGGAGGCCCTCTCCGGGCCGCCCCGTGGCGGTCGCGCGGCGGCTTCGGGGCGACGCCGCCGGGCGGCGCCGTGCGGAGCGGAAGGGGCTGGTGGGGCGGTGGGGTCTCGAACATTCGCCCGGCTCGGGATAGCCTCCGGCCATGGGGAATGGGCAGTGGTTTCCTGCGGAGTGGCCGGAGCGGATCAGGGCTCTCGCCGAGGGCACGCTGACGCCGGTCGCGCCCCGGCGCGCGGCCACCGTGATCCTGGTCAAGGACGGCCAGGCCGGCCCCGTGGTGCACATGCTGCGCCGACGCGCCTCCATGGCCTTCGCCGGAGGCGCGTACGCGTATCCGGGCGGTGGTGTGGACCCCCGCGACGACGAGCGGCAGATCCGCTGGGCGGGCCCCCCGCGCGCGTGGTGGGCGCGGCGCCTGGGTGTGGACGAGCGGGCGGCCCAGGCCATCGTCTGCGCGGCCGTCCGGGAGACCTACGAGGAGGCGGGCGTGCTGCTCGCCGGCCCCGGCCCGGACTCCGTGGTCGGCGACACGACCGGTGACGACTGGGAGGCCGACCGGGCCTCTCTGGTGGCCAGGGAACTGTCCTTCGCCGAGTTCCTGACCCGCAGGGGCCTCGTGCTGCGCTCGGACCTGCTCGGAGCCTGGGCGCGCTGGATCACCCCCGAGTTCGAGTCCCGCCGCTACGACACGTGGTTCTTCGTGGCCGTCCTCCCGGAGGGCCAGCGCACTCGCAACGCCTCCACCGAGGCCGACCGGACCGTGTGGATCCGCCCGGCCGATGCGGCCGCGGGCTACGACCGGGGCGAGCTGCTGATGATGCCGCCCACCATCGCGACCCTGCGGAGCGTCGCGGACCACCCGAGCGCCGCCGACGCGCTCGCCGCGGCGCCGGCCCGCGACATGAGCCCCGTCCTGGCCCGCGCCCGCCTGGAGGGCGGCGAGGTCGTCCTCTCCTGGCCCGGACACGAGGAGTTCACCCGGCACGTCCCGACGGGCGGAGGCACCGCATGACCGACGCGGCCACCCTGCCGGGACAGCCCCGAGGCGGCGTCCTCTCGGGCCGTGCCACCGAGCGCGCGGTGAACGTCCTCGCCCCCAACGCCTCGGCCATGACCCTGGACGGCACGAACACCTGGATCGTGTCCGAGCCGGACTCCGCGCTCGCGGTGGTCATCGACCCCGGGCCCCTGGACGAGGCCCATCTGCGGAACGTGGTGGACACCGCCGAGAGGGCCGGCAAGCGCGTCGCCCTGACGCTTCTGACGCACGGCCACCCCGACCACTCCGAGGGCGCCGGACGGTTCGCGGAGCTGACCGGCACGACGGTGCGGGCGCTGGATCCTGCGCTGCGCCTCGGGGACGAGGGGCTCGCTCCGGGAGACGTCGTCGCCGTGGGCGGGCTGGAACTCGGCGTCGTCGCCACCCCCGGGCACACCGGGGACTCGCTGTGTTTCCATCTCCCGGCCGACCGCGCCGTCCTGACCGGTGACACCGTCCTCGGGCGCGGTACGACCGTGGTGGCCCACCCCGACGGCCGCCTGGGCGACTATCTGGACTCGCTGCGCAGACTGCGGTCCCTGACGGTCGACGACGGCGTGCACACCGTGCTGCCCGGCCACGGCCCGGTGCTGGAGGACGCCCAGGGCGCCGTCGAGTTCTACCTCGCCCACCGCGCCCACCGGCTCGCGCAGGTGGAGACGGCGGTCGAGGACGGCCACCGCTCGCCCGGCGAAGTCGTCGCCCACGTGTACGCCGACGTGGACCGCTCCCTGTGGCCGGCCGCCGAACTCTCGGTCCGGGCCCAGATGGAGTACCTGCGCGAGCACGGGCTCATCTAGTGCCGAGGCCCTAGCCGTACGGCCCTGTGCGGCTGCGGTGCGCTCACGGGGCGGCGATGGCGGGCAGAGCCGTGACGACGAGACCCGCACCGGCCCCCAACGGCGACGGCGGCGGGGCCGGCTTCCCCGAGGGAGAAGCAGAACCCCGCCGCCGTACGGCCGAACGGGTCAGCGCGAGCGCTTGGCGAGCCGCTCCACGTCGAGCAGGATCACCGCGCGGGCCTCCAGACGGAGCCAGCCGCGCCCCGCGAAGTCGGCCAGCGCCTTGTTGACGGTCTCCCGGGAGGCGCCGACCAGCTGGGCCAACTCCTCCTGGGTGAGGTCGTGCACGACGTGGATGCCCTCCTCCGACTGCACGCCGAAGCGGCGCGAGAGGTCGAGCAGGGCGCGGGCGACGCGGCCCGGCACGTCGGAGAAGACCAGGTCGGACATCTGGTCGTTGGTCTTGCGCAGGCGCCGGGCGACGGCGCGCAGCAGGGCGGCGGCCACCTCGGGCCGGGCGTTCAGCCAGGGCTGGAGGTCGCCGTGCCCGAGACCGAGCAGCTTGACCTCGGTGAGGGCGCTGGCGGTGGCCGTGCGGGGGCCCGGGTCGAACAGCGACAGCTCGCCGATCAACTCGCCGGGGCCGAGGACGGCCAGCATGTTCTCGCGTCCGTCGGGGGAGGTGCGGTGCAGCTTCACCTTGCCCTCGGTGACCACGTAGAGGCGGTCTCCGGGGTCCCCCTCATGGAAGAGAGCATCGCCGCGAGCGAGCGTCACCTCACTCATGGAGGCGCGGAGCTCCGCGGCCTGCTCGTCATCGAGCGCCGCGAAGAGCGGGGCGCGCCGCAGAACGTCGTCCACGAGTTCTCTCCTTGTCGACCTGCTCAGGGGATCTTGCTCCCCCTTGGTACCAGGGGACCGTGTTCCCCATCTTGCCGGACCGTCCAAACAGTGTGATCAGTCACAAGTCTGCCGCACGGGCGTGTCGGCGAGTGCGGCAGGGGGCCAATTGGGGGCCGATCTTCGGGGTCCGGGGCGGATGTCGGTGCCGGGCTCTAGGCTGGCCGGGTGTCCAAATCGCCGGTGAGAGCACAGGCCAAGGGGGCTGGGCGGATGGTTGTACGTCGTGATTCCGCCGTGGGCGAACAGGGCCCCGGTGGAACCAAGGAGCCGACAAAAGCGGCGAAGCCGGCGCCGGCCCGGAAGCCCGCCAAGAAGGTGACGTCCGCCAAGGCCGCGGCCGGCAGGCCGTCGGCGGCAGCCGCCGCGAGGAAGGCGCCCGCTGTGAAGGCGCCCGCGAAGACCACCGCGAAGAAGAAGGCGCCCGCGAAGAAGGCGGCCGCTACGAAGGTGCCCTCGAAGACCACCGCTGGGAAGGCGCCCGCGAAGTCCGCGGCCGGGACGGCGGCTCCCGCGCGGGCCGCCGCCGGAGGGAGCCGCCCCGCGCGCTCGGCTGCCGCGTCGCCGCCGCGGAACGAGTCGCACACCGCGCTCGTCCGCCGGGCCCGCCGCATCAACCGCGAACTCGCCGAGGTGTATCCGTACGCCCACCCGGAGCTGGACTTCCGCAACCCCTTCCAGTTGATCGTGGCCACGGTGCTGTCCGCGCAGACCACCGACCTCCGGGTGAACCAGACGACCCCGGCGCTCTTCGCCCGGTACCCGACCCCGGAGGACCTGGCGGAGGCGGACCCGGAGGCCGTCGAGGAGATCCTGCGCCCCACCGGGTTCTTCCGCGCCAAGACCAAGTCCGTCATAGGGCTCTCCAGAGCCCTGCGGGACGACTTCGGCGGAGAGGTGCCCGGCCGGCTGGAGGACCTCGTCAAACTGCCCGGTGTGGGCCGCAAGACCGCGTTCGTGGTGCTCGGCAACGCGTTCGGACGCCCCGGCATCACCGTGGACACCCACTTCCAGCGGCTGGTGCGGCGCTGGAAGTGGACCGAGCAGACCGATCCGGACAAGATCGAGGCCGCCGTCGGCTCGCTCTTCCCCAAGAGCGAGTGGACGATGCTGTCGCATCACGTGATCTTCCACGGCCGCCGCATCTGTCACGCCCGCAAGCCGGCCTGCGGAGCCTGCCCGATCGCGCCGCTCTGCCCGGCGTACGGGGAGGGCGAGACCGATCCGGAGAAGGCACGAAAGCTCCTGAAGTACGAGAAGGGCGGCTTCCCCGGCCAGCGGCTCGATCCCCCGCAGTCCTACCTGGACGCGGGCGGCATCCCCGCGCCCCCACTGGGCGCCGGATGACGGAACGAACACGGCCCCGGCGGGCGTTGGGAACAGCAGAACGGGGGTGGCGATGACACGCACGGGCAACACACGGGACGCGAGCGGCACGCAGGGCGGACAGGTGGACCTCTCCAAGGACGGGCTGCCCGCGTGGCTGGACCCGGTGGCGCGCGCCGCGGAGACGGTGGAGCCGCTCCAGCTGAGCCGCTTCCTGCCGCCGGCGAACGGCGCGGGCCGCCAGTCCGCCGTGCTCATCCTGTTCGGCGAGGGCTCCCGCGGCCCCGAGCTGCTGCTCATGGAGCGGGCCGGCACCCTCAGGTCGCACGCGGGGCAGCCGTCCTTCCCCGGCGGCGCGCTCGACCCCGAGGACGGCGACCCGGCGGGCGAGGGCCCGCTGCGCGCCGCCCTGCGGGAGGCGGAGGAGGAGACCGGCCTGGACCCGAGCGGCGTCCAGCTCTTCGGCGTCCTGCCCAAGCTGTACATCCCGGTGAGCCACTTCGTGGTGACCCCGGTCCTCGGGTGGTGGCGCCGGCCGACCCCGGTCGGCGTCGTCGACCCCGGCGAGACCGCTCGCGTCTTCACGGTCCCCGTGGCGGATCTCACGGACCCGGCCAACCGTGCGACCACCGTGCACCCGAGCGGCCACCGCGGCCCGGCATTTCTGGTCGAATCGGCCCTGGTCTGGGGTTTCACGGCCGGAGTGATCGACAAGATCCTGCATTACGCGGGGTGGGAGCGCCCGTGGGACCGGGAGAAGAAGGTCCCGCTCGACTGGCGCGCATGACAAGGTGACCTCCGTGAACGTGCTGGACATCCTGTTGCTGGTCGCCGCCGTGTGGTTCGCGATCGTGGGCTATCGCCAGGGCTTCGTCGTCGGCATCCTGTCGGTGATCGGCTTCCTGGGCGGTGGCCTCGTCGCCGTCTACCTGCTGCCGGTGATCTGGGGCTGGGCGACCGAGGACAGCGAGGTGAGCACGACCGCCGCCGTCGTCGCGGTGATCGTCGTGATCGTCTGCGCCTCCGTCGGCCAGGCCCTCACCACCCATCTCGGCAACAAGCTCCGCCGGTACATCACCTGGTCGCCCGCCCGCGCCCTCGACGCGACGGGCGGCGCCCTCGTGAACGTCCTGGCGATGCTCCTGGTGGCCTGGCTGATCGGTTCCGCCCTCGCGGGGACGACGCTGCCGACGCTGGGCAAGGAGGTCCGCAGTTCCAAGGTGCTGCTCGGGGTGTCCCGCGCGCTGCCCGCGCAGGCCGACACCTGGTTCGCCGACTTCTCCTCGGTCCTCGCGCAGAACGGCTTTCCGCAGGTCTTCAGCCCCTTCGCGAACGAGCCCATCAAGGAGGTCACGCCGCCCGACCCGGCGCTCGCCACCAGCCCCGTCGCCGCCCGCTCGCAGCGGTCCATCGTCAAGGTCATGGGCACGGCGCAGAGCTGCGGCAAGGTCCTCGAAGGCACCGGCTTCGTCTTCGGCCCGCGCCGGGTGATGACCAACGCGCACGTGGTCGGCGGAGTCGACGAACCGACGGTCCAGATAGGCGGAGAGGGCCGGAAGTACGACGCCAAGGTCGTCCTGTACGACTGGGAGCGCGACATCGCCGTACTCGACGTGCCGGGCCTGCGGGCGCCCGCGCTGCGGTTCAGCGCCGAGGACGCGAGCAGCGGGGACGGCGCGATCGTCGCGGGCTTCCCGCAGAACGGCTCGTACAACGTCCAGCCGGCCCGGGTGCGCGGTCGCATCACGGCCAACGGTCCCGACATCTACCACCGCAAGACGGTGCGCCGCGACGTCTACTCGCTGTACGCCACGGTCCGGCAGGGCAACTCCGGCGGCCCGCTGCTGACCCCGGAGGGCAGGGTCTACGGGGTGGTCTTCGCGAAGTCGCTCGACGACGCCGACACCGGCTACGCCCTCACCGCCGACGAGATCCGGCAGGACATCGCCAAGGGGCGGACGGCCAACCAGCAGGTGGACAGCGACAGCTGCGCGCTCTGACGGGGCCGCGGGCGCCGTAACGTCAGCCGCGGGGGTGGCGGATGCGCACCGACACCCAGCGGGCGCGGCGGCGCAGGATGTGCGGAATCCCCACGCGAGGATCGGCACCCGTCAGCTGCGGGGTGCCCCTCTGATGGGAGCTCAGACCCGAGGCCGAGCGGCGATTGCGTGCTGCGTCACTGTAGTCGTGCGTCCAGCCCATACCCCGACGTCTGCCCGGGCCCCAAGGTCCATAACCTCGCGCGGGGCCCCCAATTGGCCTATGCGCGAGGCAATTGGCTGTTCGATGAACGCGTGTTCATCGCTCATCCCTGGTGGACGCCACGGGCCGTGTCCGAACGGTTTCGGACGGCTGACCGGGTGTCACCGATCGGGTTCCGGGTCCTTCAGCCAGTTGATCAGTTCGGCGGAGAAGGCGACCGGATCCTCCTCGTGCGGGAAGTGGCCGAGCCCGTCGAACAGCCGCCAGCGGTAGGGCGCCTCGACGTACTGGCCCGATCCGGCCGCACTGCGGGTGCGCATCACCGGATCGAGCGAGCCGTGCAGGTGCAGGGTCGGCACCCGCACCGGCCGCTTCATCCGCCGGTTGAACTGGATGCCGTCCGGGCGCGCCAGGGACCGCACCATCCAGCGGTAGGGCTCGATGGAGCAGTGGGCGGTCGACGGGATGCACATGGCCCGCCGGTAGGTGTCCACGGTCTCGTCGTCCGGCTGACGGGGCCCCGACCACTCGCGCACCAGACGCCCCACCAGGGCGCCCTCATCGGCGACGAGTTGGCGCTCGGGGATCCAGGGGCGCTGGAACCCCCAGATGTAGGAGCCCGCCGCGCTCTGCCGGACGTCCGCGAGCATGGCGGACCGCCAGCGCCGCGGATGCGGCATGGACGCCACGGCGAGCCTGCGGACCAGCTTGGGGCGCATCGCGGCGGCGGTCCAGGCGAGGTAGCCGCCCAGATCGTGTCCGACCAGCGCCGCGTCGGGCTCGCCGAGGGAGCGGATGACTCCGGTGATGTCGAGCGCGAGGTTGGCGGGGTCGTAGCCGCGCGGGGTGCGGTCGCTGCCGCCGACGCCCCGCAGGTCCATGGCCACCGCGCGGTACCCGGCGTCGGCGAGCGCACCGATCTGGTGCCGCCAGGTCCACCAGAACTGCGGGAAGCCGTGCAGCAGCAGGACGAGCGGGCCGTCGCCGGCCTCGGCGATGTGGAAGCGGGCGCCGTTGGCGGCCACGTCCCGATGGGTCACCGCGCGTCCGCCGGGCAGGTCGATCCGAACGGCCGAGGCGGGTTGGGCCGAAGGTGTGGCGGGGTCCGTCATGAGGATGAGCGTGCCACAGCCTTGACAGCGTCCTCGACCGGCTCGGGCCGGGGGTGCGGCTTGGCGTTCGGCAGGACGCCCGCCGTCTCCTTCACGGAGGCGGCCACCTTCTGCGGGCCCTGACTCTTCTTCACCTTCTTCGCGAAGAACACGCCGATCAGGGCGAGTACGGCCGCGACCAGTACGTTCGCGGCGAACGACAGCAGGAAGCAGAGCGCGAGGTTCCAGTGGCTCCAGGTCCGGATGCCGTAGGCGAGGGCGAAGCTGAGCATCGGCAGGGAGAAGATCAGGACGGCGACGGCCGCCGAGAACGCCCCGCCACTGACGGCGCCGCGCTTGACGTCCTGCTTGAGCTGCGCCTTCGCCAGTGCGATCTCGTCGTGCACCAGGGCGGACATCTCGGTCGTCGCCGAGGCGAACAGCTGGCCGATGCTGCGTTCGGCGCCGACCGGGCTGCCGTCGGGTGCGCTCATCGCGATCTCCCTCTTCTGCATGTGTTTGTACGGTCGTGTCAGATCATGCCGGACCGTCGTTCCCCTCGCCTGCCCCACCCGCCACTTCGGCAAGCCTGCGGTGTTCGGCGGCCTTCCGGTCGTAGATCTCCGCCATGCGCAGGTGGTACGCCGGGTTGCCCTGCTCGTAGATGTCGGGGATGCCGTCGCGGTCCTCGTCGCGGTCCTCCGCCTCGCACATCGCACGGTACTTGGCGTTCCTGATCTTCAGCAGGGCGGTGGCGAGGACGGCCGCGATGAGCGAGCCGATCAGGACGGCGGCCTTGGTCTCGTCGGTGAGCGACCGGTTGCCGGCGAAGGCGAGTTCGCCGATGAGCAGCGAGACGGTGAAGCCGATGCCGGCCAGGGTGGAGACGGCGGCGACGTCCGCCCATTCGAGGTCGTCGCTGAGCGAGGCCCGGGTGAAGCGGGCCGTGAGCCAGGTGCCGCCGAAGATGCCGACGGCCTTGCCGACGACGAGTCCGAGGACCACGCCGAGGGTCTCGGGGCGGGTGAACACCTCGCCGATCGCCCCGCCGGAGATGGAGACGCCCGCGCTGAACAGGGCGAACAGCGGAACCGCGAGGCCCGCCGAGACCGGGCGCACCAGGTGCTCGATGTGCTCGCCGGGGGAGTGCTCCTCGCCCTCGACCCGGTGGCAGCGCAGCATCAGGCCCATCGCGACGCCGGCGATGGTGGCGTGGATGCCGCTGTTGTACATCAGCGCCCAGATGACGAGGGCGAGCGGGACGTAGACGTACCAGCCGCGTATGCCCTTGCGGAGCAGGAACCAGAAGACGCCGAGCCCGACGATCGCCCCCGCGAGGGCGGGGAAGTTGATGGACTCGGTGAAGAAGACCGCGATGATCAGGATCGCGAAGAGGTCGTCGACGACGGCCAGGGTGAGCAGGAAGGCACGGAGCGCGGACGGCAGCGACGTGCCGATGACCGCGAGGACGGCGAGTGCGAAGGCGATGTCGGTGGCCGTGGGGACGGCCCAGCCTTCGAGGGAGCCGCCGCCGGAGACGTTCGTGGCCAGGTAGACGGCGGCGGGGACGGCCATGCCGCAGATCGCGGCGGCCACCGGCAGCAGCGCCGCCTTGGGGTCGCGCAGGTCCCCGGCCACCAGTTCGCGCTTCAGCTCGATTCCGGCGACGAAGAAGAAGACCGCGAGCAGTCCGTCGGCAGCCCAGTGCTCCACGGACAGGTGCAGTCCGAGGGCGCTCGGCCCGAAGTGGAAGTGCGAGACGGTCTCGTAGCTCTCCCGGATGGGGGTGTTCGCCCAGAGGAGGGCGGCGATCGCCGCGATCAGCAGCAGGACGCCGCCGACGGTCTCGGCGCGCAGGGCCTCCGCGACGAAGTTCCGTTCGGGCAGGGACATCCGTCCGAGGAACTTGCGGGGGGTGGTGCGGGGCGCGGCCACGGGGAGGACCTCCGGTCGGGCAGGCAGGACTGAGTACTCGCCGACCAGACTTCCCGGCACACCATGATGGATCTTGTCGCGTCGTGGACTTTTTGCTTACTTTACCTAACGTGTGGCCCGGGTCGGCATCGGAGTGTTCAGATTACGGGCAAATCGGATGGGATGAGGTGTGCGAAGAGCGCGGGTGCCGGGGCGGGGAATGCGCCGCGGGTCCGCGCTGCGCGTCGCCCGTCAGGGGGGGGAGCGGAGGCCGGAGCCAGAGGTGCCGGACAGCGGCCGAGGGGTGGCGGAACGCCGGTGACCGGCGGTTCCGCCACCCCTCGGGGGGTCGTGCGGGAGGCTTCCCGCGTCAGTCCTCGCTGGGCGCGGCGGGTAGCTTCGCCTGGATCAGGTCCATCACCGTGGAGTCGGCGAGGGTGGTGACGTCGCCGACCGCCCGGTTCTCGGCGACGTCCCGCAGCAGACGGCGCATGATCTTGCCGGACCTGGTCTTGGGCAGTTCGGCCACCGGGAGCACGCGCTTGGGCTTGGCGATCGGCCCGAGGGTGGTGCCGACGTGGTTGCGCAGCTCGGCCACGAGCCCCTCGTCCTCGGCGGACGCCGTGCCGCGCAGGATGACGAAGGCGACGATGGCCTGCCCGGTCGTCTCGTCGGCGGCGCCGACGACGGCGGCCTCGGCGACGGAGGGGTGGGACACCAGAGCGGACTCGACCTCGGTGGTGGAGATGTTGTGTCCGGAGACCAGCATCACGTCGTCGACCCGGCCGAGGAGCCAGATGTCGCCGTCCTCGTCCTTCTTGGCGCCGTCGCCCGCGAAGTACTTGCCCTCGAAGCGCGACCAGTAGGTGTCGAGGAACCGCTGGTCGTCGCCCCAGATGGTGCGCAGCATCGACGGCCAGGGCTCGGTGAGCACCAGGTAGCCGCCGCCTCCGTCGGGCACCTCGTTCGCCTCGTCGTCGACGACGGTGGCCGCGATGCCGGGCAGCGGGCGCTGGGCGGAGCCGGGCTTGGCCTCGGTGACGCCCGGCAGCGGCGAGATCATCATGGCGCCGGTCTCGGTCTGCCACCAGGTGTCGACGATGGGCGTCCGGTCGGCGCCGATGTTCTTGCGGTACCACATCCAGGCCTCGGGGTTGATCGGTTCACCGACCGAGCCGAGGACCCGCAGCGACGACAGGTCGAACTTCGCGGGGATGTCGTCGCCCCACTTCATGAACGTGCGGATCGCGGTGGGCGCCGTGTAGAGGATGCTCACGCCGTACTTCTGGACGATCTCCCAGAAGCGGCCCTGGTGCGGGGTGTCGGGGGTGCCCTCGTAGATCACCTGCGTCGCGCCGTTCGAGAGCGGCCCGTAGGTGATGTAGGAGTGTCCGGTGACCCAGCCGATGTCGGCCGTGCACCAGTACACGTCGCTCTCCGGCTTCAGGTCGAAGACGGCGTGGTGGGTGTAGCTGGCCTGGGTGAGGTAGCCGCCCGAGGTGTGCAGGATGCCCTTGGGCTTCCCCGTCGTCCCCGAGGTGTAGAGGATGAACAGCGGGTGCTCGGCGCCGAAGGCTTCGGGGGTGTGCTCGGCCGACTGCCTGCCCACGACGTCGTGCCACCACACGTCGCGGCCCTCGGTCCAGGCCACGTCCTGGCCCGTGCGGCGCACGACCAGCACCGTGCCGACCCCGTCGACCCGGCCGACCGCGTCGTCCACGGCGGGCTTGAGCGCGGACGGCTTCCCGCGCCGGTAGCCGCCGTCGGAGGTGATGACCAGCTTGGCGTCGGCGTCCTGGATGCGGGCGGCGATCGCGTCGGCGGAGAAGCCGCCGAAGACCACCGAGTGCGCGGCGCCGATGCGGGCGCACGCCAGCATCGCGACGACGGCCTCGGGGATCATCGGCAGGTAGACGGCGACCCGGTCGCCCTTGCGCACGCCCAGTTCGGTCAGCGCGTTCGCCGCGCGGCTGACCTCGTCCTTCAGCTCGGCGTACGTGATGGCGCGGCTGTCGCCCGGCTCGCCCTCGAAGTGGATGGCGACCCGGTCGCCGTTCCCGGCCTCGACATGGCGGTCGACGCAGTTGTACGCGACGTTGAGCTCGCCGTCGGCGAACCACTTCGCGAACGGCGGGTTCGACCAGTCCAGCGTCTCGGTCGGCTCGGTGGCCCAGGTCAGCCGGCGGGCCTGCTCGGCCCAGAAGCCGAGCCTGTCAGCCTTGGCCTGCTCATACGCCTCCGCGGTGACATTGGCGTGTGCCGCCAGGTCGGCGGGCGGCGCGAACCTGCGCTCTTCCTTCAGCAGGTTGGCCAGGCTTTCGTTGCTCACGACATCTCCCTTTCCCAGGGTGTCCGTTGTGTCCCAGGCCACAGCTCATCAGACCGGGGGGCCCGGTGACAAGGGTCGTCCCCAAATTGGTTTAGACCTATTGCCGTCGTCGCTCCGGTCCCGCGGTGCGGCGATCCGTGCTCGCCGAGGGAGGCGGCCCGGCCGCCCCAAGAGATCACACGCGACCCGGGGGCCCGGTGACCGGGGCCCACTCCGAAGCACGGACGGCGCCGGAGCCCGGTTCACGGGGCGTGCGGCGGCGCAACGACATGCCGGGCCGGGCGTGTCGGGGCGGCTCGGCGAGAGGGGCGGGCGAGAGAGGGACGGGCGGGCGGTGAAGGGAGGCCGAGGGGATACGGGGGAGTGCGGGGGGAGACAGGGCGGACGGGGGCGCCGGCGGTCCGGTGTGGTGCGCGGCCTCGCCGACCGGGCCGCGCACCACCGCCCGTCACGCGGGACGCAGCTCGTCCACCGCTCCCACGTGGCCGAACAGCCCGGCCCCGTCACCCTCGTCGAGCAGATACGCCTGGGCCTCCCCGACGTGGAAGTACATCCCGTGCAGTTCGAGGGTGCCCGCGCGCAGCGCCTGGGTGACGCAGTCGTGCGCCCGCAGGTGCTCCAACTGCTGGACCACGTTGGTCAGACAGAGCTGCTCGACCTCGTCGGCGGGCGCCCGCCCGCTCAGCCGCGGCGCACGCCCCGCGTCCGCCGTCCGCTCGACGCTCGGCCGTCCGTGCCGCAGCCACCGCTTCAGCGGGGTGCGGGCGCCGTCGGGCTCCGACGTCAGCAGCGCCTGCATGGCCCCGCAACCGGAGTGTCCGCAGACGGTGATGGACCGCACGCCGAGCACCTCCACGGCGTACTCGATGGCGGCGCCCACCGAATCGTCCCCGTACTCCTCGCCGGGCAGTGGCACGAGGTTGCCCACGTTCCGCACGACGAACAGGTCACCCGGACCGCTGGAGGTGATCATCGACGTGACGAGCCGCGAGTCGGCGCAGGTGAGGAACAGCTGCGAGGGCCGCTGCCCCTCCCGTGCGAGCCGGGCCAGCTCCTCCCGCATCAGGGGCGCGGTGTTCCGCTGGAACGTGCTGATCCCGCGGGCCAGTTGGTGCCCGCTCGGCCGGGGTTCGGCCGCTTCCCGCGGGGGCTCCTCGGGCGGCGCCTCGGAGGTCGCGGACACCGCGACGGCAGGCGGGGCGGAGTCGTGGCAGTGGTGGTTCCGCCAGGGTGTCCAGGGGCGGCAGCGGCAGTGCCCGGACTCCGCCGGCTCCGCGATACGGGTCCCGGCCCGCCCGGTGATCTCCACCGTGGCGCCCTGGGCGCTGTGCGTGCCCTGCCAGTCGTGCAGCGACTCGTACGCGGCGTGGTCCATGAACGAGCCGTCCAGCTCCACGACCGTGTCGGCCCCGCGCGGGACGAGATGGAGCGCACGGCTGAGCCGCGGCACCGCGAGGAAGGTCAACTGGCCGCGCACGCGGATGTGGTGCACGCCCTCCCTCTCCTCGTGCGTGATGCGGGTGCGGGTCAGGCGGTGCAGGGCGACGCCGACGGCCACGCCGACGCCGAGCAGCACGCCCTGGAGGACGCCGAGGAACACGACGCCGAGTGTGGTGACGGCGTAGACCAGCACCTCGCGGTGACGGGTGACCGTGCGGATGTGGTGCAGGGACACCATCTGGATGCCGACGGCCATCACCAGGGCGGCGAGCGAGGCGAGGGGGATCAGCTCCAGGATCGGGACCATCAGCAGCGCGGCCACCACGACGAGAGCGCCGTGCAGCATCGTGGAGTTGCGGCTCACGGCGCCCGCCTGGACGTTCGCGGAGCTGCGGACGGCCACGCCCGCCACCGGCAGCCCGCCGAGGGCGCCCGAGACGACGTTCGCGGCGCCCTGGCCGAGCAGTTCCCTGTCGAGGTTGGATCGGCCCGCGCGGGCCTGCTGCTGCGGGCGGGAGCCGACCAGCTTGTCGACCGCGACGGCACCGAGCAGCGACTGCACGCTGCACACCAGCGTGACGGTGAGGACGGCGGCGACGACGCCGAGCACCGGCCCCTCCGGGAGTCCGGCGAGCGCGTGGCTGCTCCAGGAGGGCAGGTCGACGCGGGGCAGGGTCAGGCCGGCGAGCGAGGCGGTGGCGGTGGCGCCGGCGACCGCGACGAGCGCGGCGGGCACCTTGCGCAGCAGCCGGCCGGAGCGGCCCGGCAGCCGTGGCCAGGCGAACAGCAGGATCAGGGTCAGCACGCTCATCGACACCGCGGAGGGCCGCAGGTTGGCCACCTGGTCCGGGAGGCCGAGGAGGTTGTCGAGGACGGAACTCTGGGGAACGCCGCCGAGCACGATGTGCAACTGGGCCATGGCGATGGTGACGCCGATGCCGGCGAGCATGCCGTGCACGATCGCGGGGCTGACGGCCAGCGCGGTGCGGGCCACGCGGAGGCAGCCGAGGCCGAGTTGGGCCACTCCGGCGAGCACGGTGATGCCGCAGGTCGCCCGCCAGCCGTAGTGGTGGATCAGCTCGGCGGTGACGACGGTGAGGCCCGCGGCGGGGCCGCTGACCTGAAGAGGTGAACCTCCCAGGCGCCCCGCCACGAGTCCGCCGACGGCGGCGGCGACGAGACCGGCCTGGAGCGGGGCGTCCGTGGCAAGGGCGATGCCCAGGGACAGCGGGAGGGCGATCAGGAAGACCGCGATGGCGGCCGACAGATCCGCGCCCTCGACGCGGAACCGGCGGGGCGGGGTCGGCGGGGGGCTGTGGGGCGGGTGGACAGGTGCGGGCCGAGTGGGGTCGGCGGCGCGGGTGGGGACGCAGGCAGACATGTTCCCGTCTCCTCCGGGGCGGCGCGGTCGCGGAACAGGTGATCCCCCGTCCGGAAGGCGGGGGGCGGGTCGCGGCCGTGGGTCACGGCGTACAGCGGCGGGATTTTCAACGCTCGGTAAATGGATCGTAATGCCGAGTAAAGGCATCGTGCGGAAAAGCGGAGCAAATGGTGCATTGAATCACTCTCTGGAGTGAAGCGGTCATTTGATCGGCTTGTCGTACTTATTCCTTCTCGGTCTCGTGCCACCTTGGCGGCGCCGCGGCACAGCGCCGCACGTCCACCCATGACGCCCCGACCCAGGGGTGCCCGACCGAGGAAGAGGAGGGCGGAAGATGGCCGCCACCCAGAGGATCGCCGCGGGTGCAGCACTCGCCGCGGCCTGCGCCACGGCGCTCGCCGGCTGCGCCGGCGGCGCCACCCCGCCCCGCGAGACCCCGCACGCGGTCAAGAAGGCGGAGGGCGCGCCCGCCGCCCCCAAGGCCGCGGTCCGGCTGATCGGTGACGGTTCCACCTCGTACACCGGGGCGCAGCCGCACCTGCCCCGGCCCGAACGCCTGAAGCCCGGCCAGAAGCCGCCGCAGTTCGTGGTCTTCTCCTGGGACGGCGCCGGAGAGGACAGCCAGAAGCTGTTCTCGCACTTCCGGAAGGTCTCGAAGGCCAACAACGCGACGATGACCTACTTCCTGAGCGGCGTCTACATGCTGCCCGAGGGCAAACGCGAGCTGTACCACCCGCCGCAGCACTCGGCCGGCAGCTCGGAGATCGGCTTCAACGACCGGCAGGGCATCGAGGACACCGTGAAGCAGCTGCGCGGCGCGTGGCTGGAGGGCAACGAGATCGGCACGCACTTCAACGGCCACTTCTGCGGCAAGGAGGGCGGCGTCGGCCAGTGGTCGGTCGCGGACTGGAAGAGCGAGATCGCCCAGGCGAAGTCGTTCGTCAAGTCGTGGAAGACGAACGCGGGCCTGACGACGGAGTCGGCGCTGCCGTTCGACTACGACAAGGAACTCGTCGGTGCGCGCACGCCCTGCCTCGAAGGCCGCGAGAACTTCATGAAGGCGGCCCACCAGCTGGGCTTCCGCTACGACACCAGCGGCGTCAACAACCAGCTCTGGCCGCAGAAGAAGGAGGGGCTGTGGGACCTGTCGATGCAGCTCGTCCCCTTCCCCGGCCACTCCTACGAGCAGCTCACCATGGACTACAACTTCATGGTCAACCAGTCGGGCACCCAGACCCAGGGCGACCCGGACAAGCAGGAGTTCTGGGGCGACCAGATGCGCGACGGCCTGCTCCAGGGCTTCCAACGCGCCTACGACGGCAACCGCGCACCGCTGATCATCGGCAACCACTTCGAGTCCTGGAACGGCGGCACCTACATGCGTGCGGTCGACGAGGTGGTCGAGCGGGTCTGCACCCGGGCCGAGGTGCGCTGCGTGTCCTTCCGGCAACTCGCCGACTGGCTCGACGCCCAGGACCCGGCCACCCTCGCCAAGCTCCGTGACCTCCAGGTCGGCGAGGCTCCCCGGCAGGGCTGGGCCTCCTTCCTCTCCGCGAACCCCGCTCCGGCCCCGAAGGGCGTCCCCGGCGCTCCGGCGGCCCGGCGCTAGCGGCGCACCGGACCGGCCCCCGGCTCCCCCGGCCTGCGGCGGGAGCGGGGGGCCGGATGGTCGCTCAGGCCGTGGCCAGCGGGTGTTCGCCGAGGACGAAGCCGGGGTCGACCTGCCCGGCGAGGTCCGTGCCGGTCCGGGCGTTGCCCCAGCCGGCCGCGTTCTTCAGGTGGAAGTGGACCATCTGGCGGGTGTAGCGCTCCCAGTCGCGCAGCTCGTAGGTGGCGTCGGCCGCGTCGCGCAGCACGTGCAGGGAGCGGCTGTTGGCCTCCTCCAGGAGGTCGAAGCGGGGCGGCCGGCCCTTCTCCATGGCGCGCACCCAGTCCGAGTGCCCGACGGTGACCAGGAGGTCGTCGCCGACCTCCGAGCGCAGGAAGTCGACGTCGTCAGGGCCCTGCACCTTGTTGCCGACGACTTTGAGGGTGACGCCGAAGTCCCGGGCGTGCTCCTTGTACTGGCGATAGACGGAGACCCCCTTCCGGGTCGGCTCGGCGACGAGGAACGTGACGTCGAAACGGGTGAAGAGGCCGGACGCGAACGAGTCGGAGCCCGCCGTCATGTCGACGACGACGTACTCGCCCGCGCCGTCCGCCAGATGGTTCAGGAAGAGCTCCACCGCGCCGGTCTTGGAGTGGTAGCAGGCGACTCCCAGATCGGCCTCGGTGAACGGGCCGGTGACCATCAAACGGATCGTGCCGCCGTCGAGTTCCACCGGCCGGGCACAGGCGTCGTACACGGGGTTGGACTCGCCGACGCGCAGGAGCCGTGACCCCTCCCCGGGCGGAGTCGTCTTGATCATCGTCTCGGCGGAGGCGATCCGCGGGTTGGAGCCGCGCAGGTGGTCCTTGATGAGGGGCAGGCGCTCGCCCATGGCGGGGAGGGCCGCCGCCTCCGCTTCCTCCAGGCCGAGCGCGGCCCCGAGGTGCTGGTTGATGTCGGCGTCCACGGCGACGACGGGCGACCCGGACGAGGCGAGATGGCGGACGAACAGCGACGACAGGGTGGTCTTGCCGCTGCCGCCCTTCCCGACGAAAGCAATTTTCATGTTCACCAAGAGTAGTGGGTCGGTCGCTCCATGTGCTCGCACGCGTGAAGAAGGCCACTCCTTCGTGGGGCGGGGCCGCGGGGTGCGTAGGGTCGTACTCATGAGTACGACAGGTGCGTCCGCCGATCCGCTCGCGGCCCTGGCCTCGCTTCCCGGGGTGGCCGAGTCCGTGGAGTCCGTCCGCAAGGCCGTGGACCGGGTCTACGGGCACCGCATCATGCGGCGGCGCAGCAACGAGATCACGTCGGAGGCGGCGCTGCGCGGCGCCCGCGGCTCGGCCGCGGTGTCCGGGGCCGACTGGGCTCTGGAGGAAGTGCGCCGGCGTACGGATTTCAGCGCGGACGACCAGGCCCGCACGGTCGGCGCGGCCCTGCGGCTGTCCGCCGAGGCCGGTCAGCTCCTGTCCATCTGGCGGCAGTCGCCGCTGAGGGTGCTGGCCCGGCTGCACCTGGTGGCCGCCGCCGACCAGGGCGACGACACCGGCCGGCCGCGCCGGCACGGCGAGTCGGTCGACGAGCCCCTGGTGGAGTTGCCGCTACCGGACGCCGACGAGGTCGCCGGCCGGCTCGACGGGCTCGCGCGGCTGGTCATCGCGGGGGGTTCGGCGCCCGCGCTGGTCACCGCCGCCGTCGTGCACGGCGAGCTGATCGCCCTGCGTCCCTTCACGTCCCGCAACGGGCTGGTCGCGCGCGCGGCCGAACGCCTCGTGCTGATCGGCAGCGGCCTCGACCCCAAGGCGATCTGCCCGGCCGAGGTCGGCCACGCGGAACTGGGCCGCGCCGCCTACCTCGCGGCGCTCGACGGTTACGTCTCCGGAACGCCGGAGGGCATGGCGGCCTGGATCACCCACTGCGGCAGGGCCGTGGAACTCGGTGCGCGGGAGTCGGCGGCCGTCTGCGAGGCGCTCCAGCGCGGCGCGGCCTGACCGGACGCCCGGTTCGCCCCCGAGCGTGGAGAACTCCCCGAACAGGGTTGCGGCGGTACGAGGACTCGTACCGCCGCTGGCATGTTCACCGGGTTACCAAGCGTCCTCGTGATGATGCCCATCAGGTCGGGATCTTCTGCCCGTCACCTGGTGCGGCTGGCCCGTAATCGACGGGTCGACGTCGCGTGGGTGCTCGATGTCCATGCTCGGTCCGTGGGGCCGAAATGCCGTGGAAGGTGATCCTCGCGGATGTCCTTGGTCTCGCGGGCCGTTAACCCCTTTGTACTCCTGGTCCGAAGGAAGCGAAACCCCTGACCGGACTTCTTTGCCTTTGGGGTCGAATGGTGCGAAAGGGTGCGCGCTGGGCGCGAGGTGCTCGTCCATCCGCACCTGCCCGGGCCGGCCGCCGCCGCGGTCACACGGCCGGTGCCCTGCGCCTGCTGGCGTACCAGACGAGACCGGCCGTGGCCGCGGCTGCGCCTATGGCCGCCGCCGCGACCAGGGCGGGCCGGGGTGGCACGGACAGGTTGGGAAGCCGCTGCTTGAGGCGGACGGGCCGGTGGAAGTCCAGGACCGGCCACGAACGGGCCGCCGCCTCGCGGCGCAGCGCGCGGTCAGGGTTCACGGCGTGCGGGTGGCCGACCGACTCCAGCATCGGCACGTCGGTCGCCGAGTCGCTGTAGGCGTAGCAGCGGGAGAGGTCGTAGCCCTCGGACGCGGCGAGGTCCCTGATCGCGTCGGCCTTGGTCGGTCCGTAGGCGTAGTACTCGACCTCGCCGGTGAAGCAGCCGTCCTCGCCCACGACCATGCGGGTCGCCACCACGCGGTCCGCGCCGAGCAGTTCACCGATCGGCTCGACCACCTCGGCGCCGGACGTGGACACGATCACGACGTCCCGTCCGGCGGTGTGGTGCTCCTCGATGAGGGAGGCCGCCTCGTCGTAGATGATCGGGTCGACGAGGTCGTGGAGCGTCTCGGCGACGATCTCCTTGACCTGCTGGACGTTCCAGCCGCGGCACATCGCCGACAGGTACTTGCGCATCCGCTCCATCTGGTCGTGGTCGGCCCCACCGGCCAGGAACACGAACTGGATGTACGCGGTCCGCAGCGCGGCCCTGCGGTTGATCAGTCCGCCTTGGTAGAACGACTTGCTGAACGCGAGCGTGCTCGACTTCGCAATGACCGTCTTGTCCAGGTCAAAGAAGGCGGCTGTACGAGGCAAGGAGTGGTTTTCCACGAGGTCGAGCATAGGGCCCACCATTCGGCGTAAGGTGAGGCGCGTGGGTTTGCTTGAGAAGGCTCTCGGGTACACCATGGAAGTCACGGATCGTTCGCGACCGTGCTAACCCGGTCCGACTCCTCCCCCCCCGAGTCGGCCGTGGGGACGACCCCCGCTCTCCCCCCCGGCGGGGGTCGTCGCATGTCCGGACGGGTTTTCGTCTTCTTTCGCGCGGCCCCGGTGCCTCCCCGGCACTCGTGGTGCCGCGTTTTTTCGTGCCCGTCATCGGTCACTGCGCGTAGTCGCAGCGCTGCTCTGTGGAAGTCGGAGAGAGCCCACCGGTAAGGGTGAAGGCGATATTCACAGCCGTCGAGTTGTCCACAGTTTTCGACCAAGATCCACACGATTTCCGGGATCGCTGCACCGTGATTCCCACGCGCTCCGCTCGGCGCCCGTTCACGGCGGGTTCCGTTTGTCGGATGCGTTTGGCCGGTTCGTAACGGCCGTTCATATGGGCGCCGCCCGGCGGCTCTTCATACGAGCGGGAATCGCGGGGCCCCTGGAGGGCCTCGCGCAGGAAGCAGCGAAGGAGGCTGGGGATCGTGGCGGGAACCATCACGCACGACCGCCCGCCCGCCGCCGACGGGCGGCAGGGCGGACCGTTGATCGTCACCGAGGACGCCGTACTGCTGGACGACCTGCTCCGCCTGTGCGCGGCGGCGGGCGCCCGGCCCGAGGTCCACCACGGCGTTCCGGAACACAGGGACGGCTGGGAGGCGGCACCCCTCGTCCTGGTCGGCGACGACGCCGCACGGCGGGTGCGCGGAGCCCCCCGGAGAAGGGGGGTGGTGCTGGTCGGCCGCGACCAGGACGACTCGGGGGTCTGGCGACGGGCCGTGGAGATCGGGGCGGACCACGTCCTGATGCTGCCGGACGGCGAGCAGTGGCTGGTCGACCGCATCGCCGACGTGGCCGAAGGGGTCGGCAGGCCCGCCCTCACCGTCGGGGTGCTCGGCGGGCGCGGCGGCGCCGGGGCGTCCACGCTGGCCTGCGCCCTGGCCCTCACCTCCGCGCGCCGGGAGCGGCGCACCCTGCTCGTGGACGCGGATCCGCTGGGCGGCGGGCTCGACGTCCTGCTGGGAGGGGAGGCGGCCGAGGGGCTGCGCTGGCCGGCGTTCGCGGGGTCCCGGGGCAGGGTCGGCGGAGGAGCCCTGGAGGAGTCGCTGCCCGCCCTGCACGCTCTGCGGGTTCTCAGCTGGGACCGGGGCGAGGCGGTGGCGGTCCCGCCCCGCGCGGTACGGGCGGTCCTGGCCGCGGCCAGGCGGCGGGGCGGCGCCGTGGTCGTCGACCTGCCCCGCCGTGTCGACGAGGGGATCGCGGAGGTGCTGGCCCAGATCGACGTGGGGCTTCTGGTGGTGCCGGGCGAGCTGCGCGCGATCGCCGCCGCGGGGCGGATGGCCTCCGCGGCGGGCATGGTCCTGCGCGATCTGCGGGTCGTGGTGCGCGGCCCGTTCGCCCCGGGGCTGGACGGACCCGAGGTGGCCCGGCTGCTCGGCCTGCCCCTGGCGGGCGAAGTGCCCTACGAAGCAGCTCCGTTGGACGGAGCGGCGCCGCCGGGGAGTGCGGCACGCGGCCCGCTGGCCCGGTTCTGCGCGGCCTTCTGGGAGCGGATTCCGGTCGAGGGAGGCGTCGCATGAACAGGGGACACCACGCGGGAACGAGCGGCCGGGTCCGGCCTGGCCGCTGGACGGGGGCCGCGCTGGAAGCGCCGCGCGATGGCCGGCCGCACGGACGGTCCGCGGTGCCGGGCGACCCCCTGCCCGCCCCGCCCGGACCACCTGGTGGGTGGGAGGAGGAGACCTGGGAGAGCCCGTACCGAGCGGACCGGCCCGCGGGCTCCCGGGGAGGCCTCGGCGGTGTTCCGACCGGGCGGGCGCCGACGTGGGCCGAGGGATGCGGCGCATCCATCGGGGCGGGGTGGCGGTCCGAGCCGGACGGCCCCGCGGAGTTGCTGGACGGCGTGCGGCAGTGGCTCGCCGAGAGCGGCTGCGAACCGACCCCCGCACGCGTGGCACAGGCGCTGCGCGAGCAGGGACGGGTGCTCGGGGACGCCGAAGTCCTGGGCGCGGCAGAGCTGTTGCGGTCGGAGCTGGTCGGCAGCGGACCCCTGGAGCCGCTGCTCGCCGATCCGTCGGTGACCGACGTCCTGGTGTCCGCTCCCGACCGGGTGTGGGTGGACCGGGGCGGCGGCCTCGAACGGACCTCGGTGTCCTTCCCCGACGCGGCGGCGGTACGACGGCTCGCGCAACGCCTCGCGGCCGTGGCGGGCCGGAGGCTGGACGACGCCCGGCCGTGGGTGGACGCCCGGCTGCCCGACGGGACACGGCTGCACGCGGTGCTGCCGCCGGTGGCCGTCGACTCCACGTGCCTCTCGCTGCGGGTCGTCCGCCCACGCGCCTTCACGCTCGCCGAGCTGGTGGCGGCGGGGACGGTGCCCCCGGGCGGGGACCGGGTGCTCACAGCGCTGCTGGAGGCCCGGCTGTCCTTCCTCGTCAGCGGGGGCACGGGCACCGGCAAGACGACGCTGCTCAGTGCCCTGCTGGGGCTCGTGGGCCCGGGCGAGCGGATCGTGCTGGCCGAGGACTCGGCCGAGCTGAGGCCCGACCATCCGCACGTGGTGCGCCTGGAGGGCCGGCCGGCCAACCAGGAGGGGGTCGGGCTCGTCACCCTCCAGGACCTGGTGCGCCAGGCCCTGCGGATGCGGCCCGACCGCCTGGTCGTCGGCGAGGTGCGCGGGCCGGAGGTCGTCTCGCTGCTGGCCGCGCTGAACACGGGCCACGAGGGCGGGTGCCTGCCCAAAACATACACGCGTGCCGTGCACGTCGGCAGGTGCATGGAAGCCCCGCCTGTGACCCACGGGGGGTAGGCCACAGACGGGGCAGGTACCGGCGCACTGAGCGGTGTTGCTCGCCGTCGCTCAGCGGGCCGGAGTCACCACCTGATCGGTTCAGCGTCTCCGCCGACGCACACCGGGCACGGGCGCTTGAACGTCCACCGGCACAGTTCGCAGCCAGCGAATCCGCAGCAGCCGTCACACCAGATGGCACGGTGACCGGCGCACGCGCCGCAGAGGTCCCCGTCCGTCCACAGCGACCACCGACGTTCCCCGCCCGTTCGTCCCGCGCGGGGCTTCGGGTGCACGGGTGCTTGATCCGCTGGGCGCGTCCGTTGACGCACTACCGGGGCAGCGCTGCGGGGCTTCTCCGGGGCTGTGGTCATCCGTGCCCGTCCGGGTGCCGTGCCATGAGGACATTGCAGTCAGTCACGGTCGTCATATCGCCGCCCGCCCGTGCCCGGTCCCGAACGTTGGCCAGCTCTCGACAACCGGCGCATCCGTCCACGGGTTTCGGCTCCAACTCGGCTTCCCTGTACGGAAGTTCGACCGGCGCGCTCAGGTATCGCTTCGGTTCCGTCATACGCCCCAGCGTCCGCCTGAAGTGGATCTAGGACTAGCGGCCACCTGTAGGCCAACTGTCGGCCAGACTTGACCCATGAGCAGTGCAATCGGGGCCAACATCCGGCGACTGCGTGAAGAGCGCGGGTGGAGTCAGGCACGCCTAGCGCGCGAAGTGTGCCGTGCCGCTCAGGTGCAGGGTGATCCCGTCGGACGGCAGGAAGTCAGCCGGTGGGAAACAGGGAAGCGCACACCCCGGGAATGGTTGCCGTTCATCGCTGCCGCTTTCGGCGTTCCGTTGGATTCCCTGAAAGCGCCAGAGAAGCCCGCTGAGCCACCGTTGCCGACCCTTGCTGACTTCCTGCCCGACGACGACCCGCTAGCGCCGCTCAGCCCCCGTACAGGACGCCGTATCGGCATTGGGCAGGTGGACGACCTACAGAAGCGCGTACACGGGCTCAGGTTGGCCGACGACGTGTTAGCGGGTGGCGACCTAATCCGCCCAGCGCTCCGGGAACTGCGTTCCGCTGTGAAGCTGTACCGGGAAGGCGCGCACACGGCCGAAGTCGGGCGGCAACTCCTACGCCAGATTGGGGAGTTGGCCCAGATTGCGGGTTGGATTGCGAGCGACGCCGGGCAGCACGACGAAGCGGAGCGCATTTACCGGCTAGGGATCAGTGCGGCGCGGCAGGCTGAAGACCACACGCTTGCCGGGAATCTCGCCGGATCACTCGCCTACCAAATGAGCAACACGGGGCGGGAAGCCGAAGGGCTCACACTCGCCCAGGCGGCATTCAACGACGCACGGGCCGAAGCACCCCCGAAAGCCCGCGCGCTGTATCTGGACCGTGTGGCCTGGGCGCACACGAAAGCCGGGGGCAGAGAGAACGGACAACAAGCCATGCGGGCGCTGGGGGAAGCCTCAGAAGCGCTCAGCGAAGACAGCGACGGTACCGAGTCGCCTGCCTATCTGTACTGGGTGGACGCTGGGGAACTTCGCGTTATGGAATCCCGCGTTTACACGGAGATTCACCGACCCTTGCGCGCAGTGCCGTTGCTCCGGGAAGTGCTCAACGAATACGACGCCACGCACACACGCGAAATGGCGCTGTACCTGTCTTGGCTTGCCGTAGCCCTTGCCGATGCCAACGAACCTGAAGAAGCGGCGGCAGTGGCGGAACGTGTGATCAGCATTTCCGCCGACGTCGCGTCGGAACGCACAGCGGAACGGGTGCGCGTGGTGCTCGCCCGGTTGAAGGACTTTGCCGACGTGCCGGAAGTCGCTTCCCTGCTGGCAGACAACGTCGCCTGAACACACACACAGAAGCCCCGTAGACGGCCCAGGACCATTCCCAGGTGTCTGCGGGGCTCCACCGTCTTCCATACCAGTCCTTTTGCGTGCATCATCACAACCATGCTTGCCAGTCTGCTCCCAGGGTTTCGCCACCTCCGCACGCCGTTTGCTGTCGGCGCACTGTGCGTGTTTCAGCTATGGATATTGTTCGGAGATTCGGTGCCCGGGTCTAACGAGGCCAACGGTTTACTTGAGCGCGTTTATTTGCTGGGGGAGGTAGCAGGCAGGCCCATAGTGACCGCAGTCATTGCCTTTGCGCTTTACCTCATAGGCGACGTCATGAGGATTCCATGGAGGCGGATAGCAAAGCTCAATTGGGTCTTCTTGGGTGAACTCGCACTCGTGACGGCAGAAGATATGGTCGCCTTGAGGGCTTACGCTTTGAAGGCTTTTCGTGTGCGCGGCGTGACTGACCCGGATTCAAATAGGGTGGCGATGCTTGTGGATAATATCCAGTTCGAATTTCCTGAGCTGCGCATACACCTCATCGGCAATAGCATGGACGTCTACATGGAAAGCGACCGGCTTAACGCGGAGGGGGAGTTCCGCATAAACGTTGCGATATATTCCGTGCCTCTGTGGGTCGTTCTCGCATTCAGCTGGTCTCCCTGGTTTCTCTTTGGGGCCGCCGCATCGCTAATGTTGTACATGAACGGGGTCGGTGCATTTCGGGCCGCTAACGGTCTGCTTGTGCAGTCTGTCATTGCCGAATTTGTAGCGTCACGGCATTTCGAAGAAGAGAAGCGGGAGGACGAACAGAGCGAACCCGGCTCCGGAGCGCGCGCTATCGAACCCCTCTACCGACCGTTCACCTTCCAACGTACTCCCGGATCCTTCAGCATCAGGCCCAACTCCGAACCGTCCAGCACCGAAAGCAGCGAAGCCCCGTAGACGGCCCCGGATCATTCCCAGGCGTCTACGGGGCTTCGTGGTGTTGCAGGGTGCTTAGAAGACGTCAGGGGCGCTTGCGGCGTCGAATGCGTCGGCACCCGTCGGCACTCTTCCCGTGTCGCGTGCGAACGCCAGACTGAACGTCGGGTAAAGCGGATGCGCCTCAGCCTCAGCGTGTGAGAAGGACGCACGTGCAATCCGACTTGCAAGCTCCGCCGTCGCTTCGCTCATATCCGCTGCCCCTTATCGTCCGTGTTCTTCAGGAGTGAAGCGATCAGCGCGTCAAGGTCGTCGCCGTCGCTGTCGACGGGCTTTGCGGCGTATCCCAGGGCGCTGAACCATTGCCCGACGAAGCGCGCTAGCGGGTGTGCAACGTCGGCCTCCCCGCGCCGTCCGGGAACAACAAGCCCGTCGGAAATGATGCGCACGATAGCGGCGCGGTATAGCTCTCTGAGCGCTTCCCGGTCGTCGTCCGGCAGCGGAGCACCCCCGGCGGACGGGCGGGCGAGAGACGGGCGTTCAGCCCCCTTCCGCTGCCTGTACGCCTTATCGCGACACGGCTTGCCGCAGTATTCGGCATGCGTCTTCTGCGGCTCGAATGAAGCGCCGCAAACCGAACAGTTCTTGATCATCTGAATTCTTCCTTCCGTCGCCCCGAGCAAGGGGCCGCGCGACGCGTGCGTTTTTCGAGCTGGGACCGGGATCGCTGAGAGGCTTTCGGCTGAACTTTCGGACCGATACCCCGCACCCGCGAACCAATGAGCAAAGAACGATGAGGCATCAGGGCGCCGCTCACCTGCACGTATGGTCCGAGCCGGCGAATACCTGATGCCTCATCAGTTCACTTGTGGGAACCCTGGTCGGCCAACCTGTTTCGCGCGGGTTGGTTGCTCAGCCTCTCCGCTTCACCGCGCCGACCTGGGCAATGTGGCCAGCGTCGAACCTGCCCGATGTGGCGTTGTAGAGAAGCGCCGCGTTCTCGTACTCAGGCTGTGCAGTGATCACGCCGATTGGGCTTGTGCTGCGCTCCGGCCTCAGCGGAATGCCGAGCTTCGCCGCACGCTGTAGGCATTCGCCCAGAGAGAGGAAACGTGCACCCCCCTCCTTTGCACACTCCCTATCCATCAGCGACACCCCCCTATCCGTACGCGCTGCCACTGCACCCAGGACGTGACCGTATCGGCCACACTCACCGCACATCACCGGCATGTTTTCATTCCTCGCAGCGAAGCGCGCCCCGTACGCGATTAGCTCGCGGTCATGGAGTGTGTGCCGTCGCTCGATTCGTGCGCGCGTCTTCTCAAACACTGTCGTCCACCAGTCCCCAGAATCGAAGGTTCAGCCATTGCTCACAGTCGGCGCACACCATGCCGTCGGTTGTCAGCGGCGGATTGTTGAAACGCTGCTTCAGGCGAGCAACGAATATGCGCGACAAGTCGGCGGGATCGAACTCTGTCGCTGCGCTGTGTGTGGTCGCTATATCGCATTTCATGCGTCTCGCCACATTTCACGCTGATGGAACCATTGCGTACACGCGCGGCAAACAAGCGTGTGACGCGTCTTCTTGACGGAAGCTATCTGCACATTGGCACGCCTGAGAACTTCGCTTAGCTCGACCACTTCCACGAAGGAGGGGGCATGAAATGGCGTGCCGCCGTCGCTGATTGCTTCGGCCCTACCTTGCCCCCGGCAGTCGGCCACCATTGCGCACGGGAGAAGCCCCGGGAAACCAGCCGCTTCAGCGCGTGCGGCGAGGGTTTCCCGGAGCTTCGCCCAATCATTCAGACTCACGCTGCGGGCTTCACGATCTGGACGTGAGCAGCATTCGCAACGACCACGTCACCGATGCGGGCGCGACCGGCGAAAGCAACCTGATCCTTGTAGAAAAGCTCCGGGTGATCCGTTGCCGAAGCCACGCCCAGGTTCTCGCGCATGGCAACGGCAGTGTTCCCGAGCGCTGCCACAATCGCCGTATTGGCAGGCACGGACGGAATGGCCACGATCTCAGGAAGCTTGCCGAGAAGCGCGCCGTCAATGGCGCCCAGGAAGGCCGCTTCCGTGTCCGGGTGCATCAGGATCGTGTCGGGCACAGCGCGCGCCGTCTTGACCCGCGCAAGGGCGCTCAGGACGCTCGCCACGCTGACAGCCGCAGCGGTCACGGTGCCCAGACCCATAAGGCCGGGAACGGTCACGTCACCATCGGTGCCGCCGTTCACAATGACGTCGTCCACCCCAGCGCCCAGCGCGGAGAGAAGGGCAGCATCAACGCTCGCTTCAAGCTGCGGGTAATCCTGAAGATTGTCGTGGTCGGCCTTGACCATGGCGGCAACCTTCACAGTCTCGAAGGTGCCAATGACGCCAGTCTCAACGTCGCCCGGCTGAAGCTCATCGTTCCGGCCGGTAATGCTGGCCTGAAGCTGCGGAACGATCGGAACATATCCCCGCGTCGAGTTGTGCGTGAAGGTCTGCACACGGGCGAGAAGCTGAGAAGCGTTAGGCGCCTCAGCGAGCATGACCGGTGCGGGCTTCCAATTGTCCGTGTCGAGCGCGTCAAGGGCGTCAGCAGAACGCTCAGCAAACGAGAAAGTATCAGTGCGACCGACCGGCATTCCGAGGATTCGGACGTCATCGAAAGAGCGTGGCGCAATGTCGTCGGGCAGGTGATCAGCACCCGCAGAAACGACGGCGTTCACGTAGGCCGCGCGCTCATCCGTCTTGACGGCGTCACCCACAAGGCCGCGCACAGCGGCGTCATGCTGGGCTATCTCGGAGAGAAGACGCTCTTCAGCATCCTTCGCCCCGGCGGGCAGGTTGTTTCCGTACTTTGCCTGAAGTGCCGTCAGCTTTGTAGTGGCGGCTTCCCGCTTCGCGATGTGGTCGGCGGCAAGGGTGGCATTAAGAGCCATGGGTGTCTTCCTTCGGGAGTTGTTTCGGTGAGTCGCTGTGAATCCTGGGAAGGCCACGGTTAATTCCGTGACCAACCCACAACCCACAGCCGTTAGATGCGGAGCGTTACAAGCCTCCGTGCGGTATGTCCGTAATTCCGGGTTCAGGCCCGGCCGGCTGAAAGGGTTTCCGTCACTCTGTGTGCAAGGTGGCGAGTTATCAGGTATGCCGCTGGCTCAGCGAGAAACGCGAGCGCGAGAAGTGCGGTAATCACCGGGCGTTGCGCGGGAAATTTCGATGCTGCCGAACGCGCAAACCCATGACGGCGGGACGACCGAACAGGTCAGTGGAAAGTTCGTAACCGGCCTGGGCGAGCGCGGGGGCTGCGTCGTCATCAAATAGGAGTGGAAGACCCTTCCGGGCCGACCAGCCGTTGAGAACGCGCATGAAGTTGACGAGCGAAAGGCAGTAGTTTGGGTAATCCACCGTTTCGGTGCGAAGAAAGTCCCAGACTTGATTCCGAGTTGCTTCAGTATCAGGAAGGTTAGTCACGGGGCGCGCTCGCAATCCGGCGCATTGCCTCAGCAGCAGGGTTCGGCTCTTTTAGTCCGATGCCCTGGGCTACTGGCGCCCAGCTGACCATGAAGATTCGCACGCCGCGTCGCTTTAGTGCGTCTTCGAGTGCCCCCATTTCGGGGAATGGCGCGTCGTTCTTGCGTGCCCAGGTCGCGCACGCGTTGCGCAACATGTCTAGCGGAACAGAACGATTTTTTCCCTGCGCTGTGCGCGTGTTCAGGAAAGTTTCAATGGTGGCAGTCAAGAGGCATCCTTTGATCAGCAGCTAGTGCGCAGTCGTGCGCCGATGAGAGCGACACCAGAATTGGTACGCCGCGCCTTCAGGCCATGCCGAAGAATTGCGGCCTTGAAGGTATTGCGCGTCATGATCTCCGTAACGGGCGTCCGCGTTTCCCCGCAGAAGTCGACGTACGTTGCGTACGCGTCCCGCAGAAGAACGGAACCTTCGGCGTCCAATACGAAGCAGGACGCGAACCAATGTGGCTCCGCGAACGTGCTGACGCGCCGAAATACCGGGCCTGCTTCGTCGCCCATCAGGTCGTAAGCCTGGGCGCAGCGGGCGCACATAGGCCAGTAGTCACGGGGGTTTCGGCTGTACCGTCGCATATCAGGGGCCACGACTGCGGGAATGCGGTTGTCGACAACCCAGCAGGAAGCGAAATCGGTGCAGCGAATACAGCCGTACCCGGTAGCCGGTCCGTATGCGGATTCGACCGCCTTCAACGCGTCCGAGTAAGTGTGGTCAACAATCATCGGGCACCTGCCTTCGCCGCACGCTCAGCACGATAGAAAGCCGTCTTGCAACGCGGAGCGCAGAAGCGGCGTGGACGGCCCTTGCCGCTGTATGCGATATCGGCGCTGCAATGCTCACATTCGGCACACTCGCGAAGCTCTTCGGCTTCCTCGCGTGCGTTCATGGCGTCGAGCTGTGCGCGGGCTTGTGCCTCAACGCATTCTTCGTTTCGGTCGTTTTCGTCGCACGTCGTCTTGTTCCTCGACGTGATTTCGATTCGCTCGCCGCACAGCGTGCAGGACGCATGCGAGGGAAGGTTCAGCTTCCGGCGCTCTTCCTGCCATCGAGCAACGCGCCATGCCGACGCACGGCAGGCAGCGGAGCAATACCGTTCCTGGGTGTCTCCCAATCGGCCGCCGCAACGGGCGCATTGGGTCGTGTGAAGTTCGTAAGGAAGATGGGGCATGACTATGCCGCCCTTTCGTTGTCACAGAAACGAAAAAGCCCCCGGTGCGTAGGGAGTCCCCCTCAGTGCTGTGACCCACTGAGGATTTCTCGACCTACGCCCGGGGGCTTAGTCGTGCACGCTTTCGGCCGTAGCGATGGGCCGTCCCGCGCGCTGGGGAGTCATGGGAGCGGGATTGGCTTACGCCGTCACAGACCCGCAGAGAGAAGCGGTAAAGCGCCTCTACCTATCTGAAGGGAGTCGGTGACCTGGGTAGGCGTACAGCGGAGGGGCGGCGGCACTTGGGGGTGTTCCTAAAGGCGGTGACTGTGAACGCTTACCCCTAGTGCTATAGATTTTCTTATTGGATACGTAGAAAGAGTTTGCATCATCTACTAAAAGAACAACCCAGGTCAGTAGCCTGCCGCTTGCCCGCTGTGGTGACGTTGCGCCGGAGCCCCTGAGTGCCCGTATCCGCCCCCGCTGAGCGCTTCGACGTCCGCCCGTAGCTCCGCTCCCCTCACAGCCCCGTACGCGGGCATACAGAAGCCCCCCGGCTCCGCTGAGGGAATCGGGGGGCTGTGTCTGTGCCCCGCGCCTAGTACGTAGAGCCTGCCCGTCGTTCTTCCGCAATGAGCGCTTCAGTTTGGGCGATGGCGGCAAGTTCGCCTGCCGCCGGGTCACTGCGGAACCACGCCGGACCCTCGTAATCGACCGCTACCCGTGAAGGGTCGAAACGCTTAGGTGCTCCGGGCGTTGCCGGGCGAACGATGACGACGGCGCCCAGGTCGTTCAGCAATCCCTTTCGGCCTTCGTCCGTACGTCGCTCCCATTCGTCCGCCACAGTGCCCCCAGCGTCCACCCAGCGGCCTTCGGCGTGGTCGGCTTGAGCCCGCAATTCAGCCTGCCGCTTTTCTAGCGCCGTCAGTTGTGCAATGGCCATGCGCGCCGCTGTGCCGTTCGGGTCGAGTTGGGAAAGGTTTCCGGCAAGCCGCTCAATCTGCGTCGTCACTTCAGAAAGCTGAAGTACCGCGCTGCCGTCGGGTTCGGCCCAGCGCCTCAACGCGATCCTGCCGAAGCGCTTGAGATAGTCGGCCGTCACAAGCTCATCGAGCATCGGGGCCGTAATGACGTTGGGTCGGTGAATGCCGCGCTTGCCTACGCCACTGCGGCACACGTACGTCGAGTAATCCTTGCCGTTCACGGCTCGACGCTGCCGGTACATCGGTCCGTCGCACTCGGAGCACAGCGCGACGTGAAGGAGTAGGGCTTTGCCCGTGCGCTCAGCGCCGCGCCCCTTCGCCTTGCCGTCGAGAATCGCCCGGACCGCCGACCACGTTTCGGCATCGAGAATTTCGGGACCTGCCGAGACTGGGTTTCCTTTGGCGTCGAGCACCGGCTGATTGGTCAGCGCGCCCCGCTTTTCACCCGGCACGGCCTGAACAAGCCACCCGCGCAGCGCTGCGGAATACATGACGTCGCGAAGCGTGGTGCTGTGCCATACGTGCTTGCCGCGAAGCTTCCGCCCGTCGCGCTTCCGTGCGTGTTCTGCGGGCGGCAGTTCGCCCCGCTCAGTGAGTTCACGGGCAAGGCCGGTCAGCGAAGCGCCGTGATTGATGAGCTTGTCTGCACACTCGCGCACAATGGTGGCGGCTTCTTCGTCAATGACCCAACGCTTGTCGTTGATTGGGCCGCTGACGCGGTAGCCGTAGGGCGCCAGTCCGCCCAGGTGGTTGCCGCGCGCTTTGAAGTGCTTCTTACTGTCCGTGATGCGGGCCGTAATCATGTCGCGCTCATACTCGGCGAACGCGGCAAGAACGTTGATGATGATGGACGCGTTTTCCGGCGATACAACGCCGTCCGCCGTCACGACCGTCGAGTGAGTCGACTTCGCGGCGTCGAGAAGCCGCTGAAACTCCAGCACGCTTCGGGCGTAGCGGTCGAGCTTCGCGGCAAGGACGTAATCAACGCGCGGAAGCCACGACAACACTTCGCGCATTCCGGGGCGGTCTTCGAGCTTGCTTGCGCCGCTGACGTTCGTGTCTGTGGCGACGTGTACGACCTTCCACCCGCGCGCTTCGGCGTATGCGCGGCAGATGGCAATGCGGTGGTCCGGCGCTTCCTCAGCGAACAAGCGGCTGAGTCGGTCATAGATGACGACGGTCTTCATGACTGCCTTCAGGGGAGTCGGTGACCTACCCGCCATGGACGGTTAGGCCAGACACCCGGGCGGCTGCGGCACCGTGCACGCGAACGCCGCGGGTCAGGTCCCGGCCCGGCTGGAGGCGCTCGGCACCGCGGCGGGGCTGGACCGGGCCGCCCTGCACAGCCAGTTGGCGGCGGCCCTGTCCGTGGTCCTGCACCTCGTGCGGGACCGGACGGGACGCCGGCGGATCGCCGAGGTGCACGTCCTCGAACGGGGCCCCTCGGGCCTCGTGGTCACGGTGCCCGCCCTCAGGTGGGGCGAGGACGCCTTCGCCCACGAGCGTGGCTGGACGCGCCTGCGGGAGCTGCTCCACCGCGCCGAACCGGACGGTCGAGGGCCGACCGGCCCTGGAGCGGGAGGAGTTCGGCGGGAGGGAGACCCGGCCGGGACGGTGCGGACGGTGACCGAGGAGCCGGCGGGCATCCCCGCGGGCGCCGGGCGGGGCGCGGGTCGGACGCCCGGCGCGGACGACCACGGTGGACCGGAGTGGACCGCCCGGGCGGCCGACCGGACCGACGGGCAGGTCGACGACGACGCGAACGAGGCGAACGACGGGAACGGGGTGTGGCATGGCGGTCGGTGACGCGGCGGATGCGGGTGTGGGTGCGGCTGTGGCGTGCGCCGGTTTCGCGGCCTGGATGATGTGCGGGGGCGGCACGGGGCTGCGCAGGGCCCGTTTGCTCCTCGCGGACGGCGCCGAGGTGAGGGCCGGTCCGCCCTCCCGCGAGCGGATCGCCGCTGGGTGGACATCTCTGCGGGCCCGTGCGCGACCCGAACTCTGGTCCCTTGCAGCGGGGTTGCTGGTCGCGCTGATCGGTTCCTCGGTGCTGCCGCTGCTCCTGGGAGCCGCCGGAGTGCCGTTGCTCGGGAAGGTCGGGCGGGCGGCCGCCGCGCGCCGGGACCGGGAGCGACGCGGTGACGCGGTGATCGCCCTGTGCGGTGCTCTCGCCGGTGAGGTGCGGGCCGGGCGGCAGCCGGGAGAGGCGCTGTGCGCGGCAGCGTGTGATTCGGACGGCCTGGGTGACGGGCAGTCCGTGGTGCTGGCGGCGGCCCGCTTCGGCGGGGACGTGCCGGCGGCGCTCGCCGAGGCCGCACGCGAGCCCGGCGCCGACGGTCTGCTCGGGCTCGCGGCGTGCTGGAGCGTCGCGGTGGACCGCGGCGCGGGTCTCGCGGCCGGCCTGGACCGGCTGGAGGGGGCGTTGCGCGCCGAGCGCGATCAAAGAGCGGACTTGCGCGCCCAGTTGGCGGGCTCGCGGTCCACGGCGTCCATGCTCGCCGGCCTGCCGGTTCTCGGTCTCCTGCTCGGTACGGCACTCGGCGCGCACCCGCTGGAGGTGCTGCTGCACACGGGCCCGGGGCTCGGCTGCCTGCTGGTCGGCGGGGTGCTGGAGAGCGTGGGCCTGTGGTGGGCGCTGCGGATCGTGCGAGGGGCGGAGGCGGCGTGAGCGGAGAAGTCTTCCACAGGCTGGGGGTGTTGGTGTGTGTGCTGCTCCTGATCGGGTGGTGGGCCCGGTGGGCCGGGTCCGCCCGACGTGCGAGGAGGATGCGCGGGCGGTTGGCCGTGCTGCTGGCGGTGGAGGCGCCTACGCCGAGGCGGCGTCTCGCCGTCGGCGGCCCGGGGCGGCGGTGGTTGCCGGTGCTGGGGGCGGGCGCGGCGGGTTGGGTACTCGTCGGCGGTGCGGCCGGGGCGGTGGCGGGTGTCGCGGCCGGGTTCGCGCTCCAGTGGTGGCGCCGGAAGCGGACGCGGGCGGGGACGGACCCCGCCGAGGCGTACGACGGGGATCTCGCCGTCCGCCAACTGCCGCTGGCAGCGGATCTGGTGGCTGCCTGCATCGCGGCGGGAGCCGGTCCGGTCGCCGCGGCGCAGGCCGTCGGTGAGGCCCTGGGCGGTCCCGTGGGCGAGCGGCTGGCGTGTGGGGCGGCCGAGGTGCGGCTCGGCGGTGAACCGGACCGCGCGTGGCGGACGCTGGCGTCGCTCCCCGGAGCCCGGGGGCTCGCGAGGCTGCTGGAACGGGCGGGCGACTCGGGTGCCCCGGCGGCCGTCCCGGTCGGAAGGATCGCCGCGGAGGCGCGAGCCGAGTGGGGCCGCGCGGCGACCGCGCGGGCGCGTCGGGCGGCCGTCATGGTCACGGCGCCCGTCGGCCTGTGCTTTCTGCCCGCCTTCCTCGCGATCGGCGTGCTGCCCGTGGTGATCGGGCTGGCCGGCGGGCTCCTGAAGGGGGGCGCGGGATGACGGGCCGCTGGACGGCGGCGGCACGGGGACCGCCGGACGGAGCGGGCCGCGGCCAGGACACGACCGGGGCGCCCGGTGTCGGGCGGGCACGGTGACCACGGCAACGGAGAAGCGGACGAAGTGACATGAGCCGGAGGCACAGCGACATGGACGGCAAAGACGTGGACGACGGAAACGACGGTTCGACCTCACGGGGGTTTGCGATGCGCGGGACGGCAGGGTTTCTCGGGCGAGGACGGGCGTGGACACGGGCGCGGATGCTCGCGCGCCGGGTGCGGAGGGACGCGGGAATGGTCACCTCCGAGTACGCGGTCGGTGTCATCGCGGCGGTCGCCTTCGCCGCGGTGCTCTACAAGGTGGTGACGAGCGGGCAGGTCACCGAGGAACTGCAGGGCATCGTCGGGCGGGCACTCCATGGCCAGACGTGAACGGAGGCGTCCCGTCGCCCTGCCGGGGACGACCGGGGCCGCGCGCGACGGCGGGTTCGTGACCGCGGAGGCGGCGGTGGTCCTGCCCTCGCTCGTCCTTGTCGGGATGGCTCTGGTCTGGGCCCTGCTGGCCGCGTCCGCGCAGATCCGGTGCGTGGACGCGGCGCGGGCGGGCGCCCGGGCGGCGGCGCGCCAGGACTCCCCGGAGGCCGTGGTGGCGGCCGCTCGCCGGACGGCTCCGGACGGGGCGAGGGTCACGGTGAGCCGACGGGAGGGGCTGGTCAGGGTGACGGTCGGCGCGCGGACGCCCGGACCCGCGGCGCTGTCCGTCGAGGTGAGCGACGCCGCGGTGGCACTGGCGGAGGAGACGGTGGGGGTGAGCGGGTGAGGGCGGGTGCGCGGGCAGGACCGGGTCTGGGGTGGGCCAGCGGCCGGGTGGGGCGGATCCGGGGCCGGAGTTCCGCGCAGGCGCACGGCGGGACGTCCGGTGACCGGGGGTCGGCGACGGTGTGGACGGTGGGCGCGATGGCCGCACTCTGCGTGGTGTTCGGCGTGGTGCTGGCCATGGGCCATGCGGCCGTGGTGCGTCACCGCGCGGCGGGGGCGGCCGATCTGGCCGCGCTCGCCGCCGCGGACCACTGGAGCGAGGGCGGTGCGGCGGCCTGCGCCCGTGCGGGCAGGGTGGCCGGTGCGCAGCAGGCGCGGCTCGTCCGCTGCGCGGTCGACGGCGATGTCTCGGAGGTGACGGTGGCGTCGGGGGCCGGCCCGTTCGGAGCGGAGGCCAGAGCGCGGGCGGGGCCCGCGGAGACGGCGGTGGTACCGCCGGAGGGGACGCCGCAGGCCCCGCTGCCCCCGGCCGACCCGGCGGCCGGGCCCGCGGCGGGCGGGACGGCACCACCGGCGGGAGCGGTGCCGGCCGGTGCCGGTCCGGCCGGAGGACCGGGCCTCCGGTGATTGGCGGTGCGGGCCGGCGGCGAGGCCGGCGGGGCCCGGGGTGCGAGGAGCCCCGGGTGCGCGGGCCCCGGGTGCGCGGGACCCCGGGCGTGCGGGAGCCGGGGTGTGCCGGACTCCGGGTGTGAGGCGCACGCCGTCGCGGACCGGGCCGCTTCACCCGTCCGGAGCAGTCCGCAGAAGTTCTGTGAGGAGCCGTACGGCTCCGCGCTTGTGCAGCGGGTCGTTGCCGTTGCCGCACTTGGGGGACTGGATGCAGGACGGGCAGCCCGCCTCGCACTCGCAGGAGGCGATGGCCTGGCGGGTGGCGGTGAGCCAGGAGCGGGCCGTGTGGAAGGCGCGCTCGGCGAATCCGGCACCGCCCGGGTGGCCGTCGTAGACGAAGACGGTGGGCAGCAGCGTGTCGGGGTGGAGGGGCACGGAGACGCCGCCGATGTCCCAGCGGTCGCAGGTCGCGAAGAGCGGCAGCATGCCGATCGACGCGTGCTCGGCGGCGTGCAGCGCGCCTCCGAGGATCTCCGGACCGATCCGTGCCGCGTCCAGCTGGTCCTCGGTGACCGTCCACCACACGGCGCGTGTGCGGAGCGTCCTCGGCGGGAGGTCGAGCTTCGTCTCGCCGAGCACCTCACCGGTGACGACCCGCCGGCGGAGGAAGGAGACGACCTGGTTGGTGACCTCGACGGAGCCGTGGCAGAGGCGGCCCTCCCCCCAGGGGACCTCCACGTCGGTGTCCAGGACGGCGATGGACGTGGTGTCGCGGGCGACCGTCGAATACGGGGGACTCGCCTCCTCCACCAGGGCGACGGAGTCCGCCAGGTCCAGCTTGCGCACCAGGTAGGTGCGGCCCTGGTGCAGGTGGACGGCCCCCTCGTGGACCGCCGTGTGCGCGGCGCCGGCGTCCACCGTGCCCAGCAGCCGCCCGGTGCCCGCCTCCACGACCTGCACCGGGGTACCGCCCTCGCCGCGGATGTCGGTCAGGTCGGCGGCCCGTTCGCGGCGCGTCCAGTGCCAGGCCGTGGCCCGGCGGCGAAGCAGCTTGGCGGCCTCCAACTGGGGCAGCAGGGCGGCGCCGGCGGGGCCGAACAGGTCGAGGTCGGCGTCGGTGAGGGGCATCTCGGCCGCGGCGGCGCACAGGTGCGGGGCGAGGACGTAGGGGTTGTCGGGGTCGAGCACGGTGGATTCGACCGGCTGGTCGAACAGCGCCTCGGGATGGTGGACGAGGAAGGTGTCCAGCGGGTCGTCGCGGGCGACGAGGACGGCGAGTGCGCCCTGCCCGGAGCGCCCCGCGCGCCCCGCCTGCTGCCAGAGCGAGGCGCGGGTGCCGGGGTAGCCGGCGATGACGACGGCGTCGAGGCCGGAGATGTCGACGCCGAGTTCGAGCGCGGTGGTGGCGGCGAGGCCGAGGAGTTCGCCGGAGTGCAGCGCACGCTCCAGGGCCCGGCGTTCCTCGGGCAGGTAGCCGCCCCGGTAGGCCGCGACGCGCCGGGCGAGCGAGCGGTCGACCTCGGCGAGGCGTTCCTGGGCGATCACCGAGATCAGTTCGGCGCCGCGCCGGGACCGTACGAAGGCGATGGAGCGCAGGCCCTGGACGGTGAGGTCGGTGAGGAGATCGGCCGTCTCGGCGGTGGCGGTACGCCGGACGGGTGCACCTTTCTCGCCGTGCAGTTCGGTGAGAGGGGGCTCCCAGAGGGCGAACACCAGTTCACCGCGAGGGGAGGCGTCGTCGGCCACCTCGACGACGGGAAGGCCGGTCAGCCGGCGGGCCGCGACGGAGGGCTCCGCGGCCGTCGCGGAGGCCAGCAGGAAGACCGGGGAGGCGCCGTAGCGGGCGCACAGACGGCGCAGGCGGCGCAGCACCTGGGCGACGTGGGAGCCGAAGACGCCGCGGTAGGTGTGGCACTCGTCGACGACGACGTAGCGCAGGGAGCGCAGGAACGAGGACCAGCGGGGGTGGGAGGGCAGTATCCCGCGGTGCAGCATGTCGGGGTTGGTCAGGACGTAGTTCGCGTACTGGCGCACCCATTCGCGCTCCTCGAAGGGGGTGTCCCCGTCGTACACGGCCGGGCGGATCGCGTGCCCCAGCGGTTCGGAGAGCTCCTTCACCGAGCGCCGCTGGTCCGCGGCGAGAGCCTTGGTGGGGGCGAGGTACAGGGCGGTGGCCCCCCGGCCGTTGGGGGCCTGCGAGCCGTCCAGGAGGGCGCTGAGGACGGGCACGAGATAGGCCAGGGACTTGCCGGAGGCGGTGCCGGTGGAGACGATCACCGACTCGCCGTCCAGGGCGTGCTCCGCGGCCTGTGCCTGGTGGGCCCACGGGTGCTCGATACCCGCGGCCCGCACCGCGGCGACGACCTCCGGACGGATCCGGTCCGGCCAGACGGCATGCCGACCCGCTCGCGGGGGCAAGTGCTCCGTATGAGTGATGCGCGAAGCCCGGCTCGGCCCCGAGGCGAGCCGGTCCAGAACCGTGCTCGGCGAGGGGCGGGAAGCGGTGTCCGTCGGGGATCGATCGGATCGGTGATTCTTGGCCATCGGCATCGAGTGTGTCACTGGCGTGACGGACAATGGACCCAAGGCGTCGTGCACGCCTGCCGGTAAGTGATTGAATGCCATCGCGGCTGGCGAACCGTCCCGGGGGCTCTGCCGAGGTGTCCCATGGGGCGACCGCTCGATAGCAAGGTGCTGGAGGATCCGTGGACCTGTCCCTGTCGACTCGCAATGTGTCCGGCCCCAACGGCGACCGTACGGTCGTCGAGGTCGGCGGCGAAATCGATGTATATACCGCGCCCAAGCTGCGCGAGCAGCTGGTCGAGCTGGTGAACGACGGCAGTTTCCACCTTGTCGTCGACATGGAGGGCGTGGACTTCCTCGACTCCACCGGTCTCGGCGTGCTGGTCGGCGGCCTGAAGCGCGTCCGTGCCCATGAGGGCTCGCTGCGCCTGGTCTGCAACCAGGAGCGCATTCTGAAGATCTTCCGTATTACCGGTCTCACCAAGGTGTTCCCGATTCACACCTCGGTGGACGAGGCGGTCAACGCGACCGACTGACGACCGGTCTCCCGGGCCCCGGCCCGGGTTCGAGAAGGGGGAGGCCGGGCCTGCCGCCCGGCCTCCTGACAGCACGCCCGTAGTTCGGAGGGGGATGCATGGCCACCGTTGAACTCCGCTTCAGCGCGCTGCCCGAGCACGTCAGGACCGCCCGACTGGTGGCGGCAGCGGTGGCGCGCAGGGCCGGAGTGGACGAGGCCGTCCTCGACGAGGTCAGGCTCGCTGTCGGCGAGGCCTGCTCCCGCGCCGTCGGGCTGCACCAGAGCAGCGGTATCGCGGCGCCGGTGCACGTGTCGCTGATCGAGGAGGAGAAGCAGTTCTCCATCGAGGTCGGCGACGAGGCGCCCGGTTCGGTGCCCGGCGGAGCGGCGTCCGACGCCGCCTCCGGCGGTCCCGACGCGGAGGCCGAGGAGGACGAGATGGGCCTCGCGGTCATCAGCGGCCTCGTGGACGATGTCGAAGTCGTCGCCGGAGAGCACGGCGGACTCATCAGGATGAGGTGGCCCACCACGCCGCCGGCCGCGGCTCTCACCTGACGACCGCCTCTCTTCTCCTGCTTCGAAGGGCCCTACTCGGTGGGGCCCTTCGGCATGTCGGGGCTTCCCGCGCCCCGGCCGCGCGCCCGCCCCCGTGTTCCCGGGGCGCCTGCCACCGTGCGCCCCCTCGCCGACTTCCCGCCGTCGCGAGCACTCCCCACGTCCCCGGGCACGCGGCGACGCGCCCGAGCGGTCCACGACCCGTCCCGGGCTCGCCCCCGGTCCGCCCCGCCCGGCGCCTGTCCGCCCTGCCTCCGTGTCCGCTCCCCGTCCGGCGTTTGTCTGCCTCGCCTCCGTCCGTCCCCGCCGGTCCCTGCCCGCCCCGCCTCCGTCCGTCCCGCGCCGGCCGTACGCCCCACTCCGGCCCTCCGTCGCGGGCTCGCGTCTCCGGGGGGAGAGCCGGCGCGCCGATGCCGATACCTATGCCGGTCGCCGGTCGCCGGTCGCCGGTCGCCGGTCGCCGGTCGCCGGTGGCCTGCGGGGCGCCGTGGTGCGTGAATTCCTTCACGAACGGGGCCGTGATGGGGGGAGCGCACGCCGCACGGGTCAGGGGCATTACTGCATTCGGGTCCTGTGGCGCTCGGCGATCATTTGCTGAAGAGTATGTGAAGACTAATTCCGCTTACCGCGCACTGTTTTGATCAGGTTCCGGTACCTAGAATCCGTCCACATCTTGAGCTCAGCCCAAGCGTCAAGGAGGACGAATGGCGGGGCTTTCTACCCCTCAGCACGTTGACCACCCCACGACCCTCGCAGCCGCGGTCCTGACGGACGACAACCGCCTCATCGTGGTCGTCGTCGCCGCCGTCGCCCTGGCGGCGCTCGTGGTCGCGGGAATCCTGGTCCGCCAGGTTCTCGCGGCAGGCGAGGGCACCGACAGCATGAAGAAGATCGCGACGGCCATCCAGGAAGGCGCGAACGCCTACCTGGGACGCCAGATGCGCACGCTCGGCGTATTCGCCGCCGTGGTGTTCTTCCTTCTCATGCTGCTTCCCGCGGACGACTGGAATCAGCGCGCCGGACGGTCGATCTTCTTCTTGATCGGCGCGGCGTTCTCGGCGACCACCGGTTATATCGGCATGTGGCTCGCCGTTCGGAGCAATGTCCGCGTGGCCGCCGCCGCGCGGGAAGCGACCCCGGCGGAGGGTGAGCCCGAAAAGGATCTCACCGCGGTCTCGCACAAGGCCATGAAGATCGCTTTTCGCACCGGTGGTGTCGTCGGCATGTTCACGGTGGGGCTCGGTCTGCTGGGCGCCTCCTGCGTGGTGCTGGTGTACGCGGCCGACGCGCCGAAGGTCCTGGAGGGCTTCGGTCTCGGCGCGGCCCTGATCGCCATGTTCATGCGTGTCGGCGGAGGCATCTTCACCAAGGCCGCCGATGTCGGCGCCGACCTGGTCGGCAAGGTCGAGCAGGGCATTCCGGAGGACGACCCCCGCAATGCCGCGACCATCGCCGACAACGTGGGCGACAACGTCGGCGACTGCGCCGGCATGGCCGCCGACCTCTTCGAGTCGTACGCCGTCACGCTCGTCGCCGCGCTGATCCTCGGCAAGGTGGCGTTCGGCGACTCGGGGCTCGCGTTCCCCCTGATCGTGCCAGCGATCGGCGTCGTCACCGCGATGATCGGCATCTTCGCTGTGGCGCCCCGCAGATCGGACCGCAGTGGCATGTCCGCGATCAACCGCGGGTTCTTCATCTCCGCGGTGATCTCGCTGGTTCTGGTCGTCCTGGCGGTCTACACGTACCTTCCCGGTTCGTACGGCGACCTGGACGGTGTGACGGACGCGGCGATCAGGGCCAAGGACGGTGATCCGCGCGTCCTCGCGGTCGTCGCCGTCGCCATCGGCATCGTGCTGGCCGCGCTGATCCAGCAGTTGACGGGGTACTTCACGGAGACCAGCCGCCGCCCGGTGCGGGACATCGGCAAGAGTTCCCTGACCGGCGCGGCCACCGTCGTCCTCGCCGGCATCTCCATCGGTCTCGAATCGGCGGTCTACACCGCCCTGTTGATCGGCCTCGGCGTGTACGGGGCGTTCCTGCTCGGCGGTACGTCGATCATGCTGGCCCTGTTCGCGGTCGCGCTCGCCGGGACCGGACTGCTGACCACCGTCGGCGTCATCGTCGCGATGGACACCTTCGGGCCGGTCTCCGACAACGCGCAGGGCATCGCCGAGATGTCCGGCGACGTCGAGGGGGCGGGCGCGCAGGTGCTCACCGACCTGGACGCCGTCGGCAACACGACGAAGGCGATCACCAAGGGCATCGCCATCGCCACCGCCGTCCTCGCGGCCTCCGCCCTCTTCGGCTCCTACCGCGACGCGATCACCACGGCGGCGGGCGACGTCGGCGAGAAGGTGTCCGGGGCGGGCGCGCCCATGAACCTGATGATGGACATCTCGCAGCCCAACAACCTGGTGGGTCTCATCGCGGGTGCCGCGGTCGTCTTCCTCTTCTCGGGGCTGGCGATCAACGCGGTGTCACGGTCCGCCGGAGCGGTGGTCTACGAGGTGCGGCGCCAGTTCCGCGAACATCCCGGGATCATGGATTACAGCGAGAAGCCCGAGTACGGGCGCGTGGTCGACATCTGCACCAAGGACGCGCTGCGCGAGCTGGCCACTCCGGGGCTGCTCGCGGTGCTCACGCCGATCGTCATCGGCTTCACGCTCGGTGTCGGCGCGCTCGGCTCCTTCCTGGCCGGCGCGATCGGCACCGGCACGCTCATGGCGGTGTTCCTCGCCAACTCCGGAGGCGCCTGGGACAACGCCAAGAAACTGGTCGAGGACGGCAACCACGGCGGCAAGGGAAGCGAGGCGCACGCCGCCACGGTGATCGGCGACACGGTGGGCGACCCCTTCAAGGACACGGCGGGCCCGGCGATCAACCCGCTGCTGAAGGTCATGAACCTGGTGTCCCTGCTGATCGCCCCGGCGATCGTCAAGTTCTCGTTCGGCGACGACAAGAGCGTCGGCGTACGGGTGTTCATCGCGGTCCTCGCCTTCCTCGTGATCGCGGGATCGGTCTACGCGTCCAAGCGGCGCGGGATCGCCATGGGAGACGAGGAGGACGACGCCGACGGGGTCGCCAAGTCGGCCGATCCGGCGGCGGTTTCGTAGCGGGCGGAGGCGTCCCCGACGCGGCGGGGGCCTGAAGCCCGGTTGCGGGGAGCGCCAACGGGCGGGCGTAGGACGCGCCTTGACGTGTCGTACGCCCGCCCTGCGTGTGTTCACTTCGCGGCCGTGAGCCTTCTCTCGCTTGGTGCAAATGGCTTCAATAAGGCTCTTAGCGGACATTCGTCATGCCGGTGTCGCCCACTTGGCGTGTATGTTCCGGGGCCGAGAGCCATGGAAGGGACCAAACCGGTGAACAAGAAGCTCGCGGCCGCACTGTCCGGCGGTGCGGTACTGGTGCTCGCGCTGTCGGGATGCAGCAGCGACGACGGCAACGACAAGCTGGACTCCTGGGCCAAGCAGGTCTGCGACGCGGTGAAGCCCCAGGCGCAGAAGATCGAGGACGCGAACGCCGCGATCCAGAAGCAGACCTCGGACAACAGCACGCCGGACGACGTCCGGAAGACGGACGCGAAAGCCTTCCAGGACATGTCCGACGCCTACCAGGCGATCGGCGCGGCCGTCGACAACGCGGGGCCGCCGGACGTCGAGGACGGCAAGGCAAAGCAGACGAACGCGGTCAAGGAGCTCAAGGGCATCTCCGCGTCCTACGCCGACCTGAAGAAGCAGGTCGACAAGCTCGACACGAAGGACCAGGCCAAGTTCGCCGACGGGCTCAAGGACGTCGCGACCCGGCTCGACAAGCTGAGCCAGAGCGGGAACGACGCGCTCAAGAAGCTGGAGGAGGGCGACGTGGGCAAGGCGATGTCCCAGCAGGAGAGCTGCAAGTCCGCCTCGGCGTCCCCGGCGGCCACCAAGGGGTGACCGGCCCGCGGCGCGACCCCCGCGACCGCGAGCGGCGCCCGCGTCCGTGACCTGCTCCGGCAGCCGGCCCGGATGCCCCGGGGCCCGGGAGGCCCCGTCCGCCCCACCCCCTGCCCGCCGTTCGCCCCCCCACGGCACGGCACCCCCTGGATCGAGGCGGGGTCCGCGCCGCGGCCCGCCGCACCACCGGCACGCCGGGAGCACAGCGCTCCCGGCGTGCCGTCGTCGCGGGGCCCGTCGCCGTACGGCCTCGCCCCGTGGCAGCTCGGACCGCGGTCGGGCGGGCGGCGGCCGTGCGGCCCACCCGGTTGTCCACAGGCCGAGGCGGGGCGTTGTCCACAGGTGTGGGTGCCCGCGGACGACAGCGGACACAATGGGAGGCGTGAGTCACAGCAGCCTGTCACCCTTGCCCTCGTCCGACCGTACCGACGTCGCCGCCCGGCTCCGGAGCGCCCTGCTCGACGCCTCCTTCACCGCCGACGGACTCCTCGACCTGCTCGGCGCGCCCGCCTACGCCGCGCTGGCGCGCAGTGAGACGGTGCCCGCCCTCCGGGCGACCCGGGGCGACACACCGCTGGAGACACTCGTCCGGCTGTTCCTGCTCCAGCAGCCCGTTCCCCGGGGGCGCGTGGCGGACGTGCTGCCCGTCGAGGAGGCCCTGGAAGCCGGCTGGCTCACCCGGGCCGGCGAGGGCGAGGTCGCCGCGACCGCCGACATCCGCCCTTACGGCGGGCCGGACGGGCAGGACTGGTTCATCGTGTCGGACCTCGGGTGCGCCGTCGGCGGGGCCGGCGGCATCGGCAGCAGGGAGGAAGAGGTCGTCCTCGGCGTGGGCGGCGCCTCCACGACACTCGCCGGCATCACCGTCCGCACCCCGGTGGAGGCCGCGCTGGACCTCGGCACCGGTTCCGGCATCCAGGCCCTGCACGCCGCGCAGCACGCCACCCGCGTGACGGCGACCGACCTGAACCCGCGGGCGCTGCACGTCACGGCGCTGACGCTCGCCCTCTCCGGAGCCCCGGCCGCCGACCTGCGCGAGGGCTCCCTCTTCGATCCCGTCCGCGCCGACGAGCGGTACGACCTCATCGTCTCGAACCCGCCCTTCGTCATCTCGCCCGGCGCCCGCCTGACCTACCGCGACGGCGGCATGGCCGGGGACGACCTGTGCCGCACGCTCGTCCAGGAGGCGGGGGACCGGCTGAACGAAGGGGGGTACGCCCAGTTCCTGGCCAACTGGCAGCACGTGGAGGGCGAGGACTGGCAGGACCGGCTGCGCTCCTGGGTGCCGCGCGGCTGCGACGCGTGGATCGTGCAGCGCGAGGTCCAGGACGTCACGCAGTACGCGGAGTTGTGGCTGCGGGACGCCGGCGACCACCGCTCCGACCCGACGGAGTACCAGACGCGCTACGACGCGTGGCTCGACGAGTTCGAGGCACGCAAGGTGAAGGCGGTCGGCTTCGGCTGGATCACCCTGCGCAGGACGTCCGCGGCCGAGCCGTCGATCACGGTCGAGGAATGGCCGCACCCGGTGGAGCAGCCGCTCGGCGAGACCGTGCGCGCCCACTTCGACCGGGTGGACTATCTGCGGGCGCACGACGACGCCGGCCTGCTCGCCGCCCACTTCAGACTGGTGACGGAGGTCGTGCAGGAACAGGTCGGCCTCCCGGGGGCCGAGGACCCCGAGCACGTGGTGCTGCGCCAGCACCGCGGCATGCGCAGAGCCACCAAGGTGGACACGGTCGGCGCGGGTTTCGCCGGTGTCTGCGACGGCACGCTGAGCGCCGGCCGCATTCTCGACGCCATCGCACAACTGGTCGGCGAGGACCCGGTGTTGCTGCGCGACCGGACGCCCGCACAGATCCGTCTCCTGGTGGAGCAGGGATTCCTGGAGCCGGCCCGCTAGTGTCCTGGCCGGCAGGGCTCCACCGGCTCGCGGCGCCCGGCGCGGCACCTCGCCGCGTTGGCGCGTCACCCGGGTGCATCCCGTACGCGGCGACGCTCCGCCGTGCGATGCGCCGCGCCCTGGGGCCGCGAGTTGTCCCGTCACGGCACCAGGGGGCCCTCCGCCGGTTCCGCACCGCCCACCCGTCCCGGGGCGGTACGGGCGGGCGCCGGGGACGTGCCGCGGGTGCGGGACGCGGAACCGGCCAACCTTTTCCGGCCGCGGGCCGGGTGCGCCCCGCGGCTCCGGGCCCCTCGGTCGACGCGGCGCCACCTGCCGTCGGCCACCGTCCCCCCGGTCGGGCGGCGCGCCCGACCGGGCGTTCGGCCTGCGGGCGGACGCCGGGGCCGTTCACCGGGGTGCGGTGGCGTCGCGTCCCGTCGGACGGGGATGGGCCGGACGGGCGGGTCCGCGGGCCGGGACGACCGGGGGACGCCCCGCGTTCACCGGGGGTTCGCCCCCGCGCCGCCGTCGCGTGCCAGCCTCCCGAGTCCGGGACCCGGGGCGGAGGGACAGATCCATGGAAGACGGACCGGCGATCTTCACGGGGGTGGTGTTCGCCCTGTTCGGTGGCGGGCTGCTGGCCTGGACGGCGATCCGGCTGCGGCGCGGCGAGCCGGTCGCCCACGGTGTGAACCGTGTCGCATCGGCCGCCGTCGCCACGCTCGCCGGGACGGCGGCCCTCGCGGCCGGAATGTGGTGCTTCACCCGCTGGTGAGAACGCGTCTCCCGCGCGGAGGGCACCGCGCGCGCGGGGTGCCGCGGCGGTAACTGAGAGGTGACGCTCCGGATCGGCCGGAAAGAGGTGGTCGGCACTCCGGGCGGCAGGAATGGCGGTAGTCGGGTTACCGTTCGAGTGGCCGTTGCGGGCTTTTCCCGTTTGACACGGGGGCGGGATGTACCGTCACACTCCGCAGCGTCAGCATGACCCGACCCCTCGGGAGCCGAGCACCCGGGGAGCACCGCGTCGACCGGAGAGAAGAGCGAAGTTGTCCCCGACCAGCGACACCGCACACGGCGGCCGCCGACTCGTCATCGTCGAGTCGCCTGCCAAGGCGAAGACGATCAAGGGCTATCTCGGCCCCGGCTATGTCGTCGAAGCGAGCGTCGGGCACATCCGCGACCTCCCCAACGGCGCCGCGGAGGTGCCCGAGAAGTACACCGGCGAGGTCCGCCGCCTCGGCGTGGACGTCGAACACGACTTCCAGCCGATCTACGTGGTCAACGCCGACAAGAAGGCCCAGGTCAAGAAGCTCAAGGACCTGCTCAAGGACTCCGACGAACTCTTCCTCGCCACCGATGAGGACCGCGAGGGCGAAGCCATCGCGTGGCACCTCCTGGAGGTCCTGAAGCCCAAGGTCCCCGTCCACCGGATGGTCTTCCACGAGATCACCAAGGACGCGATCCGCAGCGCCGTCGCCAACCCGCGCGAGCTCAACAAGCGCATGGTCGACGCCCAGGAGACGCGCCGCATCCTCGACCGGCTCTACGGCTACGAGGTCTCGCCCGTCCTGTGGAAGAAGGTCATGCCGCGCCTGTCGGCCGGCCGGGTGCAGTCCGTGGCGACCCGGCTCGTCGTCGAGCGGGAGCGCGAGCGCATCGCCTTCCGCTCCGCCGAGTACTGGGACCTGACCGGCACCTTCGGCACCGGCCGGGCGGGCGACGCCAGCGACCCGTCCAGCCTGGTCGCCAGGCTGACCGCGGTCGACGGAAAGCGCGTCGCCCAGGGCCGCGACTTCGACTCGCTCGGCCGGATCAAGGGCGCGAACACCCTCCACCTCGACGAGACCGGCGCCCGCGCGCTCGCCGCCGCCCTGGCGGACACGGACTTCGGGGTCCGCTCGGTCGAGTCCAAGCCGTACCGGCGGTCGCCCTACGCGCCGTTCCGTACGACGACCATGCAGCAGGAGGCCTCGCGCAAGCTCGGCTTCGGTGCGAAGGCGACCATGCAGGTGGCGCAGAAGCTGTACGAGAACGGCTTCATCACCTATATGCGTACGGACTCCACGACGCTGTCGGACACGGCGGTCGCCGCCGCCCGCGCCCAGGTCACCCAGCTGTACGGGGCCGACTACCTGCCCGCCCAGCCGCGCACGTACGCCGGGAAGGTCAAGAACGCGCAGGAGGCGCACGAGGCGATCCGCCCCTCGGGTGATCGTTTCCGCACCCCGGCCGAGACGGGTCTGACCGGGGACCAGTTCAAGCTGTACGAGCTGATCTGGAAGCGCACGGTCGCCTCGCAGATGAAGGACGCGGTCGGCAACTCGGTCACCGTGAAGATCGCGGGCACGTCCGCCGACGGCAGGGACGCCGAGTTCAGCGCGTCCGGCAAGACGATCACCTTCCACGGCTTCCTGAAGGCGTACGTCGAGGGCGCGGACGACCCGAACGCCGAGCTCGACGACCGCGAGCGCCGGCTCCCGCAGGTGGCCGAGGGCGACCCGCTGTCCGCCGAGGAGATCACGGTCGACGGCCACGCCACCAAGCCGCCGGCCCGCTACACCGAGGCGTCGCTGGTCAAGGAACTCGAAGAGCGCGAGATCGGCCGCCCGTCGACGTACGCGTCGATCATCGGCACGATCCTCGACCGCGGGTACGTCTTCAAGAAGGGCACGGCCCTGGTGCCGTCCTTCCTGTCCTTCGCCGTGGTCAACCTCCTGGAGAAGCACTTCGGGCGCCTCGTCGACTACGACTTCACCGCCAAGATGGAGGACGACCTCGACCGCATCGCGCGGGGCGAGGCGCAGGCGGTGCCGTGGCTGAAGCGCTTCTACTTCGGCGAGGGCGACGCGAGCGGCGCGGCCGAGGCCGGCAACGGCGACGGCGACCACCTGGGCGGCCTCAAGGAGCTCGTCACCGACCTGGGCGCCATCGACGCCCGCGAGGTGTCGTCCTTCCCCGTCGGCAACGACATCAAGCTGCGGGTCGGCCGCTACGGCCCCTACGTCGAGCGGGGCGAGAAGGACGCGGAGAACCACCAGCGTGCCGACGTCCCCGAGGACCTCGCACCGGACGAGCTGACCGTCGAACTCGCCGAGGAACTGCTGGCCAAGCCCAGCGGTGACTTCGAGCTGGGCGCGGACCCGACGACGGGCCACCAGATCATCGCCAAGGACGGCCGCTACGGCCCCTACGTCACCGAGGTGCTCCCCGAGGGCACCCCGAAGACCGGCAAGAACGCGGTGAAGCCGCGGACCGCCTCGCTGTTCAAGTCGATGGCGCTGGACACGGTGACGCTGGAGGACGCCCTCAAGCTGATGTCCCTGCCGCGCGTCGTCGGCACGGACGCCGAAGGCGTCGAGATCACCGCGCAGAACGGCCGCTACGGCCCGTACCTGAAGAAGGGCACGGACTCGCGGTCGCTCACGGCCGAGGAGCAGCTCTTCACCATCACGCTGGAAGAGGCCCTGGAGATCTACTCCCAGCCCAAGCAGCGGGGCCGCGCCGCGGCCAAGCCGCCGCTGAAGGAGCTGGGGGAGGACCCGGTCAGCCAGAAGCCCGTGGTCGTCAAGGACGGCCGGTTCGGCCCGTACGTGACCGACGGCGAGACCAACGCCACCCTGCGGTCCGGCGACAGCGTCGAGGACATCACTCCGGAGCGCGGCTACGAGCTGCTCGCCGAGAAGCGTGCCAAGGGTCCCGCCAAGAAGACGGCGAAGAAGGCCCCGGCCAAGAAGACGGCCGCCAAGAAGGCCCCGGCGAAGAAGGCCGCGGCGAAGAAGACGACGGCCAAGACGGCCGCGAAGAAGGCTCCCGCCAAGAAGACGGCCGCGAAGAAGACGGCGGCCTCCGAGGGCTGAGCCGGCCTCGGGCCGCTGCGACCCCGAAGGTGCGGGAGTCGTGAACGTTCCGTGGTGCCGCCGCCCCCGCAGGGCCTTCCTTCCCGGTCCTGGCGGGGCCCGCCCCCGTACCGAGAGGTGCGGGGGCGTCCGTATGTTCGGGCACCCCTCCGGGGAGTCAGCGGGTCCGGATAGGCTTGCGGGATGACGCGAGCCGAGCACTCAACGGCCCACAATCCGGCCCCCGACGACGCCCTGGTCGCGGATTCACGCGAGCGCGCGGTCCGCGCGCTCTTGCGGCAACCGCAGTTGAAGCGGTTGTGGAGCGCGCACCTCGTGGGAGGTGCCGCGGACGTGCTCGCCCTGCTCGTCCTCGTCGTCCTGGCCCTCCAGGCGGCGATCTCCGAGGGCTCCTTCGGCGGTGGCTACCGCGGAGCGGCCTTCGCCGTGGCGGCCGTCTTCGGGGCGCGCGTCCTCGCGACGCTGCTGTTCGGCGCCGTCCTCCTCGGACCGCTGACGACCCTGACCTCGCCGGACGGCCTCCTGGACCGGCGCTGGACGATGCTCTCGGCGGACGGTCTGCGGGCCGCGCTCCTCATCGTCGCGCCGATGTGGATCGACTGGACCCCGGACAACGCCCTCGCCGTCCTCCTCGTCATCACCTTCGTGGCCGGCGTCGCCGAGCGCTTCTGGTCGGTGTGCCGGGAGGGCGCGGCCCCGGCGCTGCTGCCCGCACCGCCCCTGGAGGGCGCGACGGTACGGCCGCTGCCGGACCACCTGGACGCGCTGCGCCGCCTCTCGCTGCGCACGGCGTTCGTCTCCGTGCCCGTCGCCGCCGCCACCCTCGTCGTCGTCTCCCTGGTGAGCAACCTCCTCGGGGCCGGCATCGACTGGTTCGACCAGCATCAGGCAGCCCTCGCCTCGTACGTCGCGGCCGGCCTGTTCGCGGCGTGCCTGTCCGTCGTCACCTTCCTCGAACTGCCCGGCGTCCGCACCCCGCGCCCGCGCTCGCCGCTGGAGGGGCTGCGCCGCCCGAAGGCGGCCGGCGGGGCCGACAAGGGCCGCACCGGCGCCATCCCGCTCCTGGTGCCCGCCTGCGCGGCCGTCGCCGGAGCGGTCTCCGCCGCCGTCGCGGTCGCCGTCCTGGAGGCCAAGGACCTCGGCGGCGGACCGGTCACCTACGGACTGCTGGTGCTGGCCCTGACCGGAGGCGTCGTCCTCGGCATCCGGACCGCGCCCGCGCTGCTCCCCTCGCTGTCGCGGCGCAGGCTGCTCGCCCTCGCGATCGCCTTCACCGGCATCGCGCTGCTGGCCGCCGGGCTCGTCCCGGACGGCACCACCGTGCTGCTGATCGTCGCCTTCGCGGGCGTCGGCGCGGGCGTCGCCGCCAACACCGGGCACGCGCTGCTCGACCAGGAGACCGAGGAGTCCCGGCGCGCCCGCACCACGGAGCACCTGCACGCGGTCGTCCGCCTCTTCGTCGCCGCCGGCGCGATCGTGGCGCCCCTGGTGGCCGCCGCCATCGGCCCGCACCGCCTGCAGAACGGCAAGTTCGTCTTCGCGCACGGAGGCGCCGCCTTCACCCTGATGCTGGTCGGCGCGCTGCTGCTGCCGGTCGCCGCCGTGGTGCTCGCCAAGGTCGACGACCGGTCCGGTGTGCCCCTGCGCAAGGACCTGCTGGACGCGCTGCGCGGCGGCGACGACCCGGACCAGCTGCCGACCGCGAACGGCTTCTTCATCGCCCTGGAGGGCGGCGACGGGGCGGGCAAGTCGACGCAGGCGCAGGCCCTCGCCGACTGGATCCGGGGCAAGGGCCACGAGGTGGTGCTGACCCGTGAGCCGGGTGCCACCCCCGTCGGCAAGCGGCTGCGTTCGATCCTCCTCGACGTCTCGTCCGCCGGACTCTCGCACCGTGCCGAGGCGCTGCTGTACGCGGCCGACCGCGCGGAGCACGTCGACACGGTCGTGCGGCCCGCGCTGGAGCGCGGCGCCGTCGTCATCTCCGACCGCTACATCGACTCCTCGGTGGCCTATCAGGGCGCGGGCCGCGACCTGTCCCCGACGGAGATCGCCCGGATCAACCGCTGGGCGACGAACGGTCTGGTGCCGCACCTGACGGTGCTGCTCGACGTCTCGCCCGAAGCCGCCCGCGAGCGCTTCACCGAGGCCCCCGACCGGCTGGAGTCGGAGCCGCTGGAGTTCCACACGCGCGTGCGGTCCGGTTTCCTCACCCTCGCCGCCGCCGACCCCGGCCGCTATCTCGTCGTGGACGCCGCTCAGGAGCCGGAGGCCGTCACCACGGTGGTCCGGCACCGGCTCGACATGATGCTGCCCCTCTCCGAGGCCGAGGTGAAGGCCCGGGAGGAGGCCCGCAAGGCGGCCGAGGAGGAGGCCCGGCGCAAGGCCGAGGAGGAGGCCGCGCGCAAGGCCGAGGAGGAGCGCCTGGAGCGCGAGCGCCAGGAGCAGCTCGCCCGGCTGCGCGCGGAGGAAGAGGAGCGCAAGCGGCGCGAGCTGGAGGAGGCCCAGCGCCGCGAGGCCGAACGCCAGGCGGAGGAGGCGCGGCAGCGGGCCGAGGAGTCCCGCCGCAAGGCGGAGGAGGAGCGCGTCCGCAAGCTCGCCGAGGAGCAGGCACGCGCCGCCGAGCAGGAGCGGCTGCGCCGGCAGGCCGAGGAGGAGGCGCGGCTGCGGGCCGAGGCCGAGGAGCGCCGTCTGGAGAAGCAGCGCAAGGCCGAGGAGGCGTTGCTGCGGGCCGAGCGGGCCCGGCAGCTCGCCGCGGAGGCGGCGGCGGCCTCGGCGGCGTCCGCCGCCGCGCAGTCCGGCACGGCCGCGGGCAGCGGGGTGCCGGGCGGCGGCGCGGGCGATCCCGGCGGATCCACGGGCGCGGGTCGTTCGACGCGTCCCGGTGGGTCGCCCGCGGCCGGTTCCGGGACGACCGCCCCGTCGTCCTCGCGGACCGCGCCGACCCGCGTCCCGGACAACGAGACGACGGTTCCCACGCCCGTCGTGCCCGACCCGTCCGCCTCGCGGTCCGCCGACGAGACTGCCGTCCTGCCCGCGGTGGCACCCGACCAGGGCGCCGGAGCGCGCGGCGACCGCGGCCGTGCCGAGGACGGTGCCGCATCCCGCGCGCGGTCGCGGCGCGACGTGGAGGAGACGGCCACGCTGCCCAGGCCGCCGGCGCCGGACCGCGCCGCGGACGAGACGGCTGTCCTGCCGCCCGTCACCCCGGGTGCGGCCGACGAGACGGCGGTCCTCCCGCCGGTGCGGGACGAGGGAGCGGACACGGCCGCCGAGGCGCCGTCCGGTCCGTCCGAGGGCCGCGTGCCCCGGGGCTTCTTCCGCGACGAGCGCCCCGCCGCCCCGGAGCGGGAGCAGGAGCCCGACGACTCCGTCGACCGCACGCGTGAGCTGCCGCAGGTGGACGAGACGGGCGCCCCGCGCCGCCGGCCCCGTTCCGACTGGGCCGAGGAGACCCCGCTCGACGACCTCCCGACCCTGGCGGACGAGCTGCTCGGCCCCCGCGAGGACGAGGACGGCGACGAGCGCCGCGGCAGGCGCCGCCGCTAGAACGGGTGCCGAGCGCCCGCGAGACCGACCCGGCCGCGGCGGACGTCCACGACGTGGAGCGTTCGCCGCGGCCGGTGCCGTCCCGGTGGTGTCCGCGGCGGCCGTCGGCCAACGGCCGCCGCGGGGCGGGCCGGGAGGGCCGAGGGGGGGCGCCGACGGCTGCGGGCCGCCGGTACCCACGCCGTGCCGTCGGCCCGGGCCCGTCGGACGGGGGACCGGTTGTCGGTGGCGACCCGCACAATGGATGACGCACGACACGACGCGACGCGACGGGAGGGCGGGCCCATGCCCGTGTGGGACGACCTGGTGGGCCAGGAGAGGGTGAGCGAGCAGCTCGCCGCCGCCGCCCGGGACGCCGACGCCCTCGTCACGGCGACCACGGCGAGCGCACCGGTTCCGGAGGCGTCGAGGATGACGCACGCCTGGCTGTTCACCGGCCCGCCCGGCTCGGGCCGCGCCACCGCGGCGCGGGCCTTCGCGGCGGCGTTGCAGTGCGTCAGCCCCGACCGCGCCCTCGGCGGGATGCCCGGCTGCGGATTCTGCGACGGCTGTCACACGAGCCTCGTCGGCACCCACGCCGACGTCGAGATCGTCCGTACCGACCTGCTCTCCATCGGCGTGAAGGAGACCCGCGACCTGGTCCGCCGCGCCCAGCTCTCCCCGGCCGTCGGACGCTGGCAGGTCATCGTCCTGGAGGACGCGGACCGGCTCACGGAGGGCGCGGGCAACGTCCTGCTGAAGGCCGTCGAGGAGCCCGCCCCGCGCACCGTGTGGCTGCTGTGCGCGCCGTCCGTCGAGGACGTGCTGCCCACCATCCGCTCGCGCTGCCGGCTGCTCACCCTGCGGACCCCGCCGGTCGAGGCGGTCGCCGACATCCTCGTACGGCGGGACGGCGTCGAGCCCGACGTGGCGGCGGTCGCCGCACGGGCGACCCAGGGGCACATCGGGCGGGCCCGGCGCCTCGCCACGGACCCGAGCGCCCGCCGGCGGCGCGCCGCGGTCCTCAAGCTGCCCTTGCGGATCGACGACGTCGGCGGCTGCCTCAAAGCGGCGCAGGAGCTGATCGACACGGCGTCGGAGGACGCCAAGCAGCTCGCCGAGGAAGTCGACGTCAAGGAGACCGAGGAGCTGAAGGCGGCACTCGGGGCGGCGCAGGGCGGCCGGATGCCGCGCGGCACCGCGGGCGTCATGAAGGAGCTGGAGGACCGGCAGAAGCGCCGGAGAACGCGTACCCAGCGCGACAGCCTCGACCTGGCGCTGGTCGACCTCACCATGTTCTACCGCGACGTGCTCGCCCTCCAGCTCGGCTCCCGGCTGGCGATCGCCAACGCGGACGCGGACGACGTGCTGCAGCGGCTGGCCCGCGGCAGCGCGCCGGAGTCGACCCTGCGCCGGATCGACGCGATCGCGGCGTGCCGCGAGGCCCTCGACCGCAACGTCGCGCCGCTGCTCGCGGTGGAGGCCATGACGATGGCGCTCCGCGCGGGCTGAGCCTGGGTGGGTGATCGGGACGCTCCGCGCGGGCCGAGCCCCGGTGGGCGGCCCGGACCCGCTCCCGTCCGACGGCGTCTTCCCCGCGGGGTGCGGGCGGTGCCGAGCGCGGCGGGCTCCCGCACGACGGGCCGTGCCCGGCCGGGCCGCCCCGGACCCGGCCGGCCCCGGGTGCCGGGTTGACCGCGTCACTCGTACGAGCCGCACCGGCGACTGAAGGTGATCAATTGATCGCGCACGGTTACCCTCGCGAGATGGACACGAGGCGCACCTCCCGGCCGACCCGGCCCCTCCGTCGCGGCGGCCTGCTGCTGGCCGCCGCGGCGCTGCTCATCTCCGCCTGCTCCTCCGGGAGTTCCACGGCGACGGCCACGAAGGCGGACGCGGTGCTGACCGCGCTGCCCCGCTCCACTCCCGCGGCCCTGACGCCGTACTACGCGCAGAAGCTGGACTGGCGCAGCTGCGGTGCCCCGGGTTTCGAGTGCGCGACGATGAAGGCGCCCCTCGACTACGCGCGACCGGAAGCCGGGGACGTGCGCCTGGCGGTGTCCCGCAAGAAGGCCACCGGCCCGGGCGAGCGCATCGGGTCGCTGCTGGTCAACCCGGGCGGACCGGGCGGCTCGGCGATCGGCTACCTCCAGTCGTACGCGGGCATCGGCTACCCCGCGGACGTCCGCGCCCGCTACGACATGGTCGCGGTCGACCCGCGCGGCGTTGCGCGCAGCGAGCCGGTCGAGTGCCTGAGCGGTCCCGCGATGGACGCCTACACGCAGACGGACACCACGCCGGACAGCGGACGGGAGACGGACGCACTGGTCGACGCCTACAAGAAGTTCGCGGAGGGCTGCGGCGCGCGCTCGCCCGAGCTGCTGCGGCACGTCTCCACCGTCGAGGCCGCCCGGGACATGGACATCCTCCGGGCCGTCCTGGGGGACGCGAAGTTGAACTACGTGGGGGCGTCCTACGGGACCTTCCTGGGGGCCACCTACGCCGGCCTGTACCCGGCCAGGGTGGGCCGGATGGTGCTGGACGGAGCACTGGACCCCTCCCTGCCCGCCCGCAGGCTCAACGAGGAGCAGACGGCCGGCTTCGAGACGGCGTTCCAGTCCTTCGCGAAGGACTGCGTCCGGCACGCCGACTGTCCGCTGGGCGACGCGGGCACGGGCCCCGACGAGGTGGGCCGGAACCTGAAGGCGTTCTTCCGGCAGCTCGACAAGACGCCGATCCCGGCGGGTGACGCGGACGGCCGCAAGCTCGGCGAGGCGCTCGCGACGACCGGGGTCATCGCGGCGATGTACGACGAGTCCGCCTGGCCGCAGCTGCGGGAGGCGCTCGCCTCGGCCATGAAGGGCAAGGACGGCGCGGGTCTGCTCGCCCTGTCCGACAGCTACTACGAGCGGGACGCCGACGGACGGTACGCGAACCTGATGTTCGCCAACGCCGCCGTGAACTGCCTGGACCTGCCGCCCGCCTTCTCCACCCCGGACCAGGTCGAGGAGGCCCTGCCGGCGTTCGAGAAGGCGTCCCCCGTCTTCGGCGAGGGCCTCGCCTGGGCCTCGCTGAACTGCGCCTACTGGCCGGTCGCGAACACCGGTGAGGCCCACCGCATCGAGGCCAAGGGCGCGGCGCCGATCCTCGTCGTGGGGACCACCCGGGACCCGGCCACCCCCTACCGGTGGGCCGAGTCCCTCGCCTCCCAGCTCTCCTCCGCGACCCTGCTCACCTACGTCGGCGACGGCCACACCGCGTACGGCCGCGGCAGCGCGTGCATCGACGCGGCGATCGACCGCTACCTGCTGACGGGCACCCCGCCCAAGCAGGGAAAGCGCTGCTCATAGCCCTGCCGCAGCCGCACCCCCCGGCCGCCTCGGGGGGTGTGCGGAGCACCCCTCGAAACTGTGTAGACTTACCGACGTTGCCGATCGCACCATAGGTGTGGGCAGCGCGCCGCCTTAGCTCAGATGGCCAGAGCAACGCACTCGTAATGCGTAGGTCTCGGGTTCGAATCCCGAAGGCGGCTCAGAAGAACCCCAGGTCACATAGCCCGTGACCTGGGGTTTTCTGTTGCTCGGGGCATGGCGGGTCACACGGCCGGGTTGCCGTGACGTTGCCTGCGTGAGCGGTGCGTGAGCGGAGCCGCTCGGGTACCTACTTCTTGGGCTTGCGGCGGGTGGCCTTCTTGGCAGCCTTGGCCTGGGCTTTCACCTTGTCCCGCTTCGGCTTGCCGCCGCCCTTGCTGCCCTTGCCGACGTCGGCCGCCTCGGCCGCAGCCTTCCTGGCCTTCTCCTTCTTCGCGGCCTTGCGCGCGGCCTTCTCGGCCTCGGCCTTGCGCTGGAGGGGGACGAGCTTCGCGGTGGCCTCGGCGGCACTCTTGCCGACGTGGGGGAGGACGCTCTGATAGATGTCCCGCGTGATGCGGGTGTCGCTGTGCCCAAGGGTGTCCGACACGATCTTGATGTCGATGCCGGCGGCGAGCATGAGGGTAGCCGCGCCGTGGCGCAGATCGTGCAGGCGGATCGGCGGGAGACCGGAGGCGGCGACGAGGCGTTCGAAGAGGTCGGTCACCTTGCCGGGGTGGAGCCAGGAGCCGTCTTCCTGCGTGAAGACGTGGCCGGTCTCGACCCAGGCTGTGCCCCATTCTTCGCGGGCCGTTTCCTGCCGTTCGCGGTGGTGCTTCAGGACGTCGACGGTGTCGTCGTCGAGGGCGACCACGCGGGAGCCGCTGTCGGTCTTGGGGTCGGACGCTTCCACCTCCCAGCCGTCCTGGACGAGTTGAGAGGAGACGGTGAGGAAGTGGGTGTCGAGGTTCGTCTCCGACCACGGCTGGCCGCACGCCTCGCCTCGGCGCAGGCCGCGGAACGCGATCAGGTGCCACATCGCGTACAGCCGGTCCTCGACGACGAAGTCGAGGAAGGCACCGGTCTGTTCCGGCGTCCAGACCATCACGGGCGACGGCTTCTCGCCCGTCTGCTCCCACTTGGCGACCCGCTCGTCCGTCCACACGAGCGCCTTCGGCTTGCGCACGGGGTCTATCTCGACATGGGCGGCCGGGTTGAACGTGATGATCTGCTGCCCGATCGCGTCGTTCAGGGCGGCCCGGAGAGTGGCCTTTACGTGCAGCCGTGTGGCAGGGCCGGTGACGCGCCGAAAGGGCGGCATCTCGTCGATCGCGGCTTTCATGGCCTTGCGACGAGCCCGGTTCCCGACGCCCTTCCACGGCACCGTCCCCAGCTCGTCGAGAGCGGCTCGCCGTTGGGCGTTGTCCTCCAGGATCTGGGCGTTCGCCTCGCGAATGTCGGTGAACATCTCGCTGAGGTGGCTGACGCGCAGCCGGTCCAGGCGCCGGCTGCCGATGCGCGGCTTCAGATGGACGCGGATATCGGTCTCGTAGCGGTTGAGACCGGACTTGCGTATGCGCTTGCCGGCCAACCACCGGTCGAGCCATTCGGCGACGGTCAGGCTGCCTATGAGGTCCTGACCGGAGTTGAGGCGCCGCCGCGTCTCCTCGACCTCGGGCAGAGGTGACCGCTCGCGACTGACCTCGGCCAGCATCTCGGCGATGAGTTCGGTGCCCTCGGGGTCGTCCGAGTCGGCGAGCCCGAGCAAGGCGCGTACGTGGTCGAGGTCGGCCTGGGCGGCCTTGAGACTCGCGTACCCGCCACGGGCGAAGGAGCGGCGGCTGCCGTCCTCGCGGGGTGAGAGCTCCTGGCGGACGGAGTAGGTGCAGTGGTTCCTGCTGTTGCGCTTGGGGCAGGAGGTGCCGAGTTCCTTGCCGGTCTTCGGGTCGCGGCAGGAGCAGCGGCGGTAGGTGGAGCCCTTCAAAGATCATTCTCCTCGCTGGTTTCGGGATCGCTCCCGGATGAGTCGACTACGTCGGCCAGGTCGGGCCACAGGAACGGGGGCGTGACGCCCTCTTCCTCGATGAAGGCGCGAACTCTGCGCAGGCGGTCTTCGGCGTCGTCGGCCGTCTCGGCGGCGCGGGCCTGGGAGCGGAGTGCCTCGGCCTTCCGGTCGGCATTCGGGGCGGTCTGGGCGTGGTAGCGCGCGTACTCCTCGTCGCGTCGCGCACTTCGCAGCCGCTCCTGGGCGGCGTGATGGGCTCGGAAGTAGCGGAGCATGTCGTCGTCCGCGCCGAGATCGGTCTCCTCTCCGGTGAACCAGCGCAGCGCATCCAGAGTGGAAGTGGAGTCCTGGAGCGGGAGCCGCTGCACGTCCTCGATGTAGCCCACGGGATAGAGCAGGCAGATGGGTGGGGTGTTCAGGGCTTCGGCCAGCACCATGACGTCGACCAAGGGCAGGTTGGAGCGGCGTCCGGACTCCATGTTGGCGATGACGTTGCGGGGGATCGGATGGCCGATCTCCGCGCATCTGTCGGCCAAGTCCTGTGCGCTCCAACCCAATTCCTTCCGTCGTCTGCGGACCTCGGCGGCCACGGTGGCCATGACCTGGTCCACCCACTCCGGGACGTCGTCCTCGTCGTCGGCCTTGCTCGATCCATGGTGACTCCTGCGTTGTGTCATGTAGACACATTAGCTCGCTTAGCGTTGATTCCAAGACCTGGAGACGGACGCGGAGGTCGCGTTCGCCGTGGGCTCAGTCAGGGATGGAGTGCGCATGCGCCAGAACGAAGACGCCGGAGGGGCGAAGGGGATGAGTCGCGAGGAGCTTCTGGGACTCCCGGCGGCCGTTGACCTGGAGACAGGTAACCGCGCGCTGGGGCTCGGCCGGAGCAAGGGCTACGCGTTGGCCAAGCGCGGCCAGTACCCGTGCAAGGTGCTCAGGCTCGGGAACGCCTACCGGGTGGTGACCGCAGACCTGTTGGCCCTGCTGGGGCTGGCCGCATGAGGCACCTGATGCGCCGTAGGCGCTTCTGCGCTGAGCTGACACAGAAACGCTGGACTGTGGCACGGCGTGGACGTACTGTCCGTGGTCGCTCGCGGTACCGAGACCCCCGCGAGAAGAGGGAGAGCCTCCGACGGTGCAACGCCGGAGGCTCCAGGACTCCCCAGCAATCCCGTGAGATCCGACCCGGCGGCAAGGGCGTGCAAGCCCGCAGCCGCCAGACGAGGAGCCGCCCAGTGCAACCCGAAAACCCCGACTCCTATTCCACCCCCGCCCGAGCGGCCTGGCCCGCCACGGCCATCCCCGGCCAGCCCGGCGCTCATCTGGGTGCGACCCAGGCCGCCTATGCCACAGCGGAGATGCACGATGGTCCGGCTGACGGCCGCGAGGCGGACCCGGCAAGGGGCCTGGAGACCATTCCCGACGCGGAGCCGACGCCGGGCTCGGATCTGCTGGACGAACTGCGCTCCCAGATAGCCCAGTTCGTGATTCTGCCCTCTCCCGAGGCGCTGGACGCGACCACCCTCTGGGTGGCGGCGACGCAGCTCCAGCCCGCCTGGCAGCACGCCCCTCGGCTGGCAGTGGTGGGACCTGCGAAACGGTGCGGGAAGTCGCGGCTCCTGGACGTGTTGACCGAGACGGTCCACGAGCCGATGCTCACCATCAACACCACACCAGCGGCCATCTTCCGCTCGATCAACGAGGAGGAGCCACCGACGCTGCTGGTGGACGAGGCCGACACCATCTTCGGCCCCAAGGTCGCGGAGAAGAACGAGGAAACACGCGGACTCCTCAACGCCGGCCACCAGCGCGGCCGGTACGTCACCCGGGTCGTTGGCAACGACCACACCCCGCACAGGTTCGCCACCTTCGCCATGGCGGCCATCGCGGGGATCGGTGACCTGCCGGACACCGTCATGGATCGATCCGTCGTCATCCGTATGCGCCGCAGGGCCGAGGGCGAGAAGGTCAAACCCTTCCGCTCGCGACGCGACATCCCGGCCCTGCACGAACAGCGCGACCGTATCCGTGCCTGGGCCCTCCCGCTACTGGAGGACGCTGCGAGCCTGGAGCCGGAGATGCCGGTCGAGGATCGAGCCGCCGACACCTGGGAGCCTCTGGTGATCATCGCGGACCTGGCCGGCGGTCGCTGGCCACGGCTTGCGCGGATCGCGTGCGCACGGATGGTCGCGGCCGAGGTGGCAGCTGAGGAGGACCACCCGAGTGGGGCGCGGATCCTCGCTGACATCCGACGAGTCTTCTTCGCGCAGCGGGAGGCGGACAGCCTCTCCACCGAAGACCTCCTGCACCACCTGAACGCGGATGCCGAAGCCCCGTGGGGAGAGCGTGGACGCTACGGCCTGACCTCCCGGGAGCTCAGCGGGATGCTGCGCGACTACGACATCCGGCCCGGCAACGTGCGCATGGCCGACCGGACTCAGCGCAAGGGCTACACGCGCAACAAGTTCCTGGACGCCTGGCGGCGGTACTGCCCGACCGTCCACCCGGTCGACGCTCGACGCGGCGAAAGCTGACCCCCACCTCCCTGGTTGCCGTACTTGCCGTCCCTGCCGTGATCGTGCAGGTCAGGGCGCACAGCAGCAAGACGGCAGCCAAGGGCAAGACGGCAGCGCACGCGCCTGAGCACGTGCAGCCAGCAGGGGGACAGCGTCCAGATCCGTCTTGGCCCGTCCCAGGCGTCTTCGCCGTATCGCAGCAGGTCACAGTCCGGCTCGCTGGGACGGCTGCCGCGACCGGCCGTCCCAGCGGATGCAGGCGCCCGGACACGAGCCGCAGTGGATCCGCCTCACCCCTGTCCCGAGTCGGGACAAGACGCCAGAGCTTCTGCCAAGACGGCACGTCCAGCGCGCTGCCGTACCGCGCTGACCTGCACGTGCAACGCACAAGACGGCAAAGACGCCCCTCACCCACTACCCCCAAGGAGATTCCCGCTTGACCGCCCCGCACCTCACCACGTCATCACCGCAGACACGAGATGACGTCCCAGCCGAAGGGCAGCGCCCGAAGCGTGCCGACGCAGAGCGGCTCGTGCTCGGCGCGGCCGGCATCGTCATCGTGGTTCTGACAGCCGGAGCGTTCTGGCTGTCCTACGCGCACCTCGCCGATGTCGCAGGCCAGCACGGGCTGGGCGCATCCCCCATCCGCCGGTGGGCCTGGCCCGCCACCCTGGACGCGTTCATCGTCGCCGGTGAATTGCTCATGCTGCGGGCTGCGCTCCGGCGTACGACCGACCTCTGGGCCGTCGCCGTAACCGCTGCCGGATCGGTCGGCTCTATCGCACTGAACGTCGCTGGGGTCAGCGCCGCGGAGAGCGAGCGCAGTGTTCCGCTCCTCGACTACGTGGTCGCTGCCGTCCCTCCGGCCGCCGCGATGGTGGCGTTCGGCGTGCTGATGCGACAGATCCACCAGCTTGTGGCACCAACCGATGCCCCCTCCGGTATCGGCTCCGTAGCTGTGCGGAACCGGCCGGTCAGTGAGCACGGCGAGGGCCGACGGCAGGACGCTGCCGCCGAGGTTCCGCAAGCTTCTGGCGAGGAATGGACGGAATCCACGTCCCCGGTGCCGAAGGCCAAACCAGTCGGCGGCCGTCCTCCGAAGGCGACCATCGAAGAACTGAAGTCCATCGGCCGGGCCGCCGGTCGCCAGCACGGCAAACTCACGCGTGGCCTGCTGCGAGCTGCCGTGAAGGACCGGAACTTGACGATCGGAAGCGCGCGGCAGACCGAAGTCATGGAGTCGCTCCGGCCGGAACTCGAAGCCGCTGGCATCACGGTCTCCGGAGGCTGACGCCTCATGTGCTCGGGTGACCGGAACCCTTCCGGTCACCCAAGCACACGCCGGTCGCCCCGCAGATCCCCACACCTGTGACAACGCGATGGCTCGCGCCACCGGGTCGCCGTGATCCTGTCCGCCGAGCCGCATCTGGAGCATCTTCCATGCAGCACAGCCAGCACCTACCTGACGACACCTCCGCTGAGCCGCCCGCCTCGGCACAGCCCCGTACGCTGCTGTCCCGACTGCGTCGGGCGTTCGGACGGGCTGCCCCGGGCGGAGCCAGTAGTACCCCGAGTCCGACTCAAGGCCGGTCTTCGGGGATCTCCGCCCCGGGGGTGGCGGAGACGGCCCAGCGCCAGGGGGCGCTTGGCCGGGAGGTCGGGGCCGAGGGCGGCCCCGACCCGGACGAGCTCCACGCCGTCCAGCAGCAGATCCTCAGCCCCGCACCCCCCACCGAACCGATAGTCGGCGAACGAGCACCGCAGAGCGTGCAGCCGACGATTCGCCGCTTCACCGGCACCAAGCGGACCGTCCGTGTCGGACCGCTGCGCTTCACCGGAGACGAGCACGCCGCGCTCCAGGAGGCCGCAGCCGAGCACGGCTACAAAGGGGAATCCGGCTTCACCGCGGACATCGCCCTCGCCTTCATCACCGGCCGGTTCACGGCGAACCTGCCGCTGTCCGAGGACCGTCGCCGCACCCACATGTTCCGCGCCCAGGTACTGCGCGAGCTCAACCGGATCGGCGTCAACGTCAACCAGATCGCCCGCGCCCTCAACAGCGACCTCACCCCGTCTGACGTACGTGACCGTCTCGACGAGCTGCACCACCTGCTGGACCTGATCGCAGGGGCTCTGTGTGAACCCGTAGAAGCGGAGAAGGAGCAGGCCGCGTGATAGCAGCCATCAAACCGGCCGGGTCCAACACCCGTGGCCTGCTCGCCTACCTCTACGGCCCCGGCCGCCACGACGAGCACCTCGACCCGCACATCGTCGCCGGCTTCGCGATGCTCGGCATGCCCGACCCCGGCCGGAACCCGGACGCCACCCTCACCCAGCTCGCCCACCACCTGGACGAGCCGGTGCATCTCCGGAACAGCGAGTTCGGGAAGAAGATCACCGACCACGTCTGGCACTGCCCCGTCCGCGCAGCCCCCGAGGACCGGCACCTCTCCGATGCCGAGTGGGCCGACATCGCCCACCGCATCGTCGAAGCCGCAGGTATCGCCCCGCCCGGCGACGACCTCAGCTGCCGCTGGATCGCCGTACGCCACGCGGACGACCACATCCACATCCTCGCCACCACCGTCCGCGAAGACGGCCGCCGCCCCAAACTCCACGGCAGCGGCATCCGCGTCGGCGACGCCTGCCGCCAGATCGAGACCGACTACGGCCTGCGCCAACTGAAGAAGGGCGACCGCACCGCCGGAAAGCGCCCCACCCAGGCAGAGATGCACAAGGCTCAACGCCTCGGCTGGGAACAGACCAGCGCCGACTGGCTCCAGGACCGCATCCGCGCCGCCATCCCCCACGCCACCAACGCCGAGGAACTCCTCGCCTACCTCGAAGCCGACGGCATCGCGATCAAGCCCCGCCGCGCCCCGTCCGGAGACCTCCTCGGCTACGCCGCCGGCCGCCCCGGCGACCTCAACAGGGACGGGAAGCAGATCTTCCTCCCCGGCGGAACGATCGCCCCCGACCTCACCCTCCCCAAGCTCAAGGCCCGCCTCGAAACCACCGCATCCGAAGAACACCCCACCGCACGCCGACAGCGCCCCACCACCCCCTGGCACCAGGCCACCGACGCCCTCGACACCCTCCACCAGGGCATGACCGACGACACCCACGCCCAGGCCCACATCACGGCGCTCGGCGAACTCATCGAGGCCACCGCACAGAAAGCCCCTGACCACTTCCGAGCCGAACTGCGAACCGCAGCACGGACATTCGCCCGCGCCCAGCGCTCCCAGATCTGCGCTGAGAACCAGGTCGCCCATACCCTGCGCCGCGCGACCCGCGACGTCGCCCGCACCGCCACCGGCCCGGACGGCAGCGCCTTCGCAGCCCTGCTCGCCGCCCTCGTCTGGGCCACGATCATCGCCGCCCGCTGGCACGAGGAGAAGAACCACGCCCACCAGGCCGAAGCCGCCCGTCAGGCCCTGCATCACCTACACAACGTCGCCGACCACGCCCTCGTCCCGGTCATCGACAACCTCGCCGCTCGTCAGCCGGGCGACCAGGCCAGCCGAACCCTGGCCCATGACGTCCGGGCCGCCGTCCCCGACCACGCCGACCGCATCCTCACCGACCCCGCCTGGCCGGGCCTCGCCACCGTCCTCGCCGACGCTGAAGCAGGCGGCCACAAACCCCACCAGCTCCTCAAGGAAGCCGCCGCTCAGCGCGAACTCACGAGCGCCCGCCAGCCCGCCCGCGTCCTGATCACCCGCATCCAGCACACCAGCCGCAACCCCCCACCCAACCCCCGCGCCGAAGCCGCCCGCAGGACGACGACCATGCGACTGTCCGCGACTGCACTATCGGCCGGTGTGGCTGAGCCCGCACGGTCGGCGGTCCCGGCGGAACAGAAGCACCGTCCACGTCTGTGAGGGGGGAGGCGTTCGTTGGCACGGAGCCCTGCATCCAGGCAAGACCCAGTAAGTCGTGGAGCTTTGGTGCTCGCCCGCAGTTCCCCGCCGGAGCTCGGAGCGGTCTACGCGGACAAGGCACCGTCGAGGTAGTCCTGCACCGGCTCGAACAGCCCGTACGGCACGTACTCCGGGATGTCGCCGAGGGTGACCCAGGCAAGCTCGGCAAGCTCCTCGGTATCGGCGACGTGAGCCGTGCCGCCCAGGATCTGGCAGGCGGTGTAGGACATGAAGCGGCCCGACTTGGGGTGAACGCGCTCGCCGAGCAGCTTGACCGCCTCAACGGTCAGCCCTGTCTCTTCCCGGGTCTCCCGTACGGCGGCGGCCTCGCGCCCTTCGCCGGGCTCGACCTCCCCGGCGGGGAACTGCCAGGAGAGCTGCCCCTCGCTCACCCGGCGGCGGACCATGAGCACGCGGCCGTCGTGAACGACGATGGCGGCGGCGATGCCCGGCTGCTTGTCCGTGGTCTGCTGCGTCACGACTGCTCCTCCAAGAGGCCCAGGATGGCAGGGAAGACCGTATCGGTGGACGTGAAACGGTCGCTGTGTTGTCAGGCTGTTCGTCTCGGGGCTTCCGCCGAAGGCACGCACGCCAATGACCCGCCCCGGTCACGGGCTTTCGCTGCGGGGGACAGCGAGCGCCAGCGTGACCGGGGCGGGGGCTTAATTACGGCGGAAGAGCCTGCTCTGGCCCCGATGCCTGCCGGTTCTCCTACCGGAGGTCGACTGCCCCACCTCGGTGGATTCGCTCGGCCGGGTGGAGCCAGCCGGGCGGTTCTCGTTGAAGAAGGATTGCCAGACCCGTTCCTGTAGCTCGCCGATGCAGGCGCCGCACGCGTACATCGGGGCTTGGGCCCCGGCGACTTTGGCGGGACCGATCCACAGGACGCGCGTCCACCGCTGCCCGCAGTAGAGCCAGCAGGCTCCGTCGACCCACTCGTTGCCGTCGTCGGTGGCCGCCGGTGAGGGCAGTCCTCCTCGGGCGAACTCGGCGATCCCGGGGATCACCCTGTGCTGTAGGGCGACTTCCGTCAGCATCGCTCGTCTCCCTCCGCGATCAATGGTCCTGGGCCGTGGGAGAAGCTTCCTTCTGCTTCTCGGCTTCGGAGAACAGGAGCGTGGGTTCGGAGAGGATGTCGCGGTTGGACTCGCTCTTGTAGATCTCGTCGACGCTGCCGAACCGGGCTTCGGAGTAGTCGAGGTCCAGCAGGGCGGCGGCCTGGCGCACCGATGCCTCGTCGGGGCCTTCGATCTCCAGGAAGGTGGGGAGGTCGGGCCAGGTGTCGAAGTCGAAGGCGACCTCACCCAGGCGCCATTCCTCGCGGTAGTTCTCCTGGTACCGGACCTCGGTGAGGCCGACCCGGCGCAGGATGTCGGCCATGGCGTGCAGGTCGGTGACCTCGGTCTCGATCTCCTTGGTGCCGTCGATCGTCGTTGCGTCGGTGACCTGCTTGAGCGTGAGCGTCGAGCGGGTGCCCTCGTCCCGCAGCCGAATCCAGGCCCCGCCGTCGAGGGAGTCGTTCTCGAAGATCTTGCGGGTGAGGAGCGTGCGGGGGAACGCCTGGACCGCATTGAGGGCGCTCAGCTTGTTCTGGAGGTCGGCGACGTCGACGGCCAGGAACTTCGCCTCGTACTCGTGCTTCATGGGGCCTTCTCTCAGAAGTGGTCGGTGAGGGTGGACGTCCGGGCCGCGAGCAGGAGGCCCATGCGGTGGGTGTGGTCGTGCAGCTGGCCGACGTGGGCGCGCTCCGTGAACTCAGTGGTGCGCAGGGTGAGCAGGACCTCCCAGCCGCCGATGAAGTGGGGGTGAAGGCGTTCCGGGGAGGTGTAGTGCTCGATCATGTGGTGGCGTCTTTCGACGGGCATCATGAACTCCGCGCCGAAGATGCCGCCTGGGCGAACCAGGCGCTGCATACGGTCGACGAACTCGCCAAGCGGGCGGTGGTGGTTGGCACTGTAGTGCCACGAGCAGCTCGTCCAGACCGCGTCGCACTGCAGGCCCAGGGGCTCGCCGTTCAGGAAATCGTCCTCAACAACCTCTACGCGTTCGTGGAGCTCTTCGAGCTTCAGGCGATCGATCAGTCCCAACGCGTGGGCCTGGCTGTCACCCGGGAGGTGGATGTCGCCCCCGTGGAGGGCGACCGCGTCGCGTTCGATGGCGACGACGCGGTAGCCGGCGGCGGCGAGGGGCAGGACGAACTTGCCGTCACTCGCGCCGACCACCGCGACGGTGGCGTCAGGGGCGACACGTTCCCGCAGCGTGGCGAGGAACTGCGGGAAGAACGTGAGCGTGTGCTCCCACAGGCTCTGAGTCTGCATGGGGGTGCGCTCCTTGCGTCTCGGTATCCATGATCACTCGGAGGACCTCGTCGGGGCTGCGCCCCGTGGTGTCGACGCGATGCATCGGAAACGATGCGTAGGCGTCCGTCACCCGGTCCGTAGCGGTCTCGATCAGTGAGTCCCACCGCGACACCGGCTTGTTCCGCCCAGCGAGTCGACGCCGCCTCTCGTCGTCGTCGCAGACGAGGTGGTAGGTAGCGGGTGTCGGCAGCCAGCTCGGCAGGGTGATACCGAGTTGTGCCCCCAGGGCCCGGTGAGTGGTGAGGCACCGGGCGAAGTAGCTCTCGACGACGACCGGGACGCCGGCGTCGAGGTGGTGCTGGATCTCCTCGGCCGCGGTGAACAGGCCCGAGAGGTAGAAGCACATCCGTGCCTCTACATTCGTCCGCTCGTCCAGCGCCTGTCTGAGCGGCTGGTAGGGCAGAGGGACGGTAGCGACGAGGACGGCCTGCCGGGCGGCGGCGAGCATGGGCGCCAGGGTGGATTTGCCGGTGCCGCGCAATCCCTCCAGGCTCTCGAAGCGCGGGCGTTCAGGCACGGCCGTACACCACGTCCGGTACCGCGAGGGTGAGCTCGTCGACGGACGAGGGTTTGTGGACGATGCGTCCTGCCGCCTTCTCGTACCAGAAGGCGTGCGCGTCCTTGCCCACGGCCTTGCAGGACATGGTCAGCGCACCGCGCGGGTCGACCTCGATGCGGTCGATTTCGCGAGGACCGTCGGAGGGCGCGCACACCTGCGGGGCACCGTCCTCGGAGAGGTCCTCGTCGACGATCACCTCCAAGGGCAGATCGGCTGACGCCAGCTCGTCCCGGAGCCGCCCGTAGGCGGAAGGGGAGGTGACCAGCAGCTCGGGATGATCGGCGGCGTTGCCGACCGGCCGCAGGTGGTGGAGCTTGAGCTGCCGGACCCCGAGCTGCGCCAAGGCCCTTCCGAGGGGCAGGACTTCGGCGATGTTCCTCGAGGTGACGGTCATGGTCGCACCGGTCGGAACGCCGAGATCCCGAGCCAGCCGGAGCGCTTCCAGCGCGCTCTTGTAGCTGCCCTGCTTTCGGATGCCGTCGTTGGTCGACCCGACGCCCTCCAGCGAAACCCTGAGCAGGTCCAGGGAGGGGGCGATCTTGGTCAGACGGCGCTCGATCCGGTACCCGTTGGTGCAGATCTCGACGCGCAGGCCCAGTTCCTCCTTGGCGTGGCGGACGACCTGCGCGAGGTCCCGGTGGACGAAGGGCTCTCCGCCAAGCAGGGTCACGGCCTCGGTGCCGTACTCGTCCCGCATCAGGGTGAGAAGACCCGCGGCTTCGTCGACGGTGAAGGCGTCGGCGTACTGAAGCCGCTTGCCGTGGAAGCAGTGCAGGCACGTGAAGTTGCAGCGGTAGAGCAGCTGCAGGTACAGCATGCGGATCTTCTTGATCCCGGTGACTTCCTCGATCACGTCGGCTCCTTCGGCTGATTGCCTGGTGGGAGCCTGATAGTGGCCTTCTGCTCGGGGACCTCGACACCGCGTTCGGGGACGGTCCAAGGACGTCCTGGGACATCTTCAGTGACCTGCGAAGGACTCCAGAATGCCGAGGACACGCTTCGTGTCCGACAGGTCGGGCAGGACTTCGACGGCTCCGGCGGCGGTCAGTTCCTCCTGGGTGTGGATGCCAGAGGCGACAGCGAGGACGCCGGAGCCTGTGGTCAGAGCCGCGTCCACGTCACGAGGGGTGTCCCCCACGAGGACGGTGGGAACGTCGGCCGGAACACCATGAAGCCGCTGTGCGCGCTCGCGGGCGACAGCGACCAGGTGGGGGCGGAGCTCCGCGTCCGCTCCGTAGGCGCCGACCGGTAGATCAAGCAGGGAGTCGAGCCCGAACGCGGCAAGCTTCACACGGGCGTTGGTGGCGACATTGCCGGTGAGGACTGAGGAGACCCAACCAGTCTGAGCCGAGGCGGCTTTCAGGGCGTCGTGCACACCGGGCAGGGCGGTCCCGCGCCTGCGCAGCTCCTCCAGGCGCGCTTCCCCTGCCTGGGCGAGTGCTGCTTCGATGAGGTGCCAGTCGGGCACGGGCAGCCCTTCGCGGGCGAACATGTCGCGCATGATCAGACGATCCGTACGCCCCTCAGTTCGCGCCGGCTCCGTGGGCTCGCGACCTGAGAGGGCACGAAAGGCAGCGGCGTAGATCTCCTTGCTGACCCCCGCGTTCTCGATGAGGGTGTGGTCGATGTCCCACAGGACGAAGAGCTCCATGCCGCCAGAGTAGGCAGTCCGCGAGGTTCCACGACAACGGACTGCGTCCCAAAACGTCCTTGCGCGATCACGCGCCGTGCCGATTCGATGGCTGCTGTGAACAACCGACTGCGCACTGTGCTCGGCCAACGCGGCGTCTCGCCCGATGCACTCGCCGAGATCTGCGAGGTAGATCCCAAGACGGTCAGCCGATGGCTGGGCGGACGGATTCCCCATGCACGGCACCGCTTCCGCGTCGCGCGACACCTGCGCGTCGAAGAGACCTTTCTCTGGCCCGAGCCGTCCAAGCGTCCAGGCCGGCCGAGGGACGGGTTAGGCACCGAGCTGGTCGGCACCTACCAGAACCGGGCCAGCGTGCCCCGGGATGTATGGCTCGCACTGCTGCGAGAGGCGCGGCATGAGATCGGCGTCCTCGTCTTCTCCGGCACCTTCTTCGCCCAGTCCAACCCCCACGTCGCCAAGATGCTCTCCGAACGTGCCGCCGAGGGCGTCCGGGTCCGCCTGTGCTTCGGCGACCCCGACGGACAGGCAGTCGCCGTACGGGGCCGCGAGGAGGGAATCGGCGACACCCTCGCCGCCAAGATCCGCGCTTCACTGACGTACTACCGCCCGCTGCTGGGCGAGGCCGGGTGCGGCGTACGACTCCACGACACCACCCTCTACACGTCCATGTTCCGCTACGACGACAACCTGCTCGTCAACCCACACATCTGGGGTCAACCGGCCAGCGCCAACCCCCTCCTGCACCTCAAGAGGGCAGGCGATACAGGGTGGTTCGACAACTAAGCGGAAAGCTTCGACGCTGTCTGGGCCGCAGCGAGACAATGGGCACCCGACCAGGAGAGGATCGCCGACCATGGGCAGGACTGAGTACTACAACGACCCGTCTGCCCCGAAGGCGAACACCCTCATCCCGGCCAGCAACCTGCTCGTCGCCGACGAGACGGGCGCCATCCTCCTCCAGCGGCGCCGCGACACCGGCCAGTGGGCTCTCCCCGGCGGAGCCCAGGACATCGGCGAGACCGCGGCCGAGTGCGCGGTGCGCGAGTGCTTGGAGGAGACCGGGATCATCGCGGAGCTCACCGGGTTCCTCGGCGTCTACACCAACCCGAACCACATCGTCGCGTACACCGACGGCGAGATCCGCCAGCAGTACGAGAACACCTACATTGGCCGGCCCGTCGGCGGAGTGCCCACGATCAACGAGGAGGCCGACGGCGTCTGCTTCGTCCAGCCGGCCGACCTCGACCAGTACGACATCCACCCGAGCATGCGCCAGCAGATCGGGGACTACCTCGCCGGCACCTACCCCTACATCGGCTGAGCCGCCAAGGCGGCTTCCACCCGCTTCACGGAGGCAAAGATCTCGGGAGCCGCCCGGCGGATGAACCGCCCGACCACGCTGTCGTCCCCGTAGCGGCTGCGGATCTCCGCGACCCGATCCTGCGCGGTGGTTCGGTCGCCGTCGGGCGTGGTGGTCATGTCGCAGTACACGAGGGCGTCCACCAGCAGCGGCTCATCCAGCAAGGGGAACTCGCTCGCCAGCTCCTCCCGCAGCCCCCGCTCCGCGGCTTCCACAAGCGCGAACGAGTGGTTCGCGACCAGCCGCACCAGCCGCTCGTTGGCCCTGTGCTTGTCACGGAGGAACCGGGCTCCGTCCAGCGGGTGGAAACCGGTCACTGCGAGCCGGGGTGCGTACCCGACGTCATGCAGCGTGGCAGCAGCGAGGAGCAGGCCAGCGTCTACGCCGAGGACCGGACACACTTCAGTCGCGCGCTCAACCACTCCTTGTGTATGCGCCCACCGTCGTGGAAGTGGACCGCTGAGTTCGGTTTGTGCTAGTTCCATCGCCCACTTACCGAACATGTCATCCATGTCAGCGTTCGTGCCCAGGGCGCCACTCGCTCATGCCCCATAGGTAACGAGGCTCAGCGGGTTGAAGCCAGATAGGCCGGTATGGCCTGGTATGAGTCTAGGGCGATGCTGCGGCACGCGAGTGGGGCTGTGCCAGCAGGCGTAGCTGCACGACAATGGTCGACGGGACCAGAAGTCCCTCGCTTACCTGCAGACCCTGATGCTCTTGGAGCTCTCGCCGTGACGCTCTCCGTACCTCCCTCGCCCACCGCGCTTGAAACAGTGTTCAAGCGGGTCATCGAGCGCAAGGCTGTCCGCGCTGAAGCGACACTACAGGCGGACATCCGCCAGTTCCTGCTGGATGCGGATCTCAATCTAGGCGAGCATGATCTCCTAACTCCCGTGCTGGAAGCGCAGGTGGGCGGCGGTACCGGTCACCGCATCGATATTGAGATGGGCGCGACCGTCATAGAGGTCAAGAAGGACATCAGCCGTCCAAAGATCCGCAAGGACGCGGTGGCGCAGCTGGCGAAGTACGTGCGGGCCCGTACCGAGCAGCGCGAGCGGCGACACGTCGGAATTCTCACAGACGGCGCTGACTGGCGTGCCTACACGCTGGTCAACAACGAGCTGAACGAGGTGAACCATTTCGTTGCGCAGGATCGCAACGTCAAGCCGCTGGACCTGGTCCGTTGGCTCGAAGGTGTTTTGGCGACGTCCGAGGGCGCGGCACCCACGCCGGATGCCATCGCGACCCGCCTTGGAGCGGACAGCGTCGCCCACTCCATCGACAAGGCGGTACTGACCGCGCTGTATGAGGAAAACAAGAGCCTGCCGACCGTTCAGCTGAAGCGCGATCTGTGGTCGCGGCTGCTGCGCAGCGCACTGGGCGCTCAGTTCGAGGACAGCGACGATCTGTTCATCGAGCACACGCTCCTCGTGAATACCGCCTCGATCATCGCCCACGCGGTGATGGGCATCGACGTGAAGGACACCCCGCCAGCCTCGCTAGTCAACGGTCAGCTGTTCACGCAGGCGAGGATTTCGGGTGTTGTGGAGTCGGATTTCTTCGGCTGGCCGCTGGAGATTGAAGGCGGCGAGGGGTTCGTCCGAGACCTCTCTCGTCGCCTATCCGGCTTTGATTGGTCAAGAGTCGAGCACGACGTACTGAAGGTTTTGTACGAGTCGGTGATTGCCGCCGAGACCCGTAAGAAGCAGGGGGAGTACTACACGCCGGACTGGCTGGCGGAAGCGACGGTGACCGAGGCGGTCCCCGATCCGCTGAACCTGCGGATCATGGATCCGTCGTGCGGTTCCGGCACGTTTCTCTTCCACGGCGTCCGCCGCTACCTGGCCGCCGCACAGGACGCCGGTTTGCCATTGCGCGAAGCATTGGACAGCCTGCACGACCACGTTGCTGGCATCGATCTCCACCCCGTCGCGGTGGCACTGGCTCGCGTCACCTACCTCCTCGCCATCGGCCGCGAGACACTCACGTCGGAGGAGCGCGGCCCAATAAGCGTCCCCGTCTACCTGGGTGACAGCGTTCAGTGGGACCAGCGCACAGACCTCATCGACCATGGCCATCTCGTCATCCAGACCGGCACGGGCAACCAGCTCTTCGCCAACGAATTGCGCTTCTCCGAAGCATTGCTGCAGGACGCCAGTCGCTTCGACGCGATTGTGAACGAGCTCGCAGATAAGGCGGCCGACCCACACCGGACTCAAGGAAAGCTGCCCTCCCTCGTTGCCCTCTTCAATCGGCACGGGGTCTCCGACGCGGATGACCGGGATGAGCTGACGGAGAACTTCCGCGTCCTGTGCGACCTGGTCGACGAGGGCCGCAACCACATCTGGTCCTACTACGTCCGCAACCTGGCCCGCCCCATGTGGCTGTCGCGCGCTGAGAATCGCGTAGACGTACTCATCGGCAACCCGCCCTGGCTCTCCTATCGACATATGTCGGCCGACATGCAGAAAACCTTCAAGGAAATGATGCAGGCCCGCGGCTTGTGGCGGGGCTTCGAGGTAGCCACCCACCAAGACCTCTCTGGGCTGTTCATCGCCCGCGCCGTTCAGCAGTATCTACGCGAGGACGGCTCCTTTGCCTTCGTCGTTCCCAACCCGGTCCTGGACCGTCCTTATTGGCTCGGCTTCCGCAGCGGGGACTGGGCTGACCCTGACCACCCCGTCAAGGTCAACTTCACCGGCTCCTGGGACCTGCGCCGACTGCGACCGCACTTCTTTCCCCGCGGCGCCGCCGTCATCTTCGGTCGCCGTCGCCCCCTCGCTATCGGACAACGAGGCAACAGCGCCGTCCCACTGCCCAAGCAGACCGAGATCTGGACCGGGAAGATTTCCAAGAGCGCTGCTCCCTGGGAACACGCCAAGGGCTGGATCACCCGGAAGGCAGGTGAGTTGCGCTATCCCAAGGAAGGTCTGATCAGCTCGCCATACCGGAGCCGGTTCGGGCAAGGGGCTACCGTTGTCCCCAAGGTCCTCTTCTTCGTCAAGGAGCAGGCCGCCAATCCTCTCGGCCTCGGAGGCGGCCGGGTGTCAGTGCGCTCTCAGCGGAGCACTCTGGAGAAGAAGCCCTGGAAGGAACTTCCCGACCGGGAAGGATCGGTTGAGAAGCAGTTTGTCCGGCCCGTCCTGCTCGGCGAGCATGTCGTCCCCTATCGGATTCTGGGCGCCGATAGGGCTGTCCTGCCCATCGAGGGAACGAGGACCCTCATGGACGGCGAGCATGACCATCTCGACCGATACCCGGACCTGGCGAAATGGTGGCGCGACGCCGAACGACTCTGGGATGACAACCGTTCCAGTGAACGGCTCTCGCTGACAGAGAGGCTTGACTTCCGTAGGGGACTGACAGACCAGCTTCCCAGCGCCCCCCTACGGGTGGTGTACGGCGCATCCGGAATGCACGTGTCCGCTGCGCTGGTGGACGACCCGAACGCGGTTATTGAGCACGTCCTGTACTGGGCCGCGGTTGCCACGAGGCAGGAGGGCATGTACCTCCTTGCGCTACTCAACGCCCCGCGCCTTACCGAAACCGTGCGCCCGCTGATGTCCTACGGCAAGGACGAGCGGCACATCGACAAGGCCGTATGGGAGCTTCCCATCCCGGACTTCGATCCGACCGACGCCAAGCACGTACGAATCGCGGAGATCGGCGAGGCGGAGGCCCAGCGGATCGCGGAGCTGAAGTTCGAGGGCGGTAGGAGCTATATCCAGATCCGGCGGGCCCTGCGCGACTTTCTCCTCAGCTCGACCGACGCCGAAGAGCTGGATCAACTGATTACCGAACTAATCGGCTGAAACCGCTGGCCTTCGCTCCTTCGTCCCTCCACCGCCCTCAGGCGGTGGAGGGACGAAGGAGTACTTGTCCGGCCCTGGGGCGGGCGGTCGTCGTGGCCTCGTGCCGCGTCTAGCATGTGAGGGAAGGCGTCCTTCGTCTAGCGTGGCCAATAGGGCGGTGGCGAGACGGACGGGTTCACAAGCTCGAAGCGGTGCTTGCTTGCTGGGTTCAGGCCCTTGATGTGAATCAGCTGCTGTGTATCTGCTTCGTTGAGCTCGCCGACGATCAAGGGCATGGCTGCTACCACCGCGCCCATAGACAGGCCAAGACCGGCCATGCCCTTGTGCGCCTGGCTGAAGCGGATGTGGTGCATTCCCGACTTCTTGATGGCCTCCGTCTCCGACGGATCCTCCAGCTGTCGGGCGTCCCTGGTCAGGAAAGTGTCGAAGCCTTTTCTCGCGGCATCGGGGAGAAGCGCGAGATCCTTCTTGCCCGCCCATTTGATCTCGCTGACGTGCTTTACCTCATGTCCGGGCAGGATTCGTCTGAGCATCTCCAGCACCTGCACGGGGACGTTCTCATCGACGAGGATCCACATCAGGCAGTGCGCGCTCCCGTGCTGTAGCTGTCCACGTAGAGCGCGAAGGAAGCAGCGTCACGTGCTGCGTCAGCGGTGACGCCGGGGTAGTAGTCGGCGATCTCCTCCGGGGGGATGCCGTCCTCGATCAGCTCAGCGACGGAGTCGAAAGGGGTCCTTGTGCCCGTAATCACGGGCTGCCCGCCCTGAGTTTCGGGGTCGACAGTGACGTGCTGCTTCGGCTGGAGAAGGTGGGGGACGACGACGCCGGCTCGGGGAGCGAACTCTTCGAGGATGTCGGCCATGGTGGCGATCACCCGTTGCCCAGGACGTTTGACCAGATCGGTGCCGTGGTCATCGTGACCTGCAAGGACGATCGAGTCGCCCTCGGCTACCAGGGAGTAACTGGACAGGTGCTCGACCTCCCCGATCCTTCTCAGGGTGGCCAGGGCTACGCGAATCTTCTGGAGTGACACGTCCTGGCGAAGGTGGGCGAACGCACGCAGCGCGAGTACGTCCCGGAAGGAGTACAGCGCCGGCCTGGCTGCCAGCCCCGGCTGAAGTATCGGCCCGTTGCCGCGGTCTTGTCTCCACGTGCGCAGTTGTCCGACTGTCGCTCCCGAGAGGGCGGCAGCCATGCGGGTCGAGTACGCCATCCGCTGCCTCCCATCCTGGTCGCGTGCTGTGGGGTGCCATCATCCCAGTTCTCTGAGCGGGAACGCTACAGAACGACGAGAGCCCGGATGCTCCAGATCTTCAGCGGCGAACCGGTGAAATGTCCAGCGTGCGTGAGCCGTGCGTGAGCGGACGGGTTGGCACGAGCCGGACCGGACGAGCACGTGCCTCTCGGTCTCACGCCGCTGACCAGCAAAAACAGGACCTAGTGCCACGGCTTGGCATCTACCGTCACGATCTTGCAGGCCCTCGTAATGCGTAGGTCTCGGGTTCGAATCCCGAAGGCGGCTCCATCAAAACCCCAGGGAACATCACATGTGACCTGGGGTTTTAGCGTTTCCGGATACGGCAGCGGGTGCGAGCGCGTGCCGCGCGGCGGCCCCCGGTCCCCGTTCTGGTCTCCGTCGCGCGCCGGCAGCCGCTCCCTTGGCCCCCACCGAACCCGGTCTCACCGAGGGAGCGGGCACGTCTCTGTGCGGCGGGGCCGCCGGCCCGTTTCGCGCCGCTCGCGGCGGCGGCTGCCAGACTCCTTCGGTGAGGTCAGAGCGTCAGTGTCCGTGCGATGGTGTCGGCCGTCTGCTCGGCCGGTTCGTCGAGGACGGGTTCCGTCCAGGAGAACTGCAGGGTGACGGCTGCGTCCACGCCCTCGGGGCGGACGCCGTAGAAGAGTGTGCGGATCACCGGGCGGGCGCCGAGGAGTCCCTTCCGCTCGCCGGTGACGTTCTGCCGGATGCGGACGGCGTCGCCGAGCGGCAGCCGCACGTCGCGGACGTCCGGTTCACCGAACTCCCGTACCGACATGTGCTCGGTCAGCCAGGCGAGGGTGATCTCGGGGACCGTCTCGTCCGGGTGGACGGCATCGAGTTCGAGGACGGCCGCCACGGAGTTGTGGCCGCTCACGTACCAGCCGAAGGCGCCGAGGGGGTCACGCGTGTGGCAGTCGGCCGCCACCCGCTTGAGGTCGCGTGCCAGCAGGCGGGCATGGGCCTTCTCGCCGTCGCGCGCGTAGCGGTCGGCCAGCTCCTCGGCCTGGTAGGCGGACCAGTAGTCGAGGTCCACGGCGCCGAGGACCGGCAGCGGTACCCAGTCCGGTGAGCACTCCAGGCCGAGGTGTGCCAGGTCGTCGGTCATGTGCGGGTCACTCCGTCCAGGTCAGCGAGCCGGCGATCGCGTCGAAGAGTTCCGTCATCGCGTCGGCGATCGGCTCCAGGGGGGTGGAGAAGCTGAGCAGCAGAAACGCCGACGCTCCGGGAACGGGAAGGTGGTACTCCACCAGCAGGGAGGTGCGCGCTGGCCGCTCCGCACCCTCCTCGTCGCCCTGGGCCACCAGTCTGCGGACGCGGACGGCGGCGCCCGACGGCAGTTCCTCGACGCTCACCGCCGCCTCCTCGCCGCCCTCGGCGAGCACCTGCGCCAGGGTGTCGAGCGGCAGCCGCCGGGCGTCCTCCAGCGGCGCCAGGGTGACCAGCAGGGAGGCGGGAATCGTGAAGGGCCCGACCTCCTGGAGGCTGAGGTACAGCTCGATGCCGCCGGCGCGGTGGGCCTTGGCGGCCCGGCGCCGCAGGTCCCTGCCGAGTTCCTCCCTGAGATGGGGCGCGTCGTCGACGCCGTGAAACCGGCGCCGTACGAGCGCGTCGACCGACCGGTCCCGCTCGTGCGGATCGAGGAGGACGCGGAACCAGCCCTCCGGCAGCAGCAGGCGGTAGTCGCCCGGAGGGGCGGTCTCCTCGGTTTGGCTCATGCGGCTCACTCCGTGGGGGTCTGTTGCGGGGCCGGGCGGTCGAGCCGGAGGCGGCTGTGCAGTTGGTGGGCACCGTACGGCACCGCCTGGAGGGCGAGGCCCAGCGCGCCCATGGCCGTCGCGGCGGCGCCCGCGGCGGGGTGCGGCTCCGCGATGCGCAGGCCCTGTGCGATGGAGAAGTACGAACCGAACGCCATGACGGCGGTGGACGACAGGCCGGCGATGGTGCCGGGGAACCGCGACCTGCCCCGGGCGACGCGACCGGACCCGGGCAGCAGCCCGGTGCCCAGCGCGGGGCTCTTGGGCCAGTCGGCCCGCCCGCTCGGGCGGCGCTCGGTGACGGGCAGCCCGGTGGACCGGCGCAGCCTCGCCCATCCGTCCGCGCCGCGCTCGCCACCGAACCACAGGCGCCACGGAAGGACGGCGCGCACCTGGTCCTCGGCGCCGCGCAGTTCGACGCCGAGCGCCTCGCCCGCCCGGTCGCGCACGAGAACCAGGGTCCGGACGGCGTGGGGGCCTGTCAGCGGGAGCCAGTACTCCCTCCCGCCCAGCTCGCGTACGACGAGATCGCGGTCCTGCACCCGCAGTTCGGTGTCCCGGCAGAACCGGACGGTCGCTCCCAGCCCGGCGGCGGGAGCGGGGCCCACCCGCTCCCGTACGACGGGGCGGCACCGCCGCAGACGCAGGCGGGTCCAGGCGCGCAGCGCCCACCGGGCCACCGGGGCGACCAGGGCGGCGGCGGCCAGGAGAAGGACGAGCCAGGCGGTCGTCGCACCGTAGAAGACGATCACCGTGAAGGCGGTGAACCAGATTCCACCCGCGGCGGCCCGGGTGACCAGGTACCAGAGGGGGAACGCGCGTCCCGGTCCGAGGTGCCGACCCGACGGCCTGGCCACCAGGGGGTCGTCCCTGCCGGCGGTCACGTGCAGCGGGATGCCCGCGGTCGTGAGCAGCGCGGCGACGCCCGTGCGGCCGAGGAGCCGGGAGCCCTGGACGGACCGCTTCGGCAGGGCGGGCGACTCGGGCAGCCAGTCCTCCAGGTCGAACCGGGCGACGAGCGCTCCGTCGCGGTCCTGCAACTGGAGCTCGCCCCAGGAACCCCGGATCGCCGGGCCCACGCGCTCCTGGTCGGCGCCGGGCACGTCGACGAAGACGGCACGGGTGATCCCGTCGCCGCCCACCGGGAGGCGACGAGTGCGCCCGCGCGTCCGCAGGACGAGGTCGCCATCGTCCACGAACAGGCGTGACACATGGCAGAGTTCGAGAGCGGGTCCGCGGCCTGCCGCCGGTCGGAGCGCGGGCTCGTGGATCACCCGGTGGCCCCGTCGACGAGAGACGTCACCGTTCCGTAGGCCCCTTCGGCGCCGGCGACGACACCGGTGGCCGTGGCGCCGGCCCACACGTTGGTCTGTCCCGTGAAGATGCCCAGCGCAGTGCTCACGGCGGGAATCCGCTCGGCGTTCGGCGCGATGTCCCGGAGGCCGGCGGCGGTTCGGGCGAGGTCGGGGTCCAGGGTGCCGGCCGAGCGGGGTGCGGCGATCCCCCGGATCCCCTCGCTCCAGCCCTGCCGGGAGAAGGCGTTGCCGATCGACTTCACACCGTCGACGGTGTCCCGGTACATGGAGGCGGGGCTGAACCCCTCCTTGAGGTTGCTCCAGGTGGGGAGCCTCCCCTTCGGCATGGTCGCCATCGCCTCGGCAGCTGACTTCCCCCGGATCGCCCCCTGGGCGCCGCGGTTGGCGAGATTCCAGGCCTTGTTCGTCTTCATGCCGGAGGCGACGGCGTTCTTGAACAGGTTGCTCCGGGCGAGCGCCTTGCCCCCCGCGGCCGCCCCCTTGGCGCCGGAGACGGCGGCCCGCCCGATGCCGAAGGTCGCGACGCCCACGGCGTCCAGGAAGACGGACTTCCAGCTGCCCTCGCCGCCCAGGGCGAGCACCAGGTCGGTGGCGAGCGCGACGACGCTCGCGAGCAGGGCGACCGCGTTGGCGACGGCGGCGATGGCCTGCCCGATGACGGGAATCCACCCCAGGGCCAGGGCCGCCACCCCCGCCCACAGGGCGATCCGCCCGGCCCACTTGGAGATCTCCTTCAGCCAGCCCGCGTTCTCGTGGACCCAGTTCTTGAACTTGTCCTTCCAGCCGTCCTTGAGCCCGTCGTCCTCGATGACGTCGTGGATGGCGTCGGCCGCCCGCCGCGCGGCGCGGTCGCGAATCCCCTTGGCGGCTTCGAGCGCGTCCTTCGCGGCCGACAGCGCGGAGGACGCCTGCTCCTTGCGTCGCCGATACGTCGTGGTGTCCGGATCGTCCTTCGGGGTGTCGTCCGGCTGGGCGTCCAGCGACCGCTGGGCGGCGGCGCCGTCGTCCTGGGCCGCCTCGGCGTCGTGCAGGGCCTGGTCGGCCATCTGCTTGGCCCGGTGCAGCTCCGAGGCGTACTCGGTGCCGCACACGTCCTCCCGGACCTGTGTTCCCAGGGCGTTCGCGGCCTCGTCGTAGCGCTTGAACGCCTTGCGGAGTCTGTCGCCGGCTCCCTCGGCCGCGCCGCGGAACTCGGTGGCGGCCTTGCTCTTCCAGTTCTCGACCGACGCCAGCGCCTTGATCTCGCGGGCCTCCTTCTCGATGGCCTCGGCGGTCTTGCGCAGTTGTCGGCCGAGCCGCGCCACCGCTTCGGGTTCCCCGGGGACCGGATCGGACGTCTCGTCGAGCACCGCCCAGCGCCGGGCGGCAGGGCGCCCCGTCATTTCCGGGCTCCCTTGGGCGGGCCGCGCTCGGAGTTTCGCAGCGCCTCGGCGAGTTCGTGGTCGATCTTCTCGTACGACTCCGCCGCCGTCCTGGTGATCCCGTGCAGCGTCTCCAGTTCATCGGTGAGCTTCCGGCGATGGATCTTCCAGTTGCCGGCGAACTGGTCGAAGGCGTCCAGGATCTGCTGCGAACCGATCTCCGCGATGCCGTATCCCTCTGCGGGGTCGGCCCGCTCGGCGAAGGTGTCGCGTATGCGTTTCAGTGCCCTGGAGCACTCTTTGATCCGGCCTATGTCCGCCTGCTGATCACTCATGGGTCCCCCGGACGCCTCATGGACACCGTGCCGCACCACACTATCTTCGACCTCGCGAAGCACACGTGCCCCGGCCGCAGGCGACGTCGTCCCGCCCGCACCGGCAGTGGTCAACACCCCATGAAGCAGGGGAGGTTGAGGTTCCCGCCCCGGGGTGGCGGCGGGGGCGGGGGCCGCCGCCCCCGGGCGGAAGCGGTGTCGTGGTTCTGCCGCTTCGTCGGATTCGGGTGAACTCCTGTTCATCCCGTGGATTTCTGCTACACATTGTGTGCACGGTCGATCAGGCGGAGCGGTGGGCCGCCGTGGACGCCGTCCGGGCCCGACGGGTCCGGGACACGCTGCCATTGTCTGGGGGGACACATGAGCGATGCGTTGGAACTGACGGTTCTGGGTGCGGGGCTCCCCGCGGCCTTCGGTTTTCTCTTCGGCCACCTGGACCGCATCGTCGGGCGGCACCTGGCGCGGCGGGACGGGGCCGCCGCCTCCGGCGAGGCGGAGGAGCCCGTCGCGCTGCCCGCCTGTCTGGACGGCGACCCCGGTGAACTCACACCCGACCTCGACCTGGCCGACCGGCTGGCGGGATCTCTGCAGACCCTCTACGGGCGGCTCGGCCCCTACGCCCTGGACGCCGGGCGGCTGAGCCCGCAGGCCCCCGGTCTGGCGGACGACCTCGGCGCACTGCGCACCCTGCTGGAGGCGATCTACGGAACGCGCCTCACCTTCCACGGCGAGTCGCGCGAGGCCACGAGCATGCGCGCGACCGTCGACGCGACCGCCGTCGAGGGCACGGTCAAGGGCATCGAGATGCGCGGCGCGTGGGGGAGTGAACAGGCCGCGTTCGACGCCTCGGTGACGGCACGGCACGTCGGCCCCACCGGCAGGGTCGTCGGCATCGAGGTGGATACGACGGGGCGCGGCGAGTCCACGGGCGCCTGAACCGCTGTCACACGGTGCCGGTCGGCCCGGTGCCGGCACGTCCTGCCGGTGTGCGGACGCCACCGGCGACTCGCTTCGGAGGGGAACGCGACGGATGACAGCGCGTGAGACCCCGGCGCAGCCCCTGAGTCCTACCGCGGTGCGGCGCGCGGTACGCGACTGGCTGCTGGCCGAGGACGACCAGGTGTCGCCGGTGCTGATCGTCACGGCCTCCCAGCCCGGGGCGCTGGCCGCGGCGTTCGACGAGGCGCTCGGGATCTGGCGGGCGCGGGTGCGGGGCGGGGACGGCGGGCCCGACGCGGACGGGCCCGGCTGGGCGCGGTGGAACGCGGACGGCGTGCTCACCGCCGACGGTGCCGACGAGGCCGGGGCCGGCCGGCTGCTCGACCTCGCCGCGTCCGGAGCGGTCCCGGCGGACGGCCGGCGGCCCGGTCCCGGGCTGCTGGTCGTCGACGACCTCGACGAACTGCGGGCGAGGGTGGCGCGAGCCGTCGACAGGGCGGCCCGTCCGCGCTCGGACCCGCGTACCGCCGGGGTGCGGGTGCTGCTCGGCGCCGCACCGGGCTCGGAGGCGTTGCCCGAGGAACTCGACCCCCGGACGAGGATCCTCACGCGGGCCCACATCCACCCGCGGACCGCGGCCCACGACCGGATCGTCGGCTGGGCCCGGGACCCCGGTGCGCCGGAGATCCTGCTCGTCAAGGGTCCCTCCGGTGCCGGCAAGACGGTGCTGCTGCGCCAGGTGCTGGACACCCTCGCCGAGGACGACCGGACCGGCGTGGTGTTCGAGCTGCTGCGCGACAGCGAGTCCGACCTGCGTCCGCTCACCACGTCGGCGCTGGTGGCCGCCCTGCGGGGCGCCCTGGAGGGCGAGGGCGCGGTCGTCGGCCTCAGCGATCTGTTCAAGGGGCCGGTGACCTCGAACGTCACGGCGCAGAACGTCACCAGCAGCGTCTACGGCATCAGCGTCATGGTCGGGAGCGGCGACCCCAGCCTCGACCAGGTGCTGTCCTGGTTCGACCGGCGGCCCGGGGAGCCGGCGGGGCGCAGGCAGCTGGTCGTGGTCGTGGACGCGCTCAACGAACTGGACGACGATCCGCGGGCGGACCTCGAAGGTCTGCGCACCCTGATCGGCGCGATCGTGCAGCGCGGCCGGACCGACCCCGCCGAACCGGGCTGGGGGGTGAAGGTCCTGCTGTCCTCGACGGAGTCGCCCGCCTGGCTCGCGCCGTCCCGCACGGTCGACCTGACCGGGCCCGAGGTGGACGAGGAGATCCGCGCGTACGCCCTCGACCGTCTGGGCTCGGGCTCCGTACCGGCCCCGGCCGAGGGGGAGATCGCGCAGCAGGTGGTCCGCGGCTCCGGCGGCCTGTTCATCGTCGCGTCCGGAAGCCTCGACGTGTGGGAGGACGAGGGCCGGCTGCCCGAACCCGCCGAGGACGCGGTGCCCAGCGCGGTGCGGCACTTCCAGGACCGGTTCGACCGCCTGCGGACGGCGGTCGACGGCAGCGGCGACGAGCGGCGCGTGCGGGACTGGGCGGACATCGCCCGCGTCCTCACCATCGCGGCGCTGTTTCCCCAGGGGGTCACGGAGCGGGAGCTGGCCGCCATCTGGACGGCCCGGACCGGCGACCCGGCCGCGGCGGAACAGGCCGCGGTCTGGCCGGAGGGCCTTCCGGCGCGGCTGGCGTCGGGGCCGGCACGCCAGTTCCTGCTCTTCCCCGGCCCGCGTCACCCCGAGGCCCGCATCCGGGTGCGCCACGCCAGTATGCGCGACGCGGTCCTCGCGGGGGCCGAGCCGCGCGAGGCGCCGGACGGGTCGCCCGCCGTGGACCCGGCCCGTCTGGTGCCCCGGCCGGGCGTCGGCACGACCGCGGAACTGGAGCGCTTCGTGGTGGCGTTGACGCCGCTTCAGGGCGGGCCGGGGTGGGACGCGGTCGGCCGCCGGCTCGCCGTGGCGCTCGTGCCGGACGTGCTGACCCGGCTGCTCGCCCGCCTTCCGGGCGCCGGCGCCGGCGCCCCGGGAGCCCGGGACCGCGTGACGGGGTGGCTGCGGTCGCTCCTTGAGGACTGGTCCTGGTGGGAGTCGTTCGCCGGCGCCGCCGAGGACGCCGAACTCCCGCTCGGACTGCCCCGGCTCGAACGCCAGTTGACCGCGCTCGTCGCGGCGCCGGGGTTCGACGCCGCGGCGCTGGTCCTGTGGCCGGACGGGCTTCCCCCCGCCCGGCCGGAGGACGGGCAGGCCGGGCGGCGGCTTCCCGCGCTCCCGGCCGGGGGCCCGCGGCCCGCGCCGAGGAGGACGCACTACGCCTCCGTGCGCAATCCGTCGGTCCGCGCCGTGGTCGAGGGCCAGTACCGGTACCCCACGAGGGACCAGGCCCTCGCTCAACTGCGGGTCATCACCACGACGTTCACCCGGTCCCGGCAGCTGTCCGACGCGGAGGACGATCCCGACGCGAGCGTGCTCTGGATCACCGGGTACGCGCTGACGCCCGAGGAGACACAGCGCGGCGTCCGCGGTCACTACGCGCGGGTCCGGGTCGCGCCGCGGGACGACGGATGGACCCTGCTCGCGGAGCCCGTCGAGACGGCGATCAGGCCCCCCGTGCAGCCCCGTCCGCCCGCCAACCCCCGGGCCCCGCGCGATGCGCCGAACTGGGGCCACCCCGTCCTGCGCAGGGTCCGCCGCAACGGCAGGTCCCCGGCAGCCGCCCCCTACCCCACGTGGGCGGCGGCCCAGCGCGACCTGGACGTCCTGCGCGACGAGTTCCCGAAGGTCGCGATCCCCACCCTCGGCCGCCTCTACACGCTGGTCTGGGAGGGCGGGCGCCGGGAGCGGGGGCTCGTTCCGACGGTGAGGTACGTGATGAGCATCGAGGAGTGCGACGGGGGCTACCTGATCCGGGCGCAGCTCAACGAGCAGCGCGGCGACGGCGACCGGCCCCCGGTAGAAGGGGGAGCATGAGAGGCGTGCGACTGAGCGATCTGCACCGTGCCCTGCACGAGCAGATCGGAGAACTGCCCGCGGCGGAGTGGGCCGCCGGGCCGGAGCGGCTGGCGCAGCAACTCCTGCACCGGGAACGCACCTCCGGCCGGGCGGACACCCCGCTGGCCGCACTCATGACGGAGCGCCTGCGGCAGATCGCGGCGACCGGCCGGGTGGGTCTGGCCACCCGGTGGTCCACCGCGCGGACCCGCCCCCGGCTGCGCACCCGGGCCGGGATGGTGACGGCGCTCGCCGCGTCCGCCGACGGCACCCGGGTGGTCCTGGGCGGGCTCGACGACGGACTGTGGCTGTGGGCCCCGGACGCCGCCGACGGCGAACTCCGGTCGCTGGGCCGGGTCGCCGCGCCCATCACCGCGGTGGACCTCTCGGCGGACGGACGGCGCGCCGTCACCAGCGACGCGTCCGGTGTGGTGACCGTCTGGGAGCCGGGCACGCCGGGCGGCGGACAGCGGCGTCTGGGCCGGCACCTGAGCGCCGCGCGGGACGTCGCGCTGCTGGACGACGGCGACGTCGTCTCCGTGGGGGACGACGGACGGCTGCTGCGCTGGTCGACCGCGGCCGGCGCCCTCCCGCCCGGCGGCGACCGGGGCGGGGAGTGCCCTGCCGCGCCGGCGGCACCGCTGTCCGCCGTGGCGGTGCTGGGGCGCCGCGTGGTGGTCGTGACCAGCCGGGGCCGGGTCTGGCTGCACGACCTCGACGCCCCCGCGGAGGCGGTGGAGCTGGGGCTGCCGCCGGGCGGCGACGGCATCACCGCCGTCGCCGTCGCTCCCGGTCGCCGGGAGGTCGTCGGCATCGACCGGGGCAACGGTCTGCTGGCCTGGTCGCTGGACGATCCCGCCGCCGCTCCCCGTGAGGTGGGCCGGCACGATCTGCGCCTGTGGTCGCTGGCCGTCGCCCCGGACGGGCGCAGCGCCGTCGCCGGCGCCGTGGACGGCCAGGTGCTCGCCTGGCCGCTGGACCGGGTGGCGCCCCCGCGCCCGTTGCAGCGGCACGAACGCGCGGTCACCGCGGTCGCCTGCTGCGCGCCGCCGGGACCGCCCGGCGGCGGGGCACCGGCTCCCGCCGTGGTGATCAGCGGAGGGAAGGACGGACTGGTCCTGCGGGCGCGGCTCGACGAGGGGGAACAACCTCCGGGCGAGCGGGCGCGCGTCGACACCTGGGCCGTGGCCGCGGTCGATCCGGACACCCGGGTGGTCACCGGCGGGCGGCGCGGTGTCCACCGGTGGGATCTGGCGGACGACGGCTCCGCGCCGCGCCCGGTGCGGATCTCCCCCACCGCGGTGCACGCCGTGCTGCTGCTGGGAGCGGACGGCCCGCTGGTGTGGATCGCCCAGAGCGAGCGGGACCTGTGGGTGCAGGAGTCCGTCGTCGAACCCGGGCCGCCGCGCCGGCTGCCCCGCGCGACGGCGGGGGGCTACGAGGCACTCGCCGCGCTGCCGGACGGGAAGCGGTTCGTCGCCGCCACCGCCACGGGCGAGGTGGAGGTGTGGGACGTGGTGTCCGGCACCGCGGTGCCGCTGGGGACCCACGGGAACCGCCCCGTGCGGGTGCGCGCGACGGCCGTCGCCCCGGACGGGCGCCACGCGGCCACGACGGGCCACGACCGGCAGGTCTGCCTCTGGGATCTCGACTCCGGTGCCCGTACCCCGCTGGGCCGGCTCGACGGCCACGGCCGGGCGCTGGCGTTCTCCCCGGACGGCGAACGGCTGTACGCGGGCGACAGCGAGGGCGGGGTGCGCTGCCTGCCGCTGCGCAGCACCGGGCAGCCGTGGACGGTCGGTGCGCAGGAGCTGCGCTTCCCGGTGCGGTCCCTCGCGCCCCTGCCGCGGGCGGGGGCGGTGGCCGCCACCACCCGGGACGGTTCGGTCGTGCTGTGGCCCGACGAACCGTCCGGCGCGGACCCGCGGCCGTTGACCCGGCTGGCGATGACCGGGACGCCCCTGCGCCTGCTGCCCAACACCCTCGGGCTCCTGGTGACGGGCTTCGACGGGGGGCTGACGCAGCTGGAGGTGCTGACGGCCGGGAGCCCCTCGGTGGACGCGGCGGCGCCGGACGGGCCCGGCGCACCGGACCCGGTCGGCCCGCGGGGCGGCGGGCGGGTCGCCGTCGCGGACCAGTGGTGGCTGAACCGCCTGCCGCGCCGTCCCGACCTGGCGGCGCTGCGCGCCCACCTCGTCGCCACGGGAGCCGAGACGACGGTCATGGTCTGCTCCGACGCGCCCCACCTGGACAGGTTCCGGGTCCGGATGGAGGAGCTGGGCTGGGCCGTGCGGACGGCCGGCGCGGACCAGGCGGCCCGCCGGGCCGCGTTGCTCGCCGTCGTCCGTACCGCCGCCGACGCCGGACGCCCGGTCGTTCTGGTGTCCGGCGACTCCGAGTTGGCGGCCTCGGTCCGTCGTGACGGGTTGGCCGCGGAGATCGTGAGCGAGCCCGGCCCCTGAACGGTGGTGGGCCGGGACGGGGTTGTCCGGGGGAGGGGCGGCCACCGTGGACGCGTGAGGCCCCGCCCGCCGCTCCGCACCGGCGGCGGGGGCGGCGGCGTGCGGAGCGGTCGCGCGGGGGTGTCGCGTGCCCGGCGGGCGCGGGTGCGGGCACGGCGCCCCCGCCCGGGGCCGAGGAGGGTCCGGAGCCCGCGTACGGAATGTTCGGCGCTACCTCGGTGGTCGGGGCGGCCATCGGTTGCCTCGGAGCCGACGCCGTTGTCCCCGGGGGTCGTGCCGGGACCGAAGCCCGGCGTGCGACGCGCCGCGGGTCTCCCGCGGCGCGCGCCTCCGACCGGGGCGGCGGGCCGGGGTGCGGTGGCGGCCGGGGTGCGGTCAGTGGCCGCGTTCGTCGTGGGCCGACACCGGGATCGTCTCCTGGCGGAAGAAGGCCGGACGGAACGCGCCGTAGAGCAGCATCAGGACGGCGCCGAGCAGCAGGGCGCCGACGCCGGTGACGAAGACGCCGCCGAGGTGCCAGTGCGGCGGGAAGGGCAGGGTCCAGGACGTGCTGCCGTAGTCCGCCGCCGAGTACACGATGCAGGCGTTGACGAAGAAGTACAGCAGCAGCACCCCGCCCAGGCCCGGCATGATGCCCCGGGTCCACAGGTCGCGCGGGCTGCGGGTGAGGACCCTGCGGTAGTACCAGACGCAGGCGAAGCCGGTGAGGCCGTAGTAGAAGGCGATCATCAGGCCGACGGAGCCGATGGAGTCGGCGAGGACGTTCTCGCTGACCTGGGTGAGCATCACGTAGAAGGCGATCGAGGCGAGCCCCATGCCGACGGTGGACCAGGTCGGGGTGAGGAAGCGGGGGTGGATGCGGGCGAAGTGCCGCGGGATCGCCTTGAACGCGGCCATGGACAGGGTCGTGCGGGCCGTGGGCAGGATGGTGGTCTGGGTGGAGGCCGCCGCCGAGGTGAGGACCATGAGGATCAGCAGCTTGGTGGCCACCGTCCCCCACGCTCCGGAGCCGAAGACCTCGGAGCCCAGGCTGGACAGGACGTCCCCGGAGTTCTCCGGGTTGCCGAGGCCGATGCCCTTCTCGCCCACCCCGGCGAAGGACTGCGCGGACGTGGTCACCACGAGGTAGACGAGCAGCAGGATCACGGTGGACAGCACGGCCGCGCGGCCGGGGGTGCGGTCGCGGTCGACGGTCTCCTCGTTGACGGACACGGCGGTGTCCCAGCCCCAGTAGATGAACACGCCGGCGAGGATGGACTTGGTCAGGTCGTCGAACGAGCCGATCTCCAGCGGGTTGAACCAGGACCAGGAGATCTCGGAGGAGACGGCGGGGGCCGTGCCGCCGTACACCTTGACCAGGGCGGTGACCGCGAGCAGGACGAGCACCACGACCTCGACGGTGAGCAGCGCCTTCTGGAAGGCGGCCGACAGCTCGATGCCGACGTAGCAGATCAGCGTCATCAGGGCGATCCACACGACGCCGACGAAGGTCACCCAGAACGTGTCCCGTGCCAGCCCGTCGGCGCCGACGAGCTGGAAGCCGTACGCGCCGGCGATCTGCGCCAGGTTGGCCATCACGATGATGTCGGCGGCGACGATGCCCCAGCCGCCGAGCCAGCCGGTCCGGGGGCCGAAGGCGCGGGACGCCCAGGTGAAGGTGGTGCCGCAGTCGGGGTCGGCGCGGTTCAGCTCCTTGTAGCCGTAGGCGATGAGGAACATCGGGACGAACGCGAGCACGATCACGATCGGCGACTGGAAGCCCACGATGCCCACGATCACGCCGAGGGTGGCGGCCAGGCTGTAGGCGGGGGCGGTGGAGGCCAGGCCGATCACCGTGCTGGAGAACAGTCCGAGGGCGCCCTGCTTGAGGCCCTTGTCCGTGGCTGCCGGCCCCGGCGAGGGCGGCGGTGCCGGCGGCGGGACGGAGTGTGAGGTCATGGCACGCCCTCCGGGGCCTCGGGGCGCCCACGGAATCCGGCCGGGCGCCCGCTCTCCTCAGCATGGACCCGCCGGGCCGCCGGTGCGATCGGTGCGGCGGCCGGCGCGCTTCCCGGCGCGTCAGGCGAGTGCGGCGGTGACGTCCACGGCGCGCAGGTGCCGGGGGTCGATGACGCGGGTGGCGGGGGCGCTGGCGGCGGTCAGCTGCTCGGCCGCCGTCGCGGGGGTGCCGGCGGCCAGGGCGGAGGGGGTCCTCGACAGGGGGGTGGTCATGTCGTCGTGGTGGTTCGGGATGAGCAGCGGCGGGTTGCCGGTCGCCGACAGGAGGCGTTCCACGTAGCGGTGGACGGCCGAGTGGGAGGTCATCGCGATCGTCGCGATGTCGGGGCGGATGCCGGCCAGCTCGCGCTCGGCGAAGTTGCTCGCGCCGGTCAGGAGGATGCTCGGGCCGCCGTCCACCGTCACCTGGTAGGCCAGGGTGTCGCCCTCGACGAGGTCGCCCAGGGTGCTGGGCCGGCGCGGCGGCGCGGTCCGGGTGCCGGGGGCGAAGTAGCCGTGGTCGGGCTGCTGGCTGTGCAGGCTGCGGAACACCTCCACGGTGTAGCCGTCGAACTGGAGGTACTCGCCGCCCTTGACCGGAATCACGTCGTCCATCCGGGTGCGTGGTGTACCCATGGCGGTCAGCAGATGGCCCACCGTCGCGTCGCAGACGGCGCGGATGCGGTGCTTGGCCCAGGCCGGGCGGGCCAGCAGCTGGGGTACGTCCGCCACGTGGTCGAAGTGCCCGTGGCTCACCAGGATCAGGTCGGGGGCGCCGTGCAGGTGGTGGGCGGCGAGCGTCTCGACCGCCGTGCGGTCGCAGCGCAGGGGCAGCGACGGGTCGAGGGCGCCCTTGCGGTCGGCGTAGGGCATCCGGCTCAGGTACGGGTCGAAGAGGATGCTGCGCTCGCCGCCGATGACGATCTCCCAGCCGGAGACGCCGAGCCAGCGCATCTGCACGGAGGTCGCGTACGGGGCGCCGCGCCGTGCCGTCGGCGCCGCGGCGACCAGGCCGCCGGCGCCCGCCGCCGTGCCCGAGACCGCCAGGACTCCCTTGAGGACCGCACGCCGCCCGGCCATGTTGTGCCCCGCTTCCTCTGACGACAGACGAGGGTCATGAGTCCGAGGAACGCTACGAGCCGGAGGTGGCGAATGGGGGGATTTTCGGTCATTGCGGCGGGGGGTGTCGGGTGGGGCCGGCGGGTTCCGGGGGCCCGTGATCCGGGTGACACCCCCTGGTCCGGCGGGGGTTTTGGCGCGTGCCGGGCGGCCGGGGACGGCCGGCCGCCGGGGGCACGGTTCACCCCACCCGGTCTCCGGAGAGCGGGATGCCGGTGGACCGCAGGAGCTGCTCGTCCTGCTGGAGGATCGCCTGCATCAGCTCCCGCAGGCGGGAGCCGGGGTTGATGCCGATCTGCTCGCGCAGGATCTCCTTGGCGCGGTGGAAGACGCGGATGGCGTCGGCCTGCCGGCCCTCGCCGTAGTAGGCCTTCATCAGCCCGGCGTAGAGGTCCTCGCGCAGCGGGTCGTGGTCGACCAGTTCGGAGAGCTGGGAGATCGCCTCGCCGTAGTGGCCGAGGCCGACGTCGATCAGCGCGCGCAGCTCGGCGGCGGCCGTCCGCTCCCGGTCCAGGGCGTCGCCTTTCATGCGCAGCCGGCTCGACGTGACGTCGCTGAGGGCGGTGCCTCGCCACATGCCGAGCGCGCGGTCGAGGGACTCGGAGGCGCTCTTGTACTGGCCGCGGGTGTGCAGTTCGCGCACGTGCCGGACGGCGTCGCGGAAGACGAAGACGTCGATGTGGTCGGCGGGCACCCGCAGTTCGTAGCCGAGGGTGTGCGAGGCGAGCGCGTCGCGGGTGAGGCCGGCGTCGGCCAGGGCGGTGCGGATCATCCAGGCGGAGGTCTGCAGCTGTCCGGAGACGGTCAGCGGCGGTTCGCCGTCCCAGGAGTCCTCGATGATCGCTTCCTTGGTGGTGACCTGTCCGGGCTTCAGCGCCAAGGAAGCGAGGAACCGTCGCTGCCGCTGACCCCGGATGGGTATCGGTATGCCGTTTCTCACCAGGGTCACGGGGCCGAGGAGCTGGATCGTCAGGCTGTTCCTGCTGTTCATGACGGTTCCCCTTGTTTGTGTGAATCAAGCCGTCGCCCAACAGGGGCTGAGGTGGTGGCGGAACGGAGGGGAGCCGCCGGGGGCCTGGAGGGGCCGGTCCCGTCGGTGGTGTGCGCAGCGTGCTGGTGCGTCCCCCGTGCCGTCGTCTCAAGTGCTCCGTGACGTGCGACCGCCGAGCGGGTGCCGGGTGCCGGTTCCCGCCGCCGCGGTCCCGGCGCGGCGGTCCCGGGGTCGCCGGTCCCGCCGTGCCGGTCACGGATGGGTGGTGCTCTCGGTGGCGTGCCGGCGGAGGGTCCGCCGGCGGCCGTGGGTGGGTCGGTGCCGTGCCGGGTTCAGCCGAGTTTCTTCAGGAACGCGGCCGCGATGGGCCCGGCGTCCGAGCCGCCGGAGCCGCCGTCCTCCAGGAGGACGGACCAGGCGAGTTCGCGGTCGCCCTGGTAGCCGATCATCCAGGCGTGGGTGCGGGGCGGGCTGTCGCTGCCGAACTCGGCGGTGCCCGTCTTGGCGTGCGGCCGGCCGGGCAGGTCCTTGAGGGCCCATCCGGCGCCGTCGGTGACGGTGGCGCGCATCATCTCGCGCAGGCCGGAGACCACGCCCGCCGGTAGCCGGGCGGCGGCCTCGTGGCGCTTCTTGACGGCGTCCGGCACGAGGACGGGCTGCTTGAAGGCCCCTTCCTTGACGGTGGCCGCGATGGAGGCCATGACGAGCGGTGACGCCTGGGTCCGTGCCTGGCCGATGGTGGCGGCGGCCTTGTCGTTGTCGCTGGTGGCCACCGGGACGCTGCCGTCGTAGGTGACCGTGCCCGCGTCCCAGGAGCCGCCGATCCCGAAGGCCTCGGCGGTGTCGTGCAGCGCCGCGTCGGAGAGTTTGCCCCGGGCTCCGACGAAGAAGGTGTTGCAGGAGTGGGCGAAGGCGTCCTCGAAGGTCGACCCCGCGGGCAGGGTGAACTGGTCCTGGTTCTCGAAGCGCTGGCCGTCGACGTAGGCGAACTTGGGGCAGTCGGCCTTGTCCGAGGGCTTCATGCCCTGTTCGAGGAGCGCGGCGGAGGTGACCACCTTGAACGTGGAGCCGGGCGGGTAGCGGCCCTCCAGGGCGCGGTTCATGCCGGAGGGCACGTTGGCCGCGGCGAGGACGTCCCCGGTGCCGGGGTCGATGGCGACGAGGGCGGCGTTCTTCTTGACGCCGTCCAGGGCCGCGGCGGCCGCCTCCTGCACCTCGGGGTCGATGGTCGTGCGGACCGCCTTGCCCGCGGTGTCGCCGGTGCCGGTGAGCCGTTTGACGATCCGGCCGCTCTCGCGTTCCACGACGACGACGGAGCGGGCCGCGCCTCCGCCTCCGGTGAGCTGCTTGTCGTAGCGGGCCTGGAGCCCCGAGACGCCCTTTCCGGTCTTCGGGTCGACGGCCCCGACGAGGGAGGCGGACTGCAGTTCCTTGCCGTTGCGGTCGAGGATCTCGGCGCGTTCGCGGGACTTCAGGGCGAGGGTCTGGCCCGGAACCATGTCCGGGTGAATGAGCGGTGTGTGGAATTCCACGGTCCAGGAGCCGTCCTTCCGGACGACCTGGGCCTTCGAGTGCCATTGGTAGTCGCCGGCCCCCGAAAGGGTCATCCTCACGGTGAACGGAATCTCGACCTCCCCTTCCGTTTCCCGCTTTCCGGTGCCCGAGCTGATCCGGGTCCGGGACGGCTCCAGGTTCGTCATGACGGACGTGATCAACGATTCCGCGTTCCGCGGGGTGTCCGTCAGCCGGGCGGCCCGCCCGGCGTCGCCCGCCGCCCACGCGGACAGGAACTTGTCGAGCTGCCCGGTGGCGGCGGCGACCTGGGGATCGTCTCCGTCGTCGTCCGCGACCAGGGCTTCATAGGCCCAGTAGCCGATTCCGGCCGTGGCGGCAAGTGCCACGAACGTTGCCACGACCGGGCGGCGGCGGGACCTGCGCCTGCCGTACCGCGAGTGGTCGACGTAGCCATCCGAACGCATCATGTGGCGCAGATTAATCGCCCTTCTCTCTTCGGTCTCTCCCCGGACGCATGGTTCAAGACAAGGTAAAGGAGAAAGAAATCATGGACGTGCGATGGCGGGTATCCATCGCTTCCGCTTGGTCATGGCAAGGGTTCGGCCGAATATGCCGGGCGGTCTGGCCGGGAACGAGCGATCTTCGCTCATTAGTGGTCTAGACCTCAGAAGAAAAGACGGCCCGTTCGATCCGCCGCGAAGGGAACAGTGGCCGGAAGACGGCGGACGGCGGGTTCCGGCGCCGCGGAAATCGGACGAGCCGTGTCCGATTTGAAGAGAGTCGAATCGGAACCCGTTGTTCCGGCCGGTCTCCGGAATCTCTCCGGGCGCTCCCCGGCGGGCGCGCGGATACGCACGGGATACGCACGGGAGAGGCGGCGAAGAGGACCCCTGGTCAGGGTTGCGGCGACGTGTTCACCGCTGACCGAGTCTGGAGACCATCCATGTCCCGTGTTTCGACCGGCCCCAGCAGCAAGCCGACCGCAGCGCACGCGCTCCTCGCGCGGCTGCGGGACCACGGCGTGGAGAAGGTGTTCGGCGTGGTCGGCCGCGAGGCCGCGTCGATCCTCTTCGACGAGGTCGAGGGGATCGACTTCGTCCTCACCCGGCACGAGTTCACCGCCGGCGTCGCCGCCGACGTCCTCGCCCGCATCACCGGCCGCCCGCAGGCCTGCTGGGCCACCCTCGGCCCCGGCATGACCAACCTCTCCACCGGCATCGCCACCTCGGTCCTGGACCGGTCCCCGGTCATCGCGCTGGCCGCCCAGTCGGAGTCGCACGACATCTTCCCCAACGACACCCACCAGTGCCTGGACTCCGTGTCGATCATCGCGCCGATGTCCAAGTACGCGGTGGAGCTGGAGCGTCCGCACGAGATCACCGACCTCGTCGACTCCGCCGTGACCGCCGCCATGACCGAACCGGTCGGCCCCAGCTTCATCTCCCTCCCGGTCGACCTGCTCGGCTCCAGCGAGGGCATCGACGCGGAGGCGGAGCAGCCGCCCGCGAGGACCCCGGGCAAGCCGATAGGCGCCGTCCAGGACGGCTGGGAGCAGGCGGCCGACGAGGCGGCCGAGCTGTTCTCCGCCGCCCGGCACCCGGTGCTGGTCGTCGGCGCCGCCGCGATCCGCTCGGGCGCGGTGCCCGCCATCCGCGCGCTGGCCGAGCGCCTCAACGTGCCGGTCATCACGACGTACATCGCCAAGGGCGTCCTGCCGCACGGGCACGAGCTGAACTACGGGGCCGTCACCGGCTACATGGACGGCATCCTGGACTTCCCCGCGCTGGAGACGCTGTTCGGTCCCGCCGACCTCATCCTCACCGTCGGCTACGACTACGCGGAGGACCTGCGGCCCTCGATGTGGCAGAAGGGCGCCGAGAAGAAGACCGTCCGCGTCTCGCCCACCGCCAACCCGATCCCGCGGGTCTACCGGCCCACGGTCGACGTCGTCACGGACGTCCTCGCCTTCGTCGAGCGCCTCGACGCCGCCACCGCCGGCCTCCCCGCCAAGGACCGGCACGACATCGCCCCGCTGCGCGCCCGGGTCGCGGAGTTCCTCGCGGACCCGACGGCCTACGAGGACGGCATGCGCGTCCACCAGGTCATCGACTCCATGAACACCGTCATGGAGGAGGTCGCCGAGTCCGGCGAGGGCACGATCGTCTCGGACATCGGCTTCTTCCGGCACTACGGCGTGCTGTTCGCCCGCGCCGACCAGCCCTTCGGCTTCCTCACCTCGGCCGGCTGCTCCAGCTTCGGCTACGGCATCCCCGCCGCCATGGGCGCCCAGCTCGCCCGTCCCGGCCAGCCCACCTTCCTCATCGCGGGCGACGGCGGCTTCCACTCCAACAGCGCGGACCTGGAGACCATCGCGCGGCTCAACCTGCCCGTCGTCACCGTGGTCGTCAACAACGACACCAACGGGCTGATCGAGCTGTACCAGAACCTCGGACACCACCGCAGCCACGACCCGGCGGTCAAGTTCACCGGCGTCGACTTCGTCGCCCTCGCCGAGGCGAACGGCGTCGAGGCGACCAAGGCCACCGACCGCCAGGAACTGCTCGCGGCGCTGCGCAAGGGCGCCGAGCTGGGCCGCCCGTTCCTGATCGAGGTCCCGATCGAGTACGACTTCCAGCCCGGTGGCTTCGGGGCGCTGAGCATCTGATCATGGCCTCCCAGGACCTTCCCGCGGCCTTCGGGTTCCTGGCCTCCGCTCGTCCGAGCGGGGGCCGGGCCCCCCGAGCCGCCTTCGCCACCCGGGGCACCCGCACCGGCGTCGATCTGGGGCTGCGCTCGCAGACCCTCGGCACGACGCTGGTGCACGCCCCGCAGTCCCCGCCCGACCACGCCCTCGCGCACGACGCCGACACCGCCGTCGTGTTCGCGGGGGAGATCTACAACCGCGGCGACCTCTGCTCCGTCCTCGGTTCCGGCGCCGGCGCGGCGGGCGACGCCCAGCTGCTGCTCGACCTGTTCGGGCGCTACGGGCCGCACGCCTTCCGGCTGGTCAACGGCCGCTTCGCGGCGCTGGTCGGCACCGGCGGACGGGTGCTGCTGGCCACCGACCACGCCGGTTCCGTCCCGCTGTACGTGTGCGCGGGGCCCGGCGAGGTGACGGCCTCCACCGAGGCCAAGACCCTGACCGGGCACGGCGGTCCGCGCGGCTTCCCCTTCGCGGACGCGCGCCGGGTGCGCGGGCTCCCGGGCGTCTACCAGGTGCCCGCGGGCACCGTCATGGACATCGATCTCGGCTCCGGCACGGCCACCGCGCTGCGGACCTGGTCGCCGCCGCTCGCCCGCCGCGTCATGGACGAGGACGAGGCCGTCGACGCCGTGCACGCGGCGCTCGACCGGGCGGTGAGCGCCCGCGTCACCCCCGGTGCCACCCCGCTGGTGGTGCTGTCCGGCGGCATCGACTCCTCCGCGGTGGCCGCGCTGGCCCACCGCGCAGCCGGGGGGATCGACTCGCTGTCCATGGGCACCGACGTCTCCGACGAGTTCGCCCAGGCCCGCACGGTCGCCGACCACCTCGGCAGCCGGCACCGGGAGATCACCGTCCCGACGACCGACCTGCTGAGCCAACTCCCCTACGCCGTCTGGGCGTCGGAGTCGGAGGACCCGAGCATCATCGAGTACCTGCTGCCCCTCGTCGCGCTCTACCGCGCGCTCGACGGGCCACCGCGCCGGGTGCTCACCGGATACGGCGCGGACATCCCGCTCGCGGGCATGCACCGCGAGGACCGGCTGCCCGACCTGGACACCGCGGTCGCCCACGACATGGCCACCTACGACGGGCTGAACGAGATGTCGCCGGTGCTGTCCGCGGTGTGCGGCCACTGGTCCACCCACCCCTACTGGGACCGCGACGTGTTGGACCTGCTCGTCTCGCTGGAGGCGGGGCTCAAGCGCCGCCACGGCCGCGACAAGTGGGTGCTGCGCGCGGCCATGGCCGACCTGCTGCCCGAGCGGACCGTCAGCCGTCCGAAGCTGGGCGTCCACGAGGGCTCGGGCACCACCTCCTCCTTCTCCCGGCTGCTGCTGGAGGCGGGGGTCCCGGAGCGGTCCGTCGACGCCGCCAAGCAGCACGTGGTGCGGCTGCTGTTCGACCGCACCGTGGTGGCCGGCGAGGACCCCGCCGAGGTGAGCACCGCCGAGGTCGTCGGCTCGGTGGCCGAGCGCCTGGAACGGGGTGCCGCGTGAACACGCCGACGGCCCGCCGCCTCCCCCGCCCGGACGGCGGGGGAGGCGGCGGGCCCCGCGACCGGGCGGGCCGCGGCCACCGCACCCGCTCCCGCATCCGCCGTTCGGTCCCGGCCGGGACCGGACCCACCGTCGACCTCCCGGAGGGGATCTGAGCCGTGGAACGCATCGACTCGCACGTCTCGCCCCGCTACGCGCAGATCCCCACCTTCATGCGGCTGCCGCACGACCAGGACCCGCGCGGCTACGACGTCGTCGTGATCGGCGCCCCCTACGACGGCGGCACCAGCTACCGGCCCGGCGCCCGCTTCGGGCCCCGCGCCATCCGCAACGAGTCGGGGCTCATCCACGGTGTCGGCATCGACCGCGGCCCCGGCACCTTCGACCTCATCAACTGCGTCGACGGCGGCGACATCGACCTGACGCCGTTCAACATGAACATCGCCGTGGAGACCGCGCAGCGGCACCTGGCCGAACTGCTCAAGGCCAACGCCGCGTTCATGATGCTGGGCGGCGACCACTCGCTCACCGTGGCCGCCCTGCGCGCCGTCGCCGAGCAGCACGGTCCCGTCGCCGTCCTCCACCTGGACGCGCACTCCGACACCAACCCCGCCTTCTACGGCGGGCAGTACCACCACGGCACGCCCTTCCGGCACGGCATCGAGGAGAAGCTCATCGATCCGGCCGCGATGGTGCAGATCGGCATCCGCGGGCACAACCCCAAGCCCGACTCGCTGGACTACGCCCGCGGCAACGGCGTGCGCGTCGTGACCGCCGACGAGTTCGGCGACCTCGGTGTCGCGGGCACCGCGGACCTGGTGCGGGAGCGGGTCGGCGGGCGGCCCGTGTACGTGTCGGTCGACATCGACGTCGTCGACCCCGCCTTCGCCCCCGGGACCGGCACCCCCGCGCCCGGCGGCCTCAGCTCGCGCGAGGTCCTCGCCCTGCTGCGCTGCGTCGGCGACCTCAAACCGGTCGGCTTCGACGTCATGGAGGTCTCGCCCCTGTACGACCACGCCGGGATCACCTCCGTCCTGGCCACCGAGATCGGTGCCGAACTGCTCTACCAGTACGCCCGCGCCCACCGCGCCCCGGCGTAGCCCGCGGCCGCGCAGCCGTCCGCGGCCGACGGCCCGCGGGCCGCCCGCGCGCCGTCGCATCCCGACGCAAAGGAGACATCGCACCCATGGCTTCTCCGATCATCGACTGCACCGCCCACCAGGAGCACCTGCGGGCCCTCGCGGCCGAACTCCCCGAGGTGCCGCGCGCCGACCTGTACGGCTTCCTGGAGCAGGCGAAGGCCCTGTCCGAGCGGCTGCCGCGGGACATCGGCTCCGCCCTCGACCGGTTCCACGCCGAGGGCACCGAGGACGGCTATCTGCTGCTGCGCGGACTGCCGCTGGAGGCGGAGGGCGAACTGCCGCCGACCCCCGACTCCACGCCCGCACCGGCCGGCCGCGGCCGGCTGCTCATGGAGGCCATGCTCGCCGTGACCGGCCGCCGGCTCGGCCTGCACACCGGGTACGCCGAGCTGCGGTCCGGCACGGTCTACCACGACGTGTATCCCTCGCCGGGCGCGCACTACCTCAGCTCGGAGACCTCCGAGACGCTGCTGGAGTTCCACACGGAGATGGCGTACCACGTCCTCCAGCCGAACTACGTGATGCTCGCCTGCTCCCGGGCGGACCACGAGCGGCGCGCGGAGACGCTGGTCGGCTCGGTGCGCAAGGCCCTCGGCCTGCTGGACGAGGAGACCAGGGCGCGGCTGTTCGACCGCAAGCTGCCGTGCTGCGTCGACGTCGCCTTCCGCGGCGGGGTCGAGGACCCGGGCGCGATCGCCGAGGTCAAGCCGCTGTACGGCGACGCCGCGGACCCCTTCCTCGGCTACGACCGGGAGCTGCTCGCCCCCGAGGAGCCCGCCGACAAGGAGGCCGTGGCCGCCCTGTCGAAGGCGCTGGACGACGTGACGGAGTCCGTGAAGCTGACCCCCGGTGATCTGCTGATCATCGACAACTTCCGGACCACGCACGCCCGTACGCCGTTCAGCCCGCGCTGGGACGGCAAGGACCGCTGGCTGCACCGGGTGTACATCAGGACCGAGCGCAACGGGCAGCTGTCGGGCGGCGAACGGGCCGGCGACGTGGTGGAGTTCTCGCCGCGCCGCTGACCGCTGGCCGCGGGGGCGGCCGGTCCGGTTCCGGTCGCGGCCGGGTCGGGTCCTGATCGGGCCGGGCCCGGCCGCGCCGTCCGCTCCCTAGAGTGCATCGCACGGCCGGCGCGCCCCGCGCCCGCCCGGGCCCGCCGGCCCGGCCGGGCGCGGGGCCGCCGTGCGTCCGGCGCCGTGCCGGCACGGCGCCGGTGACCGCCCCGCGCCGCGGGGCGGCGCGGCGGGCCGCCCGGGGCGGTGGCGCACGATACGGCCTTGCATTGCATGAATATGCTGGCACACTGAAAGTAATGCAGACGGGAGACGCTGACATGTCCGACTCCACATCGACGGCCGGGGCGACGCCGCGGGGCTTCGTCGTGCACACCGCTCCGGTCGGCCTCGGCGACGACGGCCGGGACGACTTCACCGTGCTGGCCTCGACCGCCCCGGCCCAGGTCAGCGGGGTGTTCACCCGGTCCCGCTTCGTCGGGCCGAGCGTCCTGCTGAGCCGGGAGGCCGTCGCCGACGGGCAGGCGCGGGGCGTCGTCGTGCTGGCCCGCAACGCCAACGTCGCGACCGGCGCCGAGGGCGAGGCCAACGCCCGGGAGATCCGCGCCTCGGTCGCCGCCACGCTCGGGGTGCCCGAGGGGGAGGTGCTGGTCGCCTCCACCGGGGTGATCGGCCGGCAGTACCCGATGCCGCAGATCCGGACCCACCTCGCGTCGCTGTCCCTGCCCTTCCCCGAGGGCGGGTTCGACCGGGCGGCCCGCGCCATCATGACCACCGACACCCGGCCCAAGGAGGTCCGGCTGCGCTGCGGTGACGCCACGCTCGTCGGCATCGCCAAGGGCGTCGGCATGCTGGAGCCCGACATGGCGACCCTGCTCACCTTCTTCGCCACCGACGCCCGCCTCGACCCGGCCGAGCAGGACCGGATCTTCCGCCGGGTGATGGACCGCACGTTCAACGCCGTCAGCATCGACACGGACACCTCGACCAGCGACACCGCGGTCCTGTTCGCCAACGGGCTGGCCGGCGACGTCGACCCCGCCGCGTTCGAGCGGGTCCTGCACGAGGCCGCGCTCGCGCTCGTCAAGGACATCGCGAGCGACGGCGAGGGGGCGAGCAAGCTCGTCGAGGTGCGGGTGACCGGGGCGCGGGACCACGCGCAGGCCAAGCGGGTCGGCAAGACGGTCGTCAACTCCCCGCTGGTGAAGACCGCCGTGCACGGCTGCGACCCCAACTGGGGCCGGGTCGCGATGGCGGTCGGCAAGTGCTCCGACGACACCGACATCGAGCAGGAGGCGGTGCGTATCCGGTTCGGGGAGACGGAGGTGTACCCGGCGGGGGCCGCCGACGCCGCCGAGGAGGACGCCGTGCGGGCCGCCGTGGCGGACCACCTGAAGGGCGACGAGGTCGTCATCGGCATCGACCTCGGCATCGCCGAGGGGGAGTTCACCGTGTACGGCTGCGACCTCACCGAGGGCTACGTCCGCCTCAACTCGGAGTACACCACCTGACGCCGCGGCGGGCCCGCACCCGCCGCCCCGCCCGCCCCGGCCCCCGGCGGCCCGCCGCACGCGGGTCCCGGGCGTGCCGTCCGGCCCCGCCGCCCGCCGCCGGACGGACCGCGCTCTCCGGCCCCGCCGGCCGGGTATGCCGAGCCCGCAGCCGCTATGCGTCCCCCCTGTCCAGGCGCCCTCCCGGAGCCGGCCGGACCCCACGATGGGGGCTGACGAAGCATCCGCGAGGAGGGCCGCAGGGACATGGAGAGCACGAGCACACCAGCCGGCGAGACCGGGTACGACGCGGGCGTCCGGGGCGTGGTGAGGCCGGGCGACAGCCTGGGCGGCACGCTCCGCCTCGTCCGCACCGACGACTTCGACTCGCTGGACCCGGGCAACACGTACTACGCGTACACGTGGAACTTCCTGCGGCTCGTCGGGCGGACCCTCGTCACCTTCGACACCGCGCCGGGCAAGGCGGGCCAGCGCCTGGTGCCCGACCTCGCGGAGTCGCTGGGACGGTCCTCGGAGGGCGGCCGGGTCTGGACGTACCGGCTGCGCGAGGGGCTGCGCTTCGAGGACGGCAGCCCGGTCACCGCCGGCGACGTCAAGTACGCCATCGCGCGCAGCAACTACGGCACCGACGTGCTCGGCGCCGGCCCCACCTACTTCCGGCACCTGCTGGGCACCGGGTACGGCGGCCCGTGGCGCGAGCCCGACGCCGACGGACCGGCCACCCTGGAGACACCGGACGAGCGCACCCTCGTCTTCCGGCTGGCCGAGCCGTTCGCGGGCATGGACCTGCTGGCCACGATGCCGAGCACCACCCCGGTGCCGCGCCGGCTCGACACGGGCGCCGAGTACCGGCTGCGGCCGGTCGCGACGGGCCCGTACCGCGTGGCCTCCTACACCCGCGGCGAACTCGCCGTCCTGGAGCGCAATCCGCACTGGGACCCGGCCACGGACCCGGTCCGCGTGCAGCGGGCCGAGCGCATCGAGGTGCACCTCGGCAAGGACCCGCACGAGGTCGACCGGATGCTGCTCGCCGGCGAGGCGCACATCGACCTCGCCGGGTTCGGCGTGCAGCCCGCCACGCAGGAGCGCATCCTGGCCGACCCGGCCCTGCGCGCCGACGCCGACAACCCGCTGTCCGGGTTCACCTGGATCTACTGCCTGTCGAGCCGGATCGCGCCGTTCGACAACGTGCACGCCCGCCGCGCCGTCCAGTTCGCCACCGACAAGGCGGCGATGCAGGAGGCGTACGGCGGTTCGGTCGGCGGGGACGTCGCGACGACGATCCTGCCGCCGACGCTCGACGGGTACCGGGACTTCGACCGCTACCCGTCCGGCGCCGACGGACGCGGCGACCTGGAGGCGGCACGGGCCGAACTCGCCGCCGCCGGGATGCCCGACGGATTCCGCACGAAGATCGCCGCCCGCAAGGACCGGCTCAAGGAGTACCGGGCCGCGGAGGCGCTGTCCGCAGGGCTCGCCCGGGTCGGCATCGAGGCGGAGGTCCTGGACTTCCCCTCGGGCGACTACTTCGACATCTACGGCGGCTGCCCCGCCTACCTGCGCGAGCACGGCATCGGCATCATCATGTTCGGCTGGGGTGCGGACTTCCCCGACGGCTACGGGTTCCTCCAGCAGATCGTCGACGGCCGGGCCATCAAGGAGCGCGGCAACCAGAACATGGGCGAGCTGGACGACCCGGAGATCAACGCCCTGCTCGACCGGGGGGCGACCTCCGCCGATCCGGCCGAGCGCGCGGAGATCTGGCACCGGATCGACCGCCTCACCATGGAGCACGCGGTGATCGTGCCGTACCTCTACCCGCGCTCCCTGCTCTACCGCCACCCCGACGCCCGCAACGTCTACGTGACGGGGTCCTTCGGGATGTACGACTACGTGGCGCTCGGGGCGAGCTGAGGCACCGGGACCGGTTCCGGCCGGCGGCCGCCCGGGGCCGCCGGCCGGACGAGGGCGCGGCAGGACTGCGCGGCTTCGTGGAACTCCGCCTCGAACCGGCCCAGTTGGTGCAGGAAGCTGCGCGTGGGCCCGGTGAGGTCCGTGCCGCGCGCGCTGCGCAGCAGCAACTGCGCGCCGAGCCCCACCTCGAGGCGGTGGATGCGGCGGGTCAGCGCGGACTGGCTGATGGAGAGCACGGACGCGGCCCGGTTGATGCTGCCGTGCCGGGCCACCGCGCGCAGCACGTGCAGGTCGCCGACGTCGAGTTTGCGCGTGGTCCGCGCGGTGCCGGGGGCCGGCGTCGGGGCCGGAGGGCCCGTGCGGGCGGCGCCGGCGGTCCGGTCGCGGTACCAGCGGGTCCACCAGGGGTCGTCCAGCAGTGCCAGATGGCGCTCGGCGAACCGCCGCAGATAGCGCTCGGCGAGGAGTTCGGCCAGGTGTCCGGCGAGCGCGCCCGGCACGACCGTGGGGTCGACCAGGAGGCTGGTGGAGCGGTGCGGGCGCTCCACGATGGAGCGGTGCACCACGGTGGGGGCGAGGACGGCGGGACGGGTGGGGGAGCCGAGCCCGATCGCGTCGCCGCGGCGCAGCATGCCCCGGGCCACGGAGGCGCCGGTGACGTGCAGGGCTGCGGGGGCGGGCAGGCCGGCGGTCTGGAAGACGCGCGGCACCAGCACCTCGGAGTCGGGGCCGACCTCCGACACCCAGGTCTCGCCGCTCAGGTCGGCGAGCGAGACCGGCCCGCCGCCGGCCAGCCGGTGGCCCTGGGGCAGGGTGACCCACAGCGGGTCGTCGAGGACCGGGTAGGTGCGCACGGCGCGTTCGACGGAGCGGCCCGGCGCGTCCAGGCTCCAGGTGTGCGCGGCGTCCACGTGGTAGCCGGCGAGTCGGCGCATGACCTGCTGGGGCGTGTCGTGATGCACCGACAGCAGGACGTCCAGGGCCGCCGCGGCGTCCTCCACGACGTCCTCCAGGAGGGGTTCGGCGGAGGCGATGGCGAGCACGGCCGGGGCGTCGACGGCCTCGGGGCCGTGCCCGAAGATGTCGGTCTCGACGGCGAGGTCGACCTGGCGGAAGAACCGGCGGCCGGCGGCCAGCAGCCGCGAACCGGCCGAGGTGAGCCGCGCCGTGTGCCGGCCCCGCAGGGTGAGCGGCAGTCCCACCGCCCGGTCCAGCCGGTCCAGTTGGCGCTCCACGGCGCCGCCCCGCGACCCGGTCCGGCGGGCCGCCTCGGCGAGGTCCCCGCACTGGCCGACCGCGTCCAGCAGGGACAGGTCGGGCCGGGTGAACGGGAAGCCGGCGGGGGCGGTGTCGCGGGGCCCCGCCGCGAGGGGCACGGCGGTGGGGGGCGCCGTGGTGGGGGAGACGGCGGTGGGGGGCGCCGTGGCGGCGGGGCCCGGGGGAGCGGACGCGGGGAGGGGCGGGGGGAACGCGGTGCGAAGGGATGCCGGTCGGTCGGGGGCAGAGGGGGGTGCAGGCTTGATCGCAGGCGGTATTTCTGACCCGGAAGACAATGTCGGATTCCTTCGTGGTCAAGGACGGTGCCGTGTGATGGTCCGCAGTGGCTCGACGGGAGCGGCCCGGCTCGTGGGGCCGGCGGCCGCGTCCCGTGTACGTCGTCGCGGTGATGCTAGGCACGTCCTCTCTCCGGGCTCTCCTCGGTTCGGGAGAGGGCCCGGAGACCGTCCGGAGACCAGGTCCGGCCGGGTTCCTCAGGCCTGGTCGGTCGGGCGGACGAAGATCTCGTTGACCGTCGCGCGGGCCGGCGCCGTGACGGCGTAACGCACCGCCTCGGCGATGTCGCCGGCCTGCAACTGCCGTATCTTGGCGACGCGTTCCTCGATGGCCGCCTTGGTCGGGGCGTGCGTGATGTGCTCGCGCAGCTCCGTCTCCACGGTGCCCGGCTCGACGACCACCACGCGCACCCCGCGCTCGGTGACCTCCTGCCGCAGCGCCTCGCTGAAACCGTTCACGGCGAACTTGCTGGCGTTGTAGCCGGCCGCCCCGCGCTGGGCGACCCGGCCGGCGATCGAGGAGATCTGCACCACCGTTCCCTGGCTCCTGAGCAGGTGCGGCAGCGCCGCGTGCGTCATGTACATGAGCCCGAGGACGTTGGTGGCGATCATCCGGGTCCAGTCGGTGGTGTCGGCGTCCTCGACCGGGCCGAGCAGCATGATCCCCGCGTTGTTCACGAGGATGTCCAGGCCGCCGAGGGCCTCCACCGTGGACCGTACGGCGTCGGCCGCGGCGCGTTCGTCGGTCACGTCCAGTTCGACGACGTGCACGGCGGTGCCGGACGCGGCGAGTTCGTCCGCCAGCGCGTGCAGCCGGTCGACGCGGCGGGCGGCGACGGCGACCGCCGCGCCCTCGGCGGCGAGCGCCCGCGCGGTGGCGGCGCCGATGCCCGAACTCGCGCCCGTGACGAGGGCGACCTTCCCTTGCAGAGCTGACGTCATCATTCTCCCGATGGGCGAGTGCCGGTGCGCGGACAGGTCCGAGGATTCCGCCGGGTTCCGAGAGCGCCGCCGTGCCGCGACGGGCCGAGCGGCCGGGCCCCCGGGGGTCCCTCCGGCCGCGGTGGCGGGGCCGCTGCGACCGGGACGGCGGGATCGATTCGTGCGGGACGTCCGGACGGTAGCAGCCGGAACCCGGCCGGGTGAACGGCCCGCGGAGCCGCAGGTTATGACGGTTTCCGGCCGGTTATGCGCGCCGCGCCCGAGGGCACGACGCCTCCGCGCGAGCACGGCAGATTGGGACGGCGACAGCTTCTCGGCGCGACCCCTGCGCAGCGACCTGCGCAGCGATAGGCGGTGGATGATGCAGAACGACGCGGCACTCCGGGACGAGGAGACGGCCCCCTCGTACCCGATGCCACGGGGCTGTCCGGTGGACCCGCCCCCGCAGCTCGCCGGGCTGCGCGCCGGCCCGGCCGCGAGCCGGGTGACGCTGTGGGACGGCAGCCGGGTGTGGCTGGTCACCTCGCACGCCGGGGTACGGGCCGTGCTCGGCGACCGCCGCTTCACCGCCGTCACCAGCGCCCCGGGCTTCCCGATGCTGACCCGCACCTCCCAGCTGGTGCGCGCGGCGCCGCACACCGCCTCGTTCATCCGCATGGACGACCCCGACCACTCCCGGCTGCGCTCGATGCTGACCCGGGACTTCCTGGCCCGCCGCGCCGAGGAGATGCGGCCCGTCCTGCGGGAGATGCTCGACGGGATGCTGGCGGCGCTGGTCGCCACCGGGGAGCGCCCGGTCGACCTGGTCACCGGGCTCACCACCCCGGTGCCCTCGAAGGTCATCACCCTCCTCTTCGGGGTGTCCGAGGGCGACTTCATCGAGAGCCGCAGCGCGGTCCTCATCGACCGCGGCTACACGCCCGACCAGGTGGCCGCCGCGCGCGACGAGCTGGACGGCTTCCTGCGCGAACTCGTCGAGCAGCGGGTCGCCGATCCGGGCACCGACCTGGTGAGCCGGCTGGTGACCGAGCAGGTGCGCCCCGGCCGGCTCACCGTCGAGGAACTCGTGCCGATGTGCCGGCTGCTGCTGGTCGCCGGGCACGGGACGACCGCCAGCCAGGCCGCGCTCAGCCTGCTCAGCCTCGCCACCGATCCGCACCTCGCGGGCGAACTGGCCAAGGACGAGGCGTTGCTGCCCCGCGCCGTCGACGAACTGCTGCGCTTCCACTCCATCGTGCAGAACGGCCTGGCCCGCGCCGCCGTCGAGGACGTGACGCTGGGCGACGTGACGATCCGGGCCGGCGAGGGGGTCGTCCTCTCGCTGGCCGCCGGCAACCGCGACGAGCGGGTCTTCCCCTCCCCCGACACCCTCGACCCGCACCGCGACGCCCGCCGCCACCTCGCCTTCGGCCACGGCATCCACCAGTGCCTCGGCCAGTGGCTCGCCAAGGTCGAGATCGAGGAGATGCTGGCGGCCGTCCTGCGCTGGATGCCCGGCGTGCGGCTCGCGGTGCCCTTCGAGGAGCTCGACTTCCGCCATGAGGTGTCGAGTTACGGGCTCGGCGCGCTCCCGGTGACCTGGTGAGCGAGCCCGCCGGGCGCACCGGCGCGGACGGGCCGGGCGGCGCCCGGGACACGGCCGGACTGAGGGTGTCCATCGTGCCGGACGCCTGCTGCGCCATGGGCCGGTGCGCCGCGACCGAGCCCGCGCTCTTCGACCAGGACCCGGACACCGGCACCGTCGTCCTGCTCGACGCCACGCCCGCACCCGCCCTGCACGAGGCCGCCCGGCTCTGCGCCGAGCTGTGCCCGTGCGGAGCCATCACGGTCACCGAGAACTGAGTGGAGCGATGATGATCCAAGCCCCTGGTTCCCCGTCCGCCGCCCCCGAGGCGGCGCTCGCGGCCGACGACTCCCCGATGGGGGAGGCGGCGCGCTGGGCGGTCGGGCTGCTGACGGCACCGGGCCTCGCCGCACGCGACGTCACGGTCGAACGCTTCGTCCCCACCTTCCCGCCCCGGCGCAGCGACGGCTTCTGCGCGACCCTGGACGAGTGGCGCGCGAAGGGGCCGTTCACCGTCCTGGACTACCAGCCGATCGCCCACAAGGGCTGGGTCACGCTGGCCGGTCCGACGGGCGCGCGCCACACCCTGTCGCTCACCCTCGACTCCTCCGGCCTGATCCGCATCCTCACCTTCCTGCCCGAGACCGTGATCCCCGAGATCGCCGACTGGCAGACGCTGGAGGACGTGCTGCGCACCCCCGGCGTCGACCACTCGGTCCTCGCCGCCCGCCTGACGGCCGACGGGATCGAGGTCCTGCACGCCTCGGACGCGGACCGCCCGATGCCGACCGGCTCCGCGTACAAGCTGTACGTGATGCGGGCCCTGGTGCGCGCCGTCGAGAACGGCGAACTGTCCTGGGACGACGAGGTCACCGTCACGCCCGAGCTGCGCAGCCTGCCCACCGGCGACATGCAGGACCTGCCGGACGGCACCAGGGTCCCCGTGCGCGAGACCGCCTACAAGATGATCGCGATGAGCGACAACACCGGCGCCGACCTGATCGCCGACCGGCTCGGCCGGGCGGCCGTCGAGCGGGCGGTGGAGGAGTCCGGGCATCACGACCCCGCCCTGCTGCGGCCCTTCCCGACCAGCCACGAGGTCTTCGAACTCGGCTGGGGACCGCAGGAGTTGCGCGACACCTGGTCCGCGGGCGACGAGGCCGGCCGGCGGGAGCTGCTGCGGTCGATCGCCCGCCCGATGACGGTCCGCGGCTGCGACCTCGGCGCGACCGTGCACCACCTCGGCCTCGACTGGCACATGACGGCGTACGACGTCCTGCACGTCCTCGACGGCCTGCGCCGCGACAGCCGGCGGGACACCACGGGCACCGTGGAGCACATCCTGACCGCCTACCCGGGCATCGCCGTCGATCCGGCGCAGTGGCGCAGGACCTACTTCAAGGCGGGCTCCTGCCCCGGCGTCATGATGTTCTGCTGGCTCCTGGAGGACGCCGACGGCACCGCCCACGTCCTGGTGCTGCGCCAGGCGGCGGACGAGCAGAAGCCGATCGGCGACGGGCTGTTCCTGCGCGGCCTCGGCTCGCGCGTCGTCAACTCCGGCCTGCTGACGGCGAAAGCCGCCCGGTGAGCGTCAGGGACCGACTCCTCGCCGTGCTCGTCGCGGTGCTGTGGGGGCTGAACTTCCTCGCGGTGCGGATCGGGCTCGACCACTACCCGCCGTTCTTCCTCTCCGCGCTGCGCTTCGTCGTCCTCGCCGTCCCCGTGATCGTGTTCGTGCCCCGGCCGAAGGTCCCGCTGCGCTGGCTGGTGGTCTACGGACTCGGCTTCGGCGTCATGCAGTTCGGGCTGCTGTTCCTCGCCATCGACCAGGGCATGCCCTCCGGGCAGGCGTCCGTCGTGGTGCAGGCGTCGGCGCCGTTCACCATGCTGCTCGGCGTGCTGGTGCTCGGCGAGCGGATCTCCCGGGGGCAGCTGGCGGGCATCGCCGTCGCGGTGGCCGGCATGGCCGTGATCGCCGTGGGGCGGGCCCGCACGGCCGCCCTGCTGCCGCTGATCCTCACGCTGCTGGCGGCGCTCGGCTGGGCGTTCGGCAACATCGCCGGGCGGAAGGCCCGCCCCGACCACCCGCTGCGCTTCGCGCTGTGGATGTCGGTGGTGCCGCCGATCCCGCTGCTCGCCCTGTCGGCCGTCATGGAGGGGCCCGGCACCGGCTGGCGGGACGTCGCCGACTCGTTCTCCGCGGACGGCTGGCCCGGCCTCGTCGCCCTCGTCTACACCGCCCTGGCCGGTTCGGTGGTCGGCTCCGGCATCTGGACCACCCTGCTGAAGCGCTACGAGGCCGGGAGGGTCGCCCCGTTCTCCATGCTGGTGCCGGTCGTCGCGGTCCTCGCCGCATGGCTGGCCCTCGGGGAGCGGCCGACCGCCTGGTCCCTGGTGGGCGGCGCGGCGGTCGTCTCCGGTGTCCTGGTGGGAACGGGCTGGAACCCCTTCGCGGGACGCGGCGCGCGGGGCGGGGCGAGGGCGGACCCCGCGGCGGTGCAGGGGGGCGGCGCGGTGCCGCCGGGGCCGGACCCGCACGAGCGGGACCGGCCCCGCAGCGTGCGCGGCTGACACCCGCACCGAGCCGACCCGCGCCGTTTCACCCGCGGGCCCGGCGCGCGTCACCGCGGGGCGTCCCGTGCTCCTCGCGCCGCACGGCCGGCGCGACCGCGGTGCGCGCCGCGCCGGGTGACTGGCGGCGGACGGTCGACGGGCGGGCGGCACGCCGGCCGCCGGGGGCGTTCGCCGCGGGCCGAGGTGGTGAGTGTGCCGTTTCGTCCGCGGGCCGGGCGCGCGTGATTGCGGGGCGGCGGGGACTTCTCTCGCCGCAGGGCCGGCGCGACCGCGGTGCGCGCCGCGCCGGGTGACTGGCGGCGGACGCTCGACGGGCGGGCGGCACGCCGCCGGTCGCGTCCGCCGCCGGTCGAGGCGGTCAGTGCGCTGCGTTCGGGTCGACCAGGCCCGTCCAGGTCGTCCAGCGGTCCGCCGGGACGAAGCCGAGGTCCCGGTTGACCGCGATCATCGCGGTGTTGTCCTCGGCGTTCGCCGTCTCGATCAGCCGGACGGCGGGCTCGTGGCGCAGCACGTGCGCCAGGTTCGCGAGCTTCAGCAGCGTGCCCAGCCGGTGTCCCCGGTGGGCGCGGTGCACGACGGTCATCCCCTGGAGCGCGTAGGCGGGGTTGCCGGTGGTCTTGGAGACGCTCGTGTACCCGGCCAGCCGGCCGCTCGCCTCGTGCAGCACCCCGGTGTGGTACGCCTTCCGGCCGCGCCCGACGCGCATGGTCTCGAACTCCCGCGCGTAGCTGGTCCCGACCTCCTGGTCCTCCTCGATCGTCGCGTCGCCCAGCGACTGTTCGAGCACGGAGACCCGCACCGCGTAGGCGTCCGGGGTGATCGTGCCCCACTCCACCAGCGCGTAGCCCGCCGGGACGGCGGGCAGACCCGCGGCCAGCGGGTCGTGGGCGTCCAGGTCCAGCCACTGGTGCACGCCGGCCGGTGCCGCGGCCCGTCGCGCGCCGACCGCCGCGGCGAACTCCGCGGGCGCCGGGTCCCGGGCGGGGCCGCCGGGCAGGCCCTCCACGACCGTGCCGGACAGGACGGACCGGCCGTGCCCCGCGGCGAGTTCGGCGGCCCGCCGGTACAGCGCCCGCCCGATGCCGCGGCGCCGCAGCTCGGGGTGGACGACGAGCTGGTCCACCCGGGCGAGGTCCGCGCCGTCGGGCAGGGCGAGCCGCAGCGCGCCGACGACACGGTCCCCCCGGCCCTCGTGCCGGACGACCCAGTCCTCCAGCTTGGTGGCGGGCGGCGGGAAGCGCAGCGAGCCCGTCAGGTCGGCGGTGCACGGGGGCGCCGCGTCCGGCACGTCCCCGGACGTGTCGTCGAGCAGCGTCAGCCACTGGCGGACGGTGGTCTCGTCGTCGGCGGCCAGCGGGCTGAAGCGCAGGCCCCGGGTGCTGTCGTTCACGGTGTGGTCTCCCGGTCGGTGCTCTCGGCGTGGTCGGGGTCGACGCCCATGGCCTGCACGTCGTACAGGCCGAAGGCGGGATGGACGTAGACGTTGGTGACCCAGGGGTTGCGGAAGTGCAGGGTCTTGTCGTGGACCAGGGGAAGGATCACGGCGTGGTCCATCACCCGGCGTTCGATCTCCCGCCAGTGCCGGGTGCGTTCGGCGGGGTCGGTGGTGTGCAGGCTCCGGTCGACGAGTTCGTTGATCCGCGGGTCGTCGAGTTCGGAGATGTTCCAGTTGCCGCCGTTGCGGCGGATCTGCCGGCCGTCGACGAGCGGCGCGAGGAACCCGTACTCGGTGGGGAAGTCGGCGCCCCAGTCGGTCACCACCAGGCCCAGCCCGCGGCGGCGGATGGTGTCCGGATGCCCGGCGCCCAGGCTGAAGTAGCTGGCCACGTCGAGTTCCTCGACGGTCAGCCGGATGCCGACGCGGGCCACCGACTCCACGACGGCGTCGGCGACCAGGCGGAACTTGCCGCGCTGGGTGCCGATCACCGCCTCGAAGCCGTCCGGCAGCCCGGCGGCGGCGAGTTCGGCGCGCGCCGCGTCGAGGTCGCCGCGCAGATCGGGCCCGGTCGGGTAGGGGTCGAGGTGCTGGTGGGCGGGGAGCCGGGGCGGGAAGAGCGCGGTGGTGAGGTCGCCGCCCGTCACCGGCCCGCCGCGCGCCTGCTGGAGCAGGATCTTGTCGGCGGCGTAGTGCACCGCCCGCCGCGCGTGCACGTCCCCGAACGGCGGGACGTGCGGCTGGACGGAGACGAAGTGCAGGAAGCTGGTGCGCGGGTTGTCGGTGCGCGAGCGGAGCACGCCGTCCGCCGTGACGCGTTCCTGCGCCGCGTGCTGGAGGCCGCGGCCTTCGAGGTTGACGTCGAACTCCCCGGCGATCAGGCGCCGGTCGAGGTCGTCGACGTCCACCCCGATCGTCAGTTCCACCCGGTCGGGCAGCGCCGGGCGCACCGGGTCGCTCGCGCGGTCCCAGTGGGGGTTGCGCTCCAGGTGCAGGAACCGGCCCGGCCGGTGCGCGGCGATGCGGTAGGGGCCGCTGGAGCGCGGGTTCTCCCCGTACTCGGCGCCCAGATCGGCGCGGCGCGGCACGGGCGCGGCGGCGGGCTGCGCCATCAGGTGGTCGAAGTCGGAGAACGGCCGCCGCAGCCGGAAGACGATCGTGCGGTCGTCGGGCGTGAGCACCGACTCCAGCGGGGCGTCGGTGCGGTAGGGGCCGGGGTAGGGGCGTGCCGGATCGTCCAGCAGCGGGATGAGGTAGGTGGGACCGCCGGGCAGCACGTCCTGGGCGAACACCCGCTGCACGGCGTTGCGCACGTCGTCGGAGGTCAGCGGGGAGCCGTCGTCGTAGCGCAGTCCGGGGCGCAGCCGGTAGGTCCAGGTGCGTCCCCCGTCCTCGACGCGGCCGGGACCCTCGGCGAGGTCCGGGACGGGCACGAGGCCGGCCGGTCCGGCGTCCGTGGGGTAGGCCATGAGGGTGCGGTTGAGCATCCGCTGGAGCAGCCAGACCCAGACGTAGTAGGTGCGGGCCGGGTCGAGGGAGTCGACGTCCGCCGAGGTCACCAGCCGCAGGGTGCCGCCGCGTGCGGTCGAGGGGTTGACCGTCGCCCCGACCGCGGCGTTCCAGCCGGCGCCGGCGCGGGTGGGCCGTTCCGTTCCCGTACTCATCGTGTGCTCGTCTCCCGGTCGCAGGTGCGCCGGGGACGGTCGGTCTCCCCGGCGGTGCTCGCGGTGCTCCCGGCCCCGCCCGCCGCCCGCGCCGCCGACCGGCGGGGTGTCCGGGCCGGTCCGGCGGACGCCGCGCGGGGCAGCCGGAGCAGGAACGCGAGCTCCTCGCTCGCCAGGCAGCCGCGGGCGAGTTTCGCCTCGATGCTGCCGATCCCGGCGTGCAGTACGGACACGCCCTCGCGGGCCGCGGCCTCCAGCACCCGGTAGTACAGGACGTCGTAGTAGAGCGGCAGCCTGCCCTGCGCGTCGTAGTCGAACCCGGCGCGGTGGCCGAACCACTGCTCCTCGCCGCGGGCCCGGGACCGCAGCACCATGCCGAAGCCGATGATGCCGCCGTCCCGGCGCGCCACCGAGACCATCGCGTCGTCGCCCATGACCTCCCCGATCCAGCGGAGGAGTCCGGCGGAGTGCTCGGGGCTGGCCGGGTTGCCGTACTTGCGCAGCAGGTTGCAGTCCAGTTCGCCGAGGCGTGGTGCCAGGGCCGGGGTGAGGGGTTCGAGGCGGACCTCGACGCCCGCCTCGGCCAGCGCCCGGCGCTCCAGCCGCACCCGGCGCCGCCGGTGCTTGCTCATCCCGGCGAGGAACTCGTCCCAGCCGCCGGCCGGGATGGGCAGCCAGGCGTAGTGCGCCGACAGGTGGGAGCGGTAGCCGCGGGCGTGCAGCAGGTCCACCAGAGCGGTGTCCCGGACGTCGACGTGGGGGAAGCAGACGCTCGCCGCGCCGCGTTCGGCGGCGAGCAGTTCGGCCCGCTCCACCAGCGCCTCGACGTCCCCCGGCGCGGCGTTCGGGCCGGCCAGGGCCCGGGTGCGGCCCAGGTGCCGTCCCCCGCAGACCAGTGACGGCAGCAGGGCGGCGGGGTCGCCGTCCGCGACCTCCCGCAGCACGGCCCGCGCCTCGGGTGACCCGCCGTCCTCGTCCTCCAGGGCCCGGGAGAGCATCGCGTCGGGCCGGGCCAGCAGCCAGGGCACCGAGTCGTCCGCCCACGCGGTGACCAGGCCCGCGACGGGCCCGCCGTCGCGGTGCCGTACCAGGAAGTCCATCGTGGTGCCGGAGTTGCGCTCCTGCACCGCGAGCCAGCGCGGGGTCTGGAAGAAGTCCTCCGGGCCGAGCAGACCCTCCCAGCCGGCGTCCGGCAGCCCGGCGGCGTCCGCCACCGGGCGCACGCCTCCCGGACCGGGCGGATACGGGCCGGTGCCGGTCACAGCGCCTCGCTCCCGTCCTCGGCGCCGGCGTCCGCGGGCTCCTCGTCCTCCACGACGAAGTCGAGGTGGGCGGCGGCCTTGTCGGCGAGGGCCTGGGCCTCCAGGCGGTCGGGCCCGTTGCAGTAGGTGAAGCCGACGCAGGAGGAGTTGTCCATCCGCTGGAGCAGGTGGTCGCCCTTCTCCACGTGCAGCAGCACCTGCACGCCGGGCACCGCGGCGGCGGCCTCCACCCCGTCGACGCGCTTCAGGACGCCGCGCCGCTGCGGGTAGATCATGCGGACCGCGGCGCCTCCGGAGTGCCGGACCGGCTCGATCGCCGGGACCTCGCCGATCGCGAGCAGCCAGGCGTCCAGGATGGGGCTGCGCCCGGTGACGTCCGTGACGAGCATCGTCATACAGCTCGACGGGGTGCGCGGGTTGGCCTCGATGATCCGCCAGCCGGTCGGGGTGCGCCGCACCTCGGTGTGGCAGGGGCCGTGGTCGTAGCCGATGGCGTCCAGGGTCGCCACGACCGCCGCGTACAACGCGTCGCGCTCCGCGTCGGGGAGCGGCACCGGGAAGGTGTGCCCGCACTCGATGTAGGCGGGGTCGCCGAACAGGTCCTTGGAGGTGACGCCGAAGACGTGGGTGTGCCCGTCGACCGTCATGGTCTCGACGCTGACCTCGACGCCCTCGACGTAGGTCTCCAGCAGCACGTCCCCGGAGCGGGGCTGGCCGCGCAGGCTCCGCCGGATGCCGGACAGCTCCTGCCAGGCCGCGACGAGTTGGTCCATGTCGTCGACCCGGCGCACCCCGTAGCTGATCGCCTCGGCGGGCGGCTTGGCGATCATCGGGAAGCCCAGCCGGCGGGCCGCCTCGTCGAGCTGCTCCGGGCCGCTGACCAGCATGTGCGGGATGTTGTACGGCACGTCGCCGAGGGCCACGCGCAGCCGGTCCTTGGTGTTGGCCCGCTCCACCGCGGCCGGGTCGGGGCCGGGCAGGCCGAGGCGGCGGGCCGCCTGGGCGGCGAGGACGGTGTGGTAGTCGGAGAACGAGGTCAGTCCGTCCACGAGGGGGGTGCCGTCCTCGCCGGTCACCACGGACAGCACCGCTTCGAGGTCGGTGGTGTCGACGTCGAGCACCCGGTCGACCGCGGCGGCGAGCGGGTGCGCGTCCCAGTCGTGCCCGTGGGTGTACCAGGACCGGTCGCCGGTCAGCAGCCACACCTCCAGACCGTGCTCGCGGGCCTGGTGCAGGCCGAGGACGAACGGGTGGTTCTGCATGTGCTCGACGATCGCGATGCGCTTGCCGACGAACATCGCGTAGTCGGCCAGGGGTGTTGTCATGGGGACCGCCTCCATGGTCCCGCCCGCCGATCAGCTCGGGGGCGGTGCAGTCGACTGGCGTTGAACACCAGTTGACCGCGCCGTCCCCGCGGCGGCCATGAATCGGGTGGTCACGCGCATAGGCGGGCGGCGAGGCGCATAGGAACAGCGGGCGGGCGCGGACCGGGCGCCGCGCGGCCCGGCGGGGCCCCCGCTCCCAGGGAGCGCGGCGGTGCTCCGGCCGGGAGGCGGCCGGGGCACCGGGGCGGCTCGGGCCGCGGGTTCAGGAGGGGCGCGGCCGGGCCAGGGCCGCGAGCCCGCCCAGGACGGCGAACAGGGCCAGGAAGCCGGCCGTGGCCGCGCCGCCGGCCGCGTCCTCGACGACGTGCCCGCCGATCAGGAACCACCCCACCGTGCCGACGAGCAGCAGGAGATGGACGCCCCGCTCGCCGAGCAGGCGCATCCCCGCCCACAGCAGCAGCGGCATCGACAGGACACCGGCGACGCCGGCGAGCAGGGATTCGAGGGAACCGGCGAGGAAGGCGTCCTCGTTCGCCTCCCGCACGCCCTGCGCCCAGGAGCGGCACGACGTCCAGATCCAGAGGCAGACGACGGCCGACAGTGCCGTGACGGCGGTGCCCTTCGCCCAGCGGACGGCACGGCCGGTGGTGGTGCGGTTCGTCATGGGGGCAGCCTTCCATGGCACGGGGCGGGGGTCCGGGCACGTGCGCCCGGGCCCCCGCCCTTCTCTCCGGTCAGGCCGTGCGGCGGGCCGCCGGCCCGGTCACAGCGTGTGCTCCAGGCTGTCGGCGTAGAGCCGGGCGCCCGGGATCTTCGGGTGGAAGGACTTCATGGACGGTGCCACGTTGCCCGGCAGCCAGTCCCAGTCGCGGTTGTCGGCCTCCGAGTGACCGGAGAGCACGATGCCGTTGACGTCCTCCGGATCACCGCAGATCGCCTTGCCGGCGAACTCGTCCCGCGGGTCGGAGAACACCGCCTTGGCGTTGTACAGGGTGTTGGCGTCGTTCACCGCACCCTGCATCTCGGCGGCGAGGGTGTCGGCCATGCTGTTGAGCCACGGAGCCTCCGCCGTGCCGATGCCGATCACGCAGCTGCCGTCGCGCTCCAGCAGCCGCGGGTAGCCCATGAGCACGATCTTGGCGTTCGGCGCCTTCTGGTGCAGCGCGTTCAGCATGCCCGCCAGACGGGGCCTGATCTGGTCGTGCAGCCAGACGGGCGCCCACTCCTCCAGCGACCCGGTGGACTGGCCGGTCTTCGCGCCGGTGTCCGGGTCGACGGCGTCGATGGAGTTGTTGTTGCACACGGTCAGCGCCGTGATGCACTCCTGGACGATGTCGGCGAACCGGGCGTCGTTGCCGCCGATGGACAGCGTCACCAGCGTGGTGTTCTGGTCGAGGTATCCCTGCTGGATCTGCGGGAGTTCACTGCTCTGGCCCTTGGTGAGGATGTTGTAGTGGCGGGCGCCGGAGCAGGCGATGAAGTGGTAGTCCATGGCCGCGTCCCGGTCGTCGGCCATCGCGCCGATCGACTTGCCGTAGCCCGGCAGGGTCGCCTGCCGCGACCAGGCGTACCGGGACCGGTGGCACTTGTCCTCGGTGTCGGGCTGGTTGGAGTCGTAGTAGTCGGACTCGGGGTAGTAGTCGTCGCCGCCGTTCTCCGAGGCGCCCTCGCCGGAGGAGTAGGAGTCGCCCATCGCGACGACCTGGTTGGCCGGCTTGGCGCTCAGCGGCTGGAAGCCGACGGAGTCCCAGGCGACGTCCTCGGTGCCCTTGCCGTCCTGCGTGACGTTCGACAGCGAGACGGTCGGGGTGCCGGTGAAGTTGAAGACGCCGAGGGAGACCCACTCGTTCTTCATCACCCGCTGGAGCAGCGTCCGGTTGGGGCTGGTGGAGTTGGAGCCGCCGACCTTGTACAGCGCCTGGCGGGTGTGCGCCCCGTGGTCCGGCAGGTGGATCCACACGCGCATCCAGCCGCGGTTGGTCTTGTTGAGCGTCCAGGTGCCGGTGGCCTGGAGTTTGGAGGCGTCGGCGGTCCCGCTCTTGTTGGTGTGTGAGAACCAGAAGTGGTTCTCGTCGCCGGCGCCGATCTGGTGCAGGTCGATGTGGGCCGAGGCCGTCCCGAAGGCGAAGCCGAAGGTGCCCGCGGAGGAGATCGCCCCGCACGAGCGGCCGCCGGACCCCGCGGGTGTCACCCCGTTGTCGATGTCGTCGACGACGAAGGTGCCCGAGGGCAGGCCCGAGGAGCAGGCCGGCGGGTAGGAGTTGGCGTCCGGCTGCTCGGGATAGGTGTCGTCGAACCGGTGGATCGGGTTGCCGCACTGGGCGGCGGACGTGCAGTTCTTCCAGGTGGCCGGTTGGGTGAACCAGCACTTCAGGTACAGCGGGTCCGAGGTGCTCGGGTCACCGGGCAGCAGGCAGGGGCCGCCGCCGGTGTCGTTGGTCGCGCTGTCGCTGATCTTCGACGGGTCGCAGTCGTTGCCGCTGTCGCAGAACAGCGAGATGGGCGGCTTGGCGGCGGTGCGCGCGGCGGTGCTGGTCCACCAGGCGGCGCGGTAGCCGGGCTGGAAGTCGCCGGGGCCGAACATCGCCGAGATGGGGCGCGCGGCCCAGCCGACGACCTTCTCCTCGTAGGGCCAGTCCTGGGGGTGCGCCGCGTGGCTGTAGTCGTCGCCGCCCGCGGAGTTCTCCAGGAACGGCGTGCGGTTCTCCTTCCAGAGCGGGTTGGCCGGGTTGTTGGTCCAGCCCAGGCCGTACTTGCCGGCGTTGCCGCCCGCGTCCGACTTCAGGTGGTAGCCCGAGTTGTAGGCCCACAGGGCGGCGAACCAGTTCTCGATGTACTGGGGGCTGCCGTCGTTGATGGTGAGCCCGTCGGCGCGGGTCTGGTTCCACTTCTCCACGAGGATGTTCACGCCCGCCGCGATGTTGGCCGCGTAGTCGAGGGCGATGGCCTCCTGCTGGGCGGTGGTCTTCGTCGGCTGGCCCTTGCCGGGCAGCCGCATGCCGTCGGTGACCTGGGTGACGCCGTAGCCGCAGTCGGACTTGGTCCAGTCGATGGCCCACGGGTCGGTCTGCGTGCCGTCGGACGAGTAGGAGACGCCGTAGAAGTTGCCGATCAGCGGGTTCGCCGTGACGCCGGGGACGGCGTACCGGGTCGCCTGCCACATGTTCGACTCCTGCGCGGTGACGCCGAGCATCACCTGGGCCGGGATGTGCCAGTTCGCGCCGCTGCCACCGCTCAGCGACTGGAGCGGGAAGAGGCTCTGCGGCGCGTAGGCGCCCATGCCGGTGTTCTTCCAGTTCGCCGCCCGGGTCGCGCCCTTGTTGAGGGTGCCCACGACGGCCTGGTCCACGGCCCACTCGATCTGCCGGGGGGTCGGCTGGAACGCCTGCTTCTTCGGGTCGTTGCGCGGCACCGAGCACGTGCGGTCGGTGTCGACCGGGGCGGCCGCCGGGCTCGCCCCGCCCGACGACGCGGACCCGGACCGTGCGGGCGCGGCGAGCGCCGGGCTCGTCGCGGTCGCGGCGCGCTGCGCGGCGGCGTCACCGATGCGGTTGCCCGGAGCGGCGTCCAGGACGGTGGTCTTCCCGGTGTCCAGGGCCTTCAGCGTGATCCGCGCGGCGCGCGCCGAGAAGGAGTCCTTCTGGGAGATCCGGGAGTCCTTGCCGTCGGCCCAGGCGGTGGTCACCGCGGCGCCGCCGCGGCTGGAGATCCGGGCGTCCTTCGCGATGCCCCCGGGGTTGCGCACGGCGGAGGGCAGCGACCCGCCGGTCCGGGCCGAGCCGGTGACGTAGACCGTGCCGGCGGGGGTGCGCGCGAGGTCGAAGGCGGTGAGCGAGCCCTCGCCGAGCCGGGTGGCCCGCGCCGTGGCCTTCGGCGCGGCGAGCGCGCCCGCGGCGACGCGCGAGACGGCCGCCCGGTCGTCGGTGGAGGACGTCGCGGCCCCGCCGGGCAGCCGGTCGATGAAGGTGACACCGCCGTCGGCGTCGGGCTGGAGCTGGAACGGCACGGCGTGGGTGCGCGCCACGGTCTCCACCGTGCCGCCCTCGACGCGGACGAGTCGGTTGCCGCGGGCGCCGACGATCGCACCGTCGACGGGGACGGCCGAGGTGACCTGGCCGGGCACCTTCGTGGTGGCGGTCTTGCCGGTGGCCGCCGCGACGGAGACCAGCCGGGTCCGGTTGGTCCGGGAGGTGGACTCGTCGGTGAACTGGGAGAACACCGCGGTCTCGGTGGTGCCGCAGCCGGGCGAGAAGTAGCCGAGGGTGGCCTGGAAGGGCAGCTTGCGCACGGCGCCCGAACGCAGGTCCACGATCGCGGTGAACGCGCCCCGGCTCAGCAGGTCCGGCTTGTTGGTGAAGGTGCGCGGCGCGTACGCGACGGCCGCGTACCGGCCGGAACCGGTCACACAGGCGTTGCCGATCCAGGTGTCCGTCTCGAAGCCCGGCTCGGACAGCGAGGCGGCGGTCTTCCAGGCGTAGCCGTTCTTCTCGTCGGCGATCATCACGTGGAAGCCGGTGCCGTCGCCGGACGTGGTGAACGCCCGGTCGGAGGAGGCGGTGTAGTTCTTCCCGAGCAGGTCGGCGCGCTGTTTCGCGGGGACCGCGTCGGGGCGCCGCTGCGCCGGGTCCTTGCCGTCCGGCCGGGCGGACGCGGGGGAGGGGGACCAGCCGTCGGCCGTGCCGGGTGGGGCCGTGTTCGCGTAGGCCTGCGTGGTGCCGATGCCGCAGGCCACCGCCATCGCGACGACCGCGGTGACCGGGACCCTCGCCTTCCTGAGTCTGCTGCGTCTCAACGTCGTTTCCTTCATGTGGGGTTCACGCCCGGAACAGGGCATGTGACCTGTGGGGGGAGGAGCGAGCAGCGTGGCAGGGGGCGCTCTTCGGCCTGTCCCCTCCACCTCCTTCGCGCCGGTGGCCGGTTCGTGCTGAGTGCGGGTACTCAGGCGTCCCGCGGGTCCCTCTGCCACGCTGGGCGGCATGTCCTCGCGCGAACGCCGCCCGGCCCTGTCCGCCCTGACCGTCGCGACGGCCGTGGCGGTCCTGACCGCCGGGCCGGTCCTGACCGGCTGCGGCACCGGGCGTCCGGCGGGGCCGCCCGGCACGGCCTCCGGACCACCTGCCGCGGGGTCTCCCGTGACGACCGCGCCGCCGAGTCCGCACGCCGAGCCGGACCGCGGGGACAGCGCTCCGCACCACGCGGAGAACGAGGTCGGGCGCCGGCCGGGCGCGATGAGCGCCGCGGACGCCGCGGCGGCCCGGCGCCAGGCGGCGAGGGTCCGGCCGGTCCTGGAGGGGCTGCGCGCCGGGGGCCGCGTCGGCCCGGACGCCGTGCGCCCCGCGCTCGCCGCCCTCGGGTTCGCGCCCGCCGACCTGCGCGTCCAGCGCCCCTGGTCCCGTTGGAACGGGGACCACGCGGAGGCGGTGCCCGGCACCCTCTACGGCATCCGGGTCGGTGCCACCGCCTGCGTCTCCGGGATGGTGGACGACGGACAGGTGTGGACGGAGGTCACGGGCCCGTACCCGGAGACGGGATGCGTGGCCCCGCCGGTGGCGCACTGACCCCGCCCCGGACGCCCTGATCGCCTCCGAGCGGCAGGAGGTGGCCGCCGCCGAGACCCGGCCGGACGCCCCGGCCGGACGGGGGCGGCGGCGCGTCGCGAGCCCGGTCGCCGTCGGCCGGCGCGGAGGCGTGGACGCCGCCGAACGCCGAACCCGACGTAGTGGGGCTGCCGTTGGGGGCGACCTGGCGGGGGGGTGCCTGCGAAGACGAGCTTCAGGGACGGCGGTTGGCCTCGCGGGCGGGTGCTCTTCCCTGCCCGCGCGCGGGCGCACGGGGCGTGAACACGCCTGCGGGACAAAGGGAGTTCAGAGTTCGCGCGGAAGGGTGCGGGTGCGCCGGGGGCGCCGGTGACGGGCCGGTGCGCGCCGGTCCGTCCGCGCCGTGGGCGCGCGGGAGTACGCGAGGAGACCTCCGCTGCACGGCCGGCATCGCGGCGCGAGTGCCGGCCGGGGGCGGGTGCCGAGCCCGGGGTCCGCCCGGGCGTCCGGATCGTGCCCGCCCGGCCGGGCACGAGGTCGGACGGCGGGCCGACAGCGCGGTGCGGTGTCGCCGAGGGAGTGCGGGGCCCGGCGGTGGACGGCGACGCGCGGGCGCACGGCCGGCGCCCCACCGCCCGGGACGGCCGGCGGTCCCGTGGGGGCCGCCGACGGACACAGGCCCCGGTCGCTCACCTCGACGACCGGGGCCTGCCACGTCCCCGGACCCGGCCGCGGCGGCGACACTCCCCCGAGTTACGCGTCGTACGCGCGCACCGTCGGGCCAGATCCGATGAAGTGATCACATCAGGCCACACCAACGGATCGCTAACATGAGGCGACCGTTCCACCCGAGGGGACGGCCGGCCGGCGGCGCCGTCGCCGGAGGGACGCGAGCGCGTCGTGCAGCGCGGTCGCGCGAGGCCGGGCGGAGGACGTGGGGCGGTGTGATGCGGAACGGGCTGCGGTTCGGGCTGCTGGGGACGCCGGTCCTGTTCGGTGCCGACGGCGAGACCGTTCCCCTCGGCGGCGGCAAGACGCGGGCCCTGCTGGCCGCCCTCCTCCTCGAACCGGGCCGGGTCGTCTCCGTGGACGCCCTCAAGGACGCGCTGTGGGGCGGCGCCCCGCCCGCGTCCGCCCAGGCGTCCCTGCACAACCACGTGACCCGGCTGCGCCGCCTCCTCGACGATCCGGAACGGCTGCGCGCCGTCCCGCCGGGCTACGTCCTGCGCGTGGCCGAGGGCGAGTTCGACGTGCGCCTCTTCGAGCGGCACGTCGCCGCGGCACGCGACGCGCACGCCGGCGGCGACGCGGAGCGGGTGCTGGGCGAGTGCGCCGCCGCGCTCGCGCTGTGGCGCGGCACCCCGCTGAGCGGTCTGCCGCCCGAGACGGGCGGGCATCCCCTCGGCCGGCGCCTGGAGGAGGCCCGCCTGCTGGTCGAGGAGTGGGGGTACGAGGCGGAGTTGCGCCGCGGCGCGTCGGCCGCCCGGCTCGACGGCCTCGCCCCCGAACTGGCCGCCCGGATCGCCGAGCACCCGCTCCGCGAGTCCTTCCACCGGCTGCTGATGCTCGTCCTGCACCGTGCCGGGCGGCCGGCGGAGGCCCTCGCCGTCCACCGCGACCTGCGCGCGCGACTGGTCGAGGAACTCGGCGTCGAGCCCGGGCCCGCGGTGCGCGAGACCCATCTGGAGATCCTCCGGGCGGCGGACCGGCAGGCGCCGTCCGGACCGCGGGCGACGGCGGCCGGCCGGCAGGGCCCGCGAGCCGGACGGCGGGACGCGGCGGCCGGGGACCGGCGCCGGGAGGCGCCCGCCGCGGGTTCCCGGCCCGCGCAACTGCCGCCGCCGGCAGCGCCTTTCGTGGGGCGGGCGGATCTCCGCGGCCGGCTGGTCGGCGTCCTCTGCCCGCCGCGGCCCGCCGCGTTCCCCGAACCGTCCGCCGCCGGCTGGCATCCGCACTGCGCGGCGCCGGCCTCGACGCGGGTCGCGGTGATCAGCGGCACGGCAGGCGTCGGCAAGAGCGCGCTCGCCCTGCACGTCGCCCATGCGTTGAGGGAACGTTTCTCCGACGGGCAGCTCTACGTGAACCTGCGGGGGGCCACCCCCGGCACGACCCCCATCACCGCGGGGCAGGCGCTCGCCGCACTGCTGCGCGACCTCGGTACGGACCCCCGCCGCATCCCCGAGAACCCGGACGCGGCGGCCGCGCTGCTCCGCTCGACCCTGGCGTCGACCCGCACCCTCATGGTCCTCGACGACGCCGCCCACGCCGCCCAGGTGCGCCCGCTGCTGCCGGCCGGGCCGGACTGCGCGGTGATCGTCACCAGCCGCTCGCCGCTCACCGCCCTGGACGGCGCCCACCGCTTCCCGCTCGCGCCCCTGGGGGACGAGGACAGCGCGGACCTGCTCCGCGCGGTCTCCGGGCGCCGGGACGGCCTGGACCGTGGGCATCCGCTCGTCGCACTCACCGGCGGACTCCCGCTGGCCCTGCGCGTCGTCGCGGCCCGCCTCGCCGCGCGCGGCGCCCTCACCCCCGACGCGCTGGCCGGTCAACTGGCCGCCGCCGAGAGCCGGTTGCACCACCTGGAGTACGACGACCTGAGCGTGCGCCGCTCCCTGGCGGTGGCCCACGACGCGCTGCGCGCCTCCGAGCGGGAGGCGGACCGGGACGCCGCCCTGGCGCTGTGCCGGATCGGCGCGCTCGACCTGCCCGCGTACGGGGCCGGCCTGCTGGCCCGCCTCCTGTCCACCGGCGAACGCCGCGCCGAGGCCGCCCTCGACCGCCTCGTCGAGGTCGCCCTGCTGGAGGAGACGGCGTACGGCCGCTACGTTCCCCACGATCTGGTACGGGACTTCGCGCGCGAGATCGCCGGCGCGGCGGAGTGCGGCCTCGCGGCGGCCGGCCCGGTCGCGGACACCGCGGTGACCGGCGAGGCGGACGGGGGCGGCGCACCCGGGGCACCCGGTCCACCCGGCGGACCGCCCCGCGGCGAGGACGCGCCGAGCGCCGCCGTCCCTGCCGCCGGGGTACCGGACGGGCGGGTGCCGGACGGCTCCCCGCCCCGGCGCGGCACCCCGGCGCGGGGACACGACGCGGTCGTCGCCGAGCGGGCGCTGCGCTGGTACGCGGCGGTCGCCGCCCGGTGCCTGGAGGCCGTCCTGGAACCCGGTCCCGACCGGGAGGACCGCGCCAGGCCGACCGCCTCGCAGCCCGCCGGGCACGCGGCGGACGTCGCGGCCACACCCCCCTTCCGTTCCGCGCACGACGCGTTCGCCTGGGGCGACACGGAGCTGGCCAACGCGACCGTGCTGGCGGAGCGGTGCGCGGGCACCTCGGCCTATGTGCCGCTGCTCGCCCGGATGCTCCACCCGTACGTCCGACGCAGCGGCCACGTGGCCGAGTTGGAGCGACTCCAGCGGGCGGCGCTCGACGCGGCACGGCTGCTGGAGGACGCGGCGGCCGAGGCGTACGCGCTCGGCGACCTCGGCGGACTGCACTTCATGACGGGCCGGGCGGGCGAGGCGCTCGCCCTGACCGACGAGGCGCTCGCCATCTGGCGCCGGCTCGGTGTGCCCTCCTGGGTGCGGCGCGGCCTGAACAACCGCGGCATGCTGCTGGAGAGCCTCGGCCGCTACGACGAGTCCGGAGAGGCCCTGCGGCAGAGTCTGCGGCTCTCCCGCGCACTGGACGACCCGCACACGGAGGCCGTCACGTACAGCCATCTGGGCAACCTGTACGAGCACAGCGACCCGCGGGCGGCCATCGACCACCACCGGCGCAGCCTCGCGATCGGCGAGGCCGTGGGGGACGTGATCATCCGGCACTCGGCGCACTGCAACATCGGCTACGCCCATCTCACGCTCGGCGAGCCGGCCGCCGCGATCCCGCACTTCGAGGAGAGCCTGCGCGTCCTGGGCGGCCACGGCGACTGGCACGGGGAGTCCCAGACGCGGCTCGGCCTGGTGCGCGCCCTGCGCGAGGTGGGCCGGCAGGAGCGGGCGGAGGGCGAGTGCGACCTGCTGTGCCGGCGCGCCGACCGCCGTGCCGACCGGTACACCGGCGGTCTCGCCCGGCACCAGTGGGGCCTGCTGCTGCGGGAGCGGGGCGACGCGGGCGCCGCGCACCGGGAGTGGGCGCGTGCCCTCACGGCGCTGGAGGGCACCGACAGCCCGGTGGTGGGTGAACTGCGGGGACTGCTCGCCGGGTGAGGGACGCCGTGACCGCTGCTCGCCGGGTGGGGGACGCCGTGACCTGCGGGGCCCCGGCGCGACGTCCGGGAGGGCGGCTGCCGGCCTCCGGCGCCGGCGGCGGTGCCCGACCGGCCGCCGAGCCGCGGGCGCGGACCGGCGGGGCGGCCCGTCCGCCTACTTGGCGTCCGCGTAGCAGTGCACGACCGCGGTCGTGAACGGGAACCGCACCGGGGTCTCCCCGAAGGTGAGGCGGCCGGCCAGCTCCGCCGCGTCGCGGATGGCGGCCACCACGGTCTCGGCCTCCTCCGCCGGGCAGTGCACGATCACCTCGTCGTGCTGGAAGAAGACCAGTTCGGCGGAGAGGTCCGCACAGGTGCGGCGCAGCGCCGCCAGCATCAGCAGCGCCCAGTCGGCGGCGCTGCCCTGCACGACGAAGTTGCGCGCGAAACGGCCCCGGGCGCGGGCGTCGGACGAGGCGTAGCCCGGCTTCCAGCCCTGGTCGGTGGCGGCGGGGGCGGCGGGGTCCTCCTGCGGGATGCCGGCCTCCTCGCCGGCGTCGTCCCGGGCGCGGGCGGCGGGGGGACTGGTCCGGCCGAGCCAGGTGCGCACGAGCCGGCCCTCCTCGCCGGCGCGGGCCGCGTCGTCGACGTAGGCCACGGCCCGGGGGAAGCGGCGGCGCAGCAGCGCGAGGTTCTTCAGGCCGTCGCCGGAGGTCTGCCCGTACACGGCGCCGAGCACGGCGATTTTGGCCTGGGCCCGGTCACCGGAGAAGGCGCGGTCCGACACCGCCTGGTAGAGGTCGCTCGCGCGGCCCGCGACCTCCATCAGGCCGGGATCGCGGGAGACGGCGGCGAGGACGCGGGGCTCCATCTGGTCGGCGTCGGCGACGACCAGCCGCCAGCCGGGGTCGGCGACGACCGCCCGGCGGATCACCTTGGGGATCTGCAGGGCGCCGCCGCCGTTGGTGACCCAGCGTCCGGTGACGGTCCCGCCCGGCTGGTACTCGGGGCGGAAGCGGCCGTCCCGGACCCAGTCCTGGAGCCAGGACCAGCCGTGCGCGACCCAGATCCGGTACAGCCGCTTGTACTCCAGCAGCGGCGGCACCGCCGGGTGGTCGATCGACTCGATCTCCCAGCGCCGGGTGGACCCGACCTTGACCCCGGCCCGCGCGAACGCCCTGACGACGTCGGCCGGCAGGTCGGGCCGGACGCGCCGGCCGAAGGCGGCGGAGATCTCGTCGGTCAGCTCGGCGAGACGGCGCGGCTCCCCACCGCCGGTGTAGCGCTCGCCGAGCAGGTCGTGCAGCACGGCACGGTGCACGTCGGCGCTCCACGGCAGGCCCGTCCGGTTCATCTCGGCGGCGACCAGCATCCCCGCCGACTCGGCGGCGGTCAGCAGCCGCATCCGGCCGGGGTGCGCGGTGCCGTCGTGGCGGCGCCACTGGTCGGCGTAGACCGTGAGCAGGTCCGCGAGCGGCAGGTGCACCGGGTCCGGCTCGAAGAGCGAGGACTGCGAACCGGGTTCGGCGGACCGCTGCGGCGGGTCGGGCGGCACGGGGCCGCCGCGCAGGCGGGCCAGCGCGGCGGCCGCAGACCGCGGTTCGCCGAGCCGTCCCGCATGGCCGAGCAGCAGGGTCTCGGCGGCCTCCAGGTCGTAGCACCGCTCGATCCGCACCCCCGCGGCCAGCAACCGGGGGTACACCTCGGCCGTCGACCGCCACACCCACCGGTCCACCTCGGGCCGGGTCCGCACGGCCTTGGCGAGATCGGGCTCCCTGCGCACCGGCCCGGCGGGCAGCCCGTCCGGGCCGAGGGGGGCGACGTCCGCGCCGCCGTCCTCGGCCGGCGCGAGAGCCCAGCGCTCGGTCATGCCTCCGAGTCTCGCAGGAGGGTCCGACAACGCCGTCCGCCCCGGTGACCGGGCCCCTGCGCGGCGGCCGGGGCCGCCCGGAGCCCGTCCGGACGGCGCGGGGGGCGGCGGGCGGGACGGCGGGGAGGGCCGCGGTCGCCGGGACCGCGCGCGGCGGGCCCGGCGCGGCAGCCGCGGGCCGGTCACGCCGCTGCCACCGGGCTGGTACCGCCGCCGTGCGGGCGTCACCTCCGCGACGGCGGGCGCCCGCGGCGGCCGTCGCGGCACCGGGCCGGCGCCGCCCCCCTCACCGGGGCCCGCACCGCGGCCCCGTGGCGGGCGCCCCTCGCCGTCCACAGGGTGTGGATACTCCGCCGGCCCGCCGCTCCTGCCCCGTCCGGACCGCTCCGGGCCCGTGACACGATCGGGGGATGAGTACGTCCAGCACGGTGGAGCGGGCCTTCGAGGCCGCCCTCTACGCCGACTCCGACGCGGCCCTCGACACCGGCGCCTCCCTGCTCGCCGCCGACCCGGCGTCCGACGCCGAACGCGACCGGCGGGGAGCGGAGTTCGTCGCGACCGCCTGGCGGCGCGGCTGGCAGCCCGCCGACGTCGTCCGGCTCGTGCGGCGCGACCTGGACGACGTCCACGTACGGCTGGTGACCTCCCTGATCCTCCGGGAGCGGGAGACGGACCGGGCACCGCGCGGGGCCCGCTGGACGGCCCAGCTCGACGCGTTGGGCGCGGACGCGCACGACGTCCGCACCGACCGCTTCTCCCACGCCACGGCCGTCCTGGAGCTGTACCGCCTGCTGCTGCGGCTGCCCGCCGTCGAACCGCTGGAGACCCCGCGGCCGGCCGCCCCGGCCGGCGCCCCGCGCGAGACGCGCATGCTCGCCCGCATCCGCGCCCTGCTCGCCAAGGCGGAGGCGACCGGCTACCCGGAGGAGGCGGAGGCGCTCAGCGCCAAGGCGCAGGAACTGATGGCGCGGCACAGCATCGACGAGGCGCTGCTCGCGGCCCGCACCCATGCCGCGGACGGGCCCGGCGCCTGCCGCGTCGGCATCGAGGCGCCGTACGAGACCGCCAAGGCGGTCCTGCTGGACGCGGTGGCCCGGGCGAACCGCTGCCGCGCCGTGTGGAACGACGCCTTCGGCTTCTCGACCGTCGTGGGCTTCGAAGCCGATCTGGAGGCCGTCGAACTCCTCTACACCTCGCTGCTCGTGCAGGCCACGGCGGCGATGACGAAGGCCGAGGCCGCCCAGCGGGCGGGCGGCCGGAAGCGTACGAAGACCTTCCGGCAGTCGTTCCTCGCGGCGTACGCGCACCGGATCGGCGACCGGCTCGCGACGGTCGCCGAAGGGCAGGCGGCCGAGGCCGAGGGGGACCTGCTGCCGGTGCTGGCCGCCCGGGACGTGGCGGTCGCGGACCACCTGGACCGGATGTTCCCGCGGACCGTGACGACCCGGATGCGCGGGGTGGACGACGCGGCCGGATGGCACGAGGGGTCCGACGCGGCGGACCGGGCCCGCGTCGGCGACCGGCGCCGGCTGCCGGGAGAGGGCGGCCGGTCCCGCTGAGGACCGGTCCGGGGCGCGCCCGGACCCTCCGGCCGTCCGGGTCCGGGTCAGTCGCCCGCGTGCTGGAACGGGGTCACCGACGCGTTCGGCGTGCCCGCCGGCCCCTTGCCCGCCACGGGGCCGTAGGTCCAGGGGAAGTCCTTGGTGGCGCCGGTGCCGGGGAACCCGACCGTCAGCGTCCTGGCGGCGAGGGTCCCGGCGTCGCCGTCCGCCCCCCGTACGTAGGTGATGGTGAAGGACGCGGTGTCCCCCCGGCCGAGCGTGAGTTCCTCGGGCCGGGCGGAGTCGTCGGCGCCGATCGGGGCCGCGTCCCCGGTGGCGGCCTTCACCGCGAGCCGGGGGACACCCTTCAGGGTGCAGCGCGGGCCGTTGTTGGTGACGGTCACGGGGATGTTGCCGGTGTCGCCGGCGGCGGTCGCCGCGTTCGCGGGACCGACCTGGAGACCGGCGTCGCCGATCGCGCAGGCGGCGACGGCCCGGGTCGCGGCGCCGGACGGGTCGCCGGACTTCCCGGAGTCGCCGGAACCGCCGTCGTCGCAGGAGGCCAGGGCCAGGGCGGCGGCGAGGACGGTGACGGCGATGGGCAGAGCGCGCATGGGTTCCCCCGGGGGTCGGAGCGATGTGCATGGATCATCACGCACGAGCGTCCGCGGGGGTCGCGTGCCCCTCGCCGTTCACCCGGACGGGACCGATATCGCCTGTTTCTGCCCGCGGAACGCCCGGAAGGCGACCGAACGGGGGCCCGCGGTGCACCGAAGCGGACCGCCCGCCGCTCCGTCGGCACGGTCGCCTCGCCTCGCCGGGGCGCCGAAGCCGGGCCGCGGCCCAGCGCCTCCGCGGACAGCCTCGCCTGGCCGCGGGACGCAGGTCCGGTGACGTCCGCCCGTGCCGGAGACCGCGACGGTCCCGCGAACCGGAGCGGCCGTGCGCGGCCCGGACCCGTGTGCCCGGGGTGCTCCCTGGTCCGCCGTCCCCGTGCCTACGCGGCACCGTCGTCCCGGCGCTCGGGGAGGGCCGCGTGTCCGGGACCGGCGTCCCGGGTGCTTCCAGACTCGCCGTCCGCGCGTGAGGCACCGTCGTCCCCGCGCGAAGCGCCGTCGTCCCGGCGCCGGGGGACGGCCGCGCGGCCCGGACCGGTGTCCGGGGGTGCTCCCGTGCTCGCCGTCCGCGGGGGAGGTGTGGCCGTTCCCGTGCGCGGCACCCTCGTCCCGGCGCACGGGGACGGCCGGGCTCACCGGCCCCCGGGTCGGTACGGGGTCAGGACCCCGTACCGAGGCTCGCCGTGGGCAGCCCCGAGGGCAGCTTGCCCCCCTCGCTCCGCGTGTACGTCTCCGTGCCGAGACCTCCCCGCCAGGTCACCCGCAGGGTCTTGCCCCGTACGGAGTCGACCGTGCCGGACGCCCGGTCCGTGCTGCCGTCCGTGCAGGTGAGGCGGATCGAGCGGGTGCCCGACCGCTCCGTTGCGGTGCCGCTGCACAGGGTGCCGCCGGTCGCGAAGAGCCCGGCCCGGCCGCCGTTGACCATGAGCACCACGGCCTTGCCGCCCGCCGTGGTCAGCCAGCTGCCCGACAGCTCGCCGTCCGCGGAGGCGTCGCCGGAGCCACCGCCCGAGGCCGTGCCGCCCGTACCGTCCGTACCCCGTGTGCCGTCCGTGGAGGACGGGCCGGGGGTCGCCGAGCCCTTGCCGGAGTCGCCCGCGCCGCCGCCGCTGCATCCGGTGAGCGCGAGCGCGGCCGCCACACCCACGGCCGCGGCCGTGAGACGGGTCCGGGTCCGGCGGAGCGGGAAGATCGTGGTCGTCACTGAAGCCCCCCAGGTGGGTCGGATGCCGTGTCGCCCGAACGGCGGCAGCAAGGTACCAGGCGGCCCCGGCGCGGGTTCCCCGTCCCCGCCGGCTCGTGCCGGTCCGGGACGCTCCGGCCCGCCGCTCCACGCCGGCCCGCGACGTCCCCTCCGCGCCCGTGCCGGGCCTTCCGCGCCCGCCCGTGCGGGGGAGCCGGGGCGGGGCTCCACGGGACCATCACATCCACGGGGGAACAGGAACGGTGTCGCGTGCGTCTCTTGATGGAGGACCAGGGAATCGAACCGGTCGATTCCTCCGGGAGCACCGCGCGCCCGGCGGGACGCCGGTGCGGACGACCGTGCGGCGGGCGGGGGCCGCATGTGACGCCGGCTCCGGGGAATGCGCTGGACCGGATGGAGTGCCGGAGCGGTTCGAGGGGCCGGACGGAGCCGGCCCGGCGCGACCGGGGCTGCGGACCGTGGTCACGGGAACGACGGCCGGTAGTCAAGGGCCGGTAAAAGCTGTAACCGCGGGACCACCCCGCGTGCACGTGCATCTGCCCATGCATCTGCACATGAACAGAGCTATGATCCGAGGCAGTTGACCACTGCATCTATGGCCACCTCAGCCACTGCACGACCGGGGAGCGACCTGTGGACCACGACGTGTTCGACCTGGATGACGTGGACAACGGCATGGCTGACGAGGTGTACAACGGCATGGCGGCGACCGGGCTGGACGGCGTGGCCTGGCAGAAGAGCAGGCACAGCAACTCGCAGGGTTCCTGCGTCGAGTTCGCCCGGTTGCCCGGTGGTGACGTGGCGGTGCGCAACTCGCGGTTCCCCGAGGGGCCCGCGCTCGTCTACACGCGCGCGGAGATCGAGGCGATGCTCCTGGGGATCAAGGACGGCGAGTTCGACCACCTGATCGCCGGCTGACGGACGCGGTCGCGTCCCGGAGGTGCGGCGCCGGGGGAGCGGTACGGGCCGCCCCGCCCGCGGCGCGGGCTGGCGGTGGCTCCGCTCCGCGGTGACGCACGGCGCGGAGCGGCGCGGCGGCGGCCCGCCGTCCCCGTGCGGCGCGCGGAACCGTGGCGCCCGCGGGCGCCACGGTGTCTCACGTGCGGCCGGGAGCCGCCGGGCCGCACGGCGGCAGCCGGAACAGTGCCCAGACCACCTTGCCGCTGAGCGTTCCGGCCAGCGGGTGCCAGCCCCAGCCGTCGGCGAAGGAGTCGACGAGGAAGAGGCCGCGGCCCGACTCCGCGGAGAAGTCGTCCGAGTCGCCGGCCACCGGGCTCTCGTGGCTGGGGTCGCGGACGACGCACACCAGCCGCGAGGTCCAGCGCATCAAGTGCAGCCGCACGGGCGGCCCTTGGTCGTCGCGCGGGGTGTCCGAGGGCAGGGCGTGCCGCAGCGCGTTGGTGACGAGTTCCGAGACCACCAGGCAGACGTCGTCGAACCGCTCGCCGATGTCCCACTGGTCCAGCGTCCTGCGGGTGAACTGCCGTGCCTCGCGGACCGCCTCGAAGCGGGCGGGCAGTGCGCACGAGGCGGCGCTGCAGACGGCCGCGGGGTCGAGAGGCGGAAGTCCCTGCCGTAAGGGTTCGAGCATGGTCGATCCATTCGTCCCCATGCGAGGCACTCCCGGGAGTTCGCGGTCGTTGCGATACAGCGGTGGCGCGGGGACCATGGTTCCGAATGCGTACAGCAGATGCAAGGGCAGATGCACGTGCACGCGCCCGGATTGGACCTTCCCTTCCGGGTTCCGGCTGATTTCTTCCGGCGTCTTGTTCTCGTTGTTGACGCTCTGTTGATCTGTTGGTGCACGGCTCGTTCGGCTCCTTTCCGTTTCCGTAACCGAACGAGTACTGCTTGAAGTGTTTTAGTGGCAGACTGCGGCGTCTGGAAGACGGTTGGGGAGGCGGACGAACGTGAGCGCTGGTGAGTCGAGCGGCTCTGTGGTGCGGCGCATGCTGCTGGGGTCGCATCTGCGGCGCCTGCGGGAGACGCGCGGGATCACCCGTGAAGCGGCCGGCTACTCGATCCGCGCCTCCGAATCGAAGATCAGCCGCATGGAGTTGGGACGGGTGAGCTTCAAGACGCGCGATGTCGAGGACCTGCTGACGCTCTACGGCATCGTGGACGAGGCGGAGCGCGCCTCCCTGGTCTCGCTCGCCAAGGAGGCCAACGTCGCGGGCTGGTGGCACAGTTACTCCGACGTCCTGCCGAGCTGGTTCCCCACCTACGTGGGCCTCGAAGGGGCCGCCCACCTGATCCGCGTCTTCGAAGTGCAGTTCGTGCACGGCCTGTTGCAGACCGAGGACTATGCGCGCGCCGTGGTCCGGCGCGGCATGAGGGGTGCGTCCGCGGCCGACGTCGACCGCCGGGTGGCGCTGCGCCTGGAGCGGCAGAAGTACCTCCTCGCGGACAACGCCCCGGAGTTCCACATCGTCCTCGACGAGGCCGCGCTGCGCCGCCCCTACGGCGACCGCGAGGTGATGCGCGGGCAGCTCCAGCACCTGATCGACGTCTCGGAGCGGCCCAACGTCCGCCTCCAGGTGATGCCGTTCAGCTTCGGCGGGCACTCCGGCGAGAGCGGTTCGTTCACCCTGCTCAGCTTCCCGGAGTCCGATCTCTCCGACGTCGTCTACCTGGAGCAGCTCACCAGCGCGCTCTACCTGGACAAGCGCGAGGACGTCACCCAGTACGAGAACGCGCTCAAGGAGCTCCAGCAGGACAGCCCCGGCCCCTCGGAGAGCCGGGATCTGCTGCGCGGGCTTCTCCAGCTCTCCTGACCGCCCCTGCGGACTTGTCGGGTAACCCACAACTCCTGTGAAACATAAGTACGATGACGTGTGATCAGACCGTGATCGGACGTCCGCTGCCCCGGGCCGGGAGCCTGATTCGGCAGCACAGGGATTGAGGGAGCGCATGTCGTCCTACTTCACCGACCTGGCCCAGCAGTACATCGACGGTGTATGGCGTCCGGGCACCGGCTCCTGGGACATCATCGACTTCAACCCGTACGACGGCGAGAAGCTGGCCTCGATCACCATCGCCACGGCAGACGAGGTCGACGACGCCTACCGCGCCGCCGAGCGCGCCCAGAAGGAATGGGGAGCCACCAACCCCTACGCGCGCCGCGCCGTCTTCGAGAAGGCCCTCGCCCTCATCGACGAGCGCGAGGCCGAGATCACCGAGGTGATCATCGCGGAGCTGGGCGGCACCCGCCTGAAGGCCGCGTTCGAGCTGCACCTCGTCCGCGAGTTCCTGCGCGAGTCGATCCAGCTGGCGCTGCGGCCCGAGGGAAAGATCATCCCCTCGCCGGTCGACGGCAAGGAGAACCGCCTCTACCGCGTCCCCGTCGGCGTCGTCGGTGTCATCAGCCCCTTCAACTTCCCCTTCCTGCTGTCGATCAAGTCCGTCGCCCCCGCCCTCGCGCTGGGCAACGGCGTGGTCCTCAAGCCCCACCAGAACACCCCCGTCACGGGTGGCTCGCTCGTCGCGAAGATCTTCGAGGACGCGGGCCTGCCCGGCGGCCTGCTGAACGTGGTGATCACCGACATAGCCGAGATCGGCGACGCCTTCATCGAGCACCCGGTGCCGAAGGTCATCTCCTTCACCGGCTCCGACAAGGTCGGCCGGCACGTCGCCACGGTCTGCGCCGCGCACTTCAAGCGCTCGGTCCTCGAACTCGGCGGCAACAGCGCCCTGGTGGTCCTCGACGACGCGGACGTGGACTACGCGGTGGACGCCGCCGTCTTCAGCCGCTACGTCCACCAGGGCCAGGTCTGCATGGCCGCGAACCGCGTCCTCGTCGACCGGTCGGTGGAGGCGGAGTTCACCGAGAAGTTCGTCGCCAAGGTGCGGACGCTGAAGGCCGGCGACCCCGGCGACCCGCAGACGGTGATCGGTCCGGTCATCAACTCCTCGCAGGCGGACGCCCTGTCGGGCACGGTCGAGCAGGCGATCGCGGAAGGCGCCACCGCCCTGGTGCACGGCACCACCACCGACAACCTGGTGGAGCCCTCCGTCCTCACCGGCCTGCCCGCCGACTCCGCCCTGCTCCGCCAGGAGGTCTTCGGCCCGGTGGTCTTCCTCGTCCCGTTCGACGGCGAGGAGGAGGCGGTCCGGATCGTCAACGACACCCCGTACGGGCTCTCCGGTGCGGTGCACACCGCCGACGTCGAGCGCGGCGTGAACTTCGCCAAGCAGATCGACACCGGCATGTTCCACGTCAACGACGGCACGGTCCACGACGAGCCCCTCGTCCCCTTCGGCGGCGAGAAGCACTCCGGCATCGGCCGCCTGAACGGCGAGACGACCGTCGACGCGTTCACCACCACGAAGTGGATCTCGGTGCAGCACGGCCGCAGCCGCTTCCCCTTCTGACGGCGGATCCACGCGGCGGAGGGGGCGCGCCCGCCACGGCGGTCCCCGCGCCTTTCGCGCCGGTCGCGCCACGGGCCCTTGCGGACCGAAACCGTCCGCAAGGGCCTCTAGCGTGGTCGGTGTCAGGCAGGTGGACCCGGGAAAGGGGCCGGTCATGGTCACGCACGTGGGAGCCGAGGAGCGGGGCGACGAGCGCGGGGCGCTGCTCGCGTTCATCGAGGAGCAGCGCGGCGGCATCCGCCGGGCACTGCTCGGACTCACCGAGGAGCAGGCGGCGAGCCGGCCGAGCGCGAGCGAACTGTCGCTGTCCGGACTGCTCAAGCACGTCGCCGAGGTCGAGCAGGGGTGGATCGCGCGCGCCCGGGGCGAGCAGCCCGCCGTCCGCAGGGACGCGTCGAACTGGCACGAGTGCTTCGTGCTGGTCGACGGCGAGACCGTCGCCTCCCAGCTCGCCTACTGGGAGGAGGTCGCCGCCGAGACCGACCGGTTCCTGCGCTCGGTGCCCAGCCTCGACGACACCTTCGCGCTCCCGCCCGACCCGTGGTTCCCGCCCGAGGGCCGCGTCTCGATGCGCTGGCTGGCCCTGCACCTGATCCGCGAGACGGCCCGGCACGCCGGACACGCCGACATCATCCGCGAGTCCCTCGACGGCAGGACGGCGTTCGAGCTCGTCGCGCAGGAGCGCGGCACGGCGTGAGACGGCCGGCGGCCGGGCCGCACGGCAGCCGCGGGTCCCGCCCTGCGGCGGTGTGCTCCCGACGGCTCCCCGGCGGCCCGGCCCGCGGCCGCGGCCGCCGGCGGGGGCGGGCCGCCGTCAGTGGTGGAAGCTCGTCGCGGCGGCTCTGTCCCGCGTCGAGGGCCCGGACTGGGCGCGCAGTTCGGGCAGCAGCCGCTTGAGGTCGTCGATGAACAGCTCGGCCAGGTCGGTGGTGAAGCCGTTGCGGCACACCACCCGCAGCACCGACAGGTCCTGCCGGTTCTCGGGGAAGGTGTAGGCCGGGATGAGCCAGCCGCTCTCCCGCATCCGCCGTGACACGTCGAACACGTCGTACGAGGTGACCTCGGGGGCGGTGGTGAAGGCGAACACCGGGAGCTGGTCGCCGCGGGTGATCAGCCGGAAGTCGCCCAGGCAGTCGACCCGCTCGGCCAGTCCGCGGGCCACCTCCCGGGTCGTCTGCTGCACCGTGCGGTAGCCCTCGCGGCCCAACCGCAGGAACGTGTAGTACTGGGCGGCCACCTGCGCTCCGGGGCGGGAGAAGTTCAGCGCGAACGTCGGCATGTCGCCGCCCAGGTAGTTCACCCGGAAGACCAGCTCCTCCGGCAGGTCCTCGGGGGTCCGCCAGAGCGCCCAGCCGACCCCGGGATACACCAGGCCGTACTTGTGGCCCGAGGTGTTGATCGACGCCACCCGCGGCAGCCGGAAGTCCCAGACCAGGTCCTCGTCGATGAACGGCGCGACCATCGCGCCGGAGGCGCCGTCGACGTGGACGGGGATGTCGAGGCCGGTGCGCTCCTGGAGCGCGTCCAGCGCGGCGCACAGCTCCTGGATGGGCTCGTAGGACCCGTCGAAGGTCGAGCCGAGGATGCCGACGACCCCGATGGTGTTCTCGTCGCACAGCTCGGCCGCCGCCTGGGGGTCGAGGTGGAAGCGGTCGCCCTCCATGGGCACCTGGCGCGCCTCGACCTCCCAGAAGTTGCAGAACTTCTCCCAGCAGACCTGGACGTTCACGCCCATGACCAGGTTGGGCCGGGCGCCGGGGTAGCGGTCGGCGTTGCGCCCGGCCCAGCGGCGCTTCAGGGCCATGCCGGCGAGCATGCACGCCTCGCTGGACCCGGTCGTGGAGCAGCCCACCGCCGCCGAGGGGTCGGGCGCGTGCCACAGCTCGGCGAGCATCGACACGCAGCGGCGCTCCAGCTCGGCCGTCCGCGGGTACTCGTCCTTGTCGATCATGTTCTTGTCGCGGCACTCCGCCATCAGCACCCCCGCCTGCGGTTCCATCCAGGTGGTGACGAAGGTGGCCAGGTTCAGCCGGGAGTTGCCGTCCAGCATCAGCTCGTCGTGGACGATCTGGAGTGCCGTGGTCGGGGGCAGCGGGGCCTCGGGCAGCCGGTGCTTGGGCGGCGCCTCGACCATGCCGCTGACCGGGTTGGCCTCGCCGTAGAACGGGTTGACGGACATCGTGCTCTGTGCGGGCGCTTCGTGGCCCCTGTGGAGCGGCATGGGCTTCTCCCATCGTTCGGTGGGACGTGTGTCCCCTTGGTTCATCGGATGCGGGCGGGCCCGCGGTTCACGGAGCGCGTCATCGGACGGAGGTCCCGTCCGGGCGCAGCTGCATCTGGGGCCGTCCGGTCACCAGCAGCCACGCCGGCAGCGAGGCGATGCAGAGGAGGGCGATGATCGACGGCGACGACACCAGGACGGCGGCGGTGAACAGGCTCACCCACCCCTGCCGGGTGATCGCGAGCAAGGTGCCCAGGACCCCCGCGGCCAGCCCCACCGACGCCGGGACGGAGGACACCAGCGCGTGGGCGCACAGGCCGAAGGAGGCGCCGACGAAGACGGCCGGGAAGATCCGGCCGCCGCGGAAGCCGCAACTGGCCGCGACCACCAGGGCGGCCAGCTTGACCACGGCCATGAGGGCGAACCGCCCGGCCGACCAGCCGTCCGGGTCCCGCGCCAGTTCCCCCACCTCCTCCAGGCCCTTGAAGAGGGTGAGCGAGCCGCCCAGGCAGCCCAGCAGACCGAGGACGAGCCCGCCGGCGGGCAGCGCCAGCATCGGGTGCCGCAGCCACCGGAACACCGCGTGGACGTAGGGGAAGGCGCGCACGGCCGCCATGCCGAGCAGGGCCGCCGCCGAGGCCACGACCAGCGCGGCCAGCACGTCGGTCCAGCCGGGCTGCCCGAACGGCGGCAGGTGGAGGTCGAAGCTGGGCTGACCGATCAGCGTGGTCGTCATCGAGCCGACGGCCGCGGCGGTCAGCGGCGCGAAGAGGTTGTCCCAGAGCATCCCCTTCACCTTGCGTCCGGCCAGCGCCTCGGAGATGACCAGCGCCGCCGCGACCGGTGTGCCGAACAGCGCGCCGATCGTCGCGGACTCGGCCAGCGTCACCCACAGCTCGCCGGGGGCGGTGGGCGCGAACCGGCGGCCCGCCCAGAAGGCCAGCGCCACGTTCACGGCGATGATCGGGTTCTCCGGGCCGAGACTGGGGCCGCCGGCCAGCATCAGGGCCGTCGCCACCAGCAGCCCCGGCATGACGACCGGCGCCATCGGGGACGCCTGGAGCCCCAGGGTCGCCGGGTCGGGGCCCGCGTGGCCGGGCGCCTTCCACACCACCAGGCCCACCAGGACGCCGGTCGTGGTGAGCATGACGATCATCCACAGGGAGGAGAAGCCGCCGATGCCCAGTGCGTCCGGAAGAGTGGTCCACAGCACGTCCTTGAGCTGCCCGGCCAGTTCGCTCACGCCGACGAGGACGAGGCTGGCGACCACCCCGACGGCCACGGAGGGCAGGAACAGAGGCAGCAGGGTCCGCGCGGGCGTCGCCCGGGAGGGGCTCGGCCGCGGGGGAGCCGCTTCGTCGGTCACGGGCTCACAGTAAGCGCGCGAAACGGACATAACATCCCGAGCGATCGCGAGGGGCGGACCGGCGCGCGGCGGGCGGTGAGGCGGCGCGCGGGGGTCCGGCCGGGCGGCGGAACGCCTCCCGGGCGCGCACCGGGCCGCCGGGGCGGCGTCGCGGGCTTGCACCTCACGCGGCGTGAGGCCCCAGGGTGGGACCCGAACCGAGAAAGGAGCGGACGTGAGCCACTCAGTGGGCCAGGTGGCCGGTTTCGCCGGGGTCACGGTGCGCACGCTGCACCACTACGACGAGATCGGCCTGCTCGTACCGGGCGCCCGCAGCCCCGCGGGGCACCGGCGCTACAGCGACGCCGACCTCGACCGGCTGCAGCAGATCCTGTTCTACCGGGAGCTCGGCTTCCCGCTCGACGAGGTCGCCGCGCTGCTCGACGACCAGGCCACCGGGAGGGCCGGACCGCGCACGCACCTGCGCCGCCGGCTCGACCGGCTGACCGCGCGGATCGAGCAGCTCCGGAAGATGGCGGCGGCCGTGGAAGAGGCCATGGAGGCACGCACGATGGGCATCGATCTCACACCCGAGGAGCGGTTCGAGGTCTTCGGGGACCACGACCCCGAGGCGTACGAGGCGGAGGCGGAGCGCCGCTGGGGCGGCACGGACGCCTACGCCGAGGCGCGGCGCAGGACGGCCCGCCACACCAAGGACGACTGGAAGCGGATGCGGGAGGAGACGGCCGCCTGGGGGGAGCGCTACGGCGCCCTCATGGCGGCCGGCGCGCCGCCGGACGGGGAGCGCGCCATGGACCTGGCCGAGGAGCACCGGCAGCACATCACCCGGTGGTTCTACGACTGCACCCACGAGATCCATCAGGGGCTCGGCGGGATGTACGTCGCCGACGAGCGGTTCAGGGCGTTCTACGACGCCGTCCGGCCGGGCCTCGCCGAGCACCTCCGGGAGGCGATCGCGGCGAACGCGGCACGCGCCCGGCGGTGACCGGCCGCGGACGTGCGGCTTCCTCCGCCGGACGGCCCGCGCGGGGTGAGGGCGGCCGTCCGGCCGCCCCCACCCCGCGCGGGTCCGGCGCTACTCCTTCACCAGCACCACGGCCGTCCCGTACGCGCACACCTCCGTGCCCACGTCGGCCGCCTCGCTCACGTCGAAGCGGAACATCAGCACGCCGTTGGCGCCCCGCACGCGTGCCTGCTCGACCAGCCGCTCCATGGCCTGGTTCCGGGTCTCCACCAGTGTCTTGGTGAGCCCTTTCAGCTCCCCGCCGATCATCGACTTCAGACCGGCCCCGATCTGGCTGCCCAGATGACGCGAGCGCACGGTGAGGCCGAAGACCTCGCCGACGACTCGCTCCACGCGGTGACCCGGTACGTCGTTCGTCGTCACGACCAGAACGTCAGCGTGCGGCCCCTGGCCGCCTCCGAATTCCTCGATACCCATGGTTCACAGCTTTGTCCCGGTCACCGCTCAGTGCATCCTGGAGCCACGGGTGGAACCCGGGGCGGACCGGCGGCGTTGATAGCTTTGGTCGGCCTGACAGGACCGCCGCCCTCCCTTCACCCCCTCAGGAGCCCGGAACCGTGACGACGCTCGCCCTCGGTCCAAGCTGGCTGGATCCGAACACGCTCCTGGACAATTTCGGCATCTGGGGTCTGCTGCTCATCGTCTTCGCCGAGTCCGGCCTGCTCATCGGGTTCTTCCTGCCGGGCGACTCGCTGCTGTTCACCTGCGGTCTGCTGATCACGGCGGGCACCCTGGACTTCCCGCTGTGGGCGGCGATCGCGCTGATCTGCGTCGCCGCGGTCCTCGGCGACCAGGCGGGCTACCTGTTCGGCAAGAAGGTCGGCCCCTCCCTCTTCACCCGCCCGGACTCCCGCCTGTTCAAGCAGGAGAACGTGGTCAAGGCCCACGAGTTCTTCGAGAAGTACGGGCCCAAGTCGCTGGTGCTGGCCCGCTTCGTGCCCATCGTGCGCACGTTCACGCCGATCATCGCCGGTGTCAGCGGGATGCGGTACCGCTCGTTCATCACCTTCAACATCATCGGTGGCGTCCTGTGGGGCGCGGGCGTCACCCTGCTCGGTTCCTGGCTGGGCAACATCGAGTTCGTGCACAAGAACATCGAGGCGATGCTGATCCTCATCGTCCTGGTGTCGGTCGTCCCGATCGCCGTCGAGTTCCTGCGCGCCCGCTCCAAGGCCCGCAAGACCCCGCCGCAGGAGCAGCCGCCCGCCCGGGACCCGCTCCGGGCCGAGCCCGCCCGCCCCGTCGCGCCGGTCATGGACGACGCGACGCGCCCGCTGCGGGTGCCGCCGGTCCAGCAGCCGCAGGACCCCTACGGTCACCAGGGCGTCAGCGGTGGTTACGGGAACGGCGGCCAGGACGGCTCGTACGGCCGGCAGGGCCAGGACCCGTACGCGGGCCGCGGCGGGGACGGGTACGGGCAGCAGGGACAGGCACCGGGACACGCACCGGGACACGCACAGGGCTACGGCTCCCCGCAGCACGGCCAAGGGGGCTACGGCTCCGCGCCGCAGGGCCGGGAAGGCCACGGCTTCCCGCAGCACGACCAGGGGTACGGCGCGCCGCAGCAGCCGCAGTACCAGGAGCCCTACGGGCAGCAGTACGGCCGGGACCACGGCGGCTACGACGGCCGGGGCCACGGCGGACAGGACCACGGCCGGGGCGCGCAGGGTTACGGCCAGGGCCGGCCGGGCTACGGGCAGGGCGCGCAGGGTTACGGCCAGGGCGCGCAGGGCTACGGGCAGGCGCCCCGGCCGCAGTCCGGGCAGGACCGGCCCGGGCAGCGGTACGACGCGGAGGGCTACCCCTACGACTACGGCCGGGGCAACGACGGGAACTGACCGGCGCGGGCCCGGCCGCCCGCGGCCCGGGCGTCAGAATCCGCGTGTCCGCTTGGCGGCCCGCCGGCCGCCGGCGGAGCCGCCCGGGGTCCGCAGGAACAGCCGCGAGATCTCCGACCCCAGGTTCACCCCGATGGCGATGGCCATCGCCAGGGCCGCCGCCTTGCTGAGCGACACGAGCCCCTGGTCGACCTCGTTCTGCGCGATGGACAGCAGCCCGAAGTAGGTCGCCGAACCGGGCAGCAGGGGCCCGATCGCGGCCGTGGTGTACGGCAGCGCCGACGCGAACCGGTAGCGCGAGAGCAACTGGCCGAAGAGACCGACCAGGCCCGCCGCGACGGCCGTGGAGGCCACCGGCGAGATGTCGCCCGCGTAGTGCATCGCCCCGTACACCGACCACGCCACCCCGCCGTTCAGCGTGACCGCCAGCACGGTGGAGCGCTCCTGCTGGAGCAGCACGGCGAAGGTCAGCGACAGCAGCATCGACGCCACGATCTGGAGCACCGGCCGCTCCGAGACGCTCAGCGCGGCGTCCGGGTTCAGCTGGGCGCCCACCTTCACGCCGAAGTAGAGCACCACCAGGACGCCGGCGACGATGCCGACGAAGAAGTACATGACCTCCAGCAGGCGGGCGGAGGCGGTGATGTAGAAGCCGGTCAGTCCGTCCTGCACGCCCGCGACGAGCGCCCGCCCCGGCAGCAGCGCGAACAGCCCACCGGTGATGACCGCGGACGCCTTCACGTCGACGTGCGTCAGGTTGAGCGCCACCCCGATCGCGGCGGGCGGCATGGCGGCGACGGTGAACTGGTAGAACTCCGGCAGCCCGCGCCCGGCGCACAGCCACGCGAGCCGGTCGCCCAGCATCGCGCCGAGCGCCGCGGCGACGAACACGATCGCGTCACCGCCGACGAGCACGGAGGCCGCCCCCGCCAGCAGCCCGCCGGCCGCGGTCAGCGCCCAGCCGGGGTAGGGGTGCCGGTTGCGGCGCATCTCCGCGAGGCGCCGGTAGGCCTCCTCCAGGGAGATCGCGGTCTCCGGGTCGCTCAGGTCGTCGACGAGGGAGTAGACGGCCGCGAGGCGCGTGTAGTCCGTGCCCCGGCGGCGCACCGTCCGCGACGCCGTCAGCGGGTCGTCGACCAGGGACGGCTGGTGGGAGATCGACAGCAGGGTGAAGGTGACGTTCGGCTCGCAGCGGTCGAGGCCGTAGGAGCGGCACACGGCGAACATGGCCGCCTCCACGTCCTCCGCGCCCTCGCCGCCCGCGAGCAGCAGTTCGCCGATGCGCAGGGTCAGGTCGAGCACACGCGGCACGGCGGGCCCGGACTCGTCCTCCTTGTGGACCGCCTCGGGCGCCGGCCGCTCGGTCACCGACATGCGCAGCATCGTGCGCATCCGGTCCTGCCAGGGGGCGTCCTTGGTCAGGCTGACCGCGGGGACGCCGTTCGGCGGGGTGAAGGCGGGCGGGGCCTGCCGCGCGCTGTAGGTGGCCGGGAGGCTGAACGCCGACCCCTCCTGTTCGGGCGCCGGCGCCTGGGCGACGTCCAGGCCCTTGGGGAGGGCGAACTCGGAGGTGGTCGACGACTCGTCGTCCACCGGGAGGGCCGCCGTCGCCGCGAGACCGGCAGGCGGACTGAAAGCGCTCCTCGCCTCGTCCGACTGCGGCTTGCGGTCTTCCGCTTCCGGTTCCGCCACCGACTCCCGCCTCGCCTTTCGCCTGCCTGTGGATCTTCTTCTTGCCTTCCGTATGCCTCAGTATGCGTACGGACACGCGAACGGGCCGCGCGGCCCCCGGGGGGTCGCACGGCCCGATCGTCGGTGGGGCGGCCGCGGCCGCCCGGGGCTCAGTGGCCGCCCTGGTCCTTGAAGCGCTTGTAGGACCGCTCGATCTCGGCCTCGGCCTCGGTACGGCCGACCCAGTCGGCGCCCTCGACGGACTTGCCGGGCTCCAGGTCCTTGTAGACCTCGAAGAAGTGCTGGATCTCCAGGCGGTCGAACTCCGACACGTGGTGGATGTCGCGCAGGTGCTCCACCCGCGGGTCGTGCGCCGGGACGCACAGCAGCTTGTCGTCGCCGCCGGCCTCGTCCGTCATCCGGAACATGCCGATCGCGCGGCACTGGATGAGGCAGCCGGGGAACGTCGGCTCGTCCAGGATGACCAGGGCGTCCAGCGGGTCCCCGTCCTCGCCGAGGGTGTTCTCGACGAAGCCGTAGTCGGCCGGGTAGCTGGTCGAGGTGAAGAGTCGACGGTCCAGGCGGATCCGACCGGTCTCGTGGTCCACCTCGTACTTGTTCCGTGAACCCTTCGGAATCTCGATCGTGACGTCGAACTCCACCGGTGGCTCCTCCATGATCAGCACATAGTTCTGGTGGTTAAGTGTCCCTCACGCAGGTGGGTGATCGCGAAAGGGGCTGGTGGTCGTGCCAGAGCTGAGGGCTTGGCGGACCGCGCGCCCGCATGTGCTGCGGGTCGCGAGGACGGTGAGACCGCATGTGGCGCGGGTCACCCGGATCATGCGGCCCGGTGCCGTGCGATGGACGACGCCGCAGCTCACAGCCGTCGCCGCCACCATGGGCCTGGCCCTGGCGGCCGGGGCGGTGACCGCGGCCGGTCCCTGGGACTCCAGCGGTCAGCGTACGGCGGAGCGCGACCGGGCGGCGTCGCGGGCACCGGAGGGTGGCGCAGATCACGCGGGTGCCGGCGGCGCCACGGCCACCGGTCCCCGGCCCGCCCCCAGCGCGGCGACCGTCCTCGCCGGGCTCGGCCGCTCCACGGTCACCGTGCCCGCCCCGGCCGGCAAGGCGCTCGCGCGGGTCCTCGACCCACTGCTCGACGACCCGGTGCTCGGGGCCCGCCGCACCGCCGTCGTCGTCGACGTGGCGACCGGCAAGCGGCTCTACGGCAAGGGCGCCGACACGGTCCAGACCCCGGCCTCCACCACGAAGATCGCCACCGCGGTCGCCGCGCTCACCGCCCCCGGCCCCGACCACCGCATCACGACGCGTACGGTCCTGGAGCCGGACACCAAGGAGGTCGTGCTGGTCGGCGGCGGCGACCCGACCCTGACCGCGCGCAAGGTCACCGACGGCTGGGCGAGCCTGCGCACCCTCGCCGACCGGACGGCCGCCGCGCTGAAATCCCGGCACCTGGACCACGTCACGCTCTCGTACGACACCTCCCTCTTCACCGGCCCCGTTCTTCACCCCATCGGGGTCAACGAGAACATCGCGGCGGTCACCCCCCTGATGGTCGACGAGGGCCGGCGCGACGACAGCACGAGCGGTACGGCCACCCGCGCCCCGGACCCCGCGGCCGACGCCGCCCGCACGTTCGCCGGCCTGCTGCGCGACCACGGCATCGAGACCACCGCGCCCGGCCCGTCGAAGGCGACCGGCCGCTCCAAGGCCCTGGCCTCCGTCTCCTCGCCGCCGCTGTCCGCCCTCGTCGAACGCATGCTGACCAACAGCGACAACGACATCGCCGAGGCGCTGGCCCGGCAGGTCGCCCTCGCCACCGGCGAGGAACCGAGCTTCGACGGGGACGCGAAGGCGATCCGCGCCCGGCTGAAGAAGCTCGGCCTTCCGCTCGACGGGGCCCGCTTCGCGGACGGCAGCGGCCTGAACCGCGCCGACAAGCTCTCCGCGCACCTGCTCACCGCGCTGCTGGCCGCGGCCGGGGACCCCGACCGCCCCGAACTGCGCACCGTGCTCACCGGTCTGCCCATCGCGGGCTTCACCGGCACCCTCAGCGGCCGCTACGCCGACGCCCCCGCGGCCACCGGCGTGGTCCGCGCCAAGACCGGCACCCTGACGGGGGTGAACACCCTCTCCGGAACGGTCGTCGACGCCGACGGGCGGCTGCTCGCCTTCGCGTTCATGACGTCCGACGAGGCGCATCCGCCCAACCCCTTCACGGCGCGGTCCGCCCTCGACCGCGCGGCGACGGCGCTGGCCTCCTGCGGCTGCCGGTAGACGGCGGCGGGGTCCGGGCGCGGGACGGGGCAGGGACCGCCGCCGGTGGACCCGGCCTGCCCCACCCGCCCCGCCCGCACCACCGGACCCGCCCGGCCCCCTCCGGTGCCGCACCCCTCACCGCGGGCGGACCCGCTCACGTACGGTTGACGCATGACGAGCATCGGTGGTGCTGCATCTGCTGGGATGGTCGACTGGAACCTCGCGGTCGCGACCGCGACCCGGCTGGTGCGGCCGGGCCCCGAAGTGAGCCGTGACGAGGCCAGGGCCATCGTCGCCGAACTGCGCCGGCACGCGAAGTCCTCGGAGGAACACGTCAGGGCGTTCACCCGGATGGGTGACGACGTCACGCACGACACCCCCGTCCTGGTCGTCGACCGCCCCGGATGGGTGCGGGCCAACGTCGCCGGGTTCCGGGAGATCCTCAAGCCCCTCCTGGACAAGATGCAGGAACGGCGCGGCGGCTCCCCCGGCGGAGCCGTCCTCGGCGCGGTGGGCGGCAAGGTCACCGGCGTCGAACTGGGCATGCTGCTGTCGTTCCTGTCCTCGCGCGTCCTCGGGCAGTACGAGACGTTCGCGCCCGCGACCCGGGACCTGCCCGCCGGCGGCCCCGCGGGCCCCGGCAACGGCGGCGGCAGGCTCCTGCTGGTCGCCCCGAACATCGTCCACGTGGAGCGCGAACTCGACGTCCGGCCGCACGACTTCCGCCTCTGGGTGTGCCTCCACGAGGAGACCCACCGCACCCAGTTCTCGGCCGTGCCCTGGCTGCGCGATCACCTGGAGGGCGAAATCCAGTCGTTCTTGGGGGAGACGGAGGTCGACCCCATGACCGTCCTGGAGCGCGTCCGGGAGGCCGTGCAGTCCCTCTCCGGATCGCGTCCCGACACCGAGGAGGACGACGGGGGGCGTTCCCTTGTGGAAATCGTCCAGACCCCCGCACAGCGGGAGATCCTCGGCCGGCTCACCGCCGTGATGTCCCTCCTGGAGGGGCACGCCGACTTCGTGATGGACGGCGTCGGACCCTCGGTGGTGCCCTCCGTCGGCGAGATCCGCGAGAAGTTCCAGCAGCGCCGCGCCAAGGGCGCCTCCCGCCTGGACCTCGCCCTGCGCAAGCTGCTCGGCCTGGACGCCAAACTGCGGCAGTACCGCGACGGCGAGCGCTTCGTCCGCGCGGTCGTCGACGAGGTCGGCATGGACGGCTTCAACCGCGTGTGGACCTCCCCGAACACGCTCCCGACCAAGGCGGAGATCGCCCGGCCCGCGGACTGGATCACCCGGGTGCACCGCAGGACCGAGTCGTGAACCCTACGGGACGGGAGTGAACCGGATCCGGCCGACGGCAGGCAAACGCTCCTCCAATCACTCGTCCGAGGGACCGTGGAGCATGGGTAGGCGTGCAATGCTCGGGGAACGCCCCGGTTCTGTCACCATCTACACACTCTGAGTGACCGATCCCGGGCTAACCCCCCGAAAACTTCATGAAGGGAACCGGACATGGGTCCCCATCCTGCGGTCGCGGCGATACGCCTGGCGGTCCGCCGCGTACTCCACGACATCCTCACCGAGCACCCGCCCGCCTCCGACACCCGGCGTACGCCCCGCGGTGCCGCGCGCCCCTGCGCGCCCGACATCGAACGCGTACCCGCCCCCGGAACACGCCGCAGCCTGTCCGTGCCGGCCGGCGCCCCGCTCGACCAGCCCCCCGCGCCCTCCCTCCGGCCGCGCCGGCCGGCCGGCGCGGCCCCCGCGCCTCTCGCGCCCCTCGTCCTCGTAGCGTGCTCCGGCGGTGCCGACTCCATGGCGCTCGCCTCCGCCCTCGCCTTCGAGGCCCCCAAACTCGGCATCCGCGCCGGCGGTGTCACCGTCGACCACGGCCTCCAGCCCGGCTCCGGCCTGCGCGCCGACGAGGTCGTGCTGCGCCTCACCGAGCTGGGCCTGGCGCCGGCGGAGTCGATCGCCGTCACCGTAGGCCGCGACGGGGGCCCCGAGGCCGCCGCCCGCGACGCCCGGTACGCCGCCCTGGACGCCGCCGCCGAGCGCCACGGCGCCACCGCGATCCTCCTCGGCCACACCCGCGACGACCAGGCCGAGACCGTCCTGCTCGGCCTCGCCCGCGGCTCCGGCATCCGCTCCCTGTCCGGTATGGCCGCGGTCTCGGGGGCCGACGGCCGCTACCGGCGTCCCTTCCTGCACCTGGACCGGCAGACCGCCCGCAAGGCGTGCATGGTCCAGTCGCTGCCCGTCTGGGACGACCCGCACAACGCCGACCCGGCCTACACCCGCTCCCGGCTCCGCCACGAGGGCCTGCCCGCCCTGGAGAAGGCGCTCGGCAAAGGAGTCGTCGAGGCCCTCGCCCGGACGGCCCAGCTGTCCCGGGACGACGCCGACGCCCTCGACGCCTGGGCCCGTCAGGCGGAGCCCTCCGTGCGGGACGCGGCCGGCCTCCTGGAGTGCGCCAAGCTCTACGCCCTCCCGCCCGCCGTGCGGCGCCGCATCCTGCGCCGCGCGGCCATCGAGGCGGGCGCCCCGGCGGGCTCGCTGTTCGCCCGTCACATCGAGGAGATCGACCGGCTGATCACCGGCTGGCGGGGCCAGGGAGCCATCAACCTCCCGGGCAAGGTCGTCGCTCGGCGCCAGGGTGGCAGACTGGTGATTCGGCAAGGCTGAAAACCGGACCTCCGCCGGAGCCGCTCACGCGGTTCCACGGGCCCCGCACGGGGTCTCGGGGGGGGGGGGGGGCCCCCCCCCCGCCCCCCCCCCCCCGGGGGGCGGCGCCCCCCCCCGGCCCCCGCGGGGGGGGCCCCCACAGGGCCCGCCCCCACCAACGGGGGGGAAAACAACCAA
>NZ_JBICWL010000016.1:0-152238 GCF_043199735.1 Streptomyces sp. NPDC048566
CCGCCCAGCCCGGTGCGCAGCCGCCCTGCCCGCCCCACCCGGTAGACGTCCGTCACGTCCGTGTACATCGACGGCCAGATCAGGAAGATGCCGTAACCGATCTTGCCGGGTTTCGCGCCGCTGTAGCGGCAGGCCGACGCATGGCCGAACTCGTGGAAGACCAGCGACGTGACGGTCAGCGCGAAAACGATCAGCATCCAGATCGGCTGTTCCAACACCCGCAGCACCGGGGTCATCGCGCCATGGATACCGAACAGCCACACATCCATGACAACGGTCGCGGACAACGCCAACGCCACCAGCGCCGGCCGGTGCAGCCACGCCAGCGCCCCAGCGATCCGCGCCACCTGCTCCTCACGGAAGACAACCCTGTGGCCCTTCAGGGCCAACAGCAGATCCGAACGGGGCGCCGGCGCGTCATCCGCGCCGCCATCGCCCCCGGCACCGGCGTCGGTGCCGGTTTTCGCGGCCGACAGGACACCGAGCGGGAAGAGTTTGCTGTCCAGCAGATAGGCCACGTTGTCCACGGTGACCTCATCGCCGAAACGGGCACTGACGTAGTGCGAGATCCCCTCGGTGTCCCGGATCCCGTCGATCGCGCTGACCACCAGGTACAGCAGCCGGGACAACTGCACCACCTGACCGTCCCCGCGGCGCACGAGGTACTTCGGCTCGGTGAACCCCGACCCCTTGTACTCCCCCAGACGTTCAAGGCCCGCACTCAACCGCGGCACCGGCACAACCGGAGACGCGGGCGTGCGAAGCCGTATCGTGCGGGCATCCGCCTGCAACGGGATCGTGGCATCACCGCACGCGGTCGGGTCCTGGCCGTCCAGGGGCTGGGTGTGCGACACGCCGACAGCGTCGGGGCTGCGCTCTCCGAACACTGCCACCTCTTCTCTCCTCCTGATACGGGAAAACACCAGCAGCGAGCAGCACGGCCCGGACGGTAGAAACCGGCCGGCCCCGCCCCCCGCACGTGAACAGCGGCCCAGCGACACCCCCCCGGCTGTACCCGGCAGTCGAAGACCACCGGCACGGACGGGAGTCCATGACGGCCATCAACCCAAGCCCCGGGGATGCCTGTCAGCCGGATGTACCGGGCCGGGCCTACCCCGCCCAGGCGGCAGACCAGGTGCGCCGAGGCCCGGTACACCAGCCCCCCGATACACCGGGGCACGACCCACCGCAGGCCCAGCCCACCGCAGGCCCGGTATACCGGCGCCCGACCGGGCCCACCCGCCCGGAAGGGGGCCGGCCTGCCGGCGGACCGGCCCCACTGGGAGCCGGCCCACCGAGGGCCCCACCCACCGGGCCTGGCGTACCGAAGCCAGGCGCACCACGGCCTGGCCGGGCCCCACCCGCCCGGAGGCGCGAGCCCACCGGCGAACCGGCCCTCACCGGGAGCCGAACCACACAAGGATCGACCCACCGCAGGCCCGGCATACCGGGGCCCGGCCAGACCCATCCGCCCGGAAAGGGAGCGGGCCCACCGACGGAACCGGCCCACCGGAGGTGAGCCCTGCCAAGACCCGGCGTAGACGGGCCTGGCGTACCAAGGCCAGACGCAACCGGGGCCCAGGCGGGCCCACCGGAGGCCCCCTACCACCGCCCGGCGCAACCGGGGCCCGGTGACCGGGCCTGGGCGGGCCCGCCCGCCCGGAAGGGGGGGGCGGGCCCGCGGGTGGACCGGTCCTGCCGGGGCCCGTCGTACCGGGGCCCGGCCGACCGGGAGCCGGCCCGCAGAGGGCTCGCCCTACCGAGGCCCGGCCCACCAAATCCCGGTGTAGCCGGGGCCCGGGGGCCCACCCGTCCGGAAGGGCAGCCGGAGGGGTGGGGCCCACGGGAGTGGGGCCGGGTCTGCCGGGCCTACCGGAGGGCCGGCTCGTCGAAGGAGTAGGGACTGGAGAAGGTTGGGCCCGCAGGGGGGCCGGGTCTGGCCCCGGGCGGGTGGGCCGGTCCCGCCCCTTTCCGGTGTGCCTCCCGAAAGGGGCGGGTCCGCCGAGGGGGCGGGCCGCAACCTGTGCCGCATCGCCGCCGGCCGGTACGGCCTGCCCCTTTCGGCAGTCCTGTGACGGAAGCCCCCTGCGGCCGGCGGTCCTCCCGCAGCGGCCGGGCCGGCGAACACCGGTCCGGCGCGCTGCGGGCACCGGCCCCCTTTGAGGACCGGTGCCGCCCCGGGGCGCGGCCGGGCTTACTGGTGGACGCTGATCGCCTGCGTGGCCTGCGACTGGGCCACCGCGAACGGCGAGAAGGAGTTCGCCGCCAGCGACTCGTTGTGCGCACCGACGGCCGCGGCCTTGTGCGAGATGTTGGTGGTCTTGGCGAAGCTGAACGACAGCTTGCCCAGCGCCTCACGACCGGGAAGCAGCTCGGCGGACTCGGCCTCAAGCTTTGCGATGTCCATGATGAAAACCTTTCAGATGTCGATACAGAGGGACTCCGGACGCCACAGCCCGCGGGAACGCCCCGTCCATGGACGTGCGGAACCCGAAACGGCACGGACACCCGCCCGCGCTCAGCCCGAAAGGCTGAATCGCGGACGAACACCTGCCGCCAGGCCCGGGACAGGGAGTAGAACCGTTCCCTGACCATTCACGTGGGCCGCGGAGTTTCCCGCTCCTGGCAGAGAGCGGGAGACACCACAACCGTTGTCCGGAGTTACCGGACAACTCGTCCGATGACGTTGGACAGTAGCGGACGGACAGACGACTGCGCAAACTCCTCAACACGGACCTACACCCGTAAAACGCACAAGAGTTCACCCCTCCCCTATTCCCCCCACCGGCGCGAGGGGCCCCACCCACCCCGCAGCCGGGCCGGACGGCCCCGGGCATCACGTCGATCCCAGCACCCGGCCACAGCACCGCATCTGACGGACCACCAGCAAACCTGGGCGTCGCGGGCTCTAGCTTTGACACGGATCTGACGGGCCGCCAGCCGAGCCTGGAGGGTCCGCATCGAGTTCCGGAAACCACCGCGGACCTGACGGGACGTCAGTAAAACTCGCAGGAGCTTCGGCGAACCCGTGCCGGCCGCGCGTACCTGTCGGATCACTCGTTGGGACCCCGGGCGGCTTGTCGACGAACCCAGATTCAAGCGAACGTACCTGACGATTCATCATCGGCAGAGACCTCGCCGAGCGGCGCGACCGCGACGCCATCGCCCTCGGCGCGGTGGCCACCACCGCCGACCGGGTCTTCCTCTACGCGGGCCGGGACCGGCTCGCCGAACTGCGCCGGGTCATCGGGCCGCTCGCGCGTAAACTGGCCATCCGGCTCGCCGCGCGCCGCAGGAGCGGAGCACCGGCGGACCCCATGGACCCGGTGGGCCCGGTGGGTGATCAATGCGCGCCGCCCCGCCGGAAACCGAACTACCCTATCGACCACGAACCCACGGACCGCTCCACCGGGATTCCCTGTCCGGTCAACGCCGTCAGGCCAGCGCGACCCCGCCGGGGAACCGGGAGCAACCATCCGGGTGGGGGCGGCAAGCCGACCGGCCGCGATCCGGTGCACGACCTCGGACGGCAGCCCGCGACAACTTCAGACAGCACACCGGCCGAAGCAGCCGGCTCCGTGGGCCGGCAGGCGACCCGCGGCCCACAGGACCGGCGCCATCCACCCCCGGCCCCGACGGCCTCACGGGCAGGACGACCCCGCGATCCCGAAAGGCCCTGCCCCTATTCCGACCCGCACCAGCCCCGTTCCCTCACCGGCGCTCCGACCGGCCTTCGACGACGCCGAAGAACCGGCCGCGAAGAGCCCGGCGACCCGGTAGCCGACCGTGACAGCGCCGACCCGGACACCCCACCTCCTCACCCGTTTCGCACACTCCTCCACCACTGCGCACGACACGAGTGAGCAACCGGCAGCCGGCCCGGCGACGGGCGGGCCGCCAGGCTGACGCTCTCCGGCCGCAGCGACCGCCGGCCGGGGCCGTGCACGCCGCCCCGGCAGCGAGCACGGAGGACCACCCCCACTTCCCCACCACCGACCAAGGACCCACTCCGAACAACGACCCGCTCAGTGCCATCCCGATACCCACGCCGACCTGCGAGCGGACGCAGGCCTTCGCAGGCATCACCGCGGAACGGAAGAGCGCGGCGGAGAAGGCGCACGAGGCCCTGCCTCCGGCCACCACCCCGCCAAGACAACGACAGCCGTAGCGACAACGGCGACGGCGCACCCTGCCCGACGGTGGCATGCAGGCAGCGGTCCCGCCCGGGAACCACCCCGGCCCCATCCGGCACCACGCGACCGGGCCACCCGCCGACAACACACCGCACCAGGGCGCCTGCCCCGGGCTCCTGCACGGGCAGGTGCAGTGCAGCCAGTGTCCTGCAAGGACACTCGCTCGTTAGGGCGCGTGTGATGTCAGCCGCTGGTACATCAGCATCCCGTCGCGGCCCCAAACTCCCGCCGCTGCTGCTCTCGCCACAAGAGCACACCACGCTCGAACGCTGGGCACACCAGCCCCACACACAGGGGCAGGCACAGGCCCTGCGCGCCCGCATCGTGCTGGCATGCGCAGGCCCCCAGACGCCACCGATCACCCAGGTCGCCGCCCAACTACACGTCGCCGCCGACACCGTCCGCAAATGGCGACGCCGCTTCCTCGCCGAACGCCTGAACGGCCTCACCGACAAACCCCACCACCACGCGACCACCATCACCGCAGCCGCCGTCGGCCGGGCACCGCTGCAAGCACCGGGGCAACGCGCCGAACTCCGCAACGCCCACCGGCGCATCACCCGACTGCAAACAGAACTCGCCATCCACCTCCGCGCCGCGGAACTCCTCGCCAACAACCCCCACACGACAGAGACCCCCCGCACCACCCGGTGACCACCTCACTACCAACCACCGAACACGGCACGACCGGCAGACCACGCGAGCAACCCCGCCGCAACGTCCCGGCGCGGCCCTCACGGTGCCATCCCCCGCGGCGCCATCCGCGCCGCTCACCGGCCGGGCCAACAGCGCTGAACACGGGGGTGGATGATCAGGAAGGCGGCAACACCGCGGAACCTGCCGGTGGGGTGCGTGGTGGAGCCACCTGGATCAGAATCCGATTGCACCTTCGCGGCCAGGTGCGCATCCTGCCGGGATGCGCTTCTCCATCAACATCCCCAACTTCGGTGACTTCGCCGATCCCCGTAACGTCGCGACGGTGGCGGCTGCCGCCGAAGGGGCCGGCTGGGACGGACTCTTCGTCTGGGACCACGTACTGCACCGACAACACCAGGGACGCCCCTTCGCCGACCCCTGGATGCTGCTGACCGCGGCCGCGCTGGCGACCTCGCGGATCCGGCTGGGCACCTTGCTGACGCCGATCCCCCGCTATCGTCCACAGCAACTTGCCCGCCAGGTGGCCACCCTGGACCATCTCAGCAACGGCCGGGTGATCTTCGCTGCCGGCCTGGGCGGCCCGGTCGAGGACGAATACCGCAGCTTCGGCGACACCGCTCAGCCACACGTCCTGGCCGAGCGGCTGGACGAGGGACTGGAGTTGCTGAAACGCTGGTGGTCGGGCGAGCCGGTGAACCACCACGGCCGCCACTACCAGGTCCGGAACGTGACGCTGCTGCCCGCAACCGTGCAGCGCCCCCGCCCGCCGGTATGGATCGGCGGGTTCTGGCCGCGTCGCCCGCCGATGCGGCGAGCAGCAGGGTGGGACGGCGCGGTGCCTCTTTTCGAGACCGCCCGGCATGGATACGTGCCCGAGGCGGCAGAGGTAAGGGACCTTGTCGACTATGTGCGCAGGCACCGCCCGACCGAGGCCGAGCAGCCCTTCGAGTTCGTGCTCGGCGGCGCCACAGCCCCGGACGCCGCGAAAGCCACGGACGTGATCGGTCCGCTGCACGATGCCGGCGCCACCTGGTGGGACGAGCGGCAGGTCCAAACCGGCCCCGATCTGGACTGCCTACCCGCGGTGATGCGCCGGATCGATGCAGGACCACCGGTCATCTGATCAACCTTCCGAGGACGCGCCGGGTTCGCCGGCACGGTTGCCCGGCCGCCTGTCGGGCCGGCAGCCAGGCCGTTCATGACGACCTGGTGGATCAGCCGGTCCAGTAGAGACTCGGCGACGACGAGGATGAGGAAGAGGAGAATCCCGTCGCCGGGCACCCGGCTACCGGTATCGATCAGAGATCAGCCCTGCCGTTCGCACGTGGTCTGGTTCGGGCGGGGGCGGCTGCGTAGGTGAGACGAACGTGTCTCCGAGACCAGCGGGGATGGCGGAGCGGCCCCCTTCCTCGACGGACCTCGCCAGCTCTCGAAGCAACCACCTGCGACCAGTGGTGTCGCCGGAACCCCGGAGAACTACGACGAGTTCGGCTGCTCGGTCTCGGCGGGCGACGTCAACGGCGACGGCTACGCGGACCTCGCCGTCGGTGTCCGGGGCGAGGAGATCGACGGCCGGGAATACGCCGGCGGCGTGCACGTCTTCAAGGGACGGGCGACCGGCCTGTCCGGTACCGGATCGCAGTGGTTCGCCCGCAACACGCCGGGCGTGCCGGGTGCGTTGACGGCGGACGACGAGTTCGGTGGCCTGGTGCGACTGCGCGATACGAACAGGGACGGGAAGGCCGACCTGTTGGCGAGCGGCGCCGGCGATCTACTCCTGCCGGGCTCTGCCGGCGGTATCACTTCGACGGGGGCGAGCGCATACAACGCGGTGCCCATCGACGGCTTCCTGCAGTAGTTCCCGCCAGCGGCCGTTCCCTTCCGGGAAGGGTCGCGGTGGTGTGGGCGACGGTCGCCCGGTGGCTGCCGAAGGGCCCCCTCGCCCTCGTGCGCGCGGTCGCCTCCGTCCACCGGAGGTTGCCCGGATCGCCGTCGTGCGAGGCCGGGGGCTGTGTCGGCCGAGGACGGAGGGGTTTCAGCGCAGCAGGAGGCTGATGGCGATCGCCAGTCGGTCGAGGTAGAACTCCCGTGATGCGGCCTGGTGCTTGAGGCCGATCGAGGAGCTGATCATCGTCTGGGCGAGGGGGCGGGCGGCCTCGCGTCCCGACTCGACGGCGATCGCGTCGGTGATCAGTTCCTCGAAACGGCGTGGCATGGTGTCGACGATCGGTCCGAGGAGGTCGGGATGGGCCTCGACAACGGCCGGGATGTCCCGGGTCAGCGGGCCGATGTAGCGGCCCGCCCACTGGTCGAACGCTTCGAGGAGTCGCTCGGAAAGAGGGCGACTGTCGTCGGTCAGGACTCGTTCGGCAGCGGTGACGTCGCGTTCCAGGGTCTGGGTGACCGCGGCACGGAACAAGGTCTCCTTGGAGGAGAAGAGGAAGTAGAGCCCGGGGCGGGAGATGTGAGCCGCCCGCGCCACTTCCTCCATCGAGGTCTTCCGGTAGCCGTAGCGCGCGAACGTGGCCATCGCGGATTCCAGAACCATGGTGCGACGGTCGGTATCGGCTACCGCGGCCTGCTGAGGGACGGCGTCGGGACGGCTCATGCATCGAGGATACGAGCACGAGACGCACTATACAAATGGAGACTAGTCCATATAGTGGCCGCCATGAACGCAGGCCACCTCATTCGCACGCCCTTCACCTCTTCCACCACCGCGGGCAGCGTGCTGCGGGACATGGACCTCTCCGGCGTCCGCGCGATCGTGACGGGAGCCACCTCCGGAATCGGGATCGAGACGGCGCGCGCACTGACCGCCGCCGGAGCGGACGTGACGCTCGCCGTTCGGAACACCTCCGCCGGCGAGGCCGTCGCCCAGCAGATCGCGGCATCGACCGGAAGGATCCGTCCCCGCGTCACCCGGCTCGACCTCGCCGACCCGGGGACCGTCACACGGTTCGTCGAGACGTGGGACGACCCGCTCCACCTGCTGATCAACAACGCCGGCGTCGTCACCGGCGGCCTCGAACGGACGCGGGAGGGCTGGGAGCTGCAATTCGCCACGAATCATCTCGGCCACTTCGCGCTGGCCACCGGTCTTCACCCCGCCCTGGCACAGGGAGCGGCCGAACGCGACGGAGCACGGATCGTCTCCGTCAGCTCGACCGCGCACATGCGGTCGGGCATCGACTTCGACGACCTCCACTTCGAGCGCCGCGGCTACGACCCGCAGATCGCCTACGCCCAGTCGAAGACGGCGAACTCCCTCTTCGCCGTCGAGGCGACCCGCCTCTGGTCGTCCGACGGCATCGTCGCCAACGCGGTGAACCCCGGCGGTGTCGCCACGGGACTGCAGCGGAACTTCACACCGGAGCAGAAGGCGTCGCTGGACGCTGCCGAGGCCGCCGGGATCTTCACCTACAAGACGGTCGAGCAGGGAGCCGCCACCAGCATCGTCGCAGCCGTCGCCCCCGAGTTCGCCCATACCGGGGGCCACTACCTCGACGATGGACAAGAGGCCTACACCGTGCCGGACGACGCCGACCTGGCCCAGCACCCGCACGGTGTGAAGAAGTGGGCACTCGACCCCGCCATCGCCGAACGCCTCTGGAAGGTCTCGACCGACCTGCTTGCCGTGTGACCCCTCGCGCGACACCGGACTGCGCCGAGCCGGCACGCCCACCGGTACGCCCCCGGCAGCCCCTGCCCGATCGGGACCCGCCCATCACGTCCACGCGCGTCCCCGTCGTGCCCGCGCAGGGCCCTCGACCGGCACCTTTCCCGCCCGCTGCCGTGTCTCAGTCTCACCCCGGGCAGAGCGAAGGCGGAGCCGGCACGGCCCTACGGGGCGGGCGTCTGCGGCAGCCCGGCGAGCCGCCGCAGTGGTCCGGTCACCGGGATGGACGCCAGATCCGGGTCGATGATCCGGTGGAGCACCAGCCCGTCGAGCAGCGCGAGCAACACCACGGCGGTGGCCTCGGCGTCGCCCGGGTCGGCGCCGACGGCCTGCCGCTGGCCGGCCACCCAGCGGGCCAGCGCGTCACGGCATTCGTGGAGGACCTTGCCGAGTTCCTCGCGGAGCCGCTCGTGCCGGGTGGAGGCGAGCAGCGTCTCGCTGAACAACGTCGTGTTCTGGCCGCCCGCCGCGTACCGGGCGATCTCGTCCAGGAAGAACGCCAGGCCGGTCCCGGCGTCGGCGCCCGCACGCAGCCCGGCGAGCATGGCGTCCACCTCCTCGCGCAGCGCGGCGAGAGACGCCTCCACGAGGAGGTTGTCAACGGAGCGGAAGTGGTAGTGCACCAGCGCCGGGCGCACCCCCGCACGCTCGGCGACGCGACGGGTGGACACCGCGCCCCAGCCGTCCTCGACGATCAGTTCGGCGGCGGCACGCAGCAGCCGGGACCGGGTCTCCCGGCCGGCTTCCTGCGAGGTCGGTGTCATGGGGGCGTCTCTTTCTCTGTGCCTCTCGGCGGCTTGGGCGTTCGGCCAAAGCGTAGAGGTGGCCGATCACCCGGGCAAACGCCGCCCTCACGCCCGGGCTGGGGCGGCCTCATTGCGCTCGCTCCCGCACGACGCGCGCGATGTCGAGGCGCCGCACGGCCCGCAGGGCCGGCAGTTGTGAGACGCCGGCCGCTGCCACGACGCTCACGGCGGCAAGCAGCAGCGCAGGCCAGCCGAGGTCGAGCCGTATGGTGAACAGGTCCGTACTGAACGACTTCATGAACGCCCACGCCACCGCCGCGCCCGCCGCGAGCCCGGCCGGTACCGCCAGCAGCGTGGCCGTCAGGTTCTCCACGGCCAGCGCACCGGCGACCCGGCGCAGCGGCACACCGGCGGCTCGCAGCGTGGCCAACTCGCCCGTGCGTTCGGCGACGTTGACCGTCATCGTCACGTAGATCACGGCGAAGGCGAGGATGCCGCCGAGGAGCAGCATGACGGCGATGAAGATCCAGAAGAGCTTCAAGTAGGCGTCGACCTGGTCGCGCAGCGCTTGGGCGTCCGTGTAGGCGACGACGCCGTCGAGCCCGGTGGCCTCGGTTCGCAGCCGGTCGCGGTCGGCACCGTCGCCGAAGCGGAGCAGGTAGCTGTTGGTCGAGGTTCCGGTCGCTGCCCTGACGGTGTCGAGGGAGCCGTAGAGCGACGTGCCCACGGGTTCCCGGACGAATCCGGCGAGCGTGACCTGGCGGGCGGTGCCGTCGGGCCCGGTGACGATGAGCCGGTCACCGGCGCCGACGTGCAGTCGTTCGGCGAGCGCGGATCCGGCGAGCACCCCGTGGGTGGGCAGCGCGCGGGTGTGCCCGTTGCGGTCGAGGAAGACGTGCAGGGAGGTGTCCGGTCGGTAGCCGGTCAGCGAGGTGCTGTAGGAGGAGGAAGAAGGGGAGGAGCCGTCACCGCCGGGAGCGGCGGGGGCGACCGTCACGGCGGTGACGGCCGACAGCTCGACTCGGGTGACGCCGGGCAGGGCGGCGAGCCGGTCGGCGAGTGCGGAGTCGCCGGGATGGGCGGCGGTCACCGTGGCGTCCTGCCGCTGCACGGTGTCGAACTGCACGTGCAGGGCCGTTCGCATGCTGGTGAGCATGCCGATGGAGGTCAGGACGAGGACGAGCGCGAGGACGGCGCCGCTCATCGTGGCGGCGGTACGACGCCGGCTGCGGCCGAGGTCGCGCAGCGCCATCCGCCAGCCGACCGGCAGGCGGTGGGCGTGGGCGAGCGCTGTGGCGATCCGTCCCGGCCTACGCGGCCGAGAGGTGTCGCCGCGCATCGCCTCGGCGGGCGCCGTGCGGGCGGCGGTGACGGCCGGCGCACCGCCGGCGACCAGACCCACGACGATGCCGAACCCCAGGCCGATCAGGATCGTCGGCACGTGCCGCCCCACGACGGTGTCCGGGATGCCGAGCGCCTCGGTGTAGGCACGGGTCACCGCGGCGGTGGCCACCGCCCCGAGGCCCACACCGGCGATCGCGCCGGCCGTTGCCGAGACGACCGCGTGGCTCAGATAGTGCCGCACGACCGCGCCCCGCGGGGCCCCGGCGGCGAGCAGGGTGCCGATGACGCGGCGTTCGGCGAGGACCAGGCGGGTGATCAGGACGTACGCGGCGACGCCCGCGGCGGACAGGAACAGCAGCGGGAAGGCGACCGCGATCTCCTGGAACCCCTTCAGATCCTCGGCGAGTGTGGCGTTGGAGGGCTGGTCCGAGCGCGGCTCGACGTGTACCGCGCCGGCGTCGCGCCATTGCCTGGTGATCCGGTCGGCGGTGGCGGAGCCGCTGTGCGGAATGAACTCGACGAGCGCCTCGTTCGGCGCGCTCGCCCCGGAGAGCGCACGGGCGGTGGACTCCGGCACGTACAGGGCGGCGAAGGAATGCGGGTCGGACAGGGCGGACTGCCGATCGGGGGCGGGCCACAGGTATTCGGGCGATTCGGCGACGCCGCGCACGGTGAGGGTGCGCCAGGTATGGCCGTCGTAGGCGCGGACGCGGTCGCCCGGCTTCATGCCGAAGGTGTCGGCGGCGTGCCGTTCGATGACGGCGCCGTGCGCGTCACCGGCGGCGGGCATGCTGCCGGCGGTGACGTCGAACCGGTCGACGGCAGGTGGCCGGCCGTTGTCGGGCAGGCCGACGACGCGGCCTTGGAGCTTCTGGCCGTCGATGGCGAGCGGCATGTCGGCCCGCGTGCGGGCGGTCACGGCGGCGACGCCGTCGGCGTGGCGGACACGGTCGGTGAGCTTGCGAGCGTCGGGGGCGGTGGCCGTGAGATCGGCGAAGTGGAGGCGGCTGTAGGTGCGTTCGTAGGACGAGTCGAGGTTGAGGTAGGCGTCGTGGCTGGCGACGAAGAGGGTGACCCCCAGCATCACGGTGACCGCCACCGCGGCGAACTGGGCGATCCTGCGCCGCAGGTCGCGGCGGGTCTTGGTGAGCAGGATGTGGCGCACGGCGGGACCCCTCACCAGCTGACGGAGGATACGTCGGCGGGTGTGGCCCGCCGGTCGACGGACTCCACGCGCCCGTCGCGCATGTGCACGACGCGGTGGGCCAGGGCGGCGATCCCGGCGTTGTGGGTGACCATGAGGACGGTGCGTCCCTCGCGGTTGCTGCGTTGCATCAGCTCGAGGATGCGGCGCCCGGTCGCGGTGTCGAGGGCACCGGTCGGCTCGTCGGCGAGCAGCAGGTCCGGGTCGGTGACCAGGGCGCGGGCGATGGCGACGCGCTGCTGCTGCCCGCCCGAGAGCTGCGCGGGGAAGTGGTCCATCCGGTCGCCGAGCCCGACGTCCTGGAGGAGTTCCACGGCGCGCGCCCGGTCTCCCTGCCCGGTCAGTTCGGCGATCACCTCGACGTTCTCCCGGGCGGTCAGTGTCGGCACGAGGTTGAAGAACTGGAACACGAACCCGATGTGCTCGCGCCGGAACGCGCTGAGCGCGGCCGGTTTCCGGTGACTGATGTCCTCCTCGGCGACGGCGATCCGCCCCGCGTCGGCCGCCTCGATCCCCCCGATGAGATTGAGCAGGGTCGTCTTGCCCGAGCCGCTGGGCCCCAGCACGACGACCATCTCACCCGGCTCGACGTCCAGGTGGACGTCCCGCAGTGCGTGCACCGCGGCCTCGGCCGTCCCGTACGTCTTCTCCACTCCTCGTAGCCGCACGCTGCCGCGCCGCCGCACGGGAGCCGTCGCCTCGCCCACTTGCGCACCTCTCGCTCTCCTGTGTGCTCTCCACACACTCCTGTTTGGTCGAACGCCCAAAGCGTACGCCTTGGGCAGTCGCCCAAACAAGAGGTGTGCCACACGAGAACGAGCGCGCCGGCCACTGCCCTGCGTCCAGACGGCCTCCGGGGCTTCCAACGGAAGCCCTTTCACGCCGACCCGGGTCCGCTCGGCGGCCGGGCACGCGGGGAACCACCGGCGCCTCGACAAGGACCGGGGCGGCGTGGCGCCGCCATCCGACCGATCCTCGGCGCCGACCACAGGGAGGCTCCGGCAGCGATCGTCCCGCTCGACTGCGGGGGCTCGGCCAGACCGACGCCGCCACGAGACGGCACCCGGTTCGGCCTCCCCCGGATCCAACAAGGACGCCACGCCAAGGACAGCCCTCGTTCCCCATCGTCGCGATCGGGCTTGCAGGCGTTCAGCGCATACGCCGGCTCGGCCCCCCGCTGAACGGCCGGCCTTCATCGGAGGCGGCGCCGACCCCCTGGCGACCCGATCGGTCGACGACTTCGGCGCGACATCCAGGGCGTGTCATGTTCGGGCCAGCGGCCGGGCCCTTCTGCCGGGACGGTCCGGGAGCGCCCCGGCCGCTCGTGCACCATCGGGAAAGGCGGTCGACGACACTGTGGTGCACGGTCTGCCGACAGACCATCGCGGTCAGGCTCCGACGGCGCCCTGACGGTGGCCCCCAGACGGACAGAGCGGCAAGCCCCCTGTCCGACCGCCTGACGGGCCGACCGGAGCAGCCCTCATCCTCCTTCCGCGCCCGAAGGCGCCACACCTGCCCGGGATCGCGCAACGCCCTCAGGCCAACCGGCAGTCGTTGCCGCCGACTTCACGGGCCCCCGTCTGGGGATACCGTTCGGGCGCGCTCGCCCGCCGCAAGATTCCCGTCCATGCGGCGCAGGCTGCGTGACGGCAGGCCGTGGAGATGACCGACGAGACACGCTCCGCGGTCTCGCCGCGCGCACCGACCTCCGCAAAGGCGAACTTCACTTCGGCTCCCGCGACATGCGCACGCCCCGTTCGCGGCCCGTCGGCCGGGCCCGGCCGACGGGCCGCCGCCTCACCAGGTGTGGGCGACGTCGACCACCAGGCGACCGGAGAGCTGCGTCACCCGAAACGGCAGCCGGGCCCGCACACCGAGTCCCACCTGGGTGACACCCTCGAAGCTCGCGCCGAACTTCGCATCCCGGAAGGTCTTGTAGCCGGTCAGATTGACGCCGGGAAGGGCCCGGCCACCCCGGCCGGGATAGGTCGCGACGTTCGTCTCCGGGTCGTACGACGGGGAGGACACGACGATTTCGATGATCGCACCACCGGAGATCGGGATGCGGATGCCGGACGGATCCTGGTAGAAGGCGTCGACGTAGTGCATGGTGTACCCGATCCCCGTCGCGCCGGCGGCGGGCACGTCGAAGACCATGCGGTCGTAGCAGTCGTGGCGCCCCGTCCTGATGTCCGTCAGAGACCCGCCGGCGGTGTCCGCCGCGGTCTTCGGGAGACTCCCCCAGCCGGTCGGGCAGACGACGGCGCTCGTGGCCGCGCCGGCGGGGGCGGGCGCGGCCACGACCGCACCGACACCGGCCATCGACAGGGCGGCGAGCACCGCCATGGATCGTCTCGTACGCATGATTCCCCCTGGGGTTCGCGGCTCTTCATCCGACTGCCATATACGACATGCCGGTCACCGTTTTGGTTGTACGGACCGCCCGGAATCGTGCTCTGCCGGCGTGCACGTTTCCGCGGCACGCTCTGGTACCGGCGGAAGGGCCGCTCCTCGTGACGCGATCCCCCGTCCCGCACACCCTCCCCCAGCAGCGCAATCCCGCCGAGCCGAGAGGTCGGCGGCTCCGACGGATGCCCGACACGACGCTGCCGTGAGACGAGGTGACGGCGAGCCGGGTGCGGTGGGCGATACCTCAGTCCATGGCGGCACCGTCCCCTCGCCGATGTTGATCAGTCCAGGAGTGAGTCGTGAAGTCCGTCGTGGTACGCGCGGCGACCTGAGGACAAAGGGATCCGCCTCGCCGATGCCCGGCCATGCGTGCCCCCCTGGCCGTCCGCGTCACCGTAGGCCAGGCCAGCGACGCTCCAGCCTTCGAGGCCGTCGTGGCCTGCATCCATGTTCCGCGAAGCGGGCCCGGAAAGCAGAGGACCCGACTGCGTGCCGTGCCGGCGGGCCCGGCCTCCGGACGGTACACATCGAGAGCGCGTGCGTTCGTCGTGGCGGCGGGGGGCGCCCACGGTTTCGTCTCAGATGGCTCGACGATTCATCGGGGCTTCAAGAGGCGACGCTGCACCGCGGTGCCCGGCCTCGGCTTTGTCGACCGGGGCCAGGCATCCGGACTGTCGGGATCCGGCCGAGCGACAGGGGTCCTACTTGGCGGAATGGTCGATGACGTTGCCGTTAGAACAGTTGTTGGCGTGGTCGGTGATGTAATCGCCGAGGACCGGAACGACGGCGACCTCCTGCAGGCAGACTGCGGCCGCGGTGAAGTTCCAATTGCTGGCAGCGTTGATCGCGCCGCCGAAGTTGTCGTCGCTGTCGGCGTGGGCGGGCGCGACCATGGCCAGAGCGACCGTGGCGAGCGCGGCAGTGGTGATGATCTTTCGCATATCCGGCGTAACGATCATGGGGGCCGGGGGGTACGGGTACGTAGTCGACTCGTGCGGCGTGCGTCGGCAAGGCCGCGGACAGCTCCAGTTCTCCTCCGCTGGCGGCAACCGGTCGAGGCGGTCGGCGTGGGCGCATCCCGCGAAGGCCAGCGAGGGCGGGGAAGCCGCGGGGTAGGACGAACGCACCGCGGACCCGGCCCCAGGTGCCGCCCGCACCCCCGACACGACCCGTGGGTAGAGGCATCTCGCAGCGCCGGACTCTGCGGAACCGACCGCTTCGCACAGCCACTGCCCAGTACTGCAGCAACGTGTCGATGATGACCTGCGCAGGAGTCTCAAGGACGGCCACGGGCGAGCACTCCGCTCCATGCAGCTGCGGCTTGATCACCGCCCACCGACCGACAGCGACGTGTCATAGGCGGCTTGCACGCGCAGGCACACATGACGGTGATCTTCGCGGACTCAGAGACACGAAGATCACCGACCGTCTACGAAAGCAGAGGTCGATCAGTTACCCAACACCTTCTGAGCTTGCTCTTTAAGGTTTCTGTCGCCTCCCGGCGCAGAGTCACCTATGGTTCCAACCGCCGTTTGTCAGACCGCCTCGGTACGGTCGGCGCATGAGAGCTACTGCAACTTTCACCGTCAAAGCGTTCGTCCCGACTGAGGTGAAGCCCGAGCCTGCCGTTTCCACCGGGCTGCCGGTGAGTGTCGCGACGATGGAGAAACACTTCGAGGGAGAGGTCGTGGGGCGCGCGGCGACCCTGTTCACTGCCGCGTTCGACCAGTCGACCGGCGTCGGCACCTATGTGGCCATGGAGTCATTCGAAGGCTCGCTGCAGGGACGGGACGGGTCTTTCAACTTCGCGCACTCGGCGACAACATCCGGCAGCGACCGCACAGCGGAGTTCTTCACCGTCGTGCCTTCAAGCGGCACCGGCGAGCTGGCCGGGATCTCCGGAACCGGAGGCATGGCCGTTGACGCTGACGGCACGCATCGAATCTGGTTCGACTACCAACTCGACTAAGGGCTGGCCTTGTCGGTCTTGAACTATGCTCCGAACATCATCGTCCGAATGAGAATTCCGGGCGCGTGAACACGGCGCTCGTCTGGTCCTGTGCTCCTGCCAAAGATGCGCCTGAGCAGCACGACGGCCGTGAGGGACGGTGTCTGCCGCAACCTGACATCCAAGAGGAGCCGTTCGCGGTGGCGTCTCGCTTCCGAGATGACTTCTTCGACTGTCTGACAGCGCGGCGACACATTGTTCGAGCTGAGCGATGCGTTGCTGCGCGCGGACGGCCCGGTGACCACGCCGGTGGATCTCACGCTCACGGCCGAGCGCCGGCGCGGACACGGCACGATGCATGAAGCCTTGAACAGTGGGAACGTCGATGTGCCACGGCTGCGGCAGGTGCCGGCAGGGCTGCCGCAGCCCGAGGCCGCCGACGGGCGCCTGGTCCTGGCGGTGGACGTCACCCACTGGCGCACCGACCAGTGCAGCCCGCTTGTTCTGTCACGTATACGGCCGCAGCATCCGGCCTTCGGACCAGTTCGTGCCCGGCCGGCCCTACTCGTTCATCGCCGCCCTGGAGTCGGGGTCGGACCTCGTGGTGCCAGATCCTGGACGCCGTGCGGCTGGGGCCGGCCGACGATGTCGCCGAGGACCACTGCGGCTCAAGTCCGCCGGGTAGTTGAGGATCTCATCGACGTGGGCCGCCGGGAGGCGGGCGACCGCGACATCCTGATCGTCTCGGACGCCGGCTACGACGCTCCACGTATGGCCCACCTGCTGGAAGGACTGCCAGTGGAGGTCCTCGGGCGGATGCGCAAGCCGGTCCCGGTACCGTGGACCTCACCGCCGCAAGGCGGACGCCCGCCCAAGCACGGCAAGGAATGCCGCTTCGCCAAGCCGGACACCCGGGGCGAACTCAACGTCGCGACCGCGCAGGTCACCGACCGCCACGCCACCGTCCTCGCCATGGCCTTGGGACCGCATCCATCCTGGTCTGACCACCCGCTCCGCGAGGATCGACTACGCCAGTGAACTCCCCGATATTGAAGGCGCGTTGATCCACCCGGAGGTCGACCAACTGCCGGGCGGCCACGATCCACTTCCCGTCTGGCTATGGACGTCGGCCACCAGCCGAACCGGCGAGGACGACCTGCGCTGGTAGGCGTTCTTGCGCAGGGTCGACCTGGAGCACACCTTCCGGATGATCAAGCAGACCCTCGGCTGGACTCGCCCGAAGCTTCGCGACTGACCGGTGGACGTGGCTGGTCGTCGTGACCCACACCCAGCTCCGCCTCACCCGACCGCTGGCCGCAGATCTCCGCCGCCGTTGGGAGAAGCCGGCCGAACCCGGCCGACCCAACCCCCGCCCGGGTCCGCCGAGGTTCAGGAACCTCCGCCCGAAGCTGCCTTATCCGGCTCGTGTGCCGAAACCCAACCGGCCCGGCCCCGGCAGGCCCCTCGGCTCGAAGAACCCGCACCCCGCCACCCTCTATGACGTGGGCAAAACCGTCAGACCACCCGAGACCATCGCCGAACGTGACCAGGCCAGACCGTAACGATCAAGCTGAGACCCACGTGCTCCACGGCATGTTCCAGTCGCTGAGGCCGTTGCCGGGAGCCACGGTGGCCTTGTCCGCGGAGTTCTTGACAATCACGACGTCGCCAGTCATCGAGTTGTCGAAGAACCATGCGGCGGGCTGCCTGCCGTCGTCCGCGTTCCTGACGTCCTGCAGGCCGACACAGCCGTGGCTGGAGTTGACCTTGCCGAAGACCGAGTCGCCACCCCAGTAGTTGCCGTGGATGAACGTGCCCGAGTCGGTCAGGCGCATGGCGTGCGGCACGGCCTCGATGTCGTAGGAGGGCTTGCCGTCCTTCTCGGTGAGGCCGACGGACGCACCGTTCATACGGATGTGCCGGTACTTCTCGGAGATGACCATCCGACCGTTGTACGTCGGATGCTCGGCGCTGCCGGCCGAGATGGGTATGGTCTTGATCGTCTTGCCGTTTCGCACGACGGACATCTGCTTCGTCGCGGCGTCGACAGTGCTGATCTGGCTCCGGCCGATCGTGAACGTGACCGTCTTCTGGATGCCGTCACGGCTCATCGTGACGGTGACGGTGGAGCCGGGCTTCCAGTAGTGCTCGGGGCGGAAGTCCAGCCGAGTGTCGCCGAGCCAGTGACCGACGACCTGCTGGCCGCTGCTGGAGGTGACCTTGATCCTCGACTTCACTGCGGCCTTGTCGCCGATCGCCTTGTCGAAGTTGAAGGTCACGGGCATGCCCACGCCGACAGTCGAGCCGTTCTCGGGGGAAAGGTGCCCGAGGAAGTCGTTGGCCGGGGAGACCGTGGAAATCGCGGCGTTTTCGCTGGCGGGGCGCCCCTTGGCGTCCTCGGCCTCCGCGGCGACCTGATAGCGGGTGGCCTGCTCCAGCGGGCCGCTCGGTGACCAGGACGTACCGTCCGCGGACAGCGTGCCCGCGACCTCGGCGCCGGTCGCGATGGCCGTCATGGTCACCTTGGTGAGCCTTCCGTCACCGACAGTGACATGCACGGGGCCGTCGACTGGGACGCCGTGGGCCCCGCCGGGCGTGATCTCTATTCGGGCGTCGGACGCATCCTGGGCATCCTCCCCCTGGGCCTGCGCCTGCGTTTCCGACTGAGCCCCGGTGTCGCCGGTGGCGGCGTAGCCGGTACCGGCCAGGGCCGAGACCACGAGAGCCGCGGCCGAAGCCGTCAGCACGGCGCCTCGCTTGCGTGCGGTAATCAAAAAAACTCTCCCAGGCACTGATCGTCGAGTCCCCGGCCAAAAGGCAGGGGGGTTCAGTCCACAGTGGGATATTTTTACTCATTAGTCCGTTTCGCTGGGTCAATTGTGACGGATTTCATGTGATACGCGCGTGACATCGAACCCCCGCGCAACCGCCGAGACGACGCAATCGATCCACCCACCCCTCCCAGCGCCGGGCTCACGGCGATACGTCCAGGGATGACCGGATTGATCGATGCTCTCCCCCTGCCCTGCAGGGCTCCAACCCGGGCTCTGCAGGGCAGAGGCGCACCGTCCTGATCGTCGATGGCACCGGCTTGCTGAGGAAGGGGGTGCGTTGGGCCGGGGCCCAGCGGCAGTAGTCCGGCACCGCTGGCCGCACCGAGAACTGCCAGATCGGCATCTTCCTCGCCTATGCCTCCGATCGGGACCGCGCAGAGATAGAGCTTGCCCTCGCCGGTGGCGTGTTCGGTGATGTCGGTGAGCCAGAGCTGGTTCGGGCCGGTCGCGGTGAAGGTCCGGTTAACCAGGTCGTCGTGGACCGGCGGGTCCGCCCCCTTGGCCCGGCCCCGTTTCTCGCCGAACACGCTCTACCACCGGTAGTCCCGGCAGATCCGCCACGCGGTCCGGTCGGACACCTGTCGGCCCCGGCGTCGCGGGCCTAGTCGGCCAGGAAGCGGTAACCGAACTCCGGGTCGTCGCGATGGGCGGCGAACAGCGCGTGCGCGCGATGGGCCTCGGCGAGCTCGGCTGCGGTCACCGGGTCGTCGAGCCAGCGGTAGTAGGGCTGTCTGGCGAACTTCAGCACCCGGCACGTCACCGTGACGGGCACCCCGGCGCCGGCCAGCTCCTTCACGAGCGGGTATATCCCTTTCCCGGCAGGTTCGCCTGCGACAGATAGGCCGCCGCCCGCCGCAGGACCTCGTTCTCCTGCTCCAGCAACTTGATCCGCCGACGCGCTTCCCGCAGTTCCGCGCTCTCCTGGCTCGTCGTCCCCGGCTTCACACCGTCGTCGATGTCCGCGCGGCGCATCCACTTACACAACATCATCGCGTGGACGCCGAAATCGGCGGCCACCTGCTCGACCGTGACGCCCGGACCGCAGTTCCTCGCGACCCGCACGACGTCCTCGCGGAACTCCTGGGGATAGGGCTTGGGCACAGCGACATCCTTCCCACCTGCCATACAGGGCAAGCCAGTTCAGATGTCACCCGATCGTGCGGCAGACCCATCGAACAGTCACAGAAGTTGAACGCGCTCAACTCCTTTGGCAGGATGATCGCCTGCTGGCCTGCGGCGCGGACTGACCGGGGGCGTGTCGTGTAGGTGAGGGGAAGCCATGCGCGGTATGAGGGGGCGGATCTGTGCAGCTGCCCGGGGTGGGATGGTGCCAGCAGGCGTGCTCGCTGCCTTGATGCTGGCCACCGGGTGCATGTGGCAGCAGCAGGAGCTGGCTCGGGCTGAGATCACGGGGACCTGGTCCAGTGGCGATGCCGGGACCCTCCGCTTCGAGGCCGATGGCACCGTTGTTGTGACCGGGCTTGTCGTGTACGGCAGTGACGGCGAGAAGGTGTCGGAGTGTAGCGGCTCCGGCGAGTGGGGGGTGTATCCCGACGACAAGGCAACGCATGAGTCGTTGTACACCACCATCTGCGACGGCAACCCGTGGGAATTCGGCGGCTCGAAGGAGCACCCCAAGATGCGGCGGCTGGTCGGTGATCCTCAGGACGGGAGGTACCAGACCCTCAACCGCGAGGAGCGTTAGAATCCCGGCGCAACTGACTCACGGCACACCTAGCTTATCCCTGACTGGCTTAGAGGTCCTAACAGAAGCTGTTGATCATGTGACTTTCGGCTTTGGCGGTCGTTGGTCTGGTCGTGGGGAAGCGTCAGTCGCCGTGGATCGTTTCGGATGAACTGTGGTCGCTCATCGAGCCGTTGCTGCCTGAGCCGGCGCCGAAGCTGGTCGATGGCAGACCGCGGGTTCCGGACCGGCAGGCCCTGTGCGGGTCCTGTTCGTGCTGCACACCGGGATCCAGTGGGAGTACCTGCCCCAGGAGCTGGGCTTCGGCTCGGGCATGACCTGCTGGCGGCGCCTGACTGCGTGGAACGAGGCCGGCGTGTGGGACGAACTGCACCTGGTGCTACTGCAGAAGCGGCGGTCGAAGGACAAGCCGGACTGGTCGCGGGCGGTGATCGACTCTTCCCACGTGCGGGCCGCTCGGCGGGGCTCAAGAGCGGACCAACCCGGTCGACCGCGCACGGCCGGGCAGCAAGCACCACGTCGTCACCGACGCCCAGGGCATCCCGCTCGCGGTGTCGCTGACCAGCGGAAACGCAACGACGTCACGCAGTTGCTGCCTCTGCTGGACAAGATTCCATCGGTGGCGGGAGTCGTCGGGCGGCCTCGACACACCCCCGATGCCCTGCTCGCCGACCGCGGATACGACCACGACAAATACCGTCGTCTGCTCTGGCAGCGCGGCATCCGCCCCGTCATCGCCGAACGAGGCGTGGAACACGGCTCCGGCCTGGGCATCTTCCGCTGGGTGGTCGAGCGCACGATCGCCTGGCTACACGGCTTCCTACGGTTACGGATCCGCTGGGAACGACGCGACGACATCCACGAAGCCGTCCTCGGCCTCGCCACCTGCCTGATCACCCACCGACCCGTCCGACACCTTAGGACCTCTTAACGCCTTCCAGATCGCCTTCGAAGGACGCCTCACCCCCACCACCAGCCACTGAACCTCAACAACCAAGATCAGCCGTTGACGGGACACACCCTTGACGGCCCGTCCGTGGTCTCGCCTACCGGCCTACGCCGACGCCGTTCACCGCTCTCTGCCCGCCGCGGCCCGGGGCGCCGACCGATGGCATCTCTGGCACAACGTCCACGGAGCCACTCCGGAATGAGCCGGTCCGGGCCTTCGACGGCATGGTGCGCGCCGCCCCCGGAGATCCGGCGCCATTGCTTGCAGGGGCAGGATCTACTGGAGTTCGCTGAACCGCTCGGTGGCGCGCGTACGTCCGGCGACGATGACGGTGTCGTTCGCCTCCACGACGGTCTCGGGGGTGGCGTAGGTGAAGCCTTCACCGGGGCGTTTGATCGCCACGACGGTGACGCCGAAGCGGGAGCGGACGGCGCTCTCGGCCAGGGGAAGGCCGATGATGTCTGCGGGGGGCTGAGTCTTGACCATGGCGAAGTCGTCCTCGAACTCGATGTAGTCGAGCATGCGGCCCCGTACGAGGTGGGCGACGCGCTGCCCCATGTCGTGCTCGGGGTAGACGACGTGATGGACGCCGAGTTGGGTGAGAATGCGGCCGTGGGCCTCGCTGATGGCCTTGGCCCAAACGTTCTCTATACCGAAGGAGATCAGCAGCGAGGCGGTGAGGATACTGGCTTCGAGATCGGTGCCGATGGCCACGACGGCACGGTCGAACTCGTGGACACCCAGCTGGCGCAGAGCGTCCTCCTTCGTCGAGTCGGCCCGCACGGCGTGGGTGAGCGACCCGGCAAGGGCCTGAACCACTTCGGCGTTCTCGTCGATGCCGAGGACCTCGGTGTCCTCGTCGATGAGCTCCAGGGCCAGTGCACGGCCGAAGCGGCCCAGGCCGATGACGACGACGGAGCCTCGCATTCCCCTACGGCGCTTCCCGGGGGCGGGTTTCCTAGCCAATGATGGGTCTCTCCTCGGGGAGGTCGTACAGGCGGTGGCGGCTGCGCAGGGCAAGCGCGGAGGCGACGGTGATGGGGCCGAGCCGGCCGATGAACATCAGCGCGATCAGCAGCAGTTGCAGCCCGGGGGCCAGATCGGCGGTGATGCCCGTGGAGAGGCCGACGGTGGCGAACGCGGAAGTGACCTCGAACAGTGACTCGTCCAGGCTGTGATCGGAGAAGACCATGAAGGTCACGGTGGTGACGGCGACGGCCGCCACGGACAGCAGGACCACGGTGAGGGCCTGACGCTGGATCTCCCCGGGCAGGCGGCGGTGGAAGATGTTGACCGCACCCTCCCCGCGGATCTCGGCGTATATGACGAAGAACAACACGGCGAAGGTGGTCACCTTGATGCCGCCGGCGGTTCCCGCGCTCGCGCCGCCGATGAACATCAGCACGTCGGTGCCCAGCCAGCTCGCCGGGTTCATCTGGGAGGTGTCGATGCTGTTGAAGCCGGCCGTACGTGGCATGACTCCCTGGAAGAAGCCGGCCAGCAGCTTTCCCGGGGCGTCCAGCGGTCCCAGGGTGGCCGGGTTGGTCCACTCGAGCGCGGTGATGAAGGCGCTGCCGCCGACCAGGAAGACGCCGGTGGCCCACAGCACGATCTTGGTGTGCAGCGTCCAGCCGCGCGGCTTGCGGAACCGACGACGCAGCTCGAACAGAACGGGGAAGCCGAGTCCGCCGGCGATGACGGCCAGCGCGACGGGCAGGCAGATCCACGGATCGGTGACGAAGCCCATCAGGTTGTCGGAGTACAGCGCGAAACCGGCGTTGTTGAACGCCGAGACAGCGTGAAAGAGACCCAGCCATGCAGCTCGTGGCCAGGGCTCGTCATAGGCGAGCGCGAACCGCAGGGCCAGCACCACGGCGGTGACGGCCTCCAGCAGGAGGCTGACCTTGACGACACCGGTCACGACCGAGCGGACGTCTCCGAGTCCGAGCGTCTTGGTCTCCGCAGCGGCTGTCATGCGTGCTTTGAGGCCCATGCGGTTGGAGACCAGCAGCACCAGGAGGGAGGCGAAGGTCATGATGCCGAAGCCGCCCACCTGAATGAGCCCCAGGACGACCGCCTGCCCGAATCCGGTCCAGTACTCGGGTGTGTCCACCACGGTCAGGCCGGTCACACATACCGCAGAGGTAGAGGTGAACAACGCCTCCAGCACACCGGCACCACCGGGCCCCACCTTGGCCATCGGCAGCATGAGCAGGCCCGTCCCGGCGGCGATCGCTGTGGCGAAGCCGGCCACGACCGCCTGCGCCGGATGGCGAAGACGCGGCCACCGGGGCGTCACCACTTCATGTCCTCCGCCCTCAGGGCGATCATCACCATTGTTCGCACGCGAAGACGATAGACAACCCTGATGCCGTTCTCGACACGAGGTCCTGCCGTCTGCTCTCTGCCACGTCCCAGGGCTGCCCCGTAGAGCGGCTGCTGGACGGATCACCGGTGACCGGACACGGGGGTGAATGCGGACCGCGGCTCACCGTTGCGGTCGCGAAAGGATGGAGGTGTCGCCCTCGTACTCACTCGACGCGGCCTTGTCGGCTCGATGAGGCGAGTCGGGGCCGCCGGCGACACCGCGGCGATGGAGAGGTTCTTCGCACTCCTGCAGAAGAACATGCTCGAACGCCACGCCTGCGCCACTCGCCAGGAGTGGCGCGCCCCCGATCCTCGCCTGGATCGACCGGTCCCACCCCCGGCGCAGACGGCAACGACGTCTGAGCCGAGTGCCCTCCGTCGAGTGCGAGGCCGTCATTGCCCCGTTCGCAGCCCTGGATGCATAGGCCCCGCCGTCGCCCGATCATGCAGCAGACCGAACAGCGCCGTTCTGCCGCGGTGACGGTCCGGCAGGGGAATATGCGTTGCCCCGGATGCTGCCGTGGTGAAGGCTGGCACGCAGGAGGCGTTGCAAGTGACCGATGTGGTGTTGAGCTTGGCTGTGCGCGATCTGACGCATGCAGATCTGGCGTCGCTTGCCTGGGCAGGTACTCCTCGGCATCTCGCGCGCGTCGCGGAGCAGTTGAAGCGCGTACAGTCTCGCGAAGTGGACTATCTGGCCGTCTGTGCGTTCCGTGATGTTCCGATCGCCAAGGGCGGCGTCGACTACGGAGTCAAGGATGGCGTGGGCACGCTCTGGCAACTGGCGGTCCATCCCGCGCTGCAGTCCTGCGGCATCGGCAGCATCCTCATCGCGGGTGCGGAACAGCGCATCAGGGACCGGAGGCTGCGGTACGCGGAGCTGAGTGTCGAGGACGGCAACTCGCGTGCTCGTGCGCTCTACGAGCGACTCGGATACGTTGCCTACAGCCATCTGCCCGACGCGTGGGACGAGCAGGCACCCGACGGGACAGTGCATCGCTACGAAACGATGTGCACGTTGATGCGCAAGGAATTGGCGTAGCGAGAGGGCTCGCTGCGTGGCAGCCGTTCGCAGGTGACCGGCTTCCGACCCTCCGAGGCATTGGGCGATCCGCCCGTGTTCGAGGGGGTCCTGCCGAGCGTGGTTGCGTCCGCACACCGCTCAGGGTTGGTTGTGGCGGCATTTGGTTGTGGTGGCAGCACAACACCCGGGATCACCAGCAGAGCTGAGGGCAGCCCGTACTCGGCGTGCACAGACCGGTCCCGGGGTATGCCGCCGCGTCAGGGCACGTAAGACCGTGTGCGGACCAAGGGCCGCGTGTCACCCAATCGAGCGAATCGGGATCTTCCGGCCAAGCCGACCCGCCCGCAGCGTCGGAGCTATCGGTGAGGGCCCGCGGAGAGCAGGGGCGTCGGCCGCGACAAGACGTCGCACGCCGCACTCCCGCATCTCCGGAGAGGGCCGAGATCTCCAGTCCACCGCCGCTGACGGGGCGGCGCGGACTGGACGTCCCCGTGACCATCGCGTTCACGGGGACCAGTGCGGGCGGCGGCTTCGGCACCGCCGCCCGCACTGTCGCCACGGGCCCGAACCGCTGAGCTGCACCTCGACGTGCCCCGGGCGAGACGCGCATGCATCCGGGCGGCGAGCGTTCTGCTGAACCGCCCACGTCACAGGCCACTTGCACATGTATTGCGATAGTGGACCGATTCCCCGGACAGCCTAAGGAACGCCACCGTGTCGGCATCGGAATCCGAGGCTCCGATCGAGCTACATCCACGGCTCCCACCTGGCGTTTCCCTGTCAGGTCACCCTCCGCGCCGAGACGTTGGCCACGATCGCGCGGCACGGCCGGGGTACCGATCGTGCTTTCCTGCCGCTGCGCAGTGCTTGCGTGGTGATGTGTCTCCGGCCGGCATTCCCCGTTGCCTTTCATGCCGTCCTGGACAGTGCGAGTCCGCTCGCCGCGGTGCCGACCGTCAAGCCACCTCCCCATCACTCCATCCGATCGCCCCTCAGGTCGGCGGGTGGAGTTCGCTTCCGGAAGGAACCCTGTGAAGGCAACGACCACCAGGCCCCGTTCGCGACGGGCCCTGGACCACTCCCTGCTCGCGCTCGGCACCGGCGCGCTCGCGACCGCGGTGAGCATCGTGAGCCTGGCGCCCGGCGTCAGTCAGGCCTCGAGCCACCGCGAGGCACCGCTCATCGCCGGCGACCCCCGCGCGGACAACACCGACGTCTACGCGTTCACCAGCCGCGACAAGACAGACAGCGTCACCTTCGTCGCGAACTGGATCCCCTTCGAGGAGCCCAATGGCGGTCCGAACTTCTACGCCTTCGCGGACGACGCCCGCTACAACATCAAGATCGACAACGATGGTGACGGGAAGGCGGACGTCACCTACACCTGGCGCTTCCGCAACTTGATCCGGGACGCGGCCAACCAGTTCCTCTACAACACCGGCCAGGTCACCTCGCTCACCGACCCGGATCTCAACTTCCGCCAGGTGTACGACCTGGTCGTCACCAAGCACGGCCGCAGCAGGACCATCAAGTCGAACGTGCCGGTGGCGCCGTCGCGGGTGGGTCCCGCCTCCATGCCGAACTACGGCGCGCTGCGGAACCAGGCCGTGCGCCCGCTCCCCGGTGGCGGCAAGACGTTCGCCGGTCAGGCCGACGACCCCTTCTTCGCGGATCTGCGGGTCTTCGATCTGCTCTACGGCGGCAACCTGTCCGAGCGGGGCCAGGACACCCTGGCCGGATACAACGTGAACTCCGTGGCCCTGCAGATCCCCAAGAAGGAACTCGCCCTCAGAGGCAACGCCTCACGCAACCCGGTCATCGGCGTGTGGTCCACGACCGACCGCAAGGGTGTCCAGATCTCCGACTCCCGCACCCGGCACGACAGGTGGCGCCAGGTGTCCCGTCTGGGCAACCCGCTGGTCAACGAAGTCGTCGTCCCGCTGAAGTACAAGGACGCCTTCAACACGCTCAACCCGGACCAGGACCGCACCGTCAAGCCCGTGGTGGCCAAGGTCTACGACCCGATCCTGCCCAAGCTGATCCAGAAGGTCTACGGGGTCCCCGCGCCCGCCGCTCCGCGCAACGACCTCGCCGAGATCTACCTCACCGGCATCTGCAAGGCGTGCGGCCCCATCAAGGCCGACCTCAACGCCCACCGGCTGAACAAGGACGCCAACGCGCGGCGCATCGTCCCCGCCGAGGAACTGCGCCTCAACATGGCCGTGCCCCCCACCGCCAACCCCCAGCGGTACGGAGTCCTGGCGGGTGACCTGGCCGGCTTCCCCAACGGACGTCGCCTCACCGACGACGTCATCGACATCTCTCTCCAGGCCGTCGAGGGTGCGGTCCAGACCGGCAAGCTCGTGCCCGCGCTGGCCGACGGCGACAAGGTCGACGCCAACGAGGTGCCCTTCGGCACGTCGTTCCCCTACCTCGCCCTGCCGCACTCCAAGTCCGTGAACAGCGGACCCGGTGCCAACGACACTCGCCAGTCGTCGCTGAAGACCCCCAGCGCTGCCGGTGCAGGCGTTCTGGGCTCCCTGATGCTGGGCGTGGGCGGCTGGCGGCTGCGTCGCCGGAACAAGTCCAGCTGACGCCTCCCGGCACGAGGTATCTCGCCGGTGACCGGCCCGCCGCGGCGGGCCGGTCACCGGCTCATCAGCAGGGAGCCACCATGCGCACCACCACGCTCGAACGATCATCCCCACCTGATCGGTCGCCATCACGCCACCCGATGCGCAGCGCCGTCATCGCGCTGGCACTCGGCGCCACCTTGTTCACCGCCGGCGCCATCGGCCTCGCCCCCGACGCCGGCACCACAGGAGCAACCGCCTCCCACCCGGCCCCGGCCAGAGGTTCCATCCCCGCGCTTCAGGCCCGCGTGAAACACGTGCCCCAGGACGCCGCCTCGTGGGCGGCCCTGGGCATGGGCTACGTCCAGCAGGCCCGCACCACCGCCGACCCCGCGACCTACGACCGGGCCGAATCGGCACTACGCCGATCGCTGGCCGTACAACCCGACGACAACCTCAACGCCGAGATCGGCATGGGGGCGCTCGCGGCGGCCCGCCACGACTTCGCCACCGCGCTCGACTGGGCCCGGCAAGCCACCGGGACCGATCCCTACAACCCCGTCGCCTACGGCGTCCTCGCCGACGCCTACACCCAACTCGGCCGGTACCCCGAGTCCTACCGAGCCGTGCAGCGCATGAACGACCTGCGACCCGACGCGTCGGCCCTCGCCCGCGCCTCCTACACCTTCGAACTGCGCGGCGACACCGACCAGGCAGTCGCCCTCATGCGGAGGTCACTCAACGCCGCCTCCACCACCGGGGAACGCTCGTTCGCTCACACCGTGCTGTCCGGCCTCGCCCTGCAGGCCGGTGACGCCCGCCAGGCGCTGAGGGAGGCCGAGACGGGACTGCGCACCGCGCCACGGGACTCAGCCCTGCACGAAGCCCGCGCACGTGCCGAGGCGGCCCTGGGAATGACGCGGCAGGCCATCGACGACTTCGAGGCGGCGATCGCCGTCGCCCCCCTTCCCCACTACCTTCTCGGGCTCGGCGAACTCCAGCAGTCCCTGGGCCACAAGGAACAGGCGTCAGCCCAGTACGCCGTCCTGCGAGGACAGGAAGCGATCCGGCAGGCCGGCACCACGCCCGCGGACACCGACGCGATCCTCTTCGAAGCCGACCACGGCGACCCCGAGCGAGCCGTCGAGATGGCCCAGACAGCTCTCACGTCACGCCCGTTCATCGCCGTCCACGACGCCTGCGCCTGGGCCCTGCACCGTGCTGGACGCGACCGTGCGGCCCTCGACCAGGCAAACCAGGCCCTCGCCCTCGGAACCCGCAGCGCGCTCTACCGCTACCACCGCGCGGTCATCCGGCACTCCCTCGGCGACGACGTCGCAGCGCGTTCCGACCTCGAAGCGGCCCTGCGCACCGAACCGCACTTCCATCCCCTGCACGCGGTCACCGCGCGTGCCCTGCTCCAGCGGATCGACCACACTCCATGACCCACACCATGCACCGCGCAGCACTGACAGCGGCGTCGGTCGCTCTGGCCGCCGCAGGCGGCGTCTCCCCCGCGCTCGCAGCCCCCGCACACCCATTGGGCAACTTCACCGTCAACTACCACACCGGTCTGAGCCTCTTCCCCGAGCGTCTCGACGCCCTGGTCGTCGTGGACCGCGCGGAGATCTCGACGCTCCAGGAACGCTCCGTCGTCGATGCCGACCACGACGGAGCGGTCTCGAACGGCGAGAGACGCACGTACGCCGAAGCCGGCTGCGCGAGGCTGGGCCGCCAACTCCACGCCAGCGTGGAGGGACACCCCATCGACTGGGAAGCAGCGTCGGCGGGCCTGACCTACGAAGCCGGTGAGGCGGGCCTCAAAACCAGCCGCCTCACCTGCAGGTACACAACAGCGGCCAACCTCTCGCGGCCCGCCGACATCGACCTGCGTACCACCTACGACACGCAGCGCATCGGCTGGCGCGAGATGACCGTCCAGGGCCATGGCGTCCGGGCCACCGGTAGCAGTCTGCCCTCGCTCTCCCCCACGGACGAACTGCGTCACTACCCCCGCGACCCAGCGGCCGGCCCGCTCGACCAGCGCAGCACCCACCTGCACACCACTCCCGGTGACGGCACCGTCGCTGCCCCCGACGCTACAGCGCCGGCCGGGACCGGCTGGTTCAACCAGGTCCTCGGAAGGACCGCGTCCCTGTTCGACTCGCTGGTCGGCTCCCGCGAACTCACCGTGCCCATCGGGCTGCTGGCCGTGCTGCTCGCCCTGATCCTCGGGGCCTCACACGCACTCCTCCCGGGACACGGCAAGACCATCATGGCCTCCTACCTCGCGGGACGCCGCGGAACCCGACGCGACGCCGTCACCGTCGGAGCCACCGTCACCCTCACCCACACGGCGGGGGTACTCGTCCTCGGACTCGCGCTCCCCGCCGCCACCCACCTGGCCGGTGAGACAGTCCTGAACTGGCTCGGGGCAGCGAGCGGTGTGATCGTCACAGGTATCGGCCTGTGGCTCCTCACCTCAGCCCTGCGCAACCGGCCCCAGCAGGGCCACCACCATCACGGCGTCGGACACCACCACCATCACGGCAGCCACGGGCAGCACCATCACGGTCACGGTCACGGTCACGGCGATCATGCGCCTCACGACCACGGCCACGCACCCGACCTCCATGACGGTCGGCCGTCGGGGCGGCTCGGCCCACAGTCGGGGGTCGCCGGCGTGGCCATCCTCCAGAAGCCTCCGAGCGACACGGCCACCCCTCCGGATCACCACCACGGCCTCAGCCCCGGCCGTACCGGCCGAGGCGGGCTCATCGGGATGGGTATCGCCGGCGGACTCGTTCCCAGCCCGTCGGCACTCGTCGTCCTCCTCGGCGCGGTGGCACTGGGGCGGACTGCTTTCGGCGTGCTCCTGGTCATCGCCTACGGCCTCGGCATGGCGGCAACGCTCACTCTCGTCGGGCTCCTCCTGGTGCGCCTGCGGGAACGGATCGAAGCTCGCCTCCGATCTCCTTCCGGCATCCGCCATCGGGCCGTTCAAGTACTGACCCGCATCGGTCCCCCGGCGACAGCACTCCTGGTCGTGATCGTCGGCCTTGGCCTTACCTTTCGTGCATTGTCGGCCTGACCTGCTCGGCGCCTGCTCGGGCCGATCCTTGCCCCGCCTGCGGTGACCTCGCCTCTGATCCGATCCGGTGGCCCGGACCATTGACCCCCGGGCGCCCACCCGTCTGCCGACGCCGAAGGCCGGCACGGCAGCCCTGAGGGGACGGCGTTCGAACGCGGCACCTCCCCCATGACCTGCGAGTCGAGGCCCACACACAGCCGCGGGCGTCTTCGGTCCAAGCCGGTCTTCTTCCGTTCCGACGCGGCGCGCATCCGTTCACGGATTCCCACCCGAAGATTTTTTGTCTCTCTTCACACCATTCGATACATAATGTTCCGCGCTCCATCGAAAGGAAGCCGACATGATCGTGAAAAGGCTGCACGACGCGGGGGTCACGAGCGAGCACGCCTACCTGGCGGCCTCCGCGTCCATCGGACTGTCCCTCGTGTCGTGGCTGACCTCCAGCAGGACGGAGAACGTCGAGCGCGCCGACCGCTGGGGCATCTTCGTCGGCGAGTGGGCTCCCACCTTCTTCGCCCTCGGCCTCGCACTCGCCAACTACGAGCAGCGCGACGAGGGCTCGGGACCCACCACAACGTGACGGCCCAGAACACGAGGCGCCGCGGCCCTCGGCGGGCGCGGACGGCGCACTCCGCTGCGCCTGGCCCCGCGGCGCCTCGGTGCGGATGGCCAGGCCACCGGGCCCAACATGCGGGCACCGTCCGGCACAACGCGCGCCGCGCCGGGCTCGTCCGGCCGCAGCCCTCGGACGGCGGCCGGACGAGTTCGACGTGCCCGAGCGCCATCCGAACGGAAAGCCGACGGCTAGGCACGCGTGCTTGCGCATCCATCGCACTGCCGCCTCCCGAAGACGGCTGCGGAGGCACACATGGAACAGTCCGACTTCCTTCGGCGAAACTCCGTCGCGCTGGTGTACGCCCGGTGCGAACGGTGCGGCTACATGGGCCGGGTGATCGTCGCCGACGAGGACATCGGCGCCGTCTTCGACGAGGCCCGCCAGCACGCCCGCGACCGCCACGCCGGGGGTTCCATGGCGGGCGTCGAGGTCGTGTGGGACGTCCTTCCCTCTCTTTGACCTGCCGCCCCCGACGCCGTGGGCGCTTGGAGTCGCAGCCGGTGGTCGTGCACGGTGTTGTCGACGTCGATGCGCCAGCGCAGGAGCGGATCACCGTGCCATCGCGCGACGCTCATCCGCACCGGCAGCTCCCTCGTGCGCTCCGTGCCGCGCTCGCGGTCCAGTATCAGGGACAGGGGCAGGTCGAGCACCGCGTGGATATCCGGCCTCTCGCACACCGGCGCGGTGGACGTCCGGCAGGACAGCACGCGAGGGCGTCGGTCCGAGGCGGATCGGAATGTACGGGCTTCCCGCTCCGGCCGCCCAGCGGTGGGGCCAACCGCTGGGCGGCACCAGGGCGCGCGCCCGTCGCTGTCCGGGCGCGGCTCAGGCAGTCAGGCCGAGGTAGTCAGGCCGCGTTCGTAGGTGGCGAGTGCCTGGCCGAGCCCGAACCAGGTGGCCGGCCATGTGGCGACGAAGATGCCCCACCGGTCAGCCCGCTCGATGCCCGCCGGCTCGACCTCCAGCGAGGTCACCCACGACGCGACGGACAGGCCGATCGTGAGGCAAGCGATGGAGTTGGCGTGCTCGCTGCGCAGGCCTTTGTCGTACAGGAACTTGATGATCATGGCTCTCCCGGGAGCTCGACGACAACCTTCCCCACACCGTGACCCGGGAACGCCTGACCCGCATCTCGACCTCGATCGAGGGGATGTCGCAGCGATCAGCACGGGAGCGGGCGCAGCAGCCGGGAAGGCGCTCGGAGAGCCGTCCCGCCCGCGAGGGAGATTCGCGGGGCTCCGCGCCGCAGTCAGCACTACGGGTGAGCGACTTTCGTGGCGGCCGGCTCGGGGATCGAGGTGGCGGGGCCCGTAGGTTCCGCCGAACGGCGACCGGGCAGGGCGCCGGCACCGGCGACTCCGGCCAGGCAGATGCAGGCCGCGACGAGGCAGGCGACGTGGAAGCCCCGCATGAAACTCTCCTGCACGGCGTCCAGCAGTTGGCCGGACGCCGTCCCGTCCGAGGCAGCGGTCGCCAGAGCGTGCCCCACCGAGTGCCGACCCGCCTCCAGTTCCGATGCGGGGACCCGCCCGAAGGGCGTGTCGGGCAGGTGGCTGCTGTACAGCGTGGTGAAGATGCTGCCCAGCACGGCGACGCCGAGGGTTCCGCCGGTCTCGCGGGTGGCGTCGTTGACAGCGGATCCGATGCCCGCTTTCGCCGGGGGCAGAACACTGAGGATGGATTCCGTGGCGGGAGCCGTCGTGAGCCCGAGGCCCAGACCCATGAGGATCATCTGGCCGACCACGGTGGCATAGGGCATGAAGGTGGGCGAGAGCGCGATCCAACCGAAGGAGGTGGCCAGCAACGCCAGGCCCGTCATGACCGTGACGCGGGTGCCGGCGTGTGCGGCCAGGCGGACGCCACCGATCGATCCGATGGCGATGGTGACGGCTACCGGAAGGATGCGTGTCCCGGTGGAGAGCGTGCCGTACCCCCTGATGAACTGGAAGTACTGCGTCACCAGGAAGATGAAGCCGAAGAGCGAGAAGAAGGCGAGCGTCACGGCGAGGCTGGCCGCGGAGAAGGCGGGCCGGCGGAAGAGTTGCAGGTCGATCATGGGGGTTCGGCGGCCGCGTTCCACCGTGATGAAGAGGGTGACGAGAAGCGCGCTGGCGGCGAACCCGGCGAGGCTGGCGGGGGCGCTCCAACCGCGACCGGGCGCCTCGATGATCGTGTACACCAGCGTGCCCACGGCGGCGGAGGACAGCAGCAGTCCCCACGGGTCGAGGCGCGCGCTCCGCGCGTCGCGGGATTCGGGCACCCAGATCCAGGCGGCGATGAGACCGGCGGTGGCGGCGGGTACGAGGCCGACGAACACCGCCGGCCAGGTGAATCGGGCCAGGAGGACACCGCCGATGACGGGCCCGACGGCGACTCCGAGACCGGTGACGGCTCCCCACAGCCCTACGGCCTTGGCTCTGTCGCGGGCGTCGGGGAAGGTGTTGGTGATGATCGACAAGGTGGTGGGGAAGATGACGGCGGCGCAGGCGCCCATGAGGAAGCGGATGGCGATCAGAGCCGGGGCGGAGTCCACCAGAGCGCCCCAGGCGCTGCTCACTGCGAACCCCGCCAGGCCCACGAGAAGGGCCGGCCTGCGCCCGAAGCGGTCCCCGAGCGACCCGGCGGTCAGGACGAGGGAGGCGAAGGAAAGATTGTAGGCGTCGACGATCCACTGCAGGTCTCGCGTGGAGGCGTCGAGTTGGCGGCTGAGATCCGGGAGCGCCACGTTGACGATCGTGGTGTCCAGGGTGATCGCGAAGGCCGCCAGACACACCGTCGCGAGGACCAGCCACGGTCGGTGAGTACGTGCGAGAGAGGGCATGGTGCCTCCTACACAATGTTGACGCTGGTAACATGTGTGTGACCGAGACTCTCCCACACCCGGGTGACACTGTCAACATGAGAAGGGCGGCGCCGTGCCAGCGCAGCGCTATCACCACGGAAACCTGCGGCAGGCCCTCGTACAGGCCGGCCTGGAACTCGCACGAGCCGGAGGACCGCAGGCCGTGGTCCTGCGCGCCGTCAGCCGCGAGGCCGGCGTCTCGCACAACGCCGCCTACCGGCACTTCTCCAGCCACGATGCCCTGATCGCCGCGGTTGCCGAGCGCTGCATGGAGAACCTCGGCACCTTGATGCTCAGCCAGCTTTCGGCCGTCGACGAGAGCCGTCCCGTGCCGCGTGCCCGCGCCCGGCTCGACGCACTAGGACGGGCCTATGTGGAGTTCGCGCGTGCCGAACCCGGCTGGTTCACGACCGCGTTCACCGCCACGCACGACGCTCCGGTCCCCACCTCGGAGCTGAACGACGGCGGGCCTCACCCGTTCCGGTTGCTGACAGGGTGCCTCGACGAGCTCGCCGAGACGGGCGCCATTCCCCCGCAACGCCGCCCGGGCGCCGAGTACGCCGCATGGTCGGCCGTGCACGGCCTGAGCCATCTCCTCATCGAGGGCCCCCTGCGCACCCTGCCCGAGGAGGACGTCCGGTTGGCGCTGAACGTCACACTGGACGTGGTCAGCCGGGGCCTGTGAAGCGGGGCTGTTGAGCGACGCTGAAGATGAGCATGAGGGCGACGTGCTGGTTGGCGATGGGATGGGATGAAACGACCCCGGCGGCCGTCAGGCCGCCGGGGTCGTCGTGAACACGGTGTCGGCTTCGTGCTCACTCTGTCGCGTGGGTCTCGGTGATGGCGGTCCGGGTGGAGGACTCGTCGACGATTCCCTTCTCCTCGGCGAAGGCGGCGATGAGGGACTGCCAGGCGATGTTGTTGACCGATCGGGGCAGGCCGCGGCTGGTGAGGTGGATGAGCTCGACGGCGTCGTCGGAGAACAGCGTGTCCTCTCGCCCGGCGATCGTGAGGTGGTGCTTGATGTAGCTGGCGGTCTCCTCCTTCGTCATCGTGGGCATCTGGTAGCTGATCGAGATCCGCTGGTCCAGAGCGGCCAGGACGCCGTGCTTCATCCGCTTGCGGAGGGTTGGCTGACCGATCAGCAACACCGCGAACGGCGTCGTGGAGTCCATGTCGTAGTTGGTGAGCATGCGGATCGCGTCCAGCTCCTGGTGGTCGAGCAGGTGCGACTCATCGATCACCACGGCCGGCGTCCTTCCCCGCTCGTCGACCTCGGCGGCCAGAGCGGCTGACGCCTGGGTGGCGAGAGCGGCCAGGTGGAACTTGGGCGTCCCGCCCAGACTGGTGACAATCCGGTCATAGAGGCCGCGCATGCCGACCTCGGGATTGGGCTGGTAGATGACCGTGAACCGGGCCGGGTCGAGCGAGGCGACGGCACCCTTGAGCGCGACCGTCTTGCCGGATCCGACTTCGCCGGTGACCACGCCGATCGCCCGGTTGTTGATGCACCACGCGATGCGGGCGGCGGCTTCCCGATGGGAGTGGTGCTGGTGCAGCATCGACGGGGCCAGGTTCCGGCCGAACGGGACCCGGGTGAACCCGAAGTACCCCTGAACGCGGTCGATCATCGCGGTCCCCGCCCGTCGTCCATCAGGGACGAGTAGTTGATGCCCTTCGCGGTGTTCGCCGTGTGGGTCTCCTCGAGGATCTTCAGGTAGTCGATTCCAGTCGGCGGGACCGACTCCGGCGGTGTCTCCGGCCTCGCCTTCGGATGGGTATGACGCCCCACCCGATGCGGAACGGCTGTGCCCGCGCTCTTGCCCGAAGTCCTCACCTCGATCTCGGTCAGGTCGAACGGGTCGAAGACCAGCTCGACCTTCATCCCGACCAGCATCGGGTCGACCTCGTAGCTGTTGCCGTGCAGACTGACCGTCGCGGTCTTCGTCACGGTCCGGAACTCCGACCACAGAAACGCCTCCCGAAGATCAGCGGGGCTGGGCAACGGCAGCGGCCGGGGAATCGAACCCAGCCACCGTTCGATCGGAGGCTGCCCCGTCTCCGAGTGCACCGTGCGGTGATAGACCGTCTCCACCCACGCGGTGAAAAGCCTGTTCAGCTCAGCAAGGCTCAATCTGACCGACACGTTCCTCATCGAGCTCGACCAGAAACTGGTCACGAACGGTGCGGAAGAACCGTTCGATCTTCCCCCTGCCCTGAGGCCGTCCCGGCTTGGAATGGGTGAGGCGGACGGCCAAGGACGCGCACGCCCGCAACAGCCACGTGTCCACGAACGCCGACCCGTTGTCGACGTAGATCGACTCCGGGACCCCGCGGGCAGACAGCGCCGGCCGCAGGGCCGCGGCCAGGCGGACGGTGTCCTCCGCGAACCCGAACCGATGTCCCACGATCGCCCGGCTATGGTCGTCGATGAACGCGAACAAGTACGTCTTCCGTCCGCCGATCCTCGGCCCGTGGACAGCGTCCCCGGTCCACAACTCGTTGCCCCGGGTGGCCTCGAACCGCCCGAACACGCTCTTCTCGCTGCCGGTGGCGCCGGTCAGGCCGGCATCGGCGAAGTGCCGCTGCAGCGTTCGGTCGGTCGGCGACCAGCCCTGCGTGGTCCGCAGGATCCGCTGGATCTGCGCGGCCGTGCGGGCAGGGTTCTCCTTCTTCAACGCGGCCGCCAGGTCCAGCACCTCCACCGGGGTCCGCGGGGTGACCTGCCGCTGGGCCGGCACCAACGCGGGAAACCCGCCCGCGCGGTAGTGGCGGGCCCAGCGGTCGAGGGTGCCGCGGGCGACCTTGACCTGCCGGCCGAACGGGTCGGTGTGCTCCTTCGCGGCCAGTTCGCCGGCGAGCTGCCCACGCTGACGTGCCGTGAGCTTCGTGTCGATCAGGTCCTGGATCAAGCCGTAACGGAACAGGCCCACCTGCCGGGCCCGCTCCGCCCGGCGACGGTCCTCGTCCTCACTCGGTGACATAGGCAACCCACCTCGCGTCTCGAACAATGCCCGCCGCTTCGCCGGCGGACACGATCAAGACTTCCGGCACCCTCCGATCCCGCCCAGGGGCAGCCCGTGTTGATCAAATAGCAGAAGAAGACGAGGTCAGCAGCCTCCCGCCTATCGCCCTCCCAGCGAACTCCCACCGCGACACCGTGAGCATGTGCGGCCATTCATCGCAGCCGCCCGATGTGCGGCCATTCATCGCAGCCGCCCGATGGGCGGCCGCGACCGCCGAGACGGCATCAGCGAACGCCGACGACGCCGCATCCGGCATCACCGGGTCGTCCGCGAGCGCGACCAGAGCAACGGTGAAGTGCCGGCGCACGTCCTCGGCCCGTCTGGCGAACGTCCGCAACCAGCCACGGACCGTGCCCTCAGCCAAGCCCAAGTGGGCGGCGACCTGGCGGTGGCCCATGCCAAGGGCGGCTATCTCCAGCCCGGCACCGATCACCACGGCCGCATCCGCCCGCCGCGGCCAAAACACCTCCGCCAGGAGCACGTGCGTGACCTTGCAGCCCGAGCAGCGCGTACGGCGTGGCCGCAGAAACAGCCGGGCGCCAAGATCCCCCCGGATCGACCGCGGCTGGCCATGACCCCACGGCGCCAGAACCGCCCCGCATGACGGACAGATCAGCTGGCCTTGTCGCAGCTGCCGTTCCACCAGCAGGACGTCGTTGTCGACGATCAGCACCCGCCAGCCTCCGCAGAGCACGATGTGCTCCCGCTCCGAGCACGACGAAGTACCGCGAGCCTGCCCAATCACCAAAGGACCATGTCACTCAAGGCGAACTCGCCTTCACCCAACCTGTATCTGGTCGAAGGGATACAGATCGTCTCCCGTCGACGGTAGGGGGCGTCCATTGTTGCCGGGGTCCGGCAACGACTTGGAACTGTTCCTGTGCCAAGCTGCGGACTATGGGGTGGACATTCAAATTGCACGGCGGAATCGCGATCGCGCTGGGGACCGCGCTGTTGGTGCTGACCGCGCTCACCTGGCTTCCTGGATCCTTGCCGCTGAGCGGGTCGAGGTGGCTGGTGCCAGTGATTTTCCTGCTGCTCTTCCCGATCTTCATGTCTGCTTTGGTGCGTATGTTCTTGACTGGCGCGGACCGGCACTCGATGTGGCTGGCAGTCCGGTGCCTCTCCGGCAGGGTTCAGCTGGGGCTTGCGGCATTGACCATGGCGGGCGTCGCGATGATCATCGTCAGTTTGGCCGCGGAGAGGCACTTGCAGTCGGCCGAGGTGAAGGACGGCCGCTATTTCGCCCTCGACACAACGCCGTATGCGCGCGGCACGGTAGAGATCACCCAGAGCCAGTACGAGGCAGTCCTGGAGAGTGACCAGCGCGCCATGTTCGCGATCCCAGGCTTGCTCCTCGTCGGCGCCGGAACTTTCGTCCTGGCATCCGGAGAAATCCGGCGAGCAGATCGTGGCTTTGTGCCGTCGCGGCCGTGAAGAGGCCATGATCCGCAGCGGTTGACGAGGCATGCGTCGGCGTACGGGCTCCGACTCGAGCCCGTACGCCGCTTTGTAGATGACCTGGCGACAACGCGTTCGTGTTCACAGTGTCGTCGCACACGAAGAGACACCCAAGCCCCAGACACGAACCCAGCCGGTGTGCAACGGGAGTGTCGCTGACACGCCTCTTCATCACCACCCAGAGCGTCGCCTAACACGGATGTCGCGGGCGGGTCCCGCGTGTGCGACAACGGCCGCCGACGTCAACGGAGTTCGACGCTGTAACTGCTCCCGCCGAACTCCCATCCGTCGGTGCCGGCCCCGATGTCGGAGACGATGATCTCGTCGACGAACAGGTCCTCCAGGTCGTCGCCGCGCAGATCGCCGGCGAGCCAGCGGGTCTCGATGTCCGTCCAGTCGCCCCGGCTGGCGTCGATACGCAGGGGCGCGGCGCGGCGGTTGCCGCGTTCGCGTTCGTCGTTGCCGGTTCTTACCAGGCCGCTGATCTCGTACTGGCCGTTCTTGACGGCGTCGGTGAGGGGCTCGGCAGGGACGACCGCAACATTCTCGTAGGCGGTGTGGATGAGCGCACGGTAACTGCCGCGGACGTTGTATTCGGCGTCCGACAGCCACTTGACCAGGGTGCCTGGCCGGACGTCGAGGCCGGCGGTCTCCAGGGCTTCGTAGCCGCGGCGGGTGCCGGTGAGCTGACTGAGCTGGGCGTGCCAGTGTTTGGCGTTGTAGGTGGCCAGCCGGTGGCGTGGGGTGACCTGGGTGCGCAGGAGGTCGTTGAGGGCGGCTCCGAGGGATCCTCCGCGGCCGGTGGGTCCGGCCATCAGTCGTCACCTTCCGGGATGAACGTGCCGGGTTGGATGAACGTGGCCTTCACTTCACCGAACCCGGTCCCGACGCGGTAGGTGTCGGGTGCGGTCTCGTCGGGGACCCAGAAGAGAGCGGCGTCGACGTTGCGCAGGGCGATGAGGGTGTGCCCTTGCTGGACGGCTTTGAAGGCGACGGTCCAGTGGCGGACGGAGGCTTCGGCGACCATGCTCATGCGCCAGTCCGGCCGCCAGAAGGGCGATCGCGACTCCGGGCGCTTGGGCCACAACAGACGCAGGGCGATCGACAGCCGCGTTTTGTAGTTCTTGTACGGCTCGCCTCCGGCCCGGATCAGTTCGGCGCGGGCGTCCTTGGTGGCCTGGTAGAAGGGCTTGAAGAGGGACTCGTTGGCCTTGCCCGTCCAGGAATCGTGGATCGTCACCGGGTCGGTGAGGTGACCGTCGCGGTGGAGGCGTTCGAGCATCTTGACGTGCGGGGTGGTCGCCCAGACCCGCCCCTGCCCGTCAGGCCGGTCGGCGAGGCGTCCGAGCGGATGCGGCATGTCCGGGTGGTTCCAGACGGGGACGCTGATCTGGTAGATGCCGGCCTGGCTCCGGTCGAAGGTGTCGAGGGGCCCGGTGTGCAGGAGCTTGTTCGGGGCGAGCGGGACCGCGGAGCAGGCGGAGGGGAAGGAGCCGTTGCGGTCGATCAGGCACATCAGGCCGTCGCCGAAGGAGGCCGGCACGTCGAGCCGGTCGCGCCGGACCCGCCTGCCGTCGCGCTCGTGCGCGACGCGGGTGCTGGTGACCTCGGGGTGGACCCAGCCGGGCTCGCCGTCCATGTCCTCACTGATCAACGGCCACGGCCCGGTCTGACGGTCCTCGGTGCGGACGACCGGGATCGGGTGCATCTTCGACCGCGCCACCGACTCCTTGAGGATCCGCAGGGCCGGGAAGATCGCGCCCTCCGGCTCGTCCTGCTCATCCCCCGGGACCAGCCCGTCATCGTCGTCACGGCGGACCTCGATGTCGTCCTCCACGACCGCTACGTCCTCTGCGGCCGGAGCGGGAACAGCAGCCTGAGCCGGTTCGGAGGCAGGGACGTTGTAGGTGTGCAGGGCTGTGGCGAGACGGCGGCCTTCGGGACCGTCGGGCATCCGCAGCCCGGCCGCGGCCAGCTCCGCGAGCGGGGCGTGGAGGTCGTCGAGGTCCTTCACGTGCGCGCCGTCCACTGCGGTGCGCAGCGCGGCGAGAAGCCGGGTCGCCTCCGCAGAAAGCCCCTTGACAGCACCCGAGGTGAACGGCAGTGCGGCCTCGGCGAGTTCACGGTCTGCTGCGCTTCCCACGGCGTCCGGAAGCGTCTCGGCCGCCGCGCTCGCGCCGCTGTGCTTCGTGGGCGCTGTCGGGGCGGGGGCGGAGTCGAGGAAGCGGGCGTGGGCGAGGTCGGGGCGCAAGCCGGTGGTGGCGATGACGCCCAGGTCGCGTTCGGCGACGGTCACGGTCGTCACCTGCCGGCCCGGCTCGTTGGTGAGAGTGAGGATGACGTCGGCGTCCAGCAGGTTCACGATGGCCGGATCGTCGGTGTCCACGACCGCGAGCACCGGAACGTTCTGTGAGCGGGCCAGCTCCCGCAGGAGCTGGCTCGCCTCCGGCAGGTGCTCGCCGGAGAGCGGGAGGCGCGGGTTGTGGGCCCGCTGCAGCCGGTCGACGACCACGAGCGCCAGGTCGTCGGCGAGAGGTGCGGTGTCGGCGATCGCCTCGGCCGTCAGATCACTGCCGTCGTCGATGAGCAGCGGCGCGTGACGCAGCCGCTCGACGACCTTCTGCTCGTCTTCGGTGAGGGTGCCGGTCTTGAGGCGGGCGTAGTCGCCGCCGGCCTCCGCGGCGATGATGCGGCGCGTGATGTCCGTGCCGGACGGGCCCGACGCCGCGTACAGAACGCGTCGGTTCTCCGCGAGAGCGGTGCGGGCGGCGGCGAGGCCGATCAGGCTGCCACCCACCTGTGGTTCGGCCGCGACCAGAACCAGGCGGCCCGGGTGCAGACCACCGGTCGCCTCGTCCAGGCGTGCAAGACCGAACGACAGGCCGGGAGTGGAACCGGTCGCGAGGACGGCGCCGATGGCATCGCCGAGCGTCGCGAGGCGCCGGCCCCGCTCACGGGCGGGAGTGGGCTGAGGGGGCACCGCATCTCCAGTGGCCGCCGCACCCGAAGGCGCGGCCGTGTCGGACGAAAGGGCAAGCTCGTTGGAATCAGCGGGGAGGAGGACGGCGATCGGCGTACTGTTCCGGCGCAACACCTGCGGCTCACCGCCGGCCGCGCGGGTGATGAGGGTGCCGAACTCCTTCTGCGCCGCACTGAGCGTCCACAGGGGGAAGGCGCCAGACCTCCGAGCTGCCGGGAACCGGTCCAGCGGAGCCAGCAGAACCCGCTCGACCCGCCTGTTGAGCGACTTGTGGATCAGCGTGGTGACCCCGTCGTCCACGGCACTCTTGACCAGACCGTACACGTCCCTACGGGCATCGCTGGCCGATATCGGCTCCTGCGCCTGCGGTGGCTGACTCACTCACCCTCCCTGGTACCCAACTCGCACACAAAGTAGCAGGTCCAACACCGCCCAACGGCCAACCTCACACACTGCTGAATCCATACTCACTAACCTGTGTGCGGGGTGCGTGGAACGCCGAGCCGGACCTCCAGTCAGTCGGAGCCTTTGTCGTCAGAGACCCGACACCACTCACACCGTCCCCAGAGAGGGGAGATCGCCCATCATGCGTCGGGATCGACTTCGGGGTCCGTGAACCGCACCGGCCTGCCCAGCGAGCGGGCGTAGGCGATTTCGGCTCGCGTGCTGTCGCCGATGTAGTCGCCGACGACGAGCACCTCATCAGCGAGCACGATCTTCGACCGATGCAGTTCGTCGAGCCGAGCCTTCAGGGCATGAGCCTCGGCAGGATCGGACGGAAGCGCGTGCGGCGCCTTCAGGTCGCAACCCGGCTTGACGACGATTCTTCCGGCTTTGGTCTCCCGCGCATCAGCCTCGGCCATCTCGGCCATGAAGCGAGTGGAGCCGCAGATCGCAACGATTGGCGGAAGACCCACCTGCTTCTTGACCTCGGCCAGCTTCTCTGCCGGGGTGACCACTTGCGACGATGACATTGCTTCCTCCTGGAGGTGCCGTGCGAGAAGCGTCCGCGAGAGCGAACACGAAGGCATCCAAGATCATCTCTTGGTGCGCGAGGTGGCCCCATGATGCGCCCGCACTCATTCGAGGCGCCCACACCGTCCCAGCAGGGGTGCTGAGCATCGCGGCCCGACGTCTTGGGGCCGTCACATCGGCGGTGGCCTGAACGGTTCGAAGAACATGACGTCGAGCGGATGCAGGTCCCGGCCGGTCAGACCGGGGAAGCCGGATTCGGCGGGGCCGCCACGCAACCATGTGAGCAGGGTCGTCGTGAAGTCGCCGGGCAGGGGCGGTTCCTGGTCGGAGTGGCGTGGGTTGACGGCCACCCGCCACGTCTCGGGCGGGCCGTCCGCGCACCAGCCGATCTGGTCCCCGTCGATCGTCGACGCGAACGGCAGGAAGCCGCCGGGCTCGGGCCACGCGGGCAGCGGATAGTACTGGGGATGGGCGGCACGCAGCTGGCGGTATCCGTCGAGCATGCTCTCGACGGTGGCCGTGAGCCCCTGCTCCCGTGGCCGGTCCAGGGACAGTGGCGCACTCATGTCCAGCCACCAACTCCAGTTGCCGGCTCCGTACCGCTCCGCGAGCGCCACGAAGTCCGGCGGCAGCCGGGTGCCGAGCCGCTCGAAAACCTGCTCCCATGTGCCCTCGCCCAGATACGGTTCCAGGGGCGGTGGAACCAGTGCCGTGACGGCATCGAGGCCCGAACCCTCGGTGAGCGCCGCGTGCTGCCGCGCGTCCACAGCGGTGCCCGCAGGCGGTGACGTCCATGCCAGGGCGCCGGCCAGCGGCGGCCAGACGCGTATCTGCGGGGGCAGGGGGCCCAGCAGCCCGCCGGGCTCGCCCGGATGCGGCACGCCGGTGCTCAGCAACGTCAACAGCAGCTCCAAGAGCGGGACTTCGAAGTCCACCCACGGCTCGTTCACGCCGACTGCCACATTCGTGGTCATCAGCGTGACCGGCCATTCGTCGGGGTCGTCCGACGCACCCGTGTCCCAGAAGAGGTGATCGCCGCTCCTCGTCGTGGCGAACGCGAGCAGGCCACCCTCCTCGGGCAGGAAGCGTCGCCGACGCGCGGTGAACATGCCGGGTCGGATCGCCGAGTGCCGGTGGGTCTCGACGATCCACGCCGCGTACTCGAAACGGCCGTCGACAGCGACGCACGGAGGGTGCAGCCGGATCGCGGCACCGGAGGCGCCTATCTCGGCCGCACCGTACGCCGAAACGAGCACCTTGTAGTCACCTGGCAGCGAGGTGCCGAGCCAGCCCTCGACCGCCGCCCAGTCGACGGTGGGCACCGGGCCGGGCGGCGGTCCGACGAGGTCTGCGAATGCGGTGATCCGCGCGGAGTGATCCATGGGACCCGAGAATGCCATCCCCCACTGACACGGAGGTCGGGAGCCGGCACCGATCGGGTGCCCGAGGCGCTGTGTGACGGACGCTTCGGCTGTCCTCGGGTCGAATCCCTCCGTCCCGAGCGGTGCCATTGCGCGCGTGGCCGGCCGGACCACCGCGATCTCGTCCCTCGCGCAACGTCTTCGCCCCGCACATCACGCTGTTCGCGCAACGGCGTTGAGCTCTACGCCTGCGACAGCGACGTTCCGCGCACGACGCGAAATCCCACGTCGTCGATCCGGAAAGTCGGGTGACTGCGACGGCGTACCGACGCCCGGCAGCTCCAGTGCTCGTCCGCCCAACCACCGCCACGGAGAACCCGGTAGGTCCCGTACACCTCAGCGTCGTAGACGTCCCAGCACCAGTCCCACACGTTGCCCAGCATGTCGTACAGGCCCCATGCGTTCGGCTGCTTCCCACCGACGGAGTGGATCCGCCCAGCGGAATTACCCTGGTACCAGGCGACCTTGTCGAGCTCTCCGTACCGCGGTCCTGTAGTGCCCGCACGGCAGGCGTGTTCCCACTCGGCCTCGGTGGGCAGCCGGTACCCGGCTGCGGATGGGTCCCAGTCGGCCGTCTCCGCATCGACGCACAGCCGATACGCGGGTGTACGCCCCTCCTGCCGGGACAAGGCGTTGCAGAACCGGACCGCGTCCCACCACGACACACCTTCCACCGGCAGCCGGTCCCCCTGGACGCTGCTGGGCCGCCGGCCCGTGACACGTGCGTACCCGGCCTGCGTGACCGGGAACGCCGACATCCGGAACGGCGCGATGTCGACCAGCCAACTGCTGCGCGTCCGTCGGTCCGACAGCGTCACCCGGCCCGAAGGAATCGCAACCATCTCGATTGCTGTTCCCGTGTTCACATCAGGCCGTCCTCTCGGCGTACACCTACGGCTCCACCAATCCTTGATCGCATGTGGAGCCCTATCAACTTCGCCTGCTGTGGCCCTGGTTCGCTCCGTGTGGTGGTGCCCGAAGGAGACCCTACAGACAGCCTGGCGTGCCACGACGACGTATCGGCGCCTGCACGAAGGTCGATCTGGACCGCGGCAGACCGCCGACTGGAGCAGTCGCGACGCCCACGCAGGCACCGCGCAGGCGACAGGTCCCGAAGCCGGCACCACCCCTGGACGACGCTTTACGACCCTGGGTCGACAGCAGACGCAGGAACCCCGCCCTGAAGGCCCCTTGCCGCACAGGTGCACATTCCGGCATCCGAGGCTCCCACCGCATAGCGAGGAGCAAGCCCGCTTCGGACCCTAGGTCCGAAGCTGTCTCGGGACCCTCACCGACGACGCCGGCCGCCCGACGGCGGTCGACCTCCGGCCCGCCCTCGACCGGCCCCACGAGCCGGCTGGGTCGCAATGCACCGGATCGGTCACCTCGCCCGATGTGTGTTCAGGTCGAACCACACGCCGGCGGACGTGACCGTGGAACCGCGCGGCAGGTACCCGGGCACGCCACGTCCCCTCCGCCCCGCCCCGCCCCGCCCCGCCCCGCCCCGCCCCAGGGGACCGAACCCACCCGTGAATGCCGGGGCACGGACCTGGCGTGATCCGACAAGAAGTGCACGGTACGACGCCGTACGGTCGAAGCATGCAAGAAGAACCAGACCTGACCGGCATCCCCCTGGACACGTCCGCCCCCGTCCTGGTCACCGGCGCGACGGGATACGTCGCCGGGTGGCTCGTGAAGGGGCTCCTCGACGCAGGTGTCACGGTGCACGCCGCCGTACGCGACCCCCGCAACACCGCGAAGATCCAGCACCTCCTCGACTTCGCCGAGAAGGCTCCCGGAGACATCCGCTTCTTCGCCACGGACCTGCTGGCGGACGGCTCCTACGCCGAGGCGATGGCGGGCTGCCGTGTCGTGTTCCACACGGCGTCTCCGTTCACGACACAGGTGAAAGACCCCCAGCGCGAATTGGTCGACCCGGCCGCCCTGGGCACGCGCACCGTGCTGGAGAGCGCCAACGCGACCCCTTCCGTACAGCGCGTCGTGCTCACGTCGTCCTGCGCAGCGATCTACACCGACGCCAGCGACTGCGCGAAGGCCCCCGGCGGCCGCCTGACCGAGGAGGTCTGGAACACGACCGCATCGTTGGACTACCAGCCCTACAGTTACTCCAAGCTGCTCGCCGAGCGCGCCGCGTGGGACATCGCCGCCGCGCAGGATCGGTGGCGTCTGGTCGTCATCAACCCGGCCCTGGTCATCGGCCCCTCGGTGAACGCGCAACCCACGTCCGAGAGCTTCTCGATCGTCCGGCAGCTCGGCGACGGCACCATGCGCCGGGGCGCCCCCCGTGCGGGGATCGGCGTGGTCGACGTCCGCGACCTGGCCCGGGCACACATCGCCGCCGGGTACCTCCCCGACGCCCACGGCCGCCACATCCTCGCAGGCCACGACACCGACGTCCTCGGACTGGCCCAGGTCCTGCTCCCCCGCTTCGGAGGCCGCTTCCCCATCCCCAGGCGCGCGCTGCCCAAGCCGCTGGTCTGGCTGGCGGCGCCGAGTGCCGAGCTGACCCGTACGTTCGTCAGCCGCAACGTCGGCGTCGAGTGGCACGCGGACAACAGCAAGAGCCGCCGCGAACTCGGCATGGTCTACCGGCCGCTCCAGGACTCGATGGAGGACATGTTCGAGCAACTCGTCGAGAACGGCACGGTCGCCGCCGCGTAGCCCCATGGCGACCTATTCACTCTCCACCGGCTGGCACCGGGTCCTGCCCGCCCTCGGACTGGACCCGGTGGCCGTGCTGCGCCGCGCCCAACTGCCGGCGGACCTCCCCGAGCGCGCTCAGGCGCGGATCGGAGCCGAGGAGTTCTTCGCGCTGTGGGAGGCGGCAGAGGCCCTCTACACCGGCTCCGACCTGGCCGTCGCGGTCGCCTCGGCGGTGTCGGCCGACCACTTCGACGCCCCGCTCTTCGCCGGGTTGGCCAGCCACGACCTGGTTCAGGCAGCCGAGCGGGTCGGTGTCTACAAGCGGCTCATCTATCCCGTGACGCTGGACGTGCGCATCGACGGGGGACTCAGGATCGCGCTGCGCCCCCGCGACCCCTTCACGCCGCCCGCCGTGCTGGAGCGGTTCGAGCTGCTGTTTTGGGTCGCCTTCGCGCGACTCGCCACCGGGGCCCGGGTGCGGCCGGTGCGGATCACGGTGCCCTCCCCACCGTCACACCAGTCCGCCGTTGGGGAGTTCCTCGACGGTGTCCACTTCGCCACGGGCCGCCGCGCCGAGGTGGTCTTCTCGCCCTACGACATGCACCGGCCGTTCGTGGCCGATGTACACGCCGGCATGTGGGACCAGATGGAGCCGGACCTGCGCCGCCGCCTGCACGATCAGGAGGAGTCCGCGTCCTGGGCCGACCGCACGCACGGCGCGCTGCTGACCTGCCTGCCGGCGGGGCGGGGGACGCTGGCCGACGTGGCGGCCGGGCTGGCGACAAGCCCGCGCACGCTGCAGCGCCGCCTCGGTGCCGAGGGCACGTCGTTCCAGACGGTGCTGGCACAGACCCGGGAACGGCTGGCACGCGCCTATCTGCACCGCTCCAGCTTGTCCTACACCGAGATCGCGTTCCTCCTCGGGTACGAGGAGCTGACCTCGTTCCACCGCGCCCTGCGCCAGTGGACGGGTGAGACGCCTCGTGGACTGCGCTCAAGGGTGAGCGTTCCGGCACTCGGTGGCGGGCGCTGATCTGCGAGGGAGTCGACCCGGTCAGTCGGGGCGGTCGTGCGCTGTACCGACATGACAGAGACCGCGGCACCATGCCCCATCCGGCCGTTTCATCGAGGATGTCCAGGGCCAGGCGCCACTTCTCCCGATGCCCGACCTCGATGGATTTCAGCAGCAGTTGGCGATTGACGCGTTCGCAGACGTTCATGAGAAATGCTTCTGGCTCAGCTTTCGTGATGCCGTAACTTTCCGTCATGCGTGCGCTTTCACGTCGCATGGGAGAGTGACTCATGGCCGATGGCGCAGTTCTCGACGGAGTGCTGACCCGTCTCATCCCGACCACCGAGGATGATGTGGACCTGCTGGGCCGATGGTTCGCTTCCCCGGACTTCGTCGAGCACTGGGGTGGCGTACCGATATCGCGTGACGAGGTGGCCGAGAAGTATCTTGGGCGGCGCCGGCCGCGTGTGGGGTCTTTCCTTGTCCTGGCACACGGCACACCGGTGGGCTACGCCCAGTACTGGCAGGCCGGCGTGGCTGAAGGTGGTATCGACATGGTGTTGGCACCCCAGGCGCGGGGCCGGGGCTTGGGGCCGGATGCCGCTCGCGCGCTTCTTGCGCACTTGGGCGGGACTCTTGGATGGCGGCGCGTGACCGTCGATCCCCTGAGAGGGAACGTGCGGGCAGTGCACGCCTGGGAGAAGGCCGGCTTCCGGCAGGTGTCGAGCGAAGCTGAGAGCCTCCTCATGGAGTTCAGCCTTTCCGAGGGCCGCCAGGGCTGACCCTGGTGCATCATGGCCGACCGTCACTGCCGACTGCGACAGCAGGACTCGTTTCCTCGTTTCCGAGGAGTTACGCGCCGGCCCCGGCCGAACGTGTGGCGCTTGCGCATCTTGATCCGGCTGACGTGCCCCTCGACCACACCTGAGTTCCAGGGCAGCGTCAGACCGGCGATTACAGCGTCGCGGCGACGGTCGATGCCCGTTGCGAAGGGTGCGATCGCGGTCGCAACGGGGCCGGCAACCCTGGCGGTCCGCGGCGAACCGCCCCGCCGTCCGCCGGAGAGACGACCTCGATCCAAGACCCCGCCGACCGCACGGGGTGATCGGAAGGCCGGCGTGGTCCAGCCTTCGTGACGGGTCGGGACCGGCAGCGGTTCTTCTGTCCCGTGAGTGCACACCGCAGCAGGGACGAGGGTGAGGGATGCGCAGCACCCTCCGGTGCCGCCCACCTGGCGCCGTGCGGGCGGCGCGTGCCGGTGTCTCACGGAAGCGTGCCGGTCGGTGACCGGCACCCCTGTTCTAGGCCGTCGGTTCCAGGGAGTCGTCGCAGACCACGTCCCGGATGTTCAGGGTGGGGAAGATCTGCTCGGCGGTGAGCAGCAGGCGCAGGGGCTGGGGCGTCAACCCGGTGACACACCGTGTCCGGGGCTGGGACTCGCCGGTGGTGGGCGGGTCGAAGAGCAGGTGCAAGCCGGCGGAGTCCATGAACGGGGTGTCCCGCAGATCCCACACCACGGTGGTCACCTGTTCGGGCAGGGCATGGAGAGCGGCACGCAGGTCCGGGAGGACGTCAAGGTCGATGGCTGCGTGGGGAGTGATCCGGGCGCGGTGACCTTCGGTCATCGTGGTGATGCGCATGACGGACGGGCCCCCTTCCGGGGGTAGTGAGCCCAACGGCGGACCTTTCCCGCGATGGGAGCGGACCGTCGATGGCGAGAATCTGGAAACCCGTGAAGGGGGTAACGTCCAGAAAATCAAAGACCGGCGCCAGCCTGTCCGTAGTGCCGATCGGTCTCGTGTCCGTTCACCGTGGCATACGACCACCACCCCGCGTCCAGTCCAGCCCGACGACTTCCCCGACATACAGCGCGCGAACGGTGCACTGTGACGGGAATAGCCTCTGTGAGCAGGCACGATGCCGCCGGGAACGAATCGTGGGCATGATCACACCCGAGGGACCGCAACGGAGCGGCGGAGGTCGCCGGTGTGCGGGGGTGGTGACTGCGCCGGGCCTTTACGCGCGCCAGCCCATCTCCGCTGTGGCGACACCTGCACCCGACTCGCCGCCGGGTCGGGTAGAGGAGTAGTGACCGCAGACCGCCACGTACGTCACGCCGCGGACGCACGTGGCCGTCCCCGCGCCCACCCGGGCCGAGGCGATGCGCCTGGCACGGACCCAGGCGTTAGCGGACCTGGACGGCACCCTCGACGCGTCCGTCTCCCCAACGGTCGTACTCGTTGAGGATGCCGTCCAGCTGTGATCCGGGTCGTATTCATGCCTGCTGCCGGCACCGGGGCCATCACCCGGTCGGTGGCCATGCCGAAAGGGCTCAGTCTCCCGTGGGCCGCCACAGTGCGGCGGCCTTGACCGAGGATCGTCCGGCGATCGCGCCGATGATGAGGCTGACCGCGGCGCACACCGTGACGCCTGCGCCGATGCTCGCCCAGGTGACGGTTCCTTCTTTCACAGTGGCGACGAAGAACACCGAATGTACCGACGTGACCAGTCCGGCGATCGCGGTGCACACCAGCAGGGGGACCGTCAGGTGCCAGAAGGTGACCTTCCCGAACACTTCTCGGTTGCCGGTGATCACCGCGAGCGGTGCCAGGCTGGTACGTGTACGGGCGAACTCGCCGCCCGCGCTGACCGCCCCGGCGGTCAGCAGAAAGAGGAGTCCGGCCAAGCCGAACAGGTTGATCCAGTCGTTGTTGCGTTCACGGTTGTAAGCACCGATCAGCAGGCTTCCGCCGAGCTCCTCCACCGTGGCGGTCGGGACTACCCGGAAAACGGCTTGTTTCACCTGTGTGAGGTGGCCTAGCTCACGGGTGACGGCGAGGAGCGAACTGCGGTCCAGTCCCGCGTGCAGATGAGAAAGGTCGGCCTCCTGTGCCGTCACGTTCGGGCTGTACCACGCAGCGATCTCGTCCACCATCCGGAGATCCCCTGCGCTCGTGACCGCCTGCCGAACGGGGGTGGGGGTACTGGTGCAGCGCAGGTTGAGCGCGGTCAGCGCCGGGCACGAGCCTTGCAGCAGCATCGTGTGGTCTTCCGGCTGGTCCGTCGCCAGGATCACGTGGGTGCCTGGGGGGAAGGCGGCATCCAGGCGGCCGAGAAGCCCGGTGGTGAGATGGGAGCCGTTGACGGCGATGACGGTGTCGCCGATGCGGCCCTGCGTCGCCTCCGCCCTGCGCACTGATTCACCGTGGCGGGAGTTCCACACCTGCATCTGCGCCATCAACCCCAACGCGATGATCATGGCGGTGGTGAGACGGACGATGACGCCGGGCCGGGTCTGGGTCCATCTGCCCCCGATCAACTGACCGGCGTTCCCCGAAGTACGCCCACGGCGGGCGAATCGCCGCCCCAGTGCGGCGGCCGCCTGCGCGGCCACGGACGGCAGGAACACCCACAGACAGATGGTGCCGGTCACGAACGCGGCCACGGCGACGATTCCGGTGAGATACTGGGCGAAGGCGATGATCAGGACGCCGCCCACGAATCCGGCCTGCCGCCAGACCGGGATCCTCGTGTCGAAGACCACTGGCCGGGTCCCCGTTTTCGACTTGCTCTGCTTGCGCGCCACCCGGTGCAGGAGGACAGCCAGAAGAAGAAGTGACGCCAGTGATGCCGCCAACGCCCCGGCGGCGGTCGGAAGGTGCGTGCGCAGGTCGTGGGCGGCGACAACGTACCGAGTGAACGGCAGACGGACGTCGTGCGTCATGCCCACGGCCCAGATCAGGCCGGCGAGCAGGGTCCCGGATGCTGTCGGCACCACGGCCTCCGCCATGTTGAGCACAGCTCGGTGCCGCCAGGTGCCGCCCAAGGCGTGGATGAGGTGAGAACGGCGATCCCGGCCGTGCGAGCCGACCCGAACCGCGATCACGGCCAGAGCAAGGGCAGGAACGAGGGTGAGGGCGGCGAACGCCAGGACCATCTGGGTCTCGGAGCCGTCGGCGCCGGCGAGGATGAACGGAGTGCCCGCCGTACCGAAAGAGGAAATGTAGAACCAGGGGTACTCGGCCTTGTCGGGCACCGATTTCGGTTGTGCGTAGGCCAGACGCTCGGAAGGTGAGGCCAGGCCCTGCGGGCTGATGCCCCCTGCCAGGCGCCCGTACCGTGCGGTCACCGTGCCGCCGGCGTGGGCGAGCTCCGGTGACATCATCACCTCGCCCGGCTTCGGCCACCGCGACAGTCCCGGCGGCGGCGGAGCGTCAGGGCGGAGCGGGCGTACGAGATACACGTTGTGCGGCACCGTGCCGGTGGAGTCGATGTCCTCGGCCCACATGGCGACCGCCTTCGACCTGTCCTGCGTGAACACCGGGGAGCGGGCCTGTGCGCGTTCCGTTCTGCCGTCGTAGGCGGCATGAATGGCTGCCAGACCGAGGAAGGCGGCGGCCAGTACGGAGGCTGCGGCCAACAGGGCCCACCACCGGAATCCCCCTGCCTCTGTTCTCCTGCCTGCGGTCCTCCCGATGCTGGCGAGTTGCCGCCATGCCCCTCTACGCACGAGTGGTCGCCTCCCTCAACACGCCGTCCTCCAGGTGCAGGACCTGATCCGCGTGGCCCGCGACGCTGAAGTCATGGGTGACGACGAGGAGGGCGCACCCGTGTTCCCGTGCTGACGCGTACAGCAAGCTCGCCACCGTCTCCCGTGCCTGTGAGTCCAGCGCGCCGGTCGGCTCGTCGGCGAGCAGGACACGGGGTCGGGTGATCAGAGCACGGGCGACCGCGGTTCGCTGTCGTTCACCGCCGGAGAGCATCGCCGTGGGTGTTTCACCGGCGGGGACACCGAGTTCACCGAGAAGCTCCTCGGCCCTGCGGTATGCCTCGCGGTGGCGGCCTCCGTCGAGCAGGACGGGCAGGGCAACGTTCTCGATCGGAGTCAACTCGGGGAGGAGTTCACCGAACTGGAATACCACACCGACCAATTCGCGTCGCGCTGTGGCCAACTTGGCTCCGGACAGACCGGTCAGGGGGCGCCCTGCGACGGTCACGCTGCCCGAGTCAGGCGCGATCAGTCCGGTGAGGCAGTTGAGAAGGGTCGACTTTCCGGATCCGCTGGGGCCGGTGACCGCAGCCGACTCACCGGCCGCGATGGTGAAGCTCACGCCGTTGAGGAGCTGCCGGCTACCGATCCGGTAGTGCAGGTCCTGCACCAGCAAGCCGTCGTTCAAGGAAATGTCCTTTCGCACGAGGACAGCCGGGCCTCCGTCCCGTTCGGAACGGAGGCCCGGCCGGTACCCGCTTGTTCAGCGATCCGTCTGATCAGGCGGTCTTCCAGCCCGAACAGTCGTCGGGCGCCCAGTCGTTGTCGTCGCAGGCCTGGAACCGTATGACCTTCGACCCGTCACCGGAGTAGACGGTGGTGCCGTATCCGCTGTGGTTCCACAGCGTCCGCTTCGTGGTCGGGCTGTTGTAGCGGTAGTACTCGGCCTTCGCGTCGTCGCCGTCGTCGCTGTTGTCCTTGATGGCGATACGACCGGAATCCCCGGCAGCCGGGGTCCATGCGTGGGCGCCGCCGCCGTAGGCGTCGACCGCGAACGCGGTCCCGGTCGGAACAGCAAGTGTGGCGGCGAGCAGCACGCCGGCCGCGAACTTGACCTTGGTCATCAGAGTTTCACTCCCCCGTTGGTTGACAATTGATCCGTCTGTGACGGACGAGTAACCCTAGGCTTACGACAGGCAGGTCAGGCAAAGCATAATCAGCTCGCTCGATCGATTGCACCAGCGAATCCACACGGGCGACATGCCGGTTCCCGCTTTTTATCCTGGGGCGCAAGAGTGCGATATTTCTGCGCATGAAAGTAAATAGCAAACCTGCCTACAGGAAGAGGTTGACTCGAACTCTGCGCTCGGTTGCTTGTTTTGATCGCGAATGAGCCGGCGCGCAGCAGCACCTGCCCCCGGGCCCCGGGGGGTGCATGACCGGCACTGGTGATCGGCCGTGAGTTCACCCCAGGCAGGAGTGAAGGGAGCGGCCGCAGGTGAGGCACGAAGCCGGCTCTGCCCGTATGCCTACCCGGTTGCGGGTGCTGGCAAGTGCCTTCGTTCCCCAGGCCGCAGCCCACCGCGTCCCACACCAGAACTCGCACCCGCAGCCCGACGGGGGGCGGTACCCCCGCACAGGTCACGGCACACAGTGCACGGGGACCCGCTGGACCAGGTTGTTCACGAAGCCGCCGCGGTTCCACGGCTGATCGAGCGGCTGGGTGTGGCCTTCGGCGTCGGTGGCCCGGGCGCTCAGGACATGAGGGCCGGGGGTGGCCGTCCAGGTGAATCGCCATCCGCGCCAGGCCCACCGGTGATCGTCCGGCGGGTCGAGCCGGGCCGCGTGCCAGGAATGCTCCTCGTCCGTGCTGACCTCGACACCGGTCACGGGGGCGCGGCCCGACCAGGCTCGTCCGGTCAGGGTGACGGCGCTCGGCCGGACCACTCGCGCCCGCGACATGAAGTCGGGGAAGCCCGGCGGACTCAGCAGAGCGCGCGGGGCGATGCGGGTGACCGGCTCCCCCTCGTCGGCGGCCTCCTGCCTCAGGCGGTACGCCACCGACTGCTGGAATCCCCGGAACGGCACGCCGGCCACCGTGATGTCCCGGAGCCACTTCACATGCGCCATGCCGTACCAGCCCGGAACCACGAGCCGCACGGGATGTCCGTGCTGCGGTGGCAGCGGGGCCCCGTTCATCGCGTAGGCCACCAGGACCTCGGGCTCCGCGCCCGACGCCACGTCCAGCGGAAGAGCGCGCTGGTAGTCCTGCTCGACCCCGCGTTCCACGCCGTGATCGGCTCCGGTGAACACCACGTCCACCGCGTCGGGCTCGACGCCGGCCTCGGCAAGCAGGAGACGCAGTGGCACCCCCGTCCACTCGGCCGTCCCGACCGCCTCCACCAGCCACGGCTGGCTCACCGGCCGGGGCGTCAGCAGGGCCCGTCCGTTGCCCGCGCACTCCATGGTCACCCGCTGCTCGACCGCGGGATACGTCTTCAGCTCGTCGACTCCCAAACGCAGGGGACGCCGGACCCGCCCGCCGAGGACAAGCCGCCAGGACTCCTCATCCGCGTACGGGATGTCGTAGTGGGTCAGCACGTAGTGCAGGCCCGGAGGCGTGACCTCGTACCGCAGGGCCTCCAGTGGCAGGCCGTGGTTCCGCGCGGCGAGTGCCAGTTCCTGGGCACTGATGCCTTCGTCCGGACCGGCCAGCCGGGCGGGTGCGCTTATGTCGTCGAGGCGTTGCCCCATGGTGCCCATTGTCCGCCCGTTCGGGGCCTGAGCGCCAGACGTGAATCGTCGTCCCCGCCGGGGACGGCAGCATCGTCGAGTGGGACACGTCCTTCGAGGCGCCGCCCTCGGCCGGGATCCCTCCGCTGGAGTGTCTCGCCCGGTGGCCGTGGCCGAAGGCGGTCACAGCTCCGAAGAACGATGGCGTCGGGATCGTCGCCCTGCCGCCGCGGCTGACCCGGACGGTGGCGTCTGCCGGCTTCACCGAACTGGAGGAGCTCGCAGGGTGTCGGATCACGCGGCTCAGGGCCGCCGACGGCGACGACATGACCGACGACGACCTCTTGACTGTCCTGCAGGACGTCGCACGGCTCGCGACCTCGGCGGTGAGGACGGGCGGCGGTCTCTACAGCTGGAGTTGCTGACACCCCCGGCGGCCCTGACCTCTGAGCGTGGCTTCACGACGATGCCGAAGCGCCTGCCTCGGCGCTGCGATCGACGAGCAGCTGCCGGCCGGCGAAGGCGGTCGCGTCGCCGGCAGCAGCGATCTCCGACGCCGGCCACCATGACGACGACACACTCTGAGGGTCCGTAGGTGTGGACTTCGACAGTCGGACGGCGACTGCCCGCCGGTGACGGCCGGCCGGTGACTGCGCAAGGAGATGCAGAGCCCTCCTTGCGCCGCGTCAGAAGCTCGTGCGGGAGCCGTCGGTGGCAGACACCGCGGGGCCTACCTGCGCGTCCCGCAGGAGGGACAGAATGCGGCACTCTGCGGCACGGGATTGCGGCACGAACCGCACGGATCTGCCTGCGCCAGGTGATGCCCGCAGCCCGGACAGTAGGCGGCCCCCCGGGTCTCGGTGGAGCACTGTGGGCACACCAACTGGCGGGCGGTGTTCACGTCGAAGCTCTGGCCGCTCTGCTGCCCGACCGCGTAGGAACGTTCGGACACCGCGTCGTTGAGGCCCTGCTGCCGGGCGGTGAGTGCCTCTGCCGCCGTGTCCGGCAGGCACTGCAGGCACATTCCCTGCCCTGTGTTCCAGCAACGGTCGCAGACGTAGTCCGTGCACCGGGGGCAGCGGTTGAAGTGCGACTGGGCGCCCTCGATCGCGCGGCGGAACGCCTCGTCCTTGGACGGGCCCCAGCCGGCCTCGGCGAATCCGTCCGCCGCTCGGGAGGCGTTGTAGGCGTTGCCGCCGAGGAACCCGGAGGTCAACCCGGACACCTTCTGGGCCCAGCCCGCCATGCGGCCGCGGTTGTACGGTTCGAAGGGCGAGCGCCAGGTGTCACGGCAGCGGGAGCAGTAGAAGTCGAACTGGAAGCCGGCGCCCGACCCGTACTGCTCACACTGATCCTGGTAGTTGCTGCTGAAGTAGATCTCTCCGCCGCTCATGCCGTCCCCCATATGTCAGCTGTGTTCACTGTGTTGCGTCCCGTTCCTCATGGCGCTCGTCCCGGCCTCGCACCGCCTCGTGGCGGGCGATGACGTCGATCAGCTCGCCGACGGTGTCGAGTCCCTCCGGCGACAGACCGACCGCGCGCAGGGCCACTCGCTGCACTCCCACATCCCGCAAGGCTCCGAGGACTTCGAGCTCCCGGCCGATGGCCGCGGCTTCCTCTCCGTCGAAGAAGTACGCGGGCGGCACCTGGAAGAAGCCGGCGAGGGCTTCGAGATGACGCTTGGTCGGGTTGTCGCGGCGCCCCGTGCGCAGCTGCCACAGATAGGTGGCGGAGAAGCTCTCCCCGGTCGACTCGCGGCACGCGCGGGCCACTTCCTCGTTGCTGTGGGGCGTGCGGTCGGGACGGCGGACGACGTGGAAGAGCCGTTCGATCTTGTCGGCGAGCGACTGCGTTCCGTCGTTGTCCGTCTCAGGCATGTCCCGACCTTGGCTTGAGCCAGCATGAATGTGCGATGCAGCGAGATTCACCCTAGTTCATATGCCGCTGATTCGGCCAGGACTGAGAACCCGTCAGCTCACCGGACGCCCACCGTCTTCCTGCGGGTCGCCACCTCGGCGCCGTTCGCCGGGGACTCCACCACTCCCCGTCCGCTCGGCCCGCGCCCGTGCCCTGCACTCCCCCACGACCGGCGACGACGCGAAGGCCCGGCTCACTCTCGACAGCCAAGCGGCCTCGTCGTCCAGGGATCCGCCCACCCCCGGGGAGACCTCGGCCTGTGTCGCCCTTCCGTCGCGGGAAGGCGAGCCGTGGCCGCCCTTCGCCGACTCCGCGGCCCTGTCCAGGGCCACCGCCAGCACGGCCGCATCGCGCACCGCTGCGTCTTCCGTCTGCTCCGCGACCCAGGCCGGGACGCCGGGATGGACGTGGGGCCGCATCGCCAGGCACCCGTCGCGGATCTCGATCACCCTGCGGTACAGAGCGAACTGCGCCCGGCTCGCCGGCCCCATGCCGGTCCGGGGACTACCGAGCAGCACGCCGGGACGGGTCAGGCAGATCTCCGGCGCCGCCTCGCACAGCGCGGACCAGAGAGGCCGCAGCGCACGGTGAGTGCGCCGGGTCCGCAGCCACTGCGCCGGTCCGGCGGCCGGAGCCCACCAGGCGGTGGTGGTCGCACCGAGCGCACCCAGGACCAGGCAGGCACTGCTGAGCATGATCGAGACCGAATCCTCATCGATGTCCTGGCGCCCCGTCAGCAGCACCCCGGCGACATCCTCGACGCTCCACAGGGCCCACAGCACCCCCACAGCGGCACTCATGACGATCAGCCGCAGCCCTGCACGGACGGCCCCCGCGCCGATGCGACCGCTGTGGTGGGCGATCAGCCTGATGAATACCGCCAGCCCCCACAGCAGGTACACCGTGTAGACGAGGTCGGAGGCGGCGAGAGCGGCCCGCTCCGGCCAACCGTGCACCGTCAGGAGTTCATCGGAGCAGCGGGGCCGGGCGAGCATGAAGAGTCCGGCGCACAGGACGAAGAAGAGGAGTGACACGGCTCGCCCGGGGGCACCGACGCCTCGCCCGCGACCGGCCTCGTGACGAAGGTGGCCGGCGGTCCGCCGTCCCAGGGCCCGGTGACCCAGCGAGAGGGCCGCGGCCGTCAGGGCGAACACGGCGGCGATCCTGAGTCCCCGGCTCAGTGAGCACTGTGCATCGTGAAGTTGCTGGTCACGGGTCTGGTGTGCGCGACGCTTGTGGTGCTCATGCTGGTCGTGGGCGGATGACTTCGGCGAAGATCGTCGGTCACCGGGAGACTTTGCGGTTCGTGAGGACGAGCAGGGCCCTCACCAGCGCGGTCGCCCACTTCGGGTCGGTTCGCACCCTGCCGAGGACCCGCCAGTTCTTCAGGTGGGCGAAGCCGTGCTCGACCGGTGCCCGTACTGCGGCAAGGGCCTTGTTGGACAGCTTCTGCCCTCGCGTGAGCGGCCGATTCCGGGCGGTCTTGTAGCCGGTGATCACCGCCGGGTCGGCGTCGGGACCGCTGTCGTCGAGTCCGGCGAATCCCAGGTCGGCGATCGCGCCGAGCCCGGCCGCCCGTAGTTTCGCGGTGAGCTGGTCGTGGCGGCAAGCGGTGATCTCCGAGGTCCGCCCGGGCCTGGCCGCCGAGACCCAGAGCAGTCGGCCCCGGTCGTCGGTGAGTCCGATCACGAGCAGGTCATGGCATTTATGCTTGCCTGAGTATTTCTTCCGGTTTTCCTTGCCGGTGCGCCGCCGAGTGCGGATGAGGGTGCCGTCCAGCAGGACGATCCCGCCACCCGTTCGGGCGATCTTCTTCAGCGCGCGGTCCAGGCGCGGGGCACGGGCGGCCAGCAGGCTGACGACCTCCCTGACCCATCGGGTGACGGTGGTGCGGTGTATGCCGTTGCCGCCGGCCAGGTCGCCCGGGCCATGCGGGGATGTTCCGCTGGTGGGAACCTGTCCCCGAGTGGTGGACACCTCTGGTCCCGGCCCCGCCAGGGGTCGGGTAGGAGGCATCTTCTATCGTGATGAAGGTCTACTCGCCCGAGTTCAAGGCGGGCGCTGTCGCGCTGTACCTGTCGGACCCGAGCCACACCTGCGAGGGCATCGGCAAGGATCTGGGGATCAGCCGCGAGACGCCGCGTAACTGGGTGCGGGCCGAACGGGCCCGCCTCGGCGGGAACAGCACGACGAGCGGTGATGTGGCTGGCCGAGCGGCGCGGGAGCGGGCGGCGGACGCCAAGGTGACCAGCAGAGTGGCCGGCATGGCAGCCGAGGCGGACGGCACTGACGACCTGGATACCCTGCGCTACGGTGCGATGCCGAATGTGTTCACGGGTATCCGCGCCCGTCCACGTTGGGCAACTCCGCGCGAAACCGGCTCAGGATCAGTCAGGAGATCACCGCGGTTCACAGGCGTCCGCAGCAGACTGCGCGACAATGGACTAGGTGAGCTGTACCGAGATTTGTGGAGTCCCTGATGCCAGGGTTACCGTCCTGGCGAAGGAGAACCACCAGCACCATGGCAGCACCCCGTAAATACCCCGACGAGCTCCGCGAGCGCGCGATCCGTGAGGTCCGCGCCACCGGCCGGCCGATCGCCCACGTCGCGAAGGACCTGGGCATCCACAAGGAGGCCCTGCGCGGCTGGGTCCGCCAGGCCGAGGCCGACCGCGGCGAACGCGACGACCGGCTGACCACCGTCGAGCAGGACGAGCTCAAACAACTCCGCAAAGAAGTAGCAGAGTTGAGGCGGGCGAACGAGATCCTCAAAGCCGCCAGCGTGTTTTTTGCCCAGGAGATCGACCGTCCCCGGACGAGGCCGAGCAGGTGATAGACCACCTGCGTGACAGAGGTCTCGGGGTCGATCCCGTCTGCCGGGTGCTTCAGCTGTCGCCGTCGACGTACTTCGCCCGCAAGAAGCGGCCGACGTCGGCCCGCCGGCTCCGCGACGAACAGCTGATGCCGCTGATCGAACAGGTCCACGCGGAGTCGGGGGGCACCTATGGCGCCCGCCGGATCACCCGCGCGCTTCGGCGCAAGGGCCACGAGGTGGCCCGCTGCACCGTCGAGCGACTGATGGCCGAGCTGGGTCTGGAGGGCGTCATACGTGGCCGGCGGCGCCGCACCACCATCCCGGAGCCGTCGGCGCCCCGGCCGCCGGACCTGGTCGACCGCGACTTCACCGCCTTGCGGCCCGACCAGCTGTGGGTGGCGGACATGACCTATGTGAGGACTTGGTCCGGCTGGGCATACGTGGCATTCGTCCTGGACGTCTACTCACGGATGATCGTCGGCTGGCAGGTCGCGAACCATATGCGGACCGAACTCCCCCTGGACGCCCTGGAGATGGCGTTGTGGAGACGGAGGATCAAGAAGGACTCCGGCCTCATTCATCACAGCGATCGCGGGTCGCGATACGTGTCAATTCGGTATACCGACCGACTGTCCGACATCGGCGCTTCAGCGTCGGTCGGCTCGGTCGCGGACTCGTATGACAACGCGATGGCCGAGGCCCTGAACGGCACCTTCAAGGCCGAGCTCATCGAGATGCAGGGCCCCTGGAAGGACGTCGACCAAGTCGAGCGGGCCATCTTCCAGTGGATCACCTGGTACAACGAAGAACGCCTCCGCTCAGCACTCGACTACGTACCGCCCGCCGAGTACGAGCAAGCCTTCTGGGGGAGCCAGGAGCACATCCCGCAGTCCGCCTGAACCACCAAGATCGGACTCTACGAAACTCGGGGCAGCTCACATGACACCGTCGTCACCCGCTGGTCCATCGATCACCCCGTCCACGACCTGTTTCCCGGTTTGCCGCGGCAGAAGTGGAAACGCCGCTCCTGCGGTGAAGGGGCCCACGGCCAGCGGATCTATGACTGGGCCCGCGTCGAGGTCCGGCCCTGGCACCGCGAGGACCGCCGGCACTGGGTGATCGCCCGCCGCAGTGTCAGCCGGCCCGAGGAAGTCTCCTACTACATCGCCTACTGCCCCGCCGACACCACGTTGGATGAACTGATCCGCATCGCCGGCAGCCGCTGGGCCGTTGAGGAATGCTTCCAGAGCGCGAAGCAGGAATGTGGCCTGGACGACTACCAGGTCCGCCGCTACCCCGGCTGGCACCGCCACATGACCCTGGCCATGGCCGCCCACGCCTGCCTGACCGTCCTGAGAGCCCGACAGCTGGATGAGGAAAGAGCAGAAGCGGATCCTCCCAGCTCATCCACCTCAGCCTTGCCGAAATCAGGCGCCTGATCACCCGCCTCACCGACCGCCGACCCACCCCGGTCAGCCACATCTTGCACTGGTCGACATGGCGCCGCAGACGGCAGTATCAGGCGCGGCTGAGTCACTACAAACGACGCGGACAAAGCCCATGAAAATCTGCCCAGCACTCAGAACAAGCACCGTTGCAGTACTAGGGCGCGCTGACCTCGCCCTCGCCCAGGCCGCGCAGCAGATGCGCTCGATCGTCGGGGAGCTGCACCCGGCTGTCCTCAGGGAGCTGGGCCTGGTCCAGGCGGTGCAGGCACTCGTCGGCAGTGCCAGGGGCCGGGGTAAGTTCGATGTCCTCGCAGAATACGAGCCCGTGCCGCGGTTCCGCCTGGAGAACCTCGCTTTCGACGCGGCCCGAGAGCTCCTCGGGAACATCGTGAAACATGCCGAAGCCCGCCATGTGCTGATTCGGCTGCACGCGGCCGACGGCAGAGTCAGAATGCTGCTGGAGGACGACGGCGTGGGGCTTCCTCCCGGTGCCACGACCGACAGCGTGCGCCGCGGGCACATCGGCCTCGCCTCGCTGCGCGCCCGGATCGAGAGTGCGGGAGGGCGCCTGCTGCTGGAACCCCACATCCCCAGCGGTACGTCCGCTCTGGTGGAGCTCCCCCTGGTGCCGGCTACGGACTGACCTGTGGCCCTTCCCCCGGTCGACGAGGGCGCGAAGGGACGTCCGTACCTACGCCGACGGTGCGAAACCGGCCTCAGTGTAGCGTCGCACCGCCGGTCGAGAGCGTACCGCCCCGGCCCGACCGCCGGGGCTTCGCTCCGGCACTCTTTCGTCGGTCAGTGGTCGGCCGTCCCCAGATGCCACACGCCGGCCTGGTACGGCCGCCTGCCGCCCACGTGCTTTGCGGCGCGTCCCGCACCGCAAGGCCCCGGTCGGGCTGGCGGTTCCCCCGACAGGGGGAACCGCCTTCCACCGGTCGATCCGCCGATCGGTGGTGCCGGGAGGCCCGGCCCAAGAGCCACAGTGGAGTTGTCGCCGCCTGAGAAGCACAACGGAGGGCGTCGGCGCCGGTCCGAGGACTTGGGGACACGTCACAGCGTTCGGACTGGCCACCTTGGGCAACCCGCCCACATGAGTGAACCGGAGGCTCCACCCACCGGCATCCGCAGCAACAGCGTTGCGGGGGCTGAACCGGACCGGCCTCGCGGGCCATTCCTCAGGGAAGGAACACCGTCATGAACCTCTTCACCAAGACCGCCGTCGTCGCCGCTACCGGCGGAGCACTCGTTTTCGGAGGTGCCTCGATCGCCGGCGCACAGGACAACGGCGACACCAGGATCCGGACGGCCGTAGCCAAGAGCAATGGCACCGACAGCGGGGTGCGAGTCGCCTCCGCCGATGAGGCCAAGCCGTGGATCGCATTGGCCCAGGAGCCGGGCTCGGAAGTCGTGACGGTCGCGGCCGGTGACGACAAGCCGATCGCCCCGAGCCTGACCTTGAAGGCCTGAGCTTACCCGCCGGCGACGAGTTCGAGTTCGTGGTCGAGCTGCCGCCATGCGGCCCGGGGGGTGTGTCCAGTCAACGGCTGATCTTGGTTGTTGAGGTTCAGAGGCTGGTGGTGGGGGTGAGGCGTCCTTCGAAGGCGATCTGGAAGGCGTTAAGGGGTGCCTTCCAGCGCATCGTCCAGCGCCGGCGGCCCTTGCCTGTCGGGTCCAGGCTCATCAGAGCCATGTAGACGCACTTCAACGCGGCGGCCTCGTTCGGGAAGTGCCCGCGGGCCCGGACCGCCTTGCGGATGCGGGCGTTCACGCTCTCGATCGCGTTCGTGCTGCAGATGACCTTGCGGATCTCGACGTCGAAGGAGAGGAAGGGCACCATCTCGGCCCAGGCGTCGGACCACAACTTGATCACAGCCGGATACTTGGAGCCCCACTTCTCGGAGAACTCCAGGAACCTCTCGGTCGCGGCGGCCTCACTCGGCGCGGTGTAGACGGGCTTGAGATCCTTGGCGACCTTGTCCCAGTCCTGGCGGGCGCAGTAGCGGATGCTGTTGCGAATCAAGTGAACGATGCATGTCTGGACGACAGTTCGGGGCCAGACTGTCTCGACGGCGTCGGGCAGGCCCTTCAGTCCGTCGCAGACGAGCATGAGGACGTCCTCAATGCCGCGATTCTTCAGCTCGGTGAAGACCTGGAGCCAGTGCTTGGCGCCCTCGCCGCCGTCACCGGCCCAGATGCCGAGGATGTCGCGGGTGCCTTCGACGGTGACGGCCATCGCGACGTAGATGGGCCGGTTGGCGACCTTGCCATCGCGAATCTTCACGTTGATCGCATCCACGAAGACGACCGGATAGACGCGATCGAGCGGTCGAGCCTGCCATTCCGCCATGCCTTCCATCACCGCGTCGGTGATCGTGGAGATGGTCTGCTTGGACACCTCCGCGCCGTATACCTCGGCCAGATGAGCCGATATCTCCCCGTGTGTGAGGCCCTTCGCGGACAGCGACAGCACCATTTCGTCCACGCCGGTCAGCCGGCGCTGCCGCTTCTTCACGAGCTGCGGCTCGAAGGTGCCGGCGGTGTCCCGGGGCACCTTCACCTCGACCGGGCCCACGTCGGTCAGCACGGTCTTCGAACGGGTGCCGTTCCGGGAGTTGCCGCTGTTCCGGCCTGCTGCGTCGTGCTTGTCATAGCCGACGTGATCGGTGATCTCGCCCTCCAGGGCGGACTCCAGCACCCGCTTGGTCAACTGCTGCAGCAGCCCTCCCTCACCGGTCAGCTGCAGCCCGTCGGAACGGGCCCGGTCGACCAACATCGAGATCAACTGCTCGTCCGACACCGCCTCCGCGGCCGACTCTACGACCGGCTCCTTCACCGTCTCGCGCTCGCTGATGGTCTCGCTCATTTCAGGCGTCTCCTTGATCATCGGATCCGCCGTCTATTGGACACTCCCTTTGCGTGACCTGCGAAAACGTTAACTACCCGGCCTTGGGCCTTGACCCCGAGAAGTGGACACCGGTTCGTGGTGCTATGCGCCGAGTGTCATCGTATCCGACTGCAGTTCGTACTCCCGCTCCCGGGCGACGGGGCTGAGTTGGCCGTTGGCCGAGTACCGGCGCCGGGTGTTGTAGCGGGTCAGCCAGCGGAAGACCTGCCGGCGGCATGCGGCGGCCCCCGGGAAGCGGCGGGCGCCCTTGAGGATCTCCCGCTTCAGCGAGGCGTGGAAGCTCTCGCAGGCGGCGTTGTCCGCGGAGGCCCCGACCGCGCCCATGGACTGGGTGACGCCCAACTGCCCCCACAGCGCGGCGAATTCGCGGCTGGTGTACTGGCCCGCTTGAGGATGTCGACGTCCTCGCGCAGGCGGCGGTTCTCCCGCCGCAGTGCGGCCGGCTCCTCGCGTTCGCTGCTGGTCAGCCCGTTGCGCTCGCCCGCGTCGACCTCGGCCTGCTTAACCCAGTCTCGCACCGCGGTCTCGGTCAGGTCGAAGTCCTTGGCTATCTGACCGACCGAGCGGTCACCGCGCCGGCGCAGCTCGACGATCTCGGCCTTGAACTCCGACGTGAACGAACGGCGAGGGCGAGGCTTCTTCTTCCCCATGCTCTCCATGATGGACATCCTCCCGGGGACGAACCCCTGATCTCGAATGTCCGTCAAAGCGGATCAAGCCCACCACGGCCAGCTCGTATCCGCGCCGTGAGTGCCGATCAGGTGATCACACGGAGCGCCATACCACTGCCGGCAAGCACTCGGCCTCACAATGAATTAAGCGATGCCAGGGCGTTCAGACTTCTTCTTCGAGGGGTCGGAGGCAGCTCGGCGTCTTCTTGCGCTTCCGGAAAGCGAGAGTCGTCACGTATGGCCGTCACCGCACAGCCCTCCCGTCCGGGTTCCCCCCCGAGCGATCCCACTGGTCCCACAGGATTGCTGGCGTCGTGGCTTGCCACCACTACCTTCCAGGAGATCCCCGCCCCGGTGAGGGAGCGGGCCAAGCACTTGCTCTTGGACGGCATCGCCTGCGCGCTGGTCGGGGCCCACCTTCCGGCCTCCCAGATCGCCGTAAAGGCACTCACAGCTCTGGACGGCATGGGCGATGCCACAATTGTCGGCTGGGACGGTCTTGCCGCTGGCCCGTTGACCGCGACGATGCTCAACTCCAGTTTCATTCAAGGATTCGAGCTCGACGACTACCACCCCTACGGTCCACTGCACAGCAATGCCGTCATCCTGCCCCCCTTGCTTGCCGCGGCTGCCCGATATCCGGGCCTGACCGGAGCGCAGTTTCTCCTGGCAGCGATCTTGGGTTACGAGGTCGGCCCTCGGGTCGGCATGGCACTGCACGGTGCGGACATCATGATCCGCGGCTGGCATTCGGGCACCGTCTTCGGGGGCGCTGCGGCAGCTGCCGCTGTCGGCAGCATTTACGGTCTCCATGCTGCCGCCTTCGAGGACGCACTCGGCATGGCCTGCACTCAGGCCGGTGGCCTGATGTCCGCACAGTTCGAATCCATGGTCAAGCGTATGCAGCATGGCTTCACGGCCCGCAATGGGCTGGTCGCTGCCACTTTGGCCGCGCAGGGATACATCGGTATCAAAAGAGTCTTCGAACGTGGCTACGGAGGTTTTCTCTCCACCTTCGGCCAGGGCGAGAACCCCGCACCCGACCCCTCACGAGTCTCGGCGCACCTGGGTGATGTCTGGGAAACAACCCGGATCGCCATCAAACCGTACGCCGCCTGCGGGGGCATGCATGCCGCGATGGATGCTGCGCTGCGCCTGAGAGACGAGCACCGCATCTGCCCCGACGCGATCACCGGAATCCGGATCGACCTGGCGCAGGGCATGTACGAGAAGTGCGGCTGGACGGCGAGTCGGCCCTTGGAACCGATCGGTGCCCAAATGAACCTCGCCTACGGCGTAGCGGTGGTTCTGCTCGACGGAGCCGGCCTGATCGAGCAGTTCACCACCGAGCGAGCCAATCGCGACGACGTGTGGCGGCTCATGGACCGGACGGAAACTCGCCACGACCCTGCCTACGATGAGCGGCACCAACAATTGGCCACCCGCGTACGAATCACCCTCGATAACGACGTCGTCTACGAGACCGAGGTAATCCAACCCCGCGGCGTCGGCAAGAATCAGCTGACGAACGCAGAGATCGTCGACAAGTACCGCGCCTTGACCCGGACACTCATCGAGCCCTCCCGCACCGAGGCGCTGGAGGAGACCGTCCTCCACCTGGACGGGCTGTCCAGTATCACCCCGCTGATCAAGCTGCTCCAGCCGGCGGTGGCAGAGGTCAAACTCTGAGATTGAGCGGTGTGCATCGTGAAGTTGCAGGTCATGGGTCTGGTGTGCGGGCGTCTTGCCGTGCTCGGGCTGGTCGGCGGCCGGTGTCCACGATGAAGATCGTCTGTCAAGGCGGCTGTGGCGGTTCTCGGGTTCTGCTGCGCCTGTCGTGAGGGTCCGCCTACGATCCGTCGCCGTGCGGATGCACCGCCGGATCGCGGGGAGGGAGCGGGGATGTCCGAGCTGGAGCGGATCACGGCGCGCCGGAGCGAGCTGGACGCGCTCGCCGAGGAGTTGGGCAAGCGGCTTGGGGAGGTCGAGGCGGAGCGTGAGGAGTTGGTGATCGCCGAGCGGGTGCTGCACCGGCTGGCCGGACAGGATCGGGCCGAGGTCGAGGCCGCCGCCCGGGTGGCTCCGGTGAAAGCGCAGGTGGCGGGGCGTGCGGTGTTGCTGAATCGACGCCGCCTCGGGAACCAGCTACCGGATTGCGGTGTGGTGGTTCTCGGCGATCTCGCCTCGGCCTTGCTGCGTGGAGGTGACGTCGATCGAGGCGTCTACGTGTCACGCCAGTTCGCCGCGGCGGCACAGACCAAGCCCAACACGATGGGGAAGGAGCGGGCAGCGGCTATCGCCGCGTCGCTACCGAACAGCGAGCAGGAACTCGCTTTCCACCCACGGCAGTTCGCGTCCTGAACTCCACTCGCGCGGTACACGGGCAGGCTCGGGACGCGAACGCCGTCGTACGGCCCGTCGCTCGTCAGTCCTGTGCCGTCTCCTCGGAAACCCAGGACAGGTACGCCTCCGACCCGCCGGTCACGGGCAGCGTGATCCACTGGGGGACGTCGTACGGGTGCTTCTCGTGTAGCCACGCCTCCAGTGCCGGGAGACGATCCGTCGTAGTCATGTACGAGATTCGCCACTCCTGCGCCGTCTCGACCTGATTTTTCCACCAGTAGAAGGCGGTGATCGGCGAATCGATGTGGACGCCCGCTGCCAGCTTGCTCTCGACCGCGCCCCGGGCCAGCGACTTCGCCTGATCCTCGTTGTCGCTGGTCGTCTGTGCGATCACAATATCGTTGGCCATGCAACTACCTCTCCGGCTCGGATAGCGCGACCTTACCCAGCCCTCCAGGGTCGTGCCCCTTGGAGTGGTGTAGGCGATCATTCGTGGGTGGCGGGTAGCAGGGTGTTCTTGTCCGGATAGAGGCTGTCCATGCTCTCGTTGGACAGGTAGCGGCGGGGGAAGGCGATCCACTCGTCGTGCAGTTCTATCAGGACGGCGGTGGCGAGGCGTTCGACGGCGGCGTCGTTGGGGAAGACCTGGACGACGTCGGCCCGGCGTTTGACCTCGCGATTTAAGCGCTCCAGCGGGTTGGTCGACTGGATCTTCTTCCAGTGCTGGTGAGGGAAGTCGGCGAAGGCGGTCAGCTCCTCCTTGGCGTCCAGGAGCATCTCCTTCACCTTGGGGAACTGCTTGCCGAAGGCGTCGGCGACAGTGTCGAGCTGGGCGCGGACCGAGACGGCGTCGGGCTGGGCGAAGATCGTGCGGATGGTCGCGGCGGCCATCTCGGCGTGCTGCTTCGGAATGACCGAGAAGACATTGCGGACGAAATGAACGCGGCAGCGCTGGTGTGCGGCTCCGATCATGACCTTGCCGATCGCGGCGACCAGGCCGAGGTGCTGGTCGGAGATGACGAGGCGGACCCCGTTCAGACCGCGTTTGCGCAGGTCACGTAGGAAGGTGGTCCAGAAGGTCTCGTTCTCGCTGTCGCCGACCATGAGGCCGAGGACTTCGCGGCCCCCGTCCTCGGTGACGCCGGTGGCGATGACCACGGCGCGGGAGGCGATCTGGTGGTCGACGCGGGCCTTGAGGTAGGTGGCGTCGAGGTAGACGTAGGGGAAGCGGGTGTGGTCCAGGGGCCGGTTGCGGAAGGCGGTGAGGCTTTCGTCGAGGTCGCCGCAGATCCGGGAGACCTCGCTCTTGGAGATGCCGGTGTCCGAGCCGAGGGCTTTCACCAGGTCGTCGACGCTGCGGGTGGACACGCCATGGACGTATGCCTCGATGATGACGGCGTAGAGGGCCTGGTCGACGCGGCGCCTGCGTTCGAGCAGGCTGGGGAAGAAGGTGCCGGCGCGGAGTTTGGGGATCGCGAGTTCCAGGTCGCCGGCCTGGGTGGTCAGGGTCCGTTCGCGGTAGCCGTTGCGGTAGGCGGTGCGGGTCTCCCCTGGATCGGCGGAGGCAGGGGCATTGGCAGGAAGCCCGATGAGCCACCAACCAGCGCGTGCCGCCTTGGCGTCGCACGACTATCCTGGACAGATCCAAACCCCGCTTCTCGGTGGCACGAGGGTGGAGCTGTTGTGACACGTACCCTGATTGCCATCACCGACGCCGGTTCCGGGATCGGTGATGGCAATTCCGACCATGCTCGACCCGAGGTGCCGGCACCGTCATCAACGTCAGTTCGATCGCTGAACGCAGGCCCCTCCCCTAACCACGTCGTCTACGTTGGCACAACGTTTGCCGTTCAGGCCCTCTCGGAGAACCTCCGAGAGGAAGTCGCCCCCTTCGTAGTGCGTGTCACGACCCTCGCACCGGGCATGGTGGAGCCCCAACTTCTTTCACACACATCGGCCAAGATCATCGCCACGAACAGAGCATTACGATTCGCGAGATCGTTGTTGCCCTCACTCGGCAGGGCCCGTGACTCATCACTGCGCACGCCCCGGATCTCGACAGCAGCTTTGAATCGCATATCTCTGCGGGTGCCCCAGTCCCAACTGCCCGACAAGCCGACGTATGGACGCAACGATGCCCTCCGAACCCGATGAATCTCATGACAGCCGGCCCGCAGGCCACAGCCGCCGTCAGCGCCAACCTCACTCTTGGCGAGACTTCTCGCTACCGCGAGATCGACAGGCGAACGCTCCCCCGGAGGAGCGCGGATCCGGTCGTGACGATGTGCGGCTGTTGGTCGGCAGGAGAGTCCCACACAAGGTCAGCCATCATTCCTTCTGGGAGCTTCCACGACTGCTGCAACCTTTGGATGTACTGGTCGTCAACACGTCTGCCACCGCAGCCGCCGCAATCGACGGCAGCATCGGTCGTGAGCCGGTGGTGGTTCAGTTCTCCACTCAGCAGGATGACGGCCGCTGGGTGGTGGAGCTACGCACTCCCCATCCCGGCCGAAGTGGCCCCACAGCGGCACGCGCCGGCTCAGCGGATGCGGTGGTGGAACTCGTCGGAGGAGTCAGAGTGGTACTTGAAGAACCACTGGAGGAGGGCTCACAACGGCTCTGGCTGGCGCGCATACCGGAGACGGACATCCTCAACATGCAACTCCGCCGACATGGACGCCCGATAGAGCACGGAGAGCTGCCCCACGCATTGCCGCTGTCGGCACACCAGACAGTCTTCGCCCAAGGAGCCGAACTGTCGTGGGGACCGCCCGTACATCAATCTGCGGAAATGCCGAGCGCGGCTCGCCCCTTCACTGACCGGATGGTGACCGCACTCGTGACGAAGGGAGTGGTGATCGCGCCCATCGAGTTGCATGCCCGGCTGGCACCGGTCGCGGCTCAACACCCTCCACGTCCTGAACGGTTCAGGATTCCACCCTCAACAGCTGTCCTCATCAATACTGCACGCGAGCACGGCGGACGGGTCGTGGCCGTCGGCACTACTGCCGTGAGGGCTGTGGAGTCGGCCGCACATCCCGACGGGAGAGTTCAGGCCCTACAGGGATGGACCGACCTGGTGGTGATGCCGGAGCGGAGCATGCGGACGGTTTCCGGTCTACTGACCGGACTGCACGAGCCACTGGCCTCTCATCTGCACCTCCTGGAGGCGGTCGCAGGGCCAGAGTTGCTCGCTTCCTGTTATGCCGAGGCTTTGGACGCTGACTACGTATGGGGAGCATTTGGCGACGTCAATCTCCTCATGCCTGAATGAGCGGTGTGCATCGTGAAGTTGCAGGTCATGGGTCTGGTGTGCGGGCGTCTTGCCGTGCTCGGGCTGGTCGGCGGCCGGTGTCCACGATGAAGATCGTCTGTCAAGGCGGCTGTGGCGGTTCTCGGGTTCTGCTGCGCCTGTCGTGAGGGTCCGCCTACGATCCGTCGCCGTGCGGATGCACCGCCGGATCGCGGGGAGGGAGCGGGGATGTCCGAGCTGGAGCGGATCACGGCGCGCCGGAGCGAGCTGGACGCGCTCGCCGAGGAGTTGGGCAAGCGGCTTGGGGAGGTCGAGGCGGAGCGTGAGGAGTTGGTGATCGCCGAGCGGGTGCTGCACCGGCTGGCCGGACAGGATCGGGCCGAGGTCGAGGCCGCCGCCCGGGTGGCTCCGGCGAAAGCGCAGGTGGCGGGGCGTGCGGTGTTACTGATTCCGCACCGCGGCGATGCCCCGGACGAGTCCGGGCTGCCCGATGACTACCGCAAGATCCTGGCGATCGTCCGGGCCGCCGATGGTCCGGTGCAGGTCAGGGCGGTGGGCGAGGAGCTGGGGCTTGAGGTGGGGTTGCGCGGGAAGCTGCAGCCGCTGCGGGCGAAGATGACCAAGCTCGCCGACCGTGGGTGGCTGCACAAGCGGCCCGACGGACGGTTCACCGCACGCCGGTAATCTGCGCCGGGGTGGCGGCCGTCGGGCGTAACCGGCGGGCCCCCGGCGGCAGTTGAGTTTGATGTGAAGAGAAACAACCCTCACGCCGAGGGCCCTGACGACCTTGTCTACACCGCTCGCCTGCCGCTGTCGAGCGCCACCCTGAACTACCTCGCCACCCTGATACGCGGCCACCTGAAGAAGATCGGCTCACCGTGGCGGGCCCTGCCCGCGGGGAAGATCGCGGGGATCGTGCTCGCAGTACTGCGCTGTGACCAGCGGCCCGGCGATCTGGCCGGCGGAAACGGGGTGAACCGCACCACCGTCACCCGCTGGGTCCGCGAGGTCGTCGGCCTGCTGGCCGCACGCGCCCCGCGCCTGGACCGCGCGTTGAAGAGGATCGCTCGAAAGGGTGGCGGGATCGTACTGCTGGACGGCTCTCTGATCCGCACCCGGCGGCGCACCGGGACCGATAACCGGAAGAACTATTCCGGCAAGCACAAATGCCACGGTCTGCTCGTGATCGCACTCACCGACAACAACGGCCGCCTGCTCTGGGTCTCGGCCGTCCGGCCCGGCCGGACCTCGGAGATCACCGCCTGCCGGCACGACAAGTTCACCGCCCACCTCCGCGCGGCCGGCCTCGGCGCGATCGCCGACCTGGGCTTCATCGGCCTCGACCACAGCAACCCGGACGCCGACCCGGCGGTGATCACCGGCTACAAAGCCGCCCGTAACCGCCCCCTGACCCGCAGCCAGAAACTCTCCGACAAGGCCCTGGCCGCCGTCCGGGCACCGGTCGAGCACGGCTTCGCGCACCTGAAGAACTGGCGCGTGCTCGGAAAGGTCCGCACCGACCCGAAGTGGGCAACCGCCCTGGTGAGGGCCCTGCTGGTGCTGACGAACCGCGAAGTGGCCCGCTGACCGATGACCTTGCCGGGAGTCATCCGCCCCCGACCAGCACGAGCACCCCGAAGCCCACGCACACCAGCCCCGTGACCAGCAACTTCACGATGCACACCGCTCAGTACATAGGCCGCGTCCGGCAGCAGCGCGGTCACCGTGCCCCGGACCCCAGGCCGGTTGAGTTCGGAAGGCGAGGGCACGGTCATCGCGGCGCCCATGCACAGCCCGAAGACGAAGAGGTTCAGCAGCCCGGGCACGGCCCGGTTGGCTCGGGTCAGTCGCCATTCGTACCCCGCCACCGACAGGGCCAGAACCGCCGGTGTGAAAGCCGCCCCGCTAGCCATCGGCGGCGCCCGTGCCGCCGTCCGGTCCGGCACCGTCGTGATGCGGCGCGCCGACCAGCCAGCCCAGTCGGGCCTGTCGTCCGCTCAGCGCGGTCGTGCGTCGTCGCCGCGTCTCGTCGCGGCCCACACGGTGCAGGATGAACGAGGCGAGCAGCTCGGCCTCCCGCTCCTGAGGATCCGAGTACACGGAGCGGCCCAAGACCCGCCGCACCAGTTTTCTCGGCAACCCGGGCACCAAGGCCGCCGCGCCCGCCGAGGGCCCCTCCGACTCGTGGTGTCCGCACAGCAGATGAGCTGCCTCGTGCAGCAGGATGTGCCGCCGGTGCAACTCGGTGGTGTCCGCGTCGTAGACGATGTAGTCGGCGTCCGCCGTGGTGATCAACAGCCCGCAGGGCACCGCCACGCGGCCGGCGACCGGCAGCAGTTCGACGACGCGCCCCCGCTGCCGGGCGATGTCCCGGATGAACACCACCGGATCGAACGGTTCCGGCAGGTCAAGCGCCTCTGCGGCCCGACGGCAACGCCGCCAGGTGTCATCGGAGTCCGAGGCACCCAGGACCAGGAACGGCCATGTCCTGCGTAGGCACCACCCTCGGCGCTCGGCCATGCGGGACTCCTCTCCCGGGCAGGCGACCGCCCGCTCTCCCGTTCCGCACCCCGCCCGGCCCGGACCGGCCCCGGATCACGCACCGCGCCATGCCGCACTTCGGCGATCCATGGGAGAGGTCAGCATATCTACGCAGGACAAGGCCCCACCGCTGGGGCGCCTCCCGTGTGAGGGCTGTTTGCCGTGAGCGGGGAAGCCCTTCAGGGATCCGGGTTGCCGGGCCGCAGTAAGTCCGGGCAGCCTGGCGCGAGGGTCTGTGCCGACGTCGAGGACTCTCCGCACGCACCCTTCGTTTCCACCCGGAACACCCTTCCCCGTCCTCTCCGCGCCGACGTGGCCGCCTCTCGACACGACGACGATGAGACCGCCACGGCGGCGTCGCCGGGCCATACTTGCGGTCGAGATCCAGCCGGTACTTCGTGGACGGGGTGTCCCTGAGATGAGCGTCAAGACAGTCCTGATCACCGGAACGTCGTCGGGGATCGGTCTCGCCACCGCCGTCGCCACCGCCCGCGCCGGCTGGCACGTCGTCGCGACGATGCGTGACACCGCGAAGTCCGGGGCCTTGGAAGCGGCGGCCCGGGACGCCGGCGTCTCCTTGCAGATCGAGAGTTTGGACGTCACCGATCCGTCCTCCGTGGAAGCGTGCCTGGCCGGCCTCGACCGGCTGGACGCTCTGGTCAACAACGCCGGTGCGGGCCATGTCGGCACCCTGGAGCAGGAGAGCGTCGACGACGTCCGCGCGGTGATGGAGGTGAACTTCTTCGGCGTCCTGCACGCCACCCGGGCGGCACTGCCGCTGCTCCGTACCAGCAAGGGGCGCGTCCTGACCGTGACCAGTGTGGGCGGCGTGGTCGGGCAGCCCTTCAACGAGGCATACTGCGCCGCCAAGTTCGCGGTCGAGGGCTTCATGGAGTCGCTGGCACCGGTCGCCGCCGCCACGGGTGTGTCCGTGATCGTCGTCGAGCCGGGGGCGGTGGCCAGCGAGTTCGTCAGCAACGTCGGGGTCGATGACGATGCGCTGGACAAGGCGGGACCGTACGCACCGGCCTTGTCGTCCTACCTCGAACGCACCCGCGGGGCCTTCGCCAACGCGCAGACTCCGCAGGCCGTCGCCGAGCAACTGGTCGAGGTGCTGGGCGCCGAGGAGCCCCCTTTCCGCGTACTGACCTCGGACAGTGCGCGCGCGTTCGCCGGGACGAAGCTCAAGGATCTCGACGGCTCGGCGGTGCAGCAGCTGACCAGGACGTGGGTGTCCCAGGCCTGACCGCCCGCGCCGGTGCGGGCCGCTCCTCACCACTCGGCCGGGGGGCGGCGTTCGTGCCCGGGGTCTTCTTCCGTCGTCTCGGTCGGTCACCCCGCGTCCGCGCAGGCCTCCGCCTCCGCCAGGTACCGCCCCACCGGACCCATGGTCAGCATGCCGCTGGCCGCGCCGGCGTGCTCGGCGCGGGCATCGCGCAAGGCCGCCGCGGCACGTGCGGCGATGTCGCGCTCGCCGAGGCGTACGGCGGCGCGGGCGGTCAGGCACCACATGGCCTCCTGCAGGTGGTCGCGCGGCGGTTCGGGTACCGAGGCGAGGGCCCTGCGGGCCTCCTCCGCGTGGTCCTGGGCGAGCAGCACGAGGGGCCGCGTCCACAGGGCGTAGGGGCCCCAGTCGAGGGCCGGGTCGGTGGGCGGTTGCCGGTCGTGGAGCAGCCGGAGCCCGAGCAGGGCGAGCGGGAACAGGCCGCGGTGCAGCCCCGGCATGCCGGCGCTCCGGAGGCTGTTCTCGGCTGCGCGGTAGTGCGCCGCCACCACGGCGGGGCTCGGCCCGCCGGGCTCGATGCTGCGGTCGGCCGCGGCCCGGGCCCCGAACCACGCGGTGAGGACGGGGACGAGCGGTGCCTCTGCGGTGGCGGCGAGCCGGTCGGCCGCAGCGGCGTGTGCGGCCCCGGCGTCCAGGTCGCCGAGAGCAGAGGCGGATTGCAGGCGGACGAGTCGGCCGAGCACGGCGAAGGTCGGCGCGTCGTGTCGGGTGGCCAGGTCGAGGATCTCGGCGCCGATCCCGTCTCGTACCGCGGCGAGGCCGGGGCGGGTGAAGGACTGCAGGAACATCCCGTTCAGGGCGAAGGCCAGGAGGGCGGGGTCGGACAGGCCCCGTGCCCCTGCCTCCGCCTGCTCCGCCGCCGCCCGCGCGAGACGCCGATCGGTCTCGGACAGATCGGCGCTGCGGCTCTCGACGGCGATCGTGGCCAGAAGGCGGACGCGCAGGTGGGCGGGTCCGTCCGGGCCGAGGCCGGTGAGTGTGCGCCGGGCGGCCGCGACGACGGCGCGGGACTGCTCGGCGTCGTCGGCGCGGCTCCAGATGGCGGGTACGTCGTAGGCGCCGATGGTCCGGGCGGTCAGGAGCAGGTCTCCGGTGCGTTCCGCTGCCTGCAGGGCGGCGAGGCGTTCGCGCCGGGAGCGGACGAGGGCGTCTCCGCCCGCCGGCGCGAGGGTGCGGGCCAGATCCGTGGTGGTGCGCGGCCCGAGCCGGCCGCCATGGCCGGTCCACGCGGTGGGTGCTCCCCCTCCGGGTGCGGACCCGTTGAGGATGTCCGTCTCCAGGCGCTGCAGAGCGGCGCTGGGGTCGAGGCCGAGGTGGTCGACGAGCATCGAGCGGGCGCGCCGGAGGCGGGCCAGTGCGTCGGCTCGGCGTCCGGCGCGGTAGAGCGCGCGGGCGAGCAGTTCCCAGGCGGGCTCGCGCCAGGGGTGTTCGCTGACATGGGCGTCGAGTTCGGCGACGAGGTCGGCCCCGTGCCCGGAATCGAGGCGGATACGGGCGCTCAGTTCGACCCCTTCCAGCCGCAGTTCCTCCAGTCGGGTCCGCTCCCGCTGCGCCCAGGACGAGCCGGTCACGTCCGCGTAGGCGAGTCCGCGCCAGGTCGCGAGCGCGGCGGCGAGGTCGTCGGCGGCCTCGGGATCGCGGCGGGCCCGCGCCAGGGCGTCCTGGAAGCGGTGGACGTCCACGTCGTCGCGGGACAGGCGCAGCGCGTAGCCAGGGCCTTCGGTGACGATCACGCGCGGTGGGCTGCGGGGCGGCCGGTCCGGTTCGAGGGCACGGCGCAAGGCGGCGACGAAGGTACGCAGGGCGCCCACGGCGCGGGCCGGCGGATCGGTCCACAGGTCGTCGACGAGGGTGTCGGTGGCGACCATGCGCCCCTCGGCGGCGACGAGGCGGGCGAGTACCTCACGGTGGCGGGGGCCGCCCAGGTCGACGGCGCTGCCGTCGTCACGGACGGCCCGCACCGCACCGAGCACGTCGATTCGCATGCCCCCATCCTCCGTGACCGGCGCCGACCGTGCCCCACCGCACTGATCGGCTGCTGATCGCCGCCGCCCAGGCTGATCCCGTCACGTCCCCACCCGAGAGCAAGGTGCCTCATGACATACGTCCTTCCCGGTTTCGATCACGTCCGCCTGCCCGGAGCGGACGGTGTGGAGCTCGCCGCGGCCGTCGGTGGCGAGGGCAGCCCGGTCGTGTTGCTGCACGGCTTTCCCCAGACCCACCTGATGTGGCGGCACGTCGCCGAGCGCCTCGCAGCCGAGCACACCGTGATCTGCCCGGACCTGCGCGGTTACGGTGCCAGCGACAAACCGCGGGCCACCGGTCCCGAGGTGTACTCCAAGCGCTCCATGGCCGCCGACGTCGTGGCGGCAGCGGCGTCGCTCGGCCACGACCGCTTCGCCCTCGTCGGGCACGATCGAGGTGCCCTCGTCGCCTTCCGGGCGGGGCTGGATCACCCGGAGACCGTCACGCACCTGGGCATCCTCGACATCGTGCCGACGCTCGACATGTGGAACGTCCTGCGGGGCGCGTCGGCCGCGGTGGGCTGGCACCTCTTCCTGATGGCGCAGCCGCCGGGCCTGCCGGAGACGATGATCGCGGGCAGTGCGGACACCTTCTTCTCCTTCTTCCTCGACGCCTGGACCAAGGATCCGGCCGCCGTGCCCGACGACCTTCGTGCCGCGTACGTGCGGGCGAGCGCCGCCGCGGTGCCGTCGATCGTCGCGGACTACCGGGCATCGGCGGACATCGACATCGTGCAGGACCAGGCGGACCGGGACGCCGGCTCCCAACTGGCCATGCCCGTGACCGTCGTCCAGCAGGACTGGGGAGCACAGCTGGGCTACGACGCCGCCGCGGTGTGGAAGGCATGGGCGCCGGACCTGGACCACCGGCTCACCGGTGCGGGGCACTTCATGGCCGAAGAGGTCCCCGACGAGATCACGGAGGCGATCCGGGACCTGCTGGGCCGCTGACCGGGCCGTCCTCCGGATATCCGCGGTCCTCCGGGTGCCGGAGAGTCCCACGACGCAGGAGCGGTCGCCGCCGGGCTCGCCCCGGGGCGGACGGCCGGACCCGCGCGCAGGACGGCGCGGTCCTGGTCTCGGGGCCCGACGTGGGCGTGGCGGCGCACCGTTCTCCGGGGCACGGCGGGCGGGGGCCGCGGAGACCCCCGCCCGCCGTCACGTACCCCCGGGGGGTAGCATCACCGAAGATCCTCGGCACACGACACGGGCGGAGTTCATGGGACGAAGCACGGTTCGCCGCGGCGGTGGGGGGTTCCTCCGTCGCGCGTACGGGGTGCTGGCCGTCCTGTGCGTCGCGCTGGCCGTGCTCGTCCACCACGACACCTACGCGCCGGCCATGCCCCGCATGGAGCACTCCGGCATGACGTCCATGCTCGCGCCCTCCGGGACCGCCTCGGGCCACGGCGCCCACCGTACGTCGGCCGCGGCCGACGGCTCCGTCGCCGGCGTCGCCTCCGAAGGCTGCGGAATGTCCGGAGGGCAGCACTGCTCCGCCGCGGCAGTCGGGTCCGTACAGCTCACCCTGCCGGGGCACAGTCCACTCACCTCTCCGAGCGCCCTCGGGCGGACGGTGTCGCGGTCCTCGCCCACCGGCGTGGCGGGCCGAGCTCCGCCCGACCTGTCCGACCTGTCTCAGCTGCGCATATAGGCCGCGCCCGGCGGCACGCGATGTGCCGTCTCCCGCGTCCACATCGGCAGTTTCGAGACAGAGGATCCATCACGATGAACAGCATCAGCCGGCGCTCCGTGTTGCTCGCGGGCCTGGGAGTCGCCGGGGCGAGCGCGCTCACCGCGTGCGACGACGGCACCCGAGGCAGTGTTTCCGGCGACAAGGCCCTGATCAGCCCCTCGGGCGCGGCGGTGGCCGCGGCCGAGCGGAAGCGCCCGCACAGCGGACGCGACCGGCGGCTCACCTTGACGGCGGCACCCGCCGTGGTCGACCTGGGCGGGGGCGTCACACCCCGGACATGGGCCTTCGACGGACACACTCCCGGCAAAGAGGTCCGCTTGTCCGCCGGTGACACCCTGACCGCCGAATTGTCGAACCGGCTCCCGGACGGGACGAGCACGTCGATCCACTGGCACGGCATCGCGCTGCGCAACGACATGGACGGCGTGCCGCCCCTCAACCAGAGCGCGGTGCGGTCCGGCTCGACCTTCACGTACCGGTTCACCGCCGAGACTCCGGGGACGTACTTCTTCCACCCGCACGTCGGCGTCCAGCTCGACCGGGGACTGTACGCCCCCTTGATCGTCGAGGACCCCAGGGAGCCCCTCGCCTACGACGACGAGTGGGTGGTGGTCCTCGACGACTGGCTCGACGGTGTCACCGGCACTCCGGACGAGGTCTTCGACGAGCTGCGGCACGGCATGGGCGACATGGGCCACCCGCACGGGACCGGCTCGCCGAGTTCCGGCGGCATGGAGGGCCACGACATGAGCGCCATGGGCGGCCGAGCGGCCCCGTCCGCCTCGGCCACCGCTCGGTCGGACGGCACGGGGACGACGTTCATGCTCATGGGCGCCACCAGCAGGCTGCTCGGCGGCGACGCCGGCGATGTGGCCTACCCGCACCACCTGGTCAACGGCCGGGTGGCCACGGACCCGGCGGTCTACTCGGGCAAGCCCGGCCGGAGGGTGCGGCTGCGCGTCGTCAACGCCGCGTCCGACACCGCCTACCGGCTCGCCCTGGGTGATCACAAACTGACCGTCACCCACACCGACGGCTACCCCGTACGGCATCGAGACGTGGACGCCCTGCTGATCGGCATGGGCGAGCGCTACGACGTCCTGGTAACCCTGGGAGACGGCGTCTTCCCGCTGGTCGCACTGGCCGAGGGCAAGAAGGCGAGCGGCCGGGCACTGGTGAGGACGGGCTCGGGCCGCACGCCGTCGACGACCGTCAGGCCGCGTGAACTCGACGGCGCGATCACGACCGCGGCACGGCTCCGGGCCGCGGACGAGGTCCGGCTCGAACCGGCCGAGGCCGACGTCACTCACAAGATCACGCTGACCGGCGGGATGGAGCGGTACGACTGGGCGCTCAACGGGCGCGCGTTCGACATGACCGATCCGCAGGCCGACCCCATCCTCGTCGAACAGGGGCAGCGCGTCCGTCTCGACTTCGTCAACGGAACCGGCATGTGGCACCCGATGCACCTGCACGGCCACACCTACCAACTCGGCGACAACGGCCCCCGCAAGGACACCACCATCGTCCTGCCCGGGACGACCACGTCGGTCTTCTTCGATGCCGCCAACCCGGGCCAGTGGATGCTGCACTGCCACAACGCCTACCACGGCGAGGCCGGGATGATGGCGAACGTCGCCTACCGCGCCTGACGGGCGGGCAGGGGTGCCGGGAGGCACGGGCCTCCCGGCACCCCCAGGCTCGGGCGTAATCTCACGGAGCACGCCCGAGCCAGGGGCGGAAACCTCCCCCCGCACGGCGCGCCACACCCCCGTTCGCAGCTCGCAGCCGCAATCCTCACCAGGGACGTCCGGCGGCACCATGATTACGTATGCCCCCGGGGGGTACGCGCCTGACTCCGGACGGCAGCAGAGAGGAGCTTGTCCATGGCCGCCCAGGCCGCCACCCCCGATGACGCGGTACGCACCGGACCAGCCGTGGGACCAGGCCGCGGAAGTCCTTCGGCCGCCCGCCGGGACGGTGGGACGCGATGAGCGGTATCACGGCGGCGCTGTCGCTGCTGGCGGTGGCCGCCGCGGCCGTCGCGGGCCTCTACGGCGCGGCCTGGGCCGCGCGGGTGTCCGCCGACCCGGTCGCCGCCGCACCGTTCGGGTCCGGGCTGGAGCCGGTCGAGCATGCCGTGAGCCGCTTCCACGTGCGCTGGTACACCGTGACGATGCTGTTCCTGGCCTTCGACATGGAGATGGTCTTCATGTACCCGTGGACGCTCGTGATCTCCGTCATGGGGCCCGGCGCCGTCATCGAGATGTTCGTCTTCCTGGCGGTGCTGCTGGCCGGCGTCGTCTACGCCTGGCGGGAGGGTGCCCTGCGATGGACGTGACCGCTCTCGCACTGCGTGCCACCGCCGCCCGGCCTCGCGTCCTGCTGGTCACCCTGCCGGGCTCAACCGCCGCGCGGCTGACGGCGGAACGGGCGCTGCGGCTGCGGGACTGGCCCTCGGCCGCCACCCCGGCGCAGACGGACCTGCTGCTCGTCGCCGGGCCGGACCGTCCCGACCTGCACGCGGCCGTGAGCCGGCTGTGGCAGGACGTGCCCGCGCCCCGCGCCCGCGTCCGCGCGGTCACCGCCGACGACGTCGAGGACGCGCTGGAAGCCGGACGCACCCGGCTGCGCACGCGGGCCGAGGCGCAGGGCGACATCCACCTCGGCGCGGACGACGACCCACCCCAACGGGACTCGGGCGCAGGCGCACACCACGACGAAGAGCACGGTGACACCGGCGGCGGGCACCACGAGCACGACGACAACGGCTCCGGTCACGGGCACGAAAAGGCAACGCCGCACGGGGAGGAACACCCCCGGCCGCAGGAGGAGGAGCCCGGCGACAGCGACCTCGGTCACGGCCACGGCCACAGCCACGGCTCAGACCACAGCCACGGCTCAGGGCGACATGCCGAGCCCAGTGACCGCGACGGGAAACACGACCACGACGGCAACCGCGACCAGCACGATCACGGCGGGCACAGTGACCACGGCGGCCACGGCGGCCACGGCATGGAAATGCCCGGCGGGCTGCCGATGGCAGGGCAGGCCGAGGATCGTGACGGCCTGACGCTCGACCAACTGCACCTTTCGCTGGGGCCGTTGCTCGCAGACTGGCCGGCGGGACTGACCGTGCGTGTGACCTTGCAGGGCGACGTCGTGCAGACGGCCGAGGTCGAGCGACTTCCGCGACCGGGCGCGGCGGAGACGGAAGCGTTCTGGGTGGAGCCCTGGACGCGTGCGGCGGCGGGCGAACCGGTCAGCGTGGGTGAGGCGGCCCGGCGGCGGGCTGCCGCCCACCTCGACAGTCTGGCCCGGCTGCTGTCGGTGGCGGGATGGCCGGCCGAGGCGGTGGTGGCCAGGCGGCTGCGCGACGACCTTCTGGACGGTGCGCCCGCCATCGCGGTCGCGCCCCGCCTCCGGCGCTTCGCCCGCCGGGTCGGCCGATCCCGGACGCTGGCCTGGCTCACGCGCGGCATCGGCCCCGTCAGCGGGGAGGAGGCGCGCGCGGCCGGGGTGAGCGGGCCGGCGGCGCGAGCCGGCGGGGACGTGACCGATCGCTACCGGCAGTGGCTTGCCGACGTCCAAGGCGATGTGGCGCGGATGGAGGAGGTGTCACCGCTTCGACCGGCGGAGGAGGACAGCCCCCGCGGACGCTGGAGTGACGACGAGCCTCCGTCGGCCGCGCTGATCGGACTGCTGCCGCATCTGCTGGCGGGGGCCGAACTGGCAGCGGCCCGCCTCATCGTGGCGAGCTTCGACCCGGATGTGGACGAACTCTCTTTGAGCCGAGGCGAGGTGGGAACCCGTGGTTGAGGCAGGGGCGTGGTGGACCGTTCTGGCGGCACCCGCGCTGCTCGTCGCGCTGGCCGGGCTGGCGGTGGCGGGCCATGCCGCGCTCGAGGCGCGCGAGGCGGGCCGGCCGGTCACCGCCGCCGCCCTCACAAGGCCGTTCCTCGGCGTGCCGCGGGCGCTCGGGGCGCAGCCGCGGCGCCTGCCGGCCCCGGACGTGCTGCTGTGGCGCGCCGGTGTGGTGACGGTTCCGGTGGCGGCGGTGCTGTCGACCCTGGTGATCCCCTTCGGTGGCGTGACGGTGGCCGACCTGTCGGTCGGAGTGGTGTGGTTCAACGCCATGGAGGTACTGACGTGGGCCGGGCTGTGGCTCGCCGGTTGGGGCCCGAACTCGGCCTTCTCCCTGGTCGGCGGCTACCGGTTCCTGGCCCAGGGCCTGGCCTACGAGCTGCCGATGATGTTCGCCCTCATCTCGGCCGCGACCGGAGCGCAGTCCCTGCGGGTGGGCGACATCGCCGCCGCACAGCACGGCCTGTGGTACGCGGTGTGGATGCCGGTCGCCTTCGTCGTCTACCTGGCCGGTGTACTCGCCTTCGCCTTTCTCGGGCCGTTCGCCTACCCGGCCGGCCGGGATCTGGCGGGCGGGGTGCTGAGCGAGATTTCCGGGGTGGACCGGTTGCTGCTGCAGGCCGGGCGGTGGTTGTGGCTGGCCGCCGGGGCGGCGATGGCGGTCCCGCTGTTCCTGGGCGGCGGCGCCGGCCCGGGTCTACCCGCGTGGGTGTGGTCGCTGGTCAAGACGCTGCTGGTGATGGCGGCGCTGGTGGTGGCGGTGCGGCGGCTGCCGGTCGTGCGGGCCGACCGGTATGTGGAGTTCTCCTGGGTGGTGCTGGTGCCCCTGACGATCGCGCAGGTGCTCGTCCCCGCGCTGGTGGATCTGAACCGATGACGACGAAGGGGGTTGCGTCATGAGTACGGCGGATTCGGTGCTGTCGGGGGTGCTGGGCGTGCTCGCGCTGGCCGGTGGTGCGCTGGTGTTCGTCGTCGATTCGATGGCCCGCGCCACGTTCTGCCTGCTGGTGTCCCTGGCATGCGTCGGTGGCGTGGTGACGGTGCTGGGACTGCCGTATCTGGGCGTGGTGATCGTGCTGATGATGGTCATGGAGATGGTCATCATGGCCGTGTTCATGATCGCGTACATGATGAATCCGGCCGGTCTGATGCCGATGTCGATGCTGCACAACAAACGCGGCTCCCTGGCGGTCAGCGCGGCGGTGTTCGCGGCCCTGGTCGCCGGGATCTTCGCGACGCACTGGCCCGACCGGACCGGTGCCCGCCCCCGGGACACGACCCTCCAGATCGGCATGTCGCTGATGGGCGGTCAGATGCTGACCATGGTCGTGCTGGGATTCGTGCTGCTGGCCACCATGGTCGGCGCGACGGTCCTGGCCACCCAACGGGGCCGCTACGACCGCTTCGGTGACGACCTGGACCAGAGGCCGGCCGACGATCCGGCCGGCGGAGGAGTGGGCCGATGACCTTCGAGCTGATCCTGGTCCTCGCCGCCGGCCTGTTCTCCATCGGCCTGTTCGGCGCCCTGTCCCAGCAGTCCATCGTCATGATCATGATGGGCATCGAGCTGATGATCGGCGGGGTCATCGTGGCCGCCGCCTGCTTCTGGTCCTTCCTCGCCCCGAACGCGCCGAGCGGGCAGGTGATCGTGGTGGCCGCCGTGGTGGCCATGGCGGTCGAGATGGCCATGGGCTTCGCCGTCACCACGGCGATCTACCGGGCGCGCCAGGTCGACATGACCGACATGGCGGAAGACCTGAAGGGATAGGCGTGCTGCTGTGGCTGCTGGTCTCCGTGCCCCTGGGCACCGGGGCCGTCCTGACGCTCGCGGGCCGACGTGCCAACCGTACGGCTCCCCCTACCGCCGTGGCGGCGGCCCTGGGGACGCTGGGCCTGGCGGTGGCCTCGGGGGCCGCCCGGCCCGAGGCGAGCGCGCCGCTGTTCACCGGGATGCGGGCGGGCATGGCCGTCGACGGGCTGTCCGCCGTCATGGTGATCACCGTTGCCGCGGTGCTGTCGGCGGTGCTGGTCTTCTCCACCGGGGAGTTCGGCCCGGAGGAGGACCGGGGCCGCTACTTCGGACTGATGCTGCTCTTCGCCGGAGCCATGCTGGTGACGGTCACGGCGACCACGCTGCCGCTGCTGCTGATGGCCTGGGAGGTCATGGGCGCCACCAGCTGGGCACTGATCGGCTACTGGTGGCGGCAGCCGGAGCGGGTCCGCGCGGCGGACGTCGCCTTCCTCACCACGCGCACCGCTGACCTCGGCCTGTATCTGGCGGCTGGAGCCGCGCTCGCGGGCGGCGTCGGCTCCCTGCGCCTGGACGCGCTGGCGGACGCCGACTCGCCGTGGCTGCACCTGGTCACCGCGGGAGTGGTGGCCGCGGCGCTGGGCAAGTCGGCCCAACTCCCCTTCTCCTTCTGGCTTTCCCGTGCCATGCAGGGCCCGAGCCCGGTGTCGGCGCTGCTGCACTCGGCGACGATGGTCGCCGCGGGCGCCTACCTGCTGCTGCGGCTGCACCCGCTGCTGGCCGCCACCGGGTGGGGCGGACCGCTCGTCGCCTGGACCGGCGCCCTGACCGCTCTCGCTCTCGGGGCCGTCGCCCTCGCCCAGAGCGACCTCAAACAACTCCTCGCGGCCTCGACCTCGGCACAGATCGGCTTCATGGTGCTGGCCGCCGGGAGCGGCGCCGTGTCCGGCGGCCTCACCCAACTCGTGGCGCACGCGGCCACCAAGTCGGCCCTGTTCCTGGCCGCCGGGACCTGGCTGACCGCGCTGGGCACCAAGCACCTGCCCGCCCTGCGGGGCGCAGCCCGCCGCTACCGGGCGACCGGCACCGCCTTCGCCGTCGCGGCCCTGACCCTGGCGGGGCTGCCGCCGCTGTCGCTGTGGGCGGCCAAGGACGAGGTTCTCGCCGCCGCCCGCGCCGACAACAGCGCGCTCTACGTCGTCGGTCTCGCCGCCGCGGCCCTGTCGGCCCTCTACAGCGTCAAGGCCCTGTGGTACGTCACCCGGCCGCTGCCCGCCGACGCGGAAGCGGGATACGACACCGAGCAGCACGGCAGCCGCCGCGTCCCCCGCGTCGCGCCCTTCCCGCTGTGGGTGCTGACCGGGCTCGCGGCGGTGCTGGGCGTGCTGGCCCTGCCCGGCCCCGCGTCCTGGCTCCGGCACCTGGTCGGCGGGCCCGCCGAACCCCCGCCGACCGCGTGGGAACTCGGCGTGTCGGCCGGGGTGGCGCTCGCCGCCGCCGGCTGGGCCTGGCGGTACTCCGCGCGCTCCTCCCCCGTGCCACGGACCGCGGTGGGCTGGGCGAAGGGCTGGTTCGGTCTGGAGCGGGCAGCGCACCTCCTGGTCGCCGATCCGGTCCTGGCCCTGGCCCGCGCGCTGGCCGCCTTCGACGACCGCGTCGTGGACGGCGCCGTCCGGCAGACGGGACGCGCCGGACTGGCCGCCGCCCGCCTCGCCCGCCGCCTGGACGACGGCGGCATCGACGCCGCCGTCGGCGCGGTCGCCTCCGGCGCACGGCGCCTGGGCCGGTGGGCACGCCGCCCGCAGACCGGCCTGCTGCACCAGTACTACGCGCAGGCCGCCGTCGGTTTCTGCGTCCTGACCCTGATCGTGCTGTTGGTGAGGTAACCCCCTGTGCTGAGTGTCATCACCTTCCTCCCGCTGGCCGTGTGCGCGCTGCTGCTGCTCCCGCCGGGACGCTCGCTGTCGGACCGCGCGTGCGGCTGGGTGTGGATCGCCGCCGCGGCCGCCGACCTCGCCCTCGTGGTCGCCCTGTGGGCAGGATTCGACCCGCACGGCGGCCTGCAGTACCAGCAGCGGGTGCGCTGGATTCCCAGTGCCGGCGTCGGCTACCACGTCGGCGTCGACGGCCTGTCGCTGCCGCTGCTCGCCCTGACGTGCGTGCTGTTCCTCGCGGTGGCCGTGTTCGCGCTGCGCGAGCGGCGCCGGGTCCGCACGTACGTCTGCCTGTTCCTGTTCCTGCAGACGGTGAGCGTCGGCCTGTTCGTCGCCCTGGACCTGATCCTGTTCTTCGTCTTCTTCGACCTGTCCATCGTCGGGATGTTCTTCGTCATCGCGGGCTGGGGCCACGGCGAGCGAGCCCGCGCGGCGGCGCTGAAGTTCTTCCTCTACACCTTCCTCGGATCCCTCGCCCTGCTGCTCGGCTTCATCGGCCTCTATCTGGCCGCCGCCCCGCACACCTTCGACATCGTCGACCTGACCCGCGCCGACCCGCTGGCCGGGCACGGCCTGTACGCCGGTCTGGTCCTGCTCGCGATCGGCGTGGGGCTCGCCGTCAAGACACCCACCGTGCCGTTCCACACCTGGCTGCCGCCGGCCCACACCGACGCGCCCGCCACCGGCTCGGCGATCCTGGCCGGGGTCCTGCTGAAGATGGGCACGTACGGCTTCGTCCGCATCGCCATGCCGCTGCTGCCCGGCTCCTGGCGCCACTACGCCCTGGTCATCGTGATCATCGGGGCGGTGTCCGTCGTCTACGGCGCCCTGGTCGCCCTCGCCCAGACCGACCTCAAACGCATGATCGCCTACACGTCGGTCAACCACATGGGCTACATCATCCTCGCCGTGGGCGCCACCGGCACCCTCGCCGGCAACGACGCCCAGGCACGTTCCCTGGCCGTGACCGGCGCGGTCACCCAGATGGTCAGCCACGGCCTGATCACCGGCTCCCTGTTCCTGCTCACCGGCGTCCTCTACGACCGGGGCGGCACCTACGCCATCGACGCGTACTCCGGTCTGGCCAACCACACCCCGCGCTTCGCGGCCGTCACCGCGGCGGCCGCGTTCGCCTCCCTGGGCATCCCCGGCTTCTCCGGATTCATCGCCGAATTCCAGATCTTCACCGGCTCCCTCGCCTCCCAGACCGTGGCCACGGCCATCGCGGTGACCGGCATCCTGATCACCGCCGCCCTGTTCCTGCGCGCCCTGCGCGGCATGTTCCTGGGCGCCTCCCGGCTGCCGCAGACCATCAGCACCGCAGGCGTGACCGATCTGCGCAGCAGCGAAGCGCTGCCCACCGTGGCCCTGCTGGCCGTCGCCCTGGTCATCGGTGTCGCGCCCCGCTGGCTCCTGGGCGTCATCGAACCCGCCAGTCACACCGTCATCGGGCTGGTGGCCCGGTGAACCAGAACCTCACCGCCCTGATCCCCGAACTCGCCCTCGCCGGCGCGTCCGTGATCGGCCTGCTCGCCGGCTCCTGGCTTCCGCGCCGCCGCCAGTGGCTCGTCGCCGTCCTCGCCGCGACGGCCTGCGCCACGGGCCTGGCCGCCACCGCGGTCACGATGGCCCGAGGCCGCGAACAGACGGTCTTCTCCGGAACGTTCGCCGTCGACACCGCCACCGACGCGGGACGCCTCACGGTCCTCGGGGCGCTCCTGCTGGTCATCGTGATGTCCGTGGAGACCGTCGACGGTCACAAACGCGCGACCGAGTACTGGGTCCTGCTTCTCCTCGCCGGCGCCGGCACCCTGGCCCTCACCGGCGCGAACGACGTGCTGACGCTCTTCGCCGCCTACCTGCTCGCCTCCATCCCCACCTATGCCCTGACCGCCTTCGCCAAGGACGCACCGGGCACCGAAGCGGCCTTGAAGTACTACCTGATGGGCGCGCTGCTCGGCACCGCCATGCTCGCCGGCATCGCACTGCTCTACGCCGCCGGCCGCGGGACCCTCTACCGCGATCTGCACGCGAACCTGCCCGCGGCACCCTACGGACTGGTCGCCGTGGGACTGATCGCCGTCCTGGCGGGGCTGCTGTTCAAAGCCGGCGCCGTTCCCGCGCACTTCTGGCTCCCCGACGTCACCGAGGGCGCCCCCGCTCCCGTCGCCGCCTACGCCACCACCGTGCCCAAGATCGGCGCGCTCATCGCCGGATACCGGCTGCTGCACCAGGCACTCGCCGACACCGACGTCAACTGGCCGCTCCTGTTGGCGATCCTGGCCGCCGTCACGATGACGCTGGGGAACCTCGCCGCGTTCTTCCAGACCTCCGTCACGCGCCTGCTCGCCTACTCGGCCATCAGCCAGGTCGGCTACCTCCTGATGGCCCTGGCCGTCGCCACCCGCACCGACCTGGCCCAGAAGAGCCTGCTGTTCTACCTCGCCGCCTACGCCGCCACCAACCTCGGCGCCTTCGCCGTCGTCACCGAACTCCCGCACGCCCGGACCCTCGACGACTACCGGGGGCTCGCCCGCCGCCACCCGGCGCTCGCGGCCGCACTGCTGATCTGTCTCCTCGGCCTGGTCGGCACCCCGCCCACGGGGATCTTCCTCGGCAAACTGGAGATCTTCAGCGCCGCCGTCGACGGCGGCTACACCTGGCTCGCCGCCCTGGCCGTCGCCAACACCGTCGCCTCCCTCTTCTACTACCTGCGCTGGCTCGCGCCGGTCTTCACCACGACCGCACCCGCCCCGGCCCACGCCCAGAGCGTGCTCGGCCGCTGGGCCGCCGCCGGCGCCTACACCGCAGCCGGCGTCTCCCTCGCCCTGGGCGTCGCCGGCGGAGCCGTCCTCCCCTTCGCCACCGGCAGCCTCCTGCCGTGACCGGCTGGGCGGCCGGGCCCGCGGGGCTGCCGATACCCGGTCGTCGCCGACGGTCCGGCGCGGGCTCGGCCGCTCCCCATCCCGGCGGCACCCGTCAGGCGCGACGGCCCTTCTTGCGGAGCGCGCCGGGCTTGTGCACGGCCGACCGCCCGGACTCGTCGCTCTCGACCTCGTACTGCGGCTCGTCGTCCGACGCGTCGACCGTGCGGCCGGCCGCCTCCGTACGGTCCGTGATCTTCCGCTTCAGGTGCCGGTCACGTCCTGGCCGTGGCTCTTCCACGACACCTTGTCGCCCTTGCCGAGCTTCTTCTTCGCGGACACGGAACTCTCCCTCTGCCGGACGGCTCGCGTCGGTGGGTGGCGGCGGTGGCCGGCACCGCCGGGCTCCCAGCCTCACGCCTCCGCCGGTCCGGCGCATCCGCGGGATCGGCGGCCCTGGGAGCGGCCGGGGACGGGGTGCGGCTCGCCGGCCCACGCGGTGGTTGATCGCCGCGCGATCCGCCGTTGGAGTGGCGATGCCGCCTCCATTCGACCTGTCGGCTGGGCTTCGACCACCCCGTGGACTCCCGAAGCAACGCGGTTGGCTTCCTTCTGGTCCGAGGTGAGCTTGTGAGTTCGGCCGACCGGGGTAGACGGCTGACCGGGCCGCCCATCGGGCGCGGCCAAGACCCGGGAGAGGACACGATCAGCGTGAGCGACGCGGAACACCGGAAGCAGACCCCCGACGGAGCGGCCGAACTCCTGGTGCGCTGCCTGGAGAACGAGGGCGTCGAGGTGGTGTTCGGCGTACCCGGCGAGGAGAACATCCGTTTCACCAACGCCCTCGCCCGCTCGGAGAAGATCCGCTACGTCCTCACCCGGCACGAGCAGGCCGCGTCGTTCATGGCGGAGATGCACGGCCGGCTCACCGGCTCGGCGGGTGTGATGTCCGCGACGCTGGGGCCCGGCGCGATCAACCTGATGCTCGGCGTGGCCGACGCCATGACGAACAGCACGCCCGTCGTCGCGATCAGCGCGCAGGTCGGCAAGGAGCGCAACTACAAGGAGTCCCACCAGTTCGTGGACCTGGTGAGCATGTTCGCCCCGGTCACGAAGTGGTCGGCGGACGTCCCGGCCACCCAGGCCATCCCCGAGATGGTGCGGCGCGCGTTCAAGACCGCGGAGTCCGAGCGGCCCGGCGCCGTCTATCTCGCCGTGCCCGAGGACGTCGACGAGGCGACGGACGGCTCGGACCTGCGCCCGCTGCGCAGGAACGTCGTGCAGCCCGAGGCACCGTCCCCGACGCAGATCAAGCGGGCGGCGGAGCTGCTGCGCGAGGCCCGCCGGCCGGTGATCCTCGCCGGACACGGCGCGGCGCGCGGTGGCGCCGCGGAGTCGCTGGCGGCGTTCGCCACCGCACTCGACGTGTCGACGGCGACCACCTTCCACGGCAAGGGCGTCCTGCCCGACGACCACCCGTGCGCGACCGGCACGTTCGGCTTCATGCGCCGCGACTACACCAACTTCGGGTTCGAGGAGGCCGACGTCGTCATCGCCGTCGGCTACGAGTTGCAGGAGTTCGACCCGTCCCGGATCAACCCGGACGGTGACAAGAAGATCGTCCACATCCACCGCTTCCCGGCGGAGGTGGACGACAGCTACTCGGTCGACGTCGGCATCATCGGCGACATCTCCGCCTCCCTCGACGCCCTCGCCACCGAACTCGACGGCCTGCGCTGGATCGTCGACGACGAGGACACCAAGGCCACCCGCGCGCTGCTGGCCAAGGAACTCGAACGGGGCGCCGCGGACGAGCGCTACCCGCTCGCCCCGCAGCGCGTCATCGCCGACACCCGCGCCGCGCTCGGTCGCGACGACATCGTGCTGGTCGACACCGGCGCGCTGAAGATGTGGATGGCCCGGCTCTACCCTACGTACGCGCCGAACACCTGCCTCATCTCCAACGGCTTGTCCACCATGGGCTTCTCACTGCCCGGCGCACTCGCGGTCCAGCTCGCCAGGCCGCAGACGAAGGTGCTGGCGGCGGTCGGCGACGGCTCGTTCCTCATGCACTCCCAGGAGATCGAGACGGCGGTCCGCGAGAACATCCCGCTCACCGTGCTGATCTGGGAGGACAACGGATACGGGCTCATCAAGTGGAAGATGGACCTGGAGGTCGGGGAGAACTCCCACACCGACTTCACCAACCCGGACATCGTCCAGTACGCCCGCAGCTTCGGCGCGAAGGGCTACCACGTCGAGTCCGCCGGGGAACTGCTGCCGACGCTGCGTGAGGCACTGGCGGACCCGGGTGTGTCGATCATCAACTGCCCGGTGGACTACGCCGAGAACATGAACCTCATCGAGCACCTCGGGCACCTCGACTCGACGCTCTGACCCGCCCGCGCGGCGCGGCCCGACCCCCGGACGGGCCGCGCCGGGATCCTCCCTCAGGGGCGGCGCCCTCGGGTCCTCGGCAGCGCGTGGCATTTCCGCGGCGCGGGGTAGACGGCCACCGTGAAGTTCGGCCGGTCGAGGAGAGGAACGTTCGTCATGCGTGCTCGGAACATAGGTGCGGCAGCCGCCACGGGGCTGGCACTGGTGGCCGCCCGCGACCTCGTGCAGAAGAAGCACGCTCTGCTGAGGAACTTCCCCCTGGTGGGGCACGCCAGGTACATCCTGGAGACGATCGGCCCCGAACTGCGGCAGTACATCGTGACCTCCAACGACGAGGAGCGCCCCTTCAGCCGTGACCAGCGCAGCTGGATCTACGCGTCGGCGAAGGGGGAGAACAACTACTTCGGGTTCGGCACCGACAACGACGTCGAGCACGAGCAGGGTCACGCATACGTGAAGCAGCGTACGTTCGCCGGTTCGCTGCCCGATCTGAGCGACCCGCAGGCGCCGTTGCCCTCGGCCAAGGTGCTCGGCGGACCGCGCGGCCGCGCGAAGGCGTTCCGCCCGGCGAGCGTCATCAACATCTCGGCGATGAGCTTCGGCTCGCTGTCCGGCGCGGCCATCACGGCCCTCAACAAGGGCGCGGCGCTGGCCGGGACGATGCAGAACACCGGCGAGGGCGGCCTGTCGCCCTACCACCTCAACGGCGGGGACCTCATCCTTCAGATCGGCACGTCGTACTTCGGCTGTCGCAACGAGGACGGGACGTTCAACCTCGACAAGCTCAAGTCCACGGTCGCGGACGCGCCCGTCAAGGCGATCGAGATCAAGCTCTCGCAGGGCGCCAAGCCGGGGCTCGGCGGCATGCTGCCGGGCGCGAAGGTGACCGACGAGATCGCCCGGATCCGCGACATTCCCGCGGGCGAGGACTGCGCTTCGCCGTCGCGGCACACCGCGTTCCACGACGTGGACTCGATGCTCGACTTCGTGGAACTGCTGGCCACGGAGACCGGATTGCCGGTCGGGATCAAGAGCGCCATCGGGGAGATGGACTTCTGGGAGGAGCTCGCCACCCTGATGGAGCGGGGCGACCGAGGGGTCGACTTCGTGACCGTCGACGGTGGCGAGGGCGGCACAGGGGCGGCTCCCCTGATCTTCGCCGACTCGGTGTCCCTGCCGTTTCGCGTGGGCTTCTCCCGCGTCTACGGCGTGTTCGCCGAGCGGGGCCTGACCGACGACGTCACCTTCATCGGCTCCGGCAAGCTCGGCCTGCCCGAGAACGCCGTCGTCGCGTTCGCCCTCGGCGTCGACCTGATCAACGTGGGCCGTGAGGCGATGCTCTCCATCGGCTGCATCCAGGCCCAGAAGTGCCACACCGGCAAGTGCCCCACCGGCATCGCCACCCAGAACCCTTGGCTGGCGCGCGGCGTCGACGCGCCCTCGAAGGGCTTCCGGGCCGCGACGTACCTGCGCACTCTGCGCCGGGAGTTGCTCAAGGTCTCGGGCGCCGTCGGTGTCCCCCACCCGTCGCTCATCACCCCCGCCGACATAGACATCCTGAACGGCGACTACGACGTCCGCACCCTGGGGAGTGTGTACGGCTACAAGGATGGCTGGGGCTCGCTCGGGCCGGAGCTCGCCCATGAGATCGCCGAACTGCTCAGCACCTGAGAGAGCTGCTCCGCCACCCTGTCGTCAACCCTCCCCCGGAGGAGATCGTTCGTCAGGAACCGCTCTCGTAGGAGGAAGCCCAGGCAGCGGGTCATGCAGTTCGTTGTCCGGTGCCTGGGCTACTACGGTGGCGCGATGGTGCACGTGCGGGGGATGGATGAGGCCGACATCGAGGCCGTGTCGATGATCCGAGTCCGAGGATGGCAGGCAGCGTACGCCGGCATTGTTCCCCGGACGTATCTGGATGCGATGACGGTGGAAGGCGATGCCGGTCAACGGCGACAGCGGTTTTCTCAACCCGGACGAACGTCTCACGACCTCGTGGCGCTCGGTGACCGTGGTCTGGCGGGTTGGGTCTGCTTCGGGCCGTATCGAGTCGGGATGCCCGGTCTGGAACGGGTCGGTGAGGTCTACGCCCTGTACAGTTCGCCGGATCTGATCGGCCGGGGTATCGGCCGGGCTCTCCTGGGTGAAGCTCATGCCCGGATGAAGGACCAGGGCTTCGAGACGTCAGCTTTGTGGGTGTTGTGTGACAACCAACGAGCCCGGCGCTTCTACGAGCGGGCCGGCTACCAGGCTGACGGTGCGGCTCAGGACGATGTCTACGACGGGATCACGCTCACCGAGCTCCGCTACCAGCGCGTGCTGTGACCGGGGCCGATCCGCCGGTTCCCGCTCACGACGACCGGGGGGCCTTCCTCGGCGATGCCGTTGCGAGCTGCAACCCCGTCCACGGCCACGGGCTCTCCGTGGCGGCCCCGTGTGCTCTGGCCGTCCGCGACACCCCACGTCGGCCCACCCGGCACCGCTCGCGGCCTCCCCCGCAGCCCGCAGCCCTCCCCCGGATCATCCCGATGGGAAACCCGCTCGCCGGCCGGGCGAAACGAGCTGGAGGGATGTCTCCGATCCGCTCATGCCGTCCCGGCCCGGTGATCGCGTCGACGCAATCGGCGTTCCGTCCCGTCTGCACCTTTCGCACCTCCCCCAGCATTTCCCGCACCCGGCCATCGGACTGTCAGAGGCCGTGCGGGGCCAGGACAATTGCCGGGACAACCAAACGGACTGGTGCGGGGCCGCGCGCAGCGCGTGACAGCGCCCGACATCCGAGACGACCACGGGGAGAACGGTGCGGAAGAGCAGGGAGATGCGCAGGTTCGCCGACACGCTCATCGATCCCATACGGGTGAAGCTGCCCGCGGCCCCCGAGGACGTGTTCGACGCGCTCGTGGCATCGGTCAACCGGTGGCGCGGCCGGGAGGTCTTCGTCCATCGGGCGTCCTTCCCGCCGCACACCGCCACCGGACTCTGGCTCGACCGTGACACCCACGACGACGTCATCATCGAAGAGCGGGCCATCGGCTGGCACCAGATCGTCATCCTGGCCCACGAGGTGTGGCACATGAAGCAGCAAGACGCCGCAACGCCGCAGCAACTCGCCGCCCAGGACGGCTCCCGGCCGGCCGCGGCACGAACGGACTTCGTTCTGGCGGCCGAGAGGGAAGCAGACCAGTTCGGCATGCTCGTCGGGCGCCGTCTACGAGCCCTGATGGAAGCCGGAGAGAACTCGGCACTGGGAGTCGACGCAAACGGCTCGACCGATCTCGCCAACCGCATCGGCGCCGCGCTCAACTACCGGGGGACCCGGCGATGAACGGCCTGATCAACTACGTCAGCGCGGGGCTGCTCTGGCTCGGCCTGGCGGTCAAAGGGCCCGACCTCGTGCGCCATCGGGCCGACCCCATTCTGCGCGTCATGTGCACGGTGATGGCGCTCGCGGGCCTCTGCTTCCTTCTCGGCGCGCCACCGACCGTCGGCTGGATCAACCATGCCTCCGGTGTCCCCAACCTCGCCGCCCCCCTCACCTACGCGGCCATCACCGCCTACAGCGCCTCCTCGCTGGTCCTGATCGTCCACTGGAGGGGCGGCCCCGGCGTCTGCCGCGTCGCGCGCTTCGTGACGGCCACCTACGGTTTCGTACTCCTCGGCATCACCACCTTGTTCGCCACGGGCGCCGCGCCGACGGAGCGCCGCACCGACTTCGACACGTACTACGCCACGACACCGTTGATCGCCGAGATGATCGTGCTGTACCTGGTGGCGCATCTGGCCGCCGTGACCGCGACCGCGCTGTGGTCGCTGCGATGGGCCCGAAAGGTACACGGGTGGCTCCGCGCGGGGCTGTACGTGCTGGGAACGGGCACCGTGGTCGGCGCCGGATACAGCCTGTCCAAACTGGCGGCCATCACCGGGCGGTGGTGCGGGAGGAGCTGGGATCCGCTGGGAACCGAGGTGGCCACGGGTCTGGCGGGCCTCGGCGCGCTGTTGACGGTCGTGGGCATCCTCCTCCCCTGGGCCGCCCCGAGCATGATGACCTGGCTGCTGCCCCAGCAGAGCTACAGGCGCCTGGCTCCTCTGGAGCGCGTACTGGAGACCATCCTCACCGGGCAGAGCCTCCGCCTTCCGCGGCCGTGGCCCTCCTCCCCCGCCACGCTGCTCATCTGGCGGCAGACCAGCATCCACAACGCACTGACCTACCTCGACCCCTTCGTCGACCAAACGGTGTTCGACCGCGCGCACGATCAGACCCTCACCGCCACGCGCGACCGGCAGAAGGCGCGCGCCGCCGGATGGGCCGCCGCCGTCGCCGCAGCCGTGCAGGCGGCCCACGACGGCCGTCACCCCGATCGCCCCGAGTACGGCCATCCGGTGACCGAGGCGCCTGACGCCGCGGAACTCCTGCGCATCGCGGCGGCCTTGCCGTCATCGACCCCTTTCGCGACGAGCCGTTCGCTCCGCGAGGCACCCACCTCGGATGCCGTATGACCCTGCCACCGGCCGCACCAGCGCCGCCCTCCCCCACGCAGGGCGCTGAACGGAGTCCCCACGCATGAGCCTGGTCGTGTACTTGGCCGCAGCGCTTCTCGCCTTCACGTGCCTGCTGCTCTTCAGCAGGCCGCGCGCCGCTCTGCGCAGTCCGCTGACCGCGTCCACCTGCGCCGTCGTCGCGATCGGAGCCGTGTGCTTCACCTGCTCCGCTCCCATCACGCTGGCGACGGTCAACGAGCTGACCGGGATACCCAATTTCGGCGCCCCCCTGACCTACGGGATGATCTCCGCCTACAGTTGCAGCTGGGTCATCCTGCTGGTGGTGTGGCGAGGCGGGCCGCCTCGGCTGATCCGCCGGATGATCTGCACCAGCGTGATCGTGTACGGAACCATCATCGCCACGATCGTCGTGCTGTTCACCCTCGCGGACGCCGGTACCGAGCGACTCAGGGACCTCGACACCTACTACGCGACCACTCCGTACATGCGCGAGATGATCGTGCTCTATCTCGTCGGCCACGGCGCGAGCACGCTCGTCATGGGCGTCGTCTGCCTACGCTGGATGCGTGAGGTCGACGGCCCGCTGCGCGCGGGGCTTCGGCTCATCCTCGTCGGCCTGGTCTTCGATCTCGTCGGATTCGAAGCGGCCAAGATCACCGCCGTCGTCGCCCGGTGGCTGGGTCACGACCTCGACTTCCTGTCCACCGACCTCGCGCCGCCCCTGGTCTCCATCGGAGCCTTCTTCTGCTCCGCGGGCTTCATGCTCCCCCGTCTCCTGCCTCCGGCGGTCACCCACTGGCGCAGTATGAACGACTACCGCCGGCTGACGCCGCTGTGGAGAGAGGTACGGTGGGCCGCGACGGCGCCGAAGCCGGACCCCGCCTGGTGGGAACTCCCTCACACGCGGCTCCAACGGCTGGAGGTGTCCATCCATGACGCGTTGCTGGCCCTGACCCCGCACTTCGATGACCACGTGCGCCGCATCTCGCTGGAAACCGCCCTCGAGGACGGCAAGACGCCACGGCAGGCCCGTGTCATCGCCGAGGCTGCCATGCTCGCCGTCGCCGCGCGGCAGCCGGGCGGTCCCGAGGGCACGCCCTTACCCCGCTCGGGCACCTCCCGACTCCGGACCATCGACGCCCTCGGCACCCGAGGACTCGTCGAACTCGCCCAGGCGCTAGGGCAATCCCCCGTCGTCGCAGCTGCTCGACACGGCTCGACTGCGGCATCACGTCAGTGAATGACAAGGAGCATCATGAGCAGAGCTGTGATTGTGGGCGCGGGGCTGGGCGGGGTACTGGCGGCGGCGGCGATGTCCCCGCTCGTCGACGAGGTGATCATCCTCGAGCACGATGACCTGCCCGCCGACGGCCCCGAGCACCGCAAGGGACTCCCGCAGGGACGGCACGCCCATCTCCTCATGGCCGGCGGCCTCGCCGCCATGGAGGCGCTGGTCCCGGCCGGCAGCATCACGGGGCAGCTGCTGGACAACGGCGCCCGCGAGATATCACTGTCCTCGGGCATGGTGACGCTCAGTTCGGAAGGCTGGTTGCGCCGGTGGCGCAGCACCCACCATCACATGCTGACGTGCACCCGTGCCCTGCTCGACTGGGCCGTCCGGACCGCGGTGCTCGAAGGCAGCCACAACGTCACCATCAGGCAGGCGCACGTCCTCCACCTGCTGGGTAGCGCCCGGCGTGTCGGCGGCGTCGTCGTCGACACGGGCTCCGCACCGGAGAATCTGGACGCCGATTTCGTCGTCGACGCGACCGGCCGCGGCTCGCGCGTCCTGCACTGGCTGGCACAGCTCGGCATCACAGGGGTCGAAGAGAAGAACGTCGACTCCGGTCTGGTCAACGCCACCCGGATCTACCGCACCCCCGCCGGTGCCGGGAACTTCCCGCTGACCATGGTGCAGGCCAACCCCTACGCGGGCCGGCCGGGCCGCAGCGCCGTCATCGTGCCGATCGAAGGCGATCGCTGGATGGTCAGCCTCGCCGGCACCCGGGGCGGCGAACCGCCGGCCGACCCGGACGGCTTCCTCGCCTACACCCTGGCCCTCCCCCACCCCATCGTCGGCCGGCTCATCTCAGGGGCCGAACCCCTCACCGACATCTTCCTCAGCCACAGCACCAGCAACTCCCGCCGCCACCTGGAAAAGGCGCGGGACTGGCCGGACGGTCTCGTCGTCCTCGGCGACGCCCTCGCCACGTTCAACCCCGCCTACGGACAGGGCATGTCGGTCGCGGCGCTCGGCGCCCTGGAACTCCGCCGGCAGATCGAGAACGCCGACCTCGACGCCACCGGCCTCGCCCGCCGGGTCCAGCGCCGCATCGCCCGGCACGTCACGGCGGCATGGAACGTGGCGGTCAGCCAGGACGTCCTCTACCCCGGTGTGCGGGGCGGCCGGCAGACCGCGGCCGACCGGGTCGCCGCCCGCTACACCCGCCGGCTCACCCGCGCCGCCACCGGATCGCTGCCCGCCGCCACCGCGCTCTGGGAGGTCACCGGGCTCACCGCCAAGCCGAGCCGCGTACTGCGCCCCGGCACCCTGCTGGCCACCCTCGGCGGCTCCCCCCTTCCGCCGTTGACCGAACCGCCCCTCACACCGGCCGAGCGGGCCATCCTCGCCGCCCTGGACACCACCCGGCGCAAGGACACCCCGTCGTCGACGCCCGCGGCGTAGGAGCCTCGGTCCGACCGGCGGCGCCCCGGCCGTCCGCGACCGCGGGAACGCCGGATCACCGAAGCGCGGCGGAACCGGTGAGGGGCCCGGTGCCGCTACGTGATCACCCGCGGGTAGGTTGAGGTCATGGCTGACGACTGGCGGGCGGATCGCATCGGAAGTGCTCTGAACGGGAGCAACCCGACCGTGCTGCGGCGGCTCACGTCGGGTTTCGCGGTGATCGGCGACGTCCAGTTCCTGCCGGGATACTCGGTCCTGCTGGTGGACGAACCGGGAGTCCAGCGGCTGTCCGACCTGCCCAGGGCCAAGCGGCTGGCGTTCCTCTCCGACATGGACCGGCTCGGCGAGGCGGTCGAGCGGGCCTGCCGGCACCTGGACGCCGACTTCCGCCGGGTCAACCTGGAGATCCTCGGCAACACGGACCCCTTCCTCCATGCCCACGTGTGGCCGCGATTCGCGTGGGAGCCGGCCGAGGTGGTGGGCAAGCCCGTGTGGCTGTATCCGCAGGAGCGCTGGCGTGAGGAGCGCTTCAGGCTCGGTCCGCGGCACGACGGCCTGCGCGAGGAGATCGGCGGGGAGCTCGATCGGCTGGGCTCGCCGGGCTGACGGGGGGGGTCCCGGCACCGTCGTGGCCGTCGGCACGCCGAGGCGTCTTCCGGTCAACCCTGGCAGGAACCGGCCGTGCCGCTCGCCGGCGCGGGACATTCAGGCGACCCGGTAGGGCTCGGCCTCCTGCCTGCGCAGGGTCAGGCCCAGCCCCGGTGCGCCCGCTGCGCCGGGGCGCAGGGTCCCGCCGACAGGGTCGAGCGTCCCGTCGAACAAGAGTTCCTCGACGCGGACGTGGTCGTGAAACCACTCCAGGTGGCGGAGGTTGGGCACGGCCGAGGCCAGAGGAGCGTGCACCTGCGGCGCGCAGTGACTTGAGATCTGGATGCCCCGGGCCTCCGCGAGGGCCGCCGCCTTCAGCCAGACCGTGACGCCGCCGCAGCGGGTCGCGTCGGCCTGCAGGCAGTCCACGGCGCCCGCGGCCAGCATGTACTCGAAGTAGGGCAGCGTGTAACCGTACTCGCCGGCCGTAACATCGGCGGCGACAGCGGCGCGGACATGAGCCAGGCCGGTCAAGTCGTCGGACGAGACCGGCTCCTCGAACCAGGTGACGTCGTGCTCCCGGAGGCAGCCGGCGAGGCGTACGGCCTGCTTGCGGGTGTAGGCGCCGTTGGCGTCGACGTACAACTCGGCGGCGTCGCCGATGGTGCGGCGGGCCGCTGCCATGCGGTCGCGGTCGCGACGCTCCGCGCCGCCCCATGACTCGCCGATCTTGATCTTGACCCGGTCGAAGCCCTGGTCCTCGGTCCAGGCGCGCAGTTGGGCGTCCTGTCGACGTGCGTCATAGGTGGTGAACCCGCCGCTTCCGTATACCGGGACGTCGTGGTCAGCGGCTCCGAGCAGGCGCACCAAGGGCAGGTCCAGCAGTCGGGCCTTGAGGTCCCACAGGGCGGTGTCCACAGCCGAGATCGCGTAGGCGATCAGACCGGGCCGTCCGGCGTTGCGAACGGCCCGGCTCATCGCCTCGTTGCTCGCCGCGACGTCCCAGGCACTGCGGCCGACGACCACGTCGGCCAGCAGCCCTTCGACAGCCTGGGCGGTGGCCGGAGCGCCGTAGGTGTATCCCAGACCACTCACCTTTCCTGCATGGGCGTGAACCACGACCAGCGTGGTGGAGGTCCACGTCAGGGTGCCGTCGGCTTCCGGCGTTTCGGTGGGAACGCTGTAGGCGGCGACGTCGAGCCCGTCCACTGCCACGTCGCCTCCCCCATGGCGCCGGCGAGCCGTTGGCATCAGCCTTCCCCGTCGCCCGAGGCCCCGGGCCGGTCGTCGCGGTGGCGATGGCCGGGGAGCATCTCCTGGACCTTCGCCTTGATGCCCTGGCGGACCATGCCGCTCCGGTCGCTGTCGCCCTTGAGGATGGCCGACGCGGCGGCTTCGATCTGATCGAAGCTCGCATGCGGAGGGATCGGCGGGACGGCGGGGTCGGTCCGGAAGTCGATGACGAAGGGCCGGTCGGCCGCCAGTGCCTGCTTCCAGGCGTTCTCCACCTCCGTCGGCTTCTCCACACGCGTCCCGTCGAGCCCGATGGACCGGGCGAAGTCCGCGTAGGGCACGTCGGGGATGGACTGCGACGGAAGGAACTGGGGGGCGCCGGACATGGCGCGCATCTCCCAGGTGACCTGGTTGAGGTCCTGGTTGTTGAGCACGGCGACGATCAGGCGGGGATCCTGCCAGTCCTGCCAGTACTTGGCGGCCGTGATGAGTTCGGCCATGCCGTTCATCTGCATCGCGCCGTCCCCGACGAGCGCGATGGCGGGGCGGTCCGGGTGGGCGAACTTGGCACCGATGACGTAGGGCACCCCCGGCCCCATGGTGGCCAGGGTGCCGGAGAGCGATCCGCGCATCTCACCGCGCATCCGCAGGTGGCGGGCGTACCAGTTCGCGGAGGAGCCCGAGTCGGCGGCCAGCATCGCGTCCTGCGGGAGCAGGGCGTCGAGGGCGTGGACGACGTATTCGGGGTTGATGGGGTCGGCGTCGACGGCTGCGCGTCGCTGCATCACCTCCCACCAGCGGGCCGTGTCCTTCTCGATCTTCTTGCGCCAGGACCCGTGCTTCTTGCGCTTCAGCAGGGGCAGCAGCTCCCGCAGCGTGGCGGAGGCGTCCCCGACGAGGTTGACCTCGAAGGGGTAGCGCAGCCCGATCATGAAGGGATCGATGTCGATCTGGACCGCGCGCGCCTGGTCGAGTTCGGGCAGGAACTGGGTGTAGGGGAAGCTGGAGCCGATGACGAGCAGCGTGTCGCAGTCCTGCATGAGCTCATAGGAGGGGCGTGTGCCCAGCAGTCCGATGGAGCCCGTCACGTACGGCAGGTCGTCGGACAGGGCGTCCTTGCCGAGGAGCGCTTTGGCGACTCCCGCGCCGAGCACGTCGGCCAGTTCCTCGACCTCGGAGCGGGCTCCGCGGGCGCCCTGTCCGATCAGGACGGCGACCTTCTCCCCGGCGTTGAGCACGTCCGCTGCGCGCTGCACGTCGGCTGTGGCGGGCACCGGCGCGTAGGACGAGGCCCCAAGGCTCGACGGCACCATCTTGAAGGCGTGGGTGGGCGGCGTGTACTCCAGTTCCTGCACGTCGGCCGGGATGACGATCGCGGTGACGGTGCGCCGTGCGTAGGCGGTGCGCATGGCCCGGTCGATGACGTTGGGCAGCTGCTCGGGGACCGTCACCATCTCGCAGAACTCCGAGGCGACGTCCTTGTAGAGGCTCAGCAGGTCGACTTCCTGCTGGTAGGAGCCGCCCATGGCGCTGCGATTGGTCTGTCCCACGATCGCCACGACGGGCACGTGGTCGAGCTTCGCGTCGTAGAGGCCGTTCAGCAGGTGGATGGCTCCGGGACCGGACGTGGCCGCGCAGACCCCGGCCTTGCCGGAGAACTTGGCGTATCCGACCGCTTCGAAGGCGGCCATCTCCTCGTGCCGGGCCTGCACGAATCGCGGGACGTTGTCGGCGCGTCCCCAGGCGGCCAGCAGGCCGTTGATCCCGTCCCCCGCGTAGGCGAACACGCGCTCGACGTCCCATTCGCGCAGGCGCTGCAGAACGTAGTCGGAAACCTTGATCGACATGAGTGCTTCCCTTCCGTGCATGGGGTGGAGCTGTGTCGCGCTCGGTGTCTCAGCGGCGTCGGCGTCGCGACAGACGCCCACCGGCCGCGACAGCCGTGGCGGTCAGGGCCGCGCCGGCCGCGATGGTGACGCGTCTGGCCTGTCGCCGGGACGGCTCGGGGCGTGGGACGAGTTTTTCCGGATGGTCGGCCGGGGCGGCGCCGTCCAGGCCGAGGGCAAGCGCTTCGGCCAGATGCATCGCCCGCCGTTCCGTCCCGGCCTGGTCGATCTGGGTGCGGCAGCTGAAGCCGTCGGCGACGACGAGGGAACCGGGTGCGGCCGCGCGGACGGCGGGCAGGAGACCCTGTTCGGCGATCTTCATCGACAGCTCGTGGTGGCCGCGCTCGAAGCCGAAGTTGCCGGCGAGACCGCAGCAGCCCGCATCGAGGATGTCGGCGTCGATGCCCGCGCGCCGCATCAGTTCCCGGTCGGCGCCGTCCTTCAGGACGGCGTGCTGGTGGCAGTGCGTCTGCACGACGGCCGTGCGGGCGAGGTCGGGCGGCTGCCAGCCCTCCGGTGCCTGGTTGAGCAGGAACTCGGACAGTGTGTGGAACCGCCCGGCCAGCCGGTGGACATCCGGGTCGTCGGGCATCAGTTCCGGTGCGTCGGCGCGGAACACGGCGGTGCAGGACGGTTCCAGGCCGACGATCGGCGCACCGCTGTCGAGCCACGGCCGCAAGGTTTCCAGGGTGCGGCGCAGGACACGCTTCGCCATGCCGAGCTGCCCCGTGGAGATCCACGTCAGTCCGCAGCAGACCGGCGTGGTGGGGACGGCGACGTGGAAGCCCGCGTCCTCCAGCACCCGGACCGCGGATATAGCCACGTTCGGGTGGAGGGCGTTGCTGAAGGTGTCGGGCCACAGGACCACCGTCCCGGGGGCCGCCGGATCGGGATCGGGCACCCCGCGCGCCTGCCACCACTGGACGAAGGACTCCTCGGCGAAGACGGGTGCGTCCCTCTCGTCCGCCACGCCGGCGAGACGCTTGCCGATCCTCGCGATGGCGGGGGCCCGCAGTACCGCGTTGAAAAGGCCCGGAGAGAGCCGCGACAGTCCGGCCCACACCGGGAGCCAGCCCATGGAGTAGTGCGCCGCCGGACGCACGCGCCCCGCGTAGTGGTGGGAGAGGAACTCCGCCTTGTACGTGGCCATGTCGACGCCGACCGGGCAGTCCGACTTGCAGCCCTTGCACGCCAGGCACAGGTCGAGTGCGTCCCTGACCTCGGTGGAGCGCCAGCCGTCGGTGACGGGTGAGTCGGCATGGCCGCCGAGCATCTCGAACAGCAACCGCGCCCTGCCGCGCGTGGAGTGCTCCTCCTCACCGGTCGCCCGATAGGAAGGACACATCACGCCGCCCTCGTGGCTGCGGCAGTTGCCGATCCCCACACAGCGCATGACCGCCCGGGTGAAGGACCGCTCGTCCTGCGGGTAGCCGAAGCCGGTGTCGTCCTCGCGCGGGCGCCACAACGGGCCCAGCCGCAGGTCGGCGTCGGCCCGGTGCGGATCGACGACCTTGCCCGGGTTCATCCGGTTGTCCGGATCCAGCAGGCCCTTGACCTCGCCGAACGCGGCGACCACCTCGCTGCCGAACATGCGCGTCAGCAGCTCTCCGCGGGCTTGTCCGTCACCGTGCTCGCCCGACAGGGACCCACCGTAGGAGGAGACCAGGTCGGCGGCCTCGTGCAGGAACCGGCGGAACGCCCTGACGCCGTCCGCGGACTTCAGATCGAACGGGATGCGCGTGTGGACGCAGCCCTGGCCGAAGTGCCCGTACAGGGACGCCTGGTCGTAGCCGTACGCGGCGAACAGCTTCTTGAGGTCGCGCAGGTAGTCGCCGAGCCTGTTCGGGTGGACGGCGGAGTCCTCCCAGCCCTCCCATGTCTCCCGCCCGTCCGGCGGACGCGCCGTCACCCCGAGTCCGGCCTCCCGGGCTCTGAGCATCTGCTGCTCCCGGCGCGGATCGTCGGACACGGCCACCGTCGGGTCGTGCTCCGTGCGCCCCAGACCCCGCAGGAGGTCGTCGGCCTGACGGTCGACGTCGTCCGCGCTGTCGCCGCTGAACTGCACCAGCAGCCAGCTCTCGCCGTCCGGAAAGCGCTCCAGCGAGTCGAGGTGGGACCTTTCCTCGCGCATCAGCTGTGCCATGCGGCTGTCCATGGCCTCCAGCAGTTCGGGCGCGCCGTGCCGCAGCACGCGCGGCACGTCGTCCGCCGCCGCGCAGATGTCGTCGTAGCCCAGTACCACCATCGATTCGCGCGCCGGGACAGGGACCAGCTCGATTTCGGCCCGCAGGACCGTCACCAGCGTGCCCTCGCTGCCGACGAGGGCACGTGCCAGGTCGAACCCCTTCTCGGGGAGCAGGGAGTCCAGGTTGTAGCCGGACACGCGGCGAGGGATGTCGGGGAAGCGGTTGCGGACCTCGGCGAGGTTGCGTTCGATGATCCGTCGCAGCCCCTGATACACCTCGGCGCGGCGACCGCCCGCGGCCACGATCGCGTCGAACTCCTCGGCCGAGGTCGGACCGACCCAGCAGCGCAGGCCGTCGTAGGTGAGGATCTCCAGGCGCCGGATGTTGTCCACCGTCTTGCCGTAGGCCTGGGCGGAGGCGCCACAGGAGTTGTTGCCGATCATTCCCCCGAGTGCGCAGTGACTGTGCGTCGAGGGCTTCGGGCCGAACATCAACCCGACGTCGCGAAGGTTGCGATTGAGTTCGTCCAGGACGATTCCCGGCTCCACCACACACGTGCGACGGTCGGGGTCCACCGACAGCAGGCGATTGCAGTACTTCGTCCAGTCGATCACCACGGCCGTGTTCGTGCACTGCCCGGCCAGGCTCGTCCCCCCGCCCCGCGACAGCACCGGAGCACCGAACTCCGCGCACACGGCGATGGCCTCGACCCCCGCCTCGACGTCCTCGGGCAGGACGACGCCGATCGGCACCTGCCGGTAGTTCGAACCGTCCGTGGAATAGGTGCCGCGACTTCCCGCGTCGAAACGGACTTCACCGCGGACTCGCCGGTGGAGTGCCTTCTGCAGCGCCGCGATGTCGGCCGGCCCGCCCGCCGGTCCTGGTCCGTCGCGCCCGTCCGCCCGTGGTTGTGCTGTCATGAGCCGTCCCTTCGTCGATGCAGCGCGCCGGCACGCCCCAGAACGTTCCGTGCCTCCGCAAGGAGTGAGAGCGGTCGCTTCGGCGCGATCCTCGGGCCCGGCGCCTCGCGTTCCTGATCGAGCGCACGGGTGTCGCGAGCACGTGCCCGGATCCATGACGGGCGGTGGGCCTGAGCACCTCTCCCGTCGGGTAGACCAGGAGGCGGGGGAAACACCGGATGTGAGCAAAAGGCCCGTCAAGGACCATGTCGGTGGGGCCACCGCAGCCCGCCTTCATGCGGTCGGCAGATCAGCCTGTCCCGCGAAGGGGATCGCTTCGAGCGGACGACCCGCGGACGGTCTCCTCACCGCGCGACGCTCCAGGCTCGGCGGCGTGCCGGTTTCGCCGGCGTAGTCGTCACATGTGCCCGCGGGGAGGAAGTCCGGGATTGATGTAGCCCGTCCCCCAGAACGGCGCGTAGCCGTAGTACCCGTAAACGCTGGCGTAGTAGTCCGGCTTGTCGGCGAGGTCCGGGCTGAAGACCGGAGCGCCTGCGACACGGTCTCTTGCCTGGTCGACGAAGACCTGGTCATCGGTGACCCGGGTGACGGCTTCCACCGGAACGAACGACTTTGTTTCGCCGAACCCCAGGAAGCCACCGTGTGCCACCAGGAGAAAGCGGACCCTGCGCTCGGACTCGTCGATCAGGAGGTCCTCGACACGGCCTATGTCCTCGCCGTCGCTGTCGGTCACCGTCCTGCCCCGCACGTCTTCGTCGGGTGACTCCACCATCTGACCGGAGTCGCTCAGCTTGCCCAGGACCGCTGCATTGTCACGCGTCATCCCATGCTCCTCTTCTCTCCGCCCCCGCCTTCGCTACGCACAGCCGTGGCAGGTGCGTCGGCGGTCGAAGACCTGCCATCACAGGCCGAGGGTGCGCTCCGCCGGCGCTTCCGCCCGAGGAGCACTCCCTCAGCGATGAGGGTGTCCGAGGTCGGGGTCGTCGTCGAGCGTGCTCCATTCAGCCCCGCGGCGCGGAGGGTCCTCTCGTTCTTTTCGTGCTCGCTCAGCGTGAGGTGGGGACGTCGCTACGCGTCGACGACGGGCACGGCGCGTGCCCACGAAGAATCCGACGACGAGGAGCGCGACGGCGCCGAGGCCGACTGCGATCATCCACAGCTCCCCTGCGGCCGAGCCGGCTGCCAAGGTTGCGTTGATTTCGCGGAACATGGACCTCGCGTACCCATCGAGGCGACAGCATCACGGCAGCACGCGCATCATCTCGCCGCGAGCAGGGGATCGGCTCTCACGCCCTACCTCCGCGCGATCCGGCGTCAGCGCGAGTCACCCCACGTCATCATCGGTGGTCAGGAGCGGCCGACGCATGCGCGGCACCGGCGAGGGGCACGGTCGTCGCGGGCGCCCGTCGGAGACGGTGTCGCCGTGTTCTCTGCTCTCACGGTGTCCCGGCTGGCTCCGGTGGCCCGGAGCAGGAGCCGGACAACCGGGGCACTCGGGGACCGATTCGATCCCTTCCTCGTGGCAGGCGTGCAGAGCCACCGTCTCTCCGACGCACCCTCTCGTCCGCGACAGGACGTTTTGCGGCCCCGCAGCCGGGTTACTCGTGCCTCGTTGTCGGAGCCCCGAACGGCGGCCGTTCGGCCCAACGGCCGCGCATCGTCGCCCCTCACCGGTGATACTCCGAGGGCCGAGGCCTCATGGGCCCATCAGGCCCGCAACGTCGCGCACGCATGCGAAGCGAATGGGAAGGGGAAGCAAGGATGACCGACGCCACACCCAATCCGACCACCACCGATGCGGGAATTCCCGTGGAGAGCGACGAGCACTCGCTCACCGTCGGGCCGGGCGGCCCCATCCTGCTCCAGGACTCCTACCTGATCGAGCAGATGGCCCAGTTCAACCGGGAGCGCATCCCCGAGCGGCAGCCGCACGCGAAGGGCAGCGGCGCCTTCGGCCGTTTCGAGGTCACCGCGGACGTGAGCGCCTACACCAAGGCCGCCGTGTTCCAGCCCGGAACCACCACCGAACTGGTCACCCGGTTCTCCACCGTCGCGGGAGAGCGGGGAAGCCCGGACACCTGGCGCGACCCGCGTGGCTTCGCGGTGAAGTTCTACACCAGCGAGGGCAACTACGACATGGTGGGCAACAACACCCCCGTGTTCTTCGTCAAGGACCCGATGAAGTTCCAGCACTTCATCCGGTCCCAGAAGCGCCGCGCCGACAACAATCTGCGCGACCACGACATGCAGTGGGACTTCTGGACGCTCTCCCCCGAGTCCGCCCACCAGGTCACCTGGCTGATGGGCGACCGCGGCATCCCGCGCTCGTGGCGGCACATGAACGGCTACACCTCGCACACCTACATGTGGATCAACGCGCAGGGCGAGCGCTTCTGGGTGAAGTACCACTTCAAGACCGACCAGGGCATCGAGTTCTTCACCCAGCACGAGGGTGACCAGATGGCGGCGGCCGACACCGACTACCACACGCGTGATCTCTTCGAGCACATCCGGGACGGCGAATTCCCGAGTTGGACGCTGCACGTGCAGGTCATGCCGTACGAGGACGCCGTCGACTACCGGTTCAACCCCTTCGACCTGACCAAGGTGTGGCCGCACAGCGACTACCCGCTGATCGAGGTCGGCCGGATGACGCTGGACCGCAACCCCACCGACAACCACGCCGAGATCGAGCAGGCCGCCTTCCAGCCGAACAACCTCGTCCCCGGCATCGGTCCGAGCCCTGACCGCATGCTGCTGGCCCGCCTGTTCTCGTACGCGGACGCGCACCGCTACCGCATCGGGGCCAACTACCAGCAACTGCCGGTCAACGCCCCCGTCACCCCGGTGCACACGTACTCCAAGGACGGGGCCATGGCGTACCGCAAGACGAGCGACCCCGTCTACGCGCCCAACTCGAAGGGCGGCCCGGCGGCCGACACCGGCCGGTTCGGCAGTCCGCCGAGCTGGCAGGCCGACGGCGAGATCACCCGAGCCGCCTACGTCTCGCACCGTGACGACGACGACTGGGGCCAGGCGGGCACCATGGTCCGCGAGGTCCTGGACGACGCGGCGCGGGAACGGCTCGTCGACAACGTCGTGGGCCACCTCCTCAACGGAGTCTCCGAACCCGTACTGGAGCGCGCGTTCGAATACTGGTCCAACATCGACAAGTCGATCGGTGAGCGCATCGAGCAGGGCGTGCGGGCCAAGGCCGACGAGATGGACCCGAAGGCCGCGGAACAGGGCAACCCGGCGCGCAGCAGCATGCAGGGCAAGGCCTGATCCAGTTCGTGCGGGGCGCCGGCGCGGCGCCCCGCACGGGCATTCCCCGCCGCGCGAGCCCCGGCGCATCTCCGCTTTCCGGCGGCCGTCCCCGGCCGCTCGGGGAATGCAGGGGACTGAGAGATCCGCGGCACCCCGGGGCTTGACGGCTGCGGGACGCACGGACAATCCGAACGCCCCGGCAGTGGTTGCCGGGGCTGCGAGTTCGGCGGGTGATCGCATGCCGGCCCGGGGCGGTTCCGGACGCGGCGTTCCGCCCGGCCGGCGGTCAGCTGCTCCCAGGGTCCTCGTGAAGCACTTCCTCACGGACCTGGGAGCAGCTCCGCTTGATCAACCGGGAGACGTGCATCTGAGAGCAGCCGAGGTGCTCGGCTATGCGGGTTTGGGTCATGCCCTGGAAGAAGCGCAGGTAGAGCACATCCCGTTCACGCTGCGTCAGGTGACGCACGGCCTCCTTCGCCGCTTCGCGGTCGACGACGAGGTCGTAGGAGGGATCGCAGTCACCCAGTGACTCGACCAGGCTTCGGCCGTCGGGTGTGCCGGCCGCGTCCAGGGAGAGGGTGCTGTAGCTCTCCAGTGCCTCCATCCCCGTGGCCACGTCGTGTTCGCTGAGCCCGGTTCGGGTGGCGATGTCGGCGTGGGTGGGAGAACCGCCTCCGGGGCGCTGGGTGAGATCACGGCGGGCGAGACGCACCTGATTGCGCAGCTCCTGGACGCGACGCGGCACGCGAACAGCCCACGCGCGGTCGCGGAAGTGGCGCTTCACCTCGCCGGTGACCGTGGGCACGGCGTAGGTCTCGAATGCCCCGCGGTCGGGGTCGTAGCGGTCGATGGCCTTGACGAGTCCGAGTGCCGCGACCTGACGGAGGTCGTCGATGTCCTCCCCTCGGTTGCGGAATCGGCCGGCGATCCGATGGGCCATGGGAAGCCACAGCGACACGAGTTCGGCGCGCGCGGCGTCGTGATCGGGACCTTCGTCCGCGCGGGCAAGCTGCCGGAACAAGGGGGCGGCGACATCGTCGGGAGCGTCGTCGTGTGTGTGACGTGCAACGGTGCTCGGCTTGGTGGCGTCGCGAGCGGAGGACGGGAGATGGTTGCCCTTGCGCATGTGCCATCGCTCCTGAAGCGCAGACGACGAAATGGGCTGAGGGGCCGGGCTCGGCGTCGACGGGTTTCCAGGAGGGCTGCCCCGCGGGCGGCCTGCACCGCACCCCGTGGGTCGGTGAGTGGGTCGCCTGCACCGCGAAAGGCACGCCGCCGATCCGAAGCCCGCACCCTTGATCCTTTCTCATTGTGCCCTGATGAGACGCTCTCCGCGCGTCGTCCTGTTCGCCGTGGGGCCCCGCGGGCCCGCCCGGTGGCGGCCCGCGGCACACCACGAAGGCCGGCTCAGCGGATCTCTCCGGTGATGGGCGAACCTGCGCGACGCCCGCGCCGGGGCCGGCCGGCACTCCTCCGTGTGCGGGAGGGCATCGGCCGACCCCGGCTACCGCCGGCTACCGCCGGCTACCGCCCGGCGTCGTCGTACGACCCGGTCTCACGCCAGGTGCCGGGTGAAGAACTGCCTGGCGGCGTCTCCGGCGAACGCCGGAACGCCGGTGTGTCCTCCCATGTTGGCGTGCAGGGTCTTCTCCTCTGATCCGAAGGCGTCGAACAGGTCGAGCGACGCCTGCCGGTCGTTTCCCGCGTCGTCCCACTGGAGGAGAACGTGCAGCGGGATGGCGACGCGGCGCGCCTCCTCGAACACGGACCGCGGGATGAAACTCCCGGCGAACAGGACGGCGGCCCGGACCCGCGGCTCGACCGCCGCCAAGCGAGTGCCGATGGAGATCACTCCGCCCGAGAACCCGACCGGGCCGCGGAGCTCGGGCAGCGACAGGAGGGTGTCCAGGGCGAGCTGCCATTCCGGCACCGCTGCGTCCACCAAAGGGAGGACGAGGGAGTCGACGACCTCGCCGGGGACCGGCCCGCCGGCCGCCATGGCGCTGCGCATGGCGGTGCGGGCCTGTTCCACGACGGGCATCAGGGGCCGGCCACCGCAGCCGGGGAGTTCGATGGCGGCCGAGGCGAAACCGTCCACGGCGGCGTGCCGGGCTCGGGCCGCCAGACGGTCGTACGCCATGCGCATGCCGAGCGGAGGAGGGCTGAGCAGAATCAGGGGAGCCGGCGAGGACGTGGCTGCGGGTGTCCACAGGATGCCGGGGATCTCCCCGAGGGTGAATTCTCGTTCGAGGACGCCGGTGTCGAGGCGCCGCTCGGAAAGAACATGCATGGTCGTGCCTTTCGGGAGTGCAGAAGACAGCGCTCCCGAGCGACCTATCGCCCGACCGTGACCCTGGAGGAGAGCACCCACGTCGATACGTTCACGGGTACCACCTCCTCGTTCTGTCGCACGGCCTGCGGGGACCCTAGCAGGAGCCTCCACGGGCAGCCACCGATTATCACCGTCTCCGGCACCACGTGCACTTCGCTCGCCGGCTCCGCCGGACCGAGCACCGTCACGGTGGCATCGGTCCACGCTACGAGGAGCCGCGGATCGCCCGGCCACCATGCCGCGCCCATATGCAGCACCCCGTACGGGCACGAGGCGGAGCAGCAACCGGGACGCGCGCCTCAGGACGGGTACGCGTAGGGCATGAACGCACACGTGTCCGTTGTCCCGGACGAATCCCCCGACCTCACCGCGCAGGGCGGTGCGTCGGCCGCATGGCTGAAGGCCCTCGATCGTCTCGAGCGGTTCACCGCGGCGGATCCGGCGATCCGCACACTCCAGCGGGGCATCCGCTCCCTGCCCCTCGGAGCCGCGCGCGACCTGCTCCGTGGAAGGCCCCTGGGCCACCCGGTGCACCCCGTTCTGGTGCAGGTCCCCACGGGCTGCTGGCTCTCGGCAGCCGTACTCGACATCACCCCCACCGGGCGTGGCGCGTCCACCGTCCTCATCGGCGTGGGCCTCGCCGGCATCGCTCCCGCCGCCCTCGCCGGCTGGGCCGACTGGGCCGAGCTCCCGCCCGACCAGGCCCGGGTCGGACTGGTGCACGCCGTGGCGAACGCGGCGGCCACGGCCTGCTACGCCGTCTCCCTCAGCGCCCGGCTGCGCGGGCACGGGGCAAAGGGCCGACTGTGGTCGCTCGGAGGTCTCGCGGCGGTCGCGGCGGGCGGTGCGCTGGGCGGTCACGTGGCCTACCGGCGCGCCGCGGTCCCAGCGCGGTAGCCCGGTAGGCGGCGCGCGGGCAGCCGTTCCGACGTTCCCGTCCCTGCGACTCGACGGTCGAGCGGACGGCCCCCAGAACGTGAATGAGCCGGCCGCTCTCGGGAACTCCCCCACGACAGGCACACACGCCGTTCCCGGACGGTGCAGCCGCCGCAGGGAGGTCGGCGCGTCCACCTCCACCGGCTGCCGGACTCCGGCAGTCCGTCGAACATGGCCTGCCTGCCGCGGACGGCTCGGCCATGAGCGTCACGGCCGACACGAACAGCGAAGGGATATCCGATGCGAGCACTCACCTGGCAGGGACGGCGGGACGTACGCGTGGAAACGGTCCCCGATCCCGTCCTGCAGCAACCCGACGACGTGATCGTGCGGATCACCTCCACCGGCATCTGCGGATCGGACCTGCACCTGTACGAAGTGCTCGGCCCGTTCCTCGATCCGGGCGACGTCCTGGGCCACGAGCCCATGGGCGTCGTCGAGGAGGTCGGCCCCGAGGTGACGGCCGTCGCCCGCGGGGACAGGGTCGTCGTCCCGTTCAACGTCTCCTGCGGCACGTGCTTCATGTGCGCACAAGGTCTGCACTCGCAGTGCGAGACCACTCAGGTCCATGCGTACGGCTCCGGCGCCGCGCTCTTCGGCTACACCAAGCTCTACGGCCAGGTGCCCGGCGGGCAGGCCGAGTACCTCAGGGTGCCCTTCGGCAACACCCTGCCGATCAAGGTGCCCGACGGGCCGCCCGACGACCGCTTCGTCTACCTCTCCGACGTTCTGCCGACAGCCTGGCAGGCCGTCGAGTACGCGGCCGTGCCGCCCGGTGGTTCGGTCACCGTTCTCGGGCTCGGACCGATCGGCGACATGGCGACGCGCATCGCCCGTCACCGCGGCGCGGAGACGGTCATCGGGGTCGATCTCGTGAACGACCGCCTCGAGCGCGCCTCTCGCCACGGAGTGACGTGCCTCGACCTGCGACGCCACCACAAGGACCTCGCGGACACGATTCGTGAGCTGACCGACGGACGCGGCACCGACGCGGTGATCGACGCAGTCGGCATGGAAGCCCACGGCAGCCCCGTCACCAAGGCCGCCCAGTGGGCGACCGGCCTGCTGCCCGACGCGCTGGCCCAGCCGTTCCTGCAGAAGGCGGGCGTGGACCGGCTCGGCGCGCTCTACGCGGCGATCGACGTGGTCCGCCGCGGCGGAACGATCTCACTGTCCGGTGTCTACGGCGGAGCCATGGACCCCCTGCCGTTGCTCCAGATGTTCGACAAACAGATCCAACTCCGCATGGGGCAGGCCAACGTGTGGCGCTGGGTCCCGGAGATCCTGCCGCTGCTCACCGACGACGACGTTCTGGGAGTGGACGACTTCGCCACGCATCACCTGCCGTTGGAGGACGCGGCCAAGGCCTACGCCACGTTCCAGGCCAAGGAGGATGGCATGATCAAGACACTCCTGCGCCCCTGACCACGGGGCGCCCCACGGCGCTGTGCCTCGTGGGGCGACGCATACGGTCGCCCGGCGGCATCTGAAGGCCACCACCCCGCGCAGCCGTCCTCGGCCGCACGCGGACGAGCCCGACGACCCGCACCACCGGCGTCCCCCGGACGAGGGTGCCCGTCCACATCCGCCGGCCGCCCGCCCGGCCGCATCCACGGCTCACCGTCCCCCGAGCAGCGCCTCGCCGAGCGGCGTGAGGGCGTGCACCACGCGGCTGCCGTCGCGGACGGTGGTGATGAGGCCCGCCGCTCTCAGCACGCCGGCGTGCTCACTGGCCGTGGCCGCCGACACCCCGGCCCGATCGGCGAGCACGGTGGTCCCGGCGGGGCCGGTCAGCGCCGCGAGGACACGGGCCCGGGTGCCGCCCAGCAGCGCGCCCAGCACCGCACCCGGTGACGCCGTCACCGGGTGCGGCGGCGACGGGCAGCGGGCGTACGAGCACGGTCGGCGCCGCGGGGTCGTGGATGAGCATCGGTCCCGCCGCGAAGTAGGAGGGCAGGAGGTGCAGCCCGCGACCGCACAGCTCGACCGTGTGGGAGGAGGCGAAGGGGACGCGCAGCTCCGGTGGTGCCCACTGCCATCCGGGGGCCAGGGTGGCGAGCAGGGCGTCGACGCCGCCGCGCAGCAGGATCTCGGAGCGCAGCGCGCGGTCGGACACGGCGGCGTTGAGCACGGCCGGCCAGAGGGGTTCGAGCGAGGAGCGGTGATATCGCGTCAGGTCGTCCGCCAGCCCTCGGCGCGCCGCGCGGGAACCCTCCGCCAGGTCCCGCAGGGCCGCGCGGCGTTGCGGGCCGAGCGGTGCCAGTTCGGCGGCCAGGCGGTCCACCGGGGTGCGAGCCGCCTCCTCCGCGGCCGTGACGGCGTCCCGCGCGGACGGTTGGTACAGGAAGTCCGGGAGATAGCCGTTGGGCGGCACCAGCAGGGGCAGGACGCCCGCCCGGTCCGAGAGGGCCGGGCCGACCGCTCGCCGCCAGGCGACGAGTTCGGCGCGCCGCGCCGCCGGTCCCGATGCGGGCCGCGTGAGGTGACGGACGCTCAGGGCCGCCTCCAGCAGGGCGCTGGGCGCGGCGGCCACGGTGACGCGGGCCAGGTCGGTCGGGCCGAACCGTATCCGAAGCACGCCGTGCAGCGTAACGGAGAGGTCCGCCCTTTCGCCCCTGCCCGAAAAGAGCGGCGGGAGCAGCCGCCGGCGCGCGACCGTCTGCGGTGGTGGCGGTGCCCGCCGCCACCGAAGACCCACCCTGGAGGCCGGATGCCCCTGCCACGTCGACTCGTACCGCTGGTCCTGGCCACAGCGTTTCCGCTGATGTGCGGTGCCGCCCTTCCCGACGCGCACGCCTACGGGCGCCTGCCCGACCGCTATGTGGTCTCCCGGGCGCTAGGAGTGCTGCCCGAGGGCGTCGACGTGCGTCCCGACGGCACGCTGTACGTGTCCTCCGACGGCACGGGCGCCCTGTACCGAGGCCGCGTGACGGCACCGCGACTGCGGGCCTTCCACGCCGAAGGAGCGCTCGCCCGGGGATCGTCGCGGGGAATCCACTCCGACGGCGCGGGACGGGTGTTCTCCGTCGGCGCGGGACGATTGACGGTGCACGCGCCCGACGGGCGCCTGCTCGCCTCGGTCGACGCCCCGGACGGACCGCTCGGCGCCCCCGACCTCAACGATCTGGTCGTCACCGCCGACGCGGTGTACGTCACGGACTGGGCGAATCCGGTCGTGCTCCGGGCGTCCCTGCACGGCGGCCACGTGGGCCCGCTCGAACCGTGGGTGGACGTCCGCGGCGCGTTTCCCGGCTTCCCCGACCGGTACTGGCTGCTGAACGGGATCGTCGCCGATCCGGAGGGGCGGACGGTTCTGGTCGCCTCCAACGGGACCGAGGCCGTCTGGCGCATCGACGCCGGGACCCGCGAGGTCAGCCGACTCGATCTCGGCGACGCCTCGTTCGGCGCGGACGGCATGGTGCTGCACGGGCGGACGCTCTACGCCGTCCTCAACTACGGTGCCCCGGCCGGCGTGTACATCGCCGACCTCGACGCGGACCTACGGCGCGGCACCGTCGTCCACCGGATCACCGGGGAACGCTTCGACCTGCCGACGACCCTGGCCCGGCACGACTGCCGGCTGTACGTGGTGAACAGCCAGAACGACGAGCCGCCCGGCACCCCGCCCTACACCGTCACCGCGGTCGACGACCCGGAATGCGGGACGGCGCGGTGAGCCGTTACACGTTGCCGGCGAGCCGGACTCCGTCCGGCGTGCGCCGGTAGGGAACGGGCCGCCCGCACCGGGACCGGGCGAGAGACCGGCCCGGTGCGGCGCCCCCGACTTCAGCGAGCGAACCCGCCGTCCAGGTCAGGCGAGATCGGTCAGGTCCTCGGCGAACACCTGCGACAGGGGCTGCGGTCCCACGTACTGCTGGCAGTTGCACCGACCGGCCTCGTACCGCAGCGGCTTCTTGGCCTCGTCCCATGCCACCGGTACCTCGACCCGCTCGTGACACAGGCCCTGCTTGTCGTGCTTGGCGAGGTGGTGCGTACATCCGCACACCGGTTCCGGAGACTTGTTCGCCGCCTCGACGGCCAGGCGTTCCTGTCTCGCCGCCTCCAGCAACTCCACCTTGCGCTCGTGCCGATGGCGCAGCGCGGTACGGACGGTGTCCGCCGCCCACGCGAAGCCGCCCGTCCAGAAGATGACGAGAACCCACCAGATCCAGTTCACGCGCTGCCCCCTCCCCCTGACCTACCGCGCTCCAGCCTACTGTTCGATTACAGAAATCCCCGCCTCGCACGTCCGGTACCCGACGGCCTGGGTGGGCGGAGGTCCGCAGGCGTGCCGGTCCGGTTCAGCAGGGTCAGTTCTGATTGACGGGCCAGACCGCCGCCGGGTCGCAGTGAGCGGGGCACGCCAGCAGGTAGACCTCGTTGCCGAGAAACAGCCCGTAGCTGTCGGCGGCAACGCTGTAGGGCTGCTCCGGCTGTCCGGGATGGACCGCGAACTCCATGCCTTCCGGGACCTGGCAGAGGTACGCCAGATCGACACCGCACGCGCACGTGTAGTACTCGGGATCCTGCGCCCAGGAGGGCGTGCCGCCCACCTTGAACGCCTGGGCTCCAAGGCCGCGGCGATCGGTGGCGTCCGCGAAGGGCCGAAGCGTCAGCGGCAGTGCGCACACGGACGGTTCGGGCTCCGCAGTGGGCAGCACCGCGTTCTGCTGGAGCAGGACACGCCAGAACGGACGCGGGTAGGGCGGTTGCGGAGCGTCCCAATACCCGGGCACGAGTCGGCCGTCGGCACACTCGGGTTCGGAGGCGTCGTTGTGCTCACGGCAGTGGAAGACCAGCAGATGGTCTCCGCCGAAAGGCCCGAGGTCCAGGGGCACGTCGAACTGGAAGAACAGGGCCATCCGCTCACCGCAGAAGCACGAGGGCCACGCCTGTGTGTCGTCCAGGAAGGGCCAGCCGCCGACGGAGTTCCGCGCCGGCCCGCCCAGCGGATCGGACCCGACCTCGATCGCATGAGCAGGCAGCGCATCCCGAATCGTCCCCACTCCGTGCGTGACCATCCGCTCATCCTATGAGCCGTCCCGGAACCCCCGATCGCGGGTGGGAAGGTCCGCCGCAGGCGCCCGTTCGGGAAGCTGCCGGCTCTGCTCCGATGCGGGACGCCGGAAGCGAACGAGCGGCCGCCCAGGAGGAGGGGTGGCCCAGGACGCGCGCCGCGTGGCTAGGGTGCTCCGGGTGAGCAGCAGACGGTGGTGGGGTTGTGGCGCGGCTGTGGTGACGGTCGCGGTGGGGCTGGGTGTGCGGGCGTGGACCGGTGGGGACTTCGCGAAGTACGCGGGGGACGCCCTGTACACGGTGATGATGTGTGCCGTCGTGGTCGTGTTGGCGCCGCGCCTGCGGCCCGCCGTCGCCGCGGCCGTGGCACTGGCGTTCAGCTGGGCGGTGGAACTGCTCCAGATCGCCGGGATCCCGGCCCTGCTGCAACCCCTGCTGGGCTCGACCTTCAACGCACCCGACCTCCTCTGGTACGTCGTGGGAGCGGCCCTCGGATGGCTCGTGGCACTCGGCGGACGCCCCGGCCCGCGCCGCGACGCGGACCGCGACGACACGGGGAAGCGGACCGCGGTGACCGGTCGGGACTGAGCACCGTGCATCACGGGGAGGGTTCCGCCTCCGGCGACGAGCGCGCTTCGGGGTGCGCGCCCGTGGTGTCCGCGGAGATACGGGAGGCCGCGGACACGACGGACGCTGCGGCGGGGCAATGCCGGGGCGCCCCCTACCGCCGCGCCACCCCGCCTGCCAGGCCGCGCAGGATCGCGGTCCGCCCGCGGTCGGGGACGGTCCACAGGGCCTGCCCGCGCAGGCCCCATTGTTCGAGCAGGGCGTTGGCGGCCAGGAAGCCGCTCGTCGCGGCTCGTTCCATGAGGGCGACGGGGAGGTCCGTGCGGACCAGGTCGCCGGCCACCATGAGGCGGGGGTCGGCGGTGCGGACGGTGGGCCGGTCGGGGTATCCGCCGACCGGGAACAGCGGGCAGTCGGACCGCCAGGCGTGCCGCACGTCGACGACGCCGGCGGTGCGGGTTTCCGGGTAGACCGTGTGCAACTGCTCCAGCAGGCGCTTCTGTTCCAGTTCGCGGTCGGCGTTCTCCGGGACGGCGTACGCGTGCAGTTCGACCACGGAGCCCCCGGATGAGGCGGTCCAGCGCGCCGCCTCGCCCTCCCAGCGCTCCAGGACGCTGACGTTGTCCAGCGTTCCGTAGCCGCTCGTGCCGAGGAAGCCCTGCCGGTCCGCGGCGACGGGCGTGTCGAGCCAGTACCGCGAGACGAGGAACGGCGGCGCGTTGCGCAGCCGGGCGATCCTGTCGCGCCAGGGGCCGTCGGCGAGTTCGGGAGAGCGTCCGACCAGCCCGCGCAGGCCGGCGGTGTCCAACGCCAGGACGGCCGCGTCGTACCGTCGCTCGCCGTCGTCCGCGGACACGACGAAGCCGCCGTCCGCCGTCGGGGTGAGGTTCTCGACGGCGGTGGAGGTGCGCAGGTCGGCCCCGTGGCCCCGGAGGTAGTCGCCCAGTGGCTCCCAGAGCGCCTCGGGGAACGGCTCCACCGGGACGTCGAAGAGCAGCCCTTCGGAGCTGCCGAGGAAGTAGATGTGGAACATCAGCAGCATCTCCGCCGCCGACAGTTCGCGGGGGTCGGCGAAGAAGCTGCGGGAGAACACCTCGAACGCGAGGTGGTGGGCGGCTTCGGGGAAGCGGATCGACTCCAGGAAGTCGTGGGCGCTGACGTGGTCGAACCGCTCGTAGACCTGCGGGACCCGGACGTCGAGCATGGGCAGGGCCGCCGCCGGGTTCATCCGGAGCAGGTCGCGCACCCCGAACGTGGGGCTGAGCGCGGCGAACCCCAGGGCGCTCCAGGGCGGGGTCCTCGGTACGTGGCGGAAGCTGTCCTGGAGTCCACCGCTGTGCCGCAGGGGGTAGTCGGCCAGCCCTGTCAGGCGCTCCAGGCCGGGGTCGGTACGGCGCAGCAGTCCCCTCAGGTTGTAGTACTGACGGAAGAAGGCGTGGAAACCGCGGCTCATCGTCGCCGTGGTCCCGTCGGCGAGCGAGGTCCGCCAGCCGGCGAGGCGTCCGCCGAGGCCGGGTTCGCGCTCGAAGAGCGTGACGCGGACGCCGCGTTCGGCGAGGGCGGTGGCGGCCGCGAGGCCGGCGATGCCGCCGCCGACGACGGCGGTGCTCGGCGGCCGGTCACCGGTGTGGCGCGCGGCGCCGGGCGGTGCCGGCAGCACGATCGCTCGCCTGTCCCTGCCCCGGCGGGCGCCTCCCGCGGCCCGTGCCGCGTTCACCGGGCACCCGCGGTGGGGACCGCGCGCCGGGCGACGACGGTGTGGGTGATGCCCGTCTGCCAGCCCGGCAGCGGGAGGGCGCGTACGCGGTCGAATCCGGCGGCCCCGACCCGCTCGGCGAACCGGTCCGCGGTGTCGAACTCGACGACGCTGCGCCACAGATGGCGGTAGAGAGGGCCGTCGCCGAGTGCGGTGGCGACCGGCAGGACGACCCCGCCGCACACGGCGGTCCACACGGCGCGGTGGACGGCTCTGCCGCTGAGGGTGTAGTCGTGCACCGCCAGCCGGCCGTGCGGGGCGAGCAGGTCGTGGACGGTGGTGAGGAGAGCGTCGGGGTCGGCCGCGTTGCGGAAGAGGTAGGCGGCGAAGACGGCGTCGAAGGGAGCCTCGACCCCGCTGTCCCGGAGCCGTTCCGCGGGGGCGTGCACGAAGGTGACGTCGGCCGTCCAGCGCTTGGCGCTCGCCCGCTCCAGCATGCCCGCGGAGGCGTCCACCGCGGTGATGCGCGCATGGGGCAGCACGGCGGCGAGGGCGGCGGTGGAGGCGCCGGTTCCGCAGCCGAGGTCCAGGACCCGCAGTCCCCGGCCGCCGTCGCGCAGGCCGAGCCGGCGTACCGACCGCCGAAGGTGTCCGTGGTATCCGGGATTGGCGGCCACGAGGGTGTCGTAGCTGCGCGCGGCGTGGTCGAACGCCGCGGCCAGATCCTCGTCACGCAGCAGGGTCATCAGGTCTCCTTGAACGGCGGAAGGGGTCCGCGGGGGCGGTCAGGGCCGGGGGAAGGGGCGGCGGGGCAGCCGGGAGAGTTCCGCCGCCGAGCGGAGCATGGGCAGGACGGGTGTACGGACTCCGACGGAGAGGTCCTCGTGGAGGCGGGTGCCGCCGTCGAGGAAGCGCAGCAGTCGCTCGGCCGGCACGTGCGCGAACAGGCGCGAGAAGAAGCGGGCGCCGTCCACCCGGCCGGTGTCGAGGGCGCGGAGCATGACGGCGTCCATGGCGCGGGAGCGGGCGGAGTGCGCCGGGGGCGGCAGGGGCCGGCGTCCCGCCAGCAGCGCGTCGGCGACGGCCCGGGTCTGGCGCAGCGCCGCGGCGAAGGTGTAGCCGGTGGAGGGGCGGGTCGCGCCGCCCGCGGCTCCGATGCGGAACACCGCGGGCGCGGTCTGCCGGGCGAACGGCGCGTCCGTCATCGGGATGACGCCCGTCTCGGTGGCCGTGACGTCGAAGTCCCGCACGCCGAGGACGTGGTGGGTGTACCGGCGGAGCGCCGTGTCGTATGCGTCGGGAGACAGCACGGCGGAGGAGAACTCCGTGTACTCGACCAGGGCGCGCTGCCGGTCGATGGGCAGGAGGTAGCCGAACGACAGGCCGTGGGCCGGCTGCGGTGTCCGGAAGTCCATCAGTTCGACGGTGGCGGGGGTGAACGCCGGGCGCCGGGCGCGGACGAACCAGCCGTGGAAGTGCTGCAGGAGGGTGGTGCGGGCCGCCGGGAGGCTGCCGAGCGGGCGTGAGTCGAAGACCCAGCGCACGCGGGCGGAGCACGGACGTCCGGCGGCGGTGCGCGCGTGGACGAGAGCACCCCCGTCGATTCCCTCGACCGCTTCGACGGTCGCCTCGACGGGGCGGACGCGGTCGCTTCGTTCGAGGTCGGCGCGGACGTGGGCCTCGAAGTCGTCGGACCGGATCATCTTGTAGCGCAGGGGGGAGATGTCCGCGTCGATCGGCAGGCCGCGCGGCGGGCGCACCCGCAGGGTCTGCCAGGAGGCGGTCAGGGCCGCGTCGTAGGGGCCCGGGCCCTCTTCCCAGAAGCACCAGGTGCGCGGCGGCGGGCGCAGCGGTCCGGGGGGCGCCTCGATCAGGAGCACCGACACGCCGCGGCTGCTTGCGCGCGGGCGGGCGAGACGGTGGGCGAGGGAGAGTCCCGCCGCGCCGGCTCCCACGATGGCGACGTCCGCCTCCAGCACGTACCCCTCCGTCCGTCCGCGGTCGCTCCCCGCGCCGCTGGACAGTTTTCCCGATCCGCTGGCCATCCGGATGCAGGCAGGACGGGCGCGTCCGGTACGGCGGCCGGGGGCCGGACCAGCGGAGGGCGGCGACGCGCGTGCAGCGCTGCCCGCCCGCGACGGCCGAGGGAAGGGCGGGCGCCGCAGCGGAGGCGTGCGCATACCGGGTGTCCGCGCCGGAAGCGGGCGGCCGTCCGCTGGCGCTGACGCGACGTCAGGCATGGGGGATCGCAGGGCGTGAAGCGGCCCCGGAGGTGCGGCCGGACAGGTGAAGGACGCACCTCCCGCGTCACACCTGTGCACCCGGGCGGCGCGGCAGCACCCGACTTTCCTTCGTCACGGCTTCACTTTCCGTCGAATGGCGCATCCGGGCCCCCGGTCGGCGCGGAAAGCGTTGACACAAGAGGCCAAGCCCGATCACGGCGAGAGGAACCGGGATGCTCCCCAGCAAGGCGCAGGCCTGTCCGGCGGCGGGAAGACCGCCGGGCCCCCACGGCACGGCCAGGCCGGGTGCCGCGGACCATGCACATCCGGCGGACTCCTCGCCGGTGCGAGGGGTGCGCCCGGAGGGCTCGGCCGGAACGGCCCGGGCGGCGGACGGGTCGGGCCCGCGGGCCACGAACGGTGACGTGGCCGACCTGGTGGGTGCCGTTCTCTCGGAGATCCTGGGCGACGTCACGGCGCGAGCCGAGACGCTCGACCCGGTGTTCGCCCGGGACATCGCCGAGCGGGTGGCCCGCTTCACCCTGAACGGCGGGAAGCGGACCCGGTCGCGGTTCGTGTGGTGGGCCCGGCTCGCCTGCGGCGGACACGGCACGGGGGCGGAGGCAGCGCTCAGGATCGGCGCCGCTCTGGAGCTCATCCAGACGTGCGCGCTCGTCCACGACGACGTGATGGACGGCTCCTCGATCCGCCGCGGCCGGCTCGCGCTGCACGCGGACGTGGCGGCCCAGTACCGCGGCGAAGACGCTCCGGGCGCACCTCGGGCGGAACGCTTCGGCGAGGCGGCGGCGATCCTCGCCGGTGATCTCGCGCTGGCGTGGGCCGACGACGTCGTCGCCGGCACCCCGCTCCCCGACGGCACCGCGCAGCGGGTGCGGGAGGTGTGGAGCGCCATGCGGATGGAGATGGTCGCCGGGCAGTACCTGGACGTGCAGGGTCAGGCCACCTCCTCGCTGTCGCTGGCCCGGTCGATCCGCGCCGCCTGCCTCAAGACGGCCCTGTACTCGGTGGAACGCCCGCTCGCCCTCGGCGCCGCGCTCGCCGGGGCCGACGACGCGACGACCGCCGCTCTGTGCTCGGCCGGGCGCTGCGTGGGGATCGCCTTCCAGCTCCGCGACGACCTCCAGGGCGTGTTCGGCACGCCCGAGACCACCGGCAAACCCGTCGGCGACGACATCCGTTCGAACCGGCCCACCTACCTGGTCGCCGTCGCACGGGCCCGCGCCGAGGCGAACGCGGACGACAGGGCCCTCGCGGTGCTGGACGGGGCCCTCGGCCGCGCCGACCTGTCCGAGGCCGGCCTGGACCGGGTCCGCGAGGTTCTGCTGTCCACCGGCGCCTACGCCACCGTCGAGGCGAAGATCGACCGGCTCGTCGCGCAGGGCATGCGCCATCTGGACGGGGCGGTGCTGGAGCCGGAGGGCCGCCGCCGGCTGCGCGGCCTGCTGCGCGCGGCAGCCGCCCCGCCGCCGGGCGCTCCTCCCGGGCCCCGCTCCCCCGGCGCCCCGGATCACGGCGGCGTGACCGCGCTCGTGGACGCTCTCGTCGACGTACCCGCCGAGGAGGCGACCCGATGACCCGGAAGATCCCCGGCCGCACGGACCACGTCGTGGTCGTCGGCGCCGGCCTGTCCGGGCTGTCGGCCGCCCTCCATCTCCTCGGCGCGGGCCGCCGGGTCACCGTCGTCGAACGCGCCGCCCTGCCCGGGGGCCGCGCGGGCCGGATCGTCCGCAACGGCTACCACATCGACACCGGACCGACCGTCCTGACGATGCCCGACCTGGCGGACGAGGCGTTCGCGGCCGTCGGCGACAGCCTGCGCGCACGCGTCGACCTGATCCCCCTCCACCCCGCCTACCGCGCCCGGTTCGCCGACGGCAGCTCCCTCGACGTCCACACCGACGCCGAGGCCATGGAAGCGGAGGTCGAACGGTTCGCCGGCCCCCGCGAGGCGGCCGGATACCGGCACCTGCGGGCCTGGCTGGAGACGCTCTACCGCGCGCAGATGCGCCACTTCATCGACGCCAACTTCGACTCCCCGCTCCAACTGCTGACCCCCGACCTGGCCCGGCTCGCCGCGCTCGGCGGCTTCGGCCGGCTGGACAAGCGCATCGGCCGCCACCTGCGCGACGAACGCCTGCGCCGCGTCTTCTCCTTCCAGGCCCTGTACGCGGGTGTGCCACCGGAGCGGGCCCTCGCCGCCTACGCCGTCATCGCCTACATGGACACCGTCGCCGGCGTGTACTTCCCGCGCGGCGGCATGCACGCGGTCCCCCAGGCCATGGCCGACGCCGCGGCGGACGCGGGCGCCGAGTTCCGGTACGGGCAGGACGTCACCCGGCTGGAGCGCTCGGCGGGGCGCGTGACCGCCGTGGTCACCGACGACGAGCGCATCGCCTGCGACGCCGTGGTCCTCACCCCCGACCTGCCCGTCACCTACCGCCTGCTCGGCCGCGCCCCTCGCCGGCCGCTGCCGATCCGCCACTCCCCGTCGGCCGTCGTCCTGCACGCCGGAACCGACCGGACCTGGCCCGGACTCGCCCACCACACGCTGTCCTTCGGCGCGCAGTGGAGCCGCACCTTCGAGGAGCTGACCCGGACGGGCGACCTGATGAGCGATCCGTCGCTGCTCATCACCCGGCCCACCGCCACCGACCCGGGACTCGCGCCGCCCGGCCGCCACCTGCACTACATCCTGGCGCCCTGCCCCAACACGGACATCGGTCCCGGGGCCGCCGCCTGGGGCGACCTGGCGCCGCGCTACCGCGACAGCATCCTGAGGGAACTGGAGCGGCGCGGCCTCGACGGCATCGGCTCGGCGATCGAGGAGCAGTGCCTGGTGACCCCGGCGGACTGGCAGGCCCAGGGCCACGCCGCGGGCACCCCGTTCTCCGCCGCGCACACGTTCCCGCAGACGGGCCCCTTCCGCCCCCGCAACCTGGTGCGCGGCACCGAGAACGCCGTACTCGCCGGCTGCGGCACCACCCCCGGAGTGGGCGTCCCGACCGTCCTGCTGTCCGGCAAGCTCGCCGCCGCCCGCATCACCGGCACCCCCACCACGAAGAACGCCTCCGGGGCCCGGCGCCCGCGGCCGGCGACCACGGAAGGCGCTCCCTCATGACCCGACGCGAACTCGCGGCGGCCGGCATCACCGACCCCGCCCTGCGGGACGCCTACAGCCGCTGCCGGCGCCTCAACGCCCGCCACGGCAAGACCTACTTCCTCGCCACCCGGCTCCTGCCGGTCGAACGCCGGCCGGCCGTCCACGCCCTGTACGGCTTCGCCCGCTGGGCCGACGACATCGTCGACTCCCTGGCCGCTCCCGCCGATCCCGCCGACCGCGCCAGGGACCTCGCCGACCTCCAGACGAGCCTGGAGGTCGGGCTGCTCTCCGGAAAGAGCGCGGATCCGGTCGTGCTGGCACTGGCCGACACCGCGCGGCGCTACGCCATCGACCACCGGCACTTCACCGACTTCATGGCGTCCATGCGCAGCGACCTGGAGGTCACCGACTACCCGACGCTCGACGACCTCCAGTGGTACATGCACGGCTCCGCCGCGGTGATCGGCCTGCAGATGCTTCCCGTCCTGGGAACCGTCGTGCCGCGCGAGGAGGCCGAGCCTCCCGCCGCGGCCCTCGGGGTCGCCTTCCAGATGACGAACTTCCTGAGAGACGTGGGCGAGGACCTCGACCGCGGGCGCGTCTACCTTCCCGCCGACCTCCTCGAAGCGCACGGCGTCGACCGGGACCGGCTGCTGTGGAGCAGGACCACCGGCCGCCGCGATCCCCGGATCGTGACGGCGCTGCGCGCGTTCGAGAACCTCACGCGCGGCGTGTACCGGCAGGCGGTCCCGGGGCTCGCGATGCTCGACCCGGTGTCCCGTCCGTGCATCCGGACGGCGTTCGTCCTGTACGGCGGCATCCTCGACGCGATCGCGGCCGACGCGTATTCCGTGGTCCACCGGCGCGCCGTGGTTCCCCGCCGACGACGGGCCGCGGTCGCGCTCGACGGTCTGGTGCGGGTGACGGCCGCCCGTACCGCGGCGCGCCGTGCCGGAGAACGGTCGACGCCACGCTCCCTGCCCTCCGGTGCCGCCCAGGGTCGCCCTTCCCCGTCCGAGCTGCACAAGGAGACCGCGTGATGTCCGGGAAGCCCTCCGGAGGGGCACGCCTTCCCCTGTCCCTGCGCCGCCGTCCGGTCCCCTGGGCCCGTCAGCGGCCCACCTGGCGCGAAGCCCGCCCCGGCGTGATCGCCGAGGCGCTGAAGCGAGCCCGGTCACGCCCGTCGGGCAACTGGTACGTCGTGGGAGCCAGCCGGGCCGTGCGACCAGGTCGATCCCTCGCGCGGACCGTCGCCGGACGCGAGGTCGTGCTCTGGCGCAACCGCGCGGGACGTCTGGTGGGCGGGCCTGGCGTGTGCCCGCACCTCGGCGCACCGCTGCGGGACAGCCCGGTGGTCTGCGGCACCCTGGTCTGCCACTGGCACGGGCTGGCGCTCGAGGGCGGGGCCTTCGCGGGCTGGGAGCCGCTCCCGGTCCACGACGACGGGGTGCTGGTCTGGGTCCGCCTCGACGACGTGGGCGGAGAGCCGCCCACGGACGCGCCGGTGGTGCCGGTCCGGCCCGCCCTGCCGGACGCGGTGGCCGCCGTCTACGAGGGGGCGGGGACCTGCGAGCCCGAGGACGTGGTCGCCAACCGGCTGGACCCGTGGCACGGCGCGTGGTTCCACCCGTACTCGTTCGTGGACCTCACCGTGGTCGACGCCCCCGACGGGGCGCCGGACGGTGCCGATGCCGAGGACGGGTTCGCCGTCGACGTCTCCTTCAAGGTCGCCGGGCGGCTCGTCGTCCCGGTGCGGGCGGTCTTCACCGCGCCGGAACCCCGCACGGTGGTCATGCACATCACCGAGGGCGAGGGGCAGGGGTCCGTCGTCGAGACCCACGCCACGCCGCTCGGTCCGGACCGGTCGGGCCGGCCCCGCACGGCCGTCATCGAGACGGTCATGGCGGTGTCCGGGCGCCCCGGTTTCGCCGCGGCACGCGCGGCGGCCCCCGTGCTGCGGCCCCTGATGCGCGCGGCGGCCGGACGGCTGTGGCGCGACGACCTGGCCTACGCGGAACGCCGCTGGGAACTCCGTTCCACCGGGCGTTTCCCCGGCTGACCGCAGGGTCCATCACGTGTGGCGTGCTCGGGGCGGCCGATGCGACCGTCCCGAGCACGCCCTCCTCGCCGCTGATCCGGACGCCGCACGCGTGGTTCGGTCCTACCGCTCCTGCCGTCGAATGGGGCCCGCATCGGCAGACTCGGGCGCGTCTGCGCGCCGGGCGGCGGTCGTCTCGGCGAACGTCGCACACCGCCGGCGGCAGCGGAGAGGAGAGCCCCCGGACCCCGGGGTCCACGGTGCTGCGGCACTCGGGGCGGTGTGCCTCAGGTGAGACCGGCCCTGCGCGGCGGATGCGCGGTCCACGGGTCGCCCCAGGCGGACCACGTCTCGGGTCCTCCGCCGTGCCATTCGATGACCGGAGACTCGGCGACGTCCACTTCGTCCGCGCCCTCCCAGCCGGCCTCGTTCAGCAGCCTGGTCAGGGCACGCAGACTGCGGGCCACGCCCAGGGGCCTGCCGTCCAGCCAGACCCGGCGGCCTCCTGCGGCCGTCGGTGGGTGGACGACCACGGAACTCTCGTCCATCGGATCACCCTCACTTTCCACTGGACGTGCGGTCCTCCCGGCCTGTCGCGGCCGGGTGGACGACACGGTCACCATGCGCCCGAGGGCCAGGGCGCGGTGCGCACCACTGCGGACTCCTGTGCAGGAAGGCCGTCGCGCCGATGCGGAACGAAGCCGGCGGCGCGGCACGGGCACGCGCCTGCGGTCCGAAGCACGGGGCCGTCGAGTTCCCTCCGGTGTCGGGGACAAACACCCGCGCCACGCGGCGAGGCACCGGGGGACGCGCCCCGTCTCCGCCACGAGTCGTGGCACCGCCCCGCTCTGCCCCGTGCGGCGGGATCGTGCGTCTGGATGCGAGCGGGCCGGGTACCCAGAGCTTCTTCGAGGAATGAGGTGACGATCATGGCGCTGTCCCCACCGTCCGATCTGCAGGGGCGCTCCGCGCTGGTCACGGGCGGTTCTCGCGGTCTGGGCCTCCTCCTGGGCGCGCGCCTGGCCCTGCGCGGCTGCCGGGTGACCGTGGCGGCCCGGGACGCCGAGGAACTTCGGCGCGCCGCCGCCTGGATCGAGGAAAGGACCGGCGTGACACCGCGGACCGCGGTGTGCGACGTCCGCGACCTGACGGCGGTGGAATCCGCGGTCCGGGACGCCGAGAGCGCCCAGGGCGGCCTCGACGTCGTCGTCGCCAACGCCGGCATCATCCAGGTCGGGCCCCTGGCATCGCTGGACGCCAAGGCTTTCGAGGACGCCATGGCCACCATCTTCGGCGGCACGGTGAACACCGCCACCGCCGCGTTGCCCCACCTGCGCCGCAGTCCGGCGGGGGGCCGTCTGTGCCTCATCGGCTCGGTCGGCGGGCTTCTCGCGGTTCCCCACCTGCTGCCGTACTCGTGCGCCAAGGCGGCCGTCGGTGCGCTGGGTGAGGGACTGCGGGCGGAGACGGCGCGCGAGGGACTGAGTGTCACCACCGTCCACCCCGGCCTCATGCGGACGGGGTCACATCTGCAGGCCGAGTTCGGCGGGCCCTCGTCGCAGGAGTTCGCCTGGTTCTCCGCGCTGGCCGGGATGCCGGTGGTGTCGATGGACGCGGAACGGGCGGCGGAGCGCATCGTACGGGCCCTGGAACGCCGAAAGACCCGTGTGGTCCTCACCCCCGCCGCACGTGCCGCGGGTCTGGCGCACGGCATCGCGCCCACCGTGGTCACCCGGCTGAGCGGACTGGCCGCGCGGGCACTGCCCCAGGCCTCGGCCCGGGATGCCGCCACGCCGGGACGGCGAGGCAGCGGGGTGGAGCAGGGCCACCGGATCGACCGGCCGGCCTCGGGATGGACGGAGCGGCTGCGCCGGGCGGGCAGCCTGCTCAACGACCGGGCCGCCCGGCGCTACAACCAGCGGACGCCGGGACCGCCGAGCGACGCCTGAGCCGTCGCCGGTCCTCGTCGCGTCCCGGCCGCCCGTCGTTCGGAGGCGAAGCGGACCCGATTTCGGTGTTTCACCGTGTTTCCGAGGTATCCGCGTCCGTGGCCGCGGGCTCGCCGACGGTGAGGTGGAAGACCGCTCGTCCGCCGTCGGCCAGCACGTTCACCTCGACGGCACCCGGTGCGTCGCCGGCGAGCAGCGGTACGTCCGTCGTGCCCGTGCCGTCCGACGCCGTGGTGATCCGGACGGGAGAGCCGCCGTGGAAGTCGGTGCCCGTCCCCATCGGGTCGTCGACGAAGAAACTCACCATTCTGCCGCCTGCCGGGTCCGCGCCGTCCGCGGCGTGAACGGAGAGCGAGGAGAACTCCGCCCCCGGGGTCACGCTCTGTCCGTCTCCCGCGATCAGTGTCAGCTCCACGAGGTTGACCTCCTCATCGGATCGTCGCCCCAGGCGTCTGCGAGTCGATGCCGCCGCCCTTGCGGGGCACCAGGGCAGCGGCGGATGCCCGAGCTGGGTACCCGCCGGTGACGGACGCATGCGCTCTGTCCGAACGGGATGCGGTCGCGCGGTCGATCGCGCCACCCCGGCGGGCGGACGCCGAGCGCCTCGGTCCGAAGGTGGGGCACGGCCGGTATCACGGTCCCCACTGCACTCGCCCGTCGCACGCGGCAGAGCGGGACCGGGACTGCCCCGAAGCGAAGCGCGGAGGGCCGGCGCCGAACGTCAGGCGACGGCGGGCGCCGGTGCGGTGGTGGGCGGCGGGTCGCCGTCCCGCAGGGACGCCAGGAGGTCCGCGAGACCCCCGGGCGCCCGCCCGCGCAGACGGGCCGCGGTGTGCACGGGATACAGGTCCGTTCGGGCTATGCGACACCCCGCGTCGAGCAGGCGGTGGACGAGGTCGTGGTCCTCTCCGCTGGGCAGGGGCGCGAAGCCGCCGACCCGCGTGTACGAAGCGGCAGACACCCCGAGATGCGCGCCGTGGACGTGCGGGTGCCGCCACGCCTTGCCCGTCTTCTCGGCGTGGCCGCGGGTTCGGAAGTACTCGGCGTCGTGGAGTGCGACGTGGCGCGCGCCGGGCCTGGTGGGGGACAACCTCACGGTGCCCAGCACGGCGTCGTAGCCGCGCCACGCCCAGGTCAGCTGGTGGGCGATCCATTCCACGGGGACGGTGGTGTCGGCATCGGTCATGGCGAGCCACACGTCCGGGCCCGCATCGGCCAGCAGATCAAGCGCGCGCTCGATGCCGGCCGCCCGCGCGGCTCCGACGTTGCCGTGCCGGGTCTCGACGACATGAGCGTCCTCGTTACGGGCCAGAGCGGCGGTGGCGTCCGTACAGGCGTCCGCCGTCACCACCGTGGCCACGGGCAGGGCCACTCGGGTCGCGGCGGCGCGCACACTGCGCAGGCAGGCACGGATACGGTCACCCTCGTCGTGCGCCGGGATCACGACGGCGACAGCGCGGGGCGTCACACCAGCCCCTCGGCGCGGGCAGGAGAGAGGGCCGGTCCGGGAACGGCGTGGCGCTCGTGGACGGTGAGGGTGAAGTCGGGGTCGTCGTAGCGCGCGAGCAGGCCCAACCCGGTCAGGTCGCCGATGCGGTCCGCCACGTCACGGCCCGTGCAGGTGTGCTCGGTCACCTCGTGGTTCCAGTGCACGGCGACGAGGTGACCTCCCTCGACCAGGCTCTCCTCGCTCGCGCGGAGAAGTCTCCTGGCCGTGGGGACATCGAAGTAGTAGACGAGTTCCGACAGCACGATCAGATCGAAGGAACCCTCGGGCCACTGATCGGGCACGGCGATATCGCTCACCGTGACATGGCCGACCGCGGCGGTGCGGCGCGTCGCGGTCTCCACGGCCGACGCGGACCGATCCGCAGCCAGCAGTCGCTCGCACCGTGCAGCCAGCAGCTCGGTCAGGACTCCGACCGAGCAGCCGGGCTCGAAGGCCCGCTGATAGCGGGGACGGGGCAGGGACGCCAGGGTCAGGTCGTACTTTCGATGGTCGTACCACCGCTCCCCCAGCGCCCACGGGTCCGCCGCACGCGCGTACTGCGCGTCGAAGTACTCGGCGGGCGTGTTCATCGGATCACCGTCTCGAAGGCGCGCGTGTGATGGTCGATTTCCTCGGTGGTCAGCACCGGCGCGCCTGACGGTCCGCGGGGCTCCAACTGGCTGGCGAATCGAGACACCGCCGCTGTCTTGCGGGCGATCGCGGCAGGCGGGAGGGGAAGCACCGCCGCTCGGTGCCAAGGGACTCGGACGTCTCCTGGGCGGGCCCAGTGCCACATCCACACCGGGTAGGACCACAGCGGCGTCGATCGCTCGCGGCAGGCCCGGCGGGCCGCCCGGCCCGCGGCCTCGTGGTCGCTGTGCAGATCCCTCTCCCAGGGAGAGACGCACAACCGCGCCCCCACGGCGTCCAGGGTTTCACCGATCACCGCCACGGCAGCGTCCTCCACGCGGTCCAGGCCGGTGTCGGGGAGCCCGGCGCACACGGGCGCGGGAAGCACACCCAGTGCCGACAGCGCCGCAGTCAGCTCACCGTGCCTGCGATGCCCCAGCCCGGCGCGCTCGTGCGGCGGCAACGGGCCGTGCGAGGCCTCGCCGAAGGTGAGGCACACCGTGTGGACCGTCGCCCCGGCACCGATGAGTGCGGCCATGGTGCCGCCGAACCCCAGCACCTCGTCGTCCGGGTGGGCCGCCACGACGACCACGGGCCCCGCGGGCAGGTCGAGCGACGGCAGCTTCCCCGGCAGGTGCGCAGCCGACCAGACGGCTTCGGCGGTACCCGGTGCGTCGATGGCCTCGGCCGCCGTGCGTCGGGCGGCGCCGGGGATCTCCACGGGACTCATCGGCCCTCGCCCACGGCCGAGGCCGTGGTCACCAGCCGTGCCAGTTCGGCTGCGGCGGCCTCGGCGTGATGCTGGCGCACGTAGACCGTGAGGTCCGCCACCGCGCGGGCGTGCGGCTCGTCATGGCACAGCGGTCCGGCTCCGGTCGCGCGTCCGACGTGTTCGAGTACCTCGCTGCACACCTTCTCGATCAGCGCCCGCACGCGCAGGCTCCTCACGCGTGCCGCACCGCGGGTGTCCGAGGGATCGGCGTCGATGTCGTCCCCCGCCTGACGCAGGACCGTGTCGCCGGTGTGCAGCAGCATGTCCACGGAGCCGAGATGAGCCGCGGCGTGGGCGTCCAGTCGTCCCTCGGTTCCGCGCCCGTACAGCGGGGCGGCGACGGCGTGGGCGCCGCCCAGCCAACACGCCGCCACGCCGACCCCTCCGTGCTGGAAGCCGGGCCGGTCCAGATAGGCGTTCGCCTCGCCGACCGGCCGCGCCGGCACGGCCCGCAGCTCAACCTCCAGGCTGTCGCTTCCGGCCATGCCGATCGCCGGCCACGTGCCGTCGACCGGCTCGGCACCGGGATGGTCGAGATCGACGGCGAACAGCCGGTAGCCGTCCTCGGCCTCGGCGGTCACCAGAGCGTGCGTGCAGGAGGTGGCACCCGAGCAGTAGGGCTTCGCACCGTCGAGGGTCCATTGCCCGTCGGCCCGAGTCGCCCGGGTGACGGGACTTGGCGGTCGGGCGGCCCAGACTCCCCATCGCTCTCCCGGACCCGGCCGCGTCCCCTCCACCTCGTGCAGGATCGCCGCCGCGTCGAGATGGCCTTCGGCCAGCCGGGCGAGAGAGAGGTCGAGGCGTCCCAGCCGCGTCAGCACGTCGAATCGGCGTGCGGTCGCGTGACCCGGCAACGGCACGTTCGGCGCCTCACGTTCGACGAAATCCGCGAAGAGATCCGCCGTGTGCCGGCGGGCGGAGGGGCGCTCCGCGGTCTTGGAGGAAGGAGTGATCATCACGTGTATCTCCCGATGGGTGGGGCGGCCCGGGTTCAGGACGTCGGGGTATCCGGCCACGCCACTCCAAAACGACGCACCTGGGCGTTCCGCGCCGGTCGCACACCCGGCACGTCCCGGCGCCACGTCGCGTGAGCCGCGTGCCGGGCGTACCGGCCTATCCGAGCGGAGCCCGTCCGCGCTCAGCGCTTTTCGGTGCCCTGGGGACCGGCAGGCCCGCCGATGAGGCCGGGAACGACTGCCCACGGCCGACGGCAGTGGAGGCCGTGACGACGGCGGTCTCGGCGCGGGCGTGGATCACCAGGTCGGGCCCGTACCGGGGGCCGCCCGCCCGGAGGGCACGGCGTGCCGGTGCGCTGGGGGTGGCGACCGACATCAGGACGCCGAGCCGTCCGCACCTGCCGTGGGCCGCGAGAACCGCGTCGAGCACCCCGGCGGGCGCGTCGCATTCCAGAACGATCACGACGGGCCGGGGAGCATGGGCGCGGACGAGGTCGCCGATCCGCTCGGACAGGCCGTCCGTCCCTGACGGACAGGGGGAATCGGTGATCGTGAGCACGAGAACCCCGCGGTCGAGCCGGCTCGTGAGCGAGCCCCTCTCCTCGCGTGCGCCGGCGGAGGGGACTCCGGCAGATCCGGGTCCGCCGTCCGGCGACATCCCGCGTTCGCCGTTCGCGTCCCCGGCACGGCGGGGCGCGGCCGCATCCGCGCTCATCGCCCCAGAGCCCGTCGCAGCTCCTCCTTGTTCATGGAGGAGCGTCCTTCGACGTTCTTCTTGCGCGCCTCCGCGTACAGCTGGTCCTTCGTGGGGCCCTGAGCACCGCTGTGCGAGCGCTCGCCACCACGCTGGGAGGCCGACTTGGGGTCTCGTAGGGAGGTCTTGCTCGCCGTTCTGGACTCGCCCGCCCGGGCGCGCTCCTTGTTGACCGTCCGTGCGGCGATCTCCTCGGCCCGGCCGGCGGAGGCACCGCGCTTGCGCGCGCTTTCCTTGACGTGCTCGTACTGGCGCTCCCGCTTCGGGCTGGAACCTGCCGGCATGGTCTCTCTCCGTTCGTGTCGGGCCGTCGATCGCACCGGACGGCTGGACCGTATGCGCGGCGAGTTCCCCAGGTGGGCCTCTTCACGCAGGGGGCGTACGTGTCCACTCCACCCCGGCCTCCTCACGGGCGCGACCCGGGCCCGCGGACGGGCCCTGCCACGGAGGTGAACGCCGCGGGGCGGGCTGCCCGGCATGAACGTTTCCCGCCGGGCCACATGGATACCCGCCAGGCGAAGCGCGAGAGCGCACTCCCGCGGCGCGGACCGGACCCGTGCACCGCGGTCGTCGCGCTTCCCCGCCGTCTTCGGGGCGGCCGGTCGAGCAAGCTCTGCCGGCCCCAAGGACGCCGCTCGCCCCGCACGTCGACGAGCCCCGCCAGATCGGATCGGCACAGCAAGCACCATCCATGCCGGAGGTAGCACGTGAAGCGACATCTCCCCCTGCCCGCACCTCCGGGACCGCACAGCCTCCGCGGGTACGCGCTCATCGCCGACGGTGAACGCGGGGCGCTCGTCGGACCGTACGGCGACATCGCCTGGATGTGCGCTCCGCGCTGGGATTCCGACGCGGTGTTCGACACGCTCGTCGGCGCTGCGGGGCACTACACGGTTCAGCCGGCCGGCCGCTGCGTCTGGGGCGGCCGGTACGAGAACGGCACCCTCGTCTGGCGCAGCCGCTGGGTCACCGACGACGGCATCACCGAATGCCGAGAGGCTCTGGCCTTCCCCGGCGACGCGCACCGCGCCGTCGTGCTGCGCCGTGTCATCGCGGTCGAGGGAAGCGCCCGGATCACCGTACGGCTCGTGCCCGCCGCCGGATTCGGCGCCGACCCGCTGCGCGCCCTGCACCGGGACGACGCGGGGACCTGGACCGGCCGGGCCGGCGCCCTGGTGCTGCGCTGGAGCGGGGCGGGGGCGGCCCGCCCGGCCCCGGACGCCCGCAGGCCGGAGGGTCTGGTCCTCGACCTCACGCTGAAGCCCGGTGAGCACCACGACCTGGTCCTGGAACTCTCCGACACACCGCTCGCCGAACCGGTCGACCCGGACCGGGCCTGGGAGGCCACCGAGGCCGCCTGGGCCCGCCAGGTGCCGCGGCTGGAGACGACCCTGGCGCCCGGGGACGCCCGGCACGCGTACAGCGTGATGCGCGGCCTCACCAGCGCCTCCGGGGGGATGGTCGGCGCGGCCACCACCAGTCTCCCGGAGCGGGCCGAGGCGGGACGCAACTACGACTACCGCTACGTGTGGATCAGGGACCAGTGCTACGCGGGGCAGGCCGCCGCCGCGGCGGGCGGCAGCCCGCTGCTGGACGAGGCGGTCCGATTCGTCTCCGCCCGCCTCCACGAGGACGGCGCACGGATGATGCCCGCCTACACGACGACGGGGGCCCGCGTGCCCGACCAGCGCACCCTCGGCCTGCCCGGCTACCCCGGGGGCTACGACCGGGTCGGCAACTGGGTGAACCGGCAGTTCCAGCTCGACGCCTTCGGCGAGGCCCTGCTGCTGCTCGCCGCGGCGGCCCGGCACGGACGGCTCGACACCACCGGCTGGCGAGCCGTGGACATCGCCGCCGGCGCCGTCGCCGAGCGGCACGACGAGCCCGACGCGGGCATCTGGGAACTCGACGACCGGCCGTGGACGCACAGCCGCCTGATCTGCGCAGCCGGTCTGCGGGCCGTGGCACGAACCGCCCCCTCTCCGGACCGCGCCAACACCTGGTCGGCACTGGCCGACCGCATCGTCGCCGGGACGGCCGCCACGAGTCTGCATCCCACAGGTCGCTGGCAGCGCGCACCCGACGACCCGGCCCTCGACGCCGCCCTCCTCATGCCCGCGCTGCGTGGAGCACTCCCGGCGGACGACCCGCGGACCGTCCGCACGCTGGACGCCTACCTCGCGGACCTCACCGACGACCACTACGCCTACCGCTTCCGGCACGACCAACGGCCGCTCGCGGAGGCCGAGGGCGCCTTTCTGCTGTGCGGTCACGCGGTCGCCCTCGCACTGGACCAGCAGGGCCGCCACGACCAGGCCCTGCGCTGGTTCGAGCGCAACCGGGCGGCCTGCGGGCCCCCCGGTCTGTTCACCGAGGAGTACGACGTCGGCCAGCGCCAGCTGCGGGGCAACCTCCCGCAGGCCTTCGTGCACGCGCTGATGCTCGAAACCGCAGCGACGCTCGCCCACCCCTGAACCGCCGCTACGCCGGCCCCCTGACACGCCACCCGCCCCCAACGAAAAGGGAGTCACCCACCATGAACCGGACCCGGACCGTCGTCATCACCGGTGCCAGCGCGGGCATCGGCCGCGCCACCGCCCGCGCGTTCGGCGCACGCGGCGCGAACGTCGTCCTCCTCGCCCGCGGTGAAAGCGGACTCAAGGCAGCCGCCCGTGAAGTCGAGGACGCCGGAGGACGCGCCTTGGCCGTGCCCACCGACACGGCCGACGCCGCTCAGGTCGAGGCGGCCGCCGATGCCGCAGTCGAGGAGTTCGGCACCCTCGACGTCTGGGTCAACGTCGCCTTCTCCTCGGTCTTCGCCCCCTTCACCGAGATCACCGCCGAGGAGTACGAGCGGGTCACCCAGGTGAGCTACCTGGGCTTCGTCAACGGCACACGCTCGGCGCTGGCCCGCATGCTGCCGCGCGACGAGGGAACCATCGTGCAGGTCGGCTCCGCCCTCGGCTTCCGGTCCATTCCACTGCAGTCCGCCTACTGCGGCGCCAAGCACGCGGTCAACGGCTTCACGTCGTCCGTGCGCACCGAACTCCTCCACCAGGGCAGCAACGTGAAGATCACGATCGCCCAGATGCCGGCCGTCAACACCCCGCAGTTCTCGTGGGTCCTGTCCCGGCTGCCCCGGCGCCCCCAGCCGGTTCCGCCCATCTACCAGCCCGAGGTCGCCGCCCGTGCCGTCCTCCACGCGGCCGACCACCCCGGCCGCAAGCAGTACTACGTCGGCCTCAGCACCGTCGCCACCGTCTGGGGAGACAAGATCGCTCCGGCCCTGCTCGACCGCTACCTCGCGCGCACCGGCTACGACTCCCAGCAGACCTCCGAGCGGGAGGACCCTGACCGCCCGCACAACCTGTGGGAGCCCCTCGACGGCGCCGCGGGCCGCGATCACGGCGCCCACGGCTCCTTCGACGACCGGGCCCACGGTCGCTCCCCGCAACTCCTGTTCTCGCGTCACCCCGCCCTCGCGACGGCGCTGACCACCGGTGCGCTCGCGGCGACCACCGGGCTGGCCGCACGCGGTCTGCGAAGTCTGCGCAAGTAGGACCACGGACGCGCGGAGCACCCACCGGCCCCGTGCTCGGGCGCGCCGGCACCCTCGGACGCCCGACGTCGTCGCGCTGCCCGAGTCGCCGCCCTCTGCCACGATGGCCCCAGACGAACGCCCCGAGGCGACCGGTGGGCCACGGGTGGGGTGCGCCTGAACCGGGCACCGGGACCGACGCGGAACGTGAGGGAGAGCGGATGGGCAAGCCCGGCAGGATCGTCGGTCCGCGCGTCCTCAGCGCGCGGCTGTGGCCGCTGCCGGCCTGCGGGGTCGTCCTCGCCGTCGTCGCGGGCATCGCGCTGCCGCACCTGGACGCCCGCCTGAAGCACCGTCTTCCGTCCTGGCTGAGCAGCAACCTGTTCGAAGGGGGCGCCGGCGCGGCGCGGGCGGTGCTGGAGACGATCGCGGGCTCGCTCGTCAGCGTGACGGCACTGACGTTCTCGCTCACGGTGGTGACGCTCCAGCTGGCCAGCAGCCAGTTCTCCCCCCGCCTGCTGCGCACGTTCACCCGCGACCGGTTCGTGCAGGCGACCCTCGCGCTGTTCCTCGGAACGTTCACCTACGCGCTGACCGTGCTGCGCGCCGTCCGTACCGTGGAGGGCGGCGGGGGGCCGGTGGTTCCCCAACTGTCGGTCTCGGTGGCCTTCGTCCTGGCCCTCGCAAGCGTGCTGGCCCTCGTGCTGTTCCTCGCGCATCTCACCCGGGAGATCCGCGTCGAGACGATGCTGCGCAACGTGCACGCCGCCGCCGGCCGCACCGCCCGGCGGCTGCTCCCCGAACGCGAGGAGTCCGACACCGAGGAGCGCGACGGACGCCTGCTCCCACCGGCGCACGCCCTGCCGGTCCTGGCGGCGGACTCCGGATTCCTGACCTGGGTGGACGACGAGGCCCTTGTGGCCGCCGCCGTCGACGCCGACGCCCTCCTGCGCATCGACGTCTCCCCCGGCAGCTCCCTGATCGAGGGGACGCCGGTGGGCGCGATCTGGCCCCGCGCCTCGGGCGCCCTCCCCGACGACCGCGACGGTCTGCTGCGGCGCGTCACCGCGGCGCTCACCACGGGCCCCGAACGAACCGAGGCCCAGGACGTCGCCTTCGGGCTGCGTCAGCTGACCGACGTGGCCGTCAGGGCCCTCTCCCCCGGTGTCAACGACCCGACCACCGCCGTCCACGCCCTGTCCCACGCGTCGGCCCTGCTGTGCGATCTCGCCGGGCGGGACCTCGGCCCGCGCCTGCTGCGGGACGACCGGCAGCGAGTGCGGGTCGACGTCGACGGCCCGGACCTGGCCGAGCTCCTCGATCTCGTGGTGTCCCAGCCGCGCCGGTACGGCGCAAGCGAGCCGGAAGTGCTGGCGCGCCTGACCGGGCTGCTGCGGGAACTCGCCTGGTGTGCCCCGCCCGACCGGCACGCGCCCCTCCGCGGTCAGCTCGCGCGGCTGCGCGCGACGGTGGCCGCGCAGGACTTCGACGACGCCGAACGCGGCCATCTCGCCCACCTGGCCGACGAGGTGGACCAGGCACTGGCGGGACGATGGACGGGCCGGGGCTCCTCGTCTTCCTGAGCTACGCCGACCCTGCCTGCCCAGGGACGATGCCGCGAACGCCGGTCCCCGCGGCGGCCTGCGCGCGACCGGGGCCCTCGGCGGCATACCGAGGCCTGGACCGGTGACGGTTCGCCCCGCTCACCGGACGCCTCCCGCGAGCACCCCGGCGTAACCGCCTGCCCCCTCCAACTCCCCCGGGGACCCGGTGAAGACCTTGCGTGAGGCACACAGGACCGTCACGGAGTCGCAGCAGGCACGCACGTCCTCCATGAGGTGGGTGGCCAGGACCACGGTCGTGGTGGCGCTCACGTGCCGGAGCAGGGCGTGGAAGCGGTCCCTCTCGGCGGGGTCGAGACCGGTGGTCGGTTCGTCGAGCAGAAGCAGCCCGGGACTGTTCACCAGGGCCTGGGCGATGCCGACCCGGCGCTGCGTTCCGCCGGAGAGCGTGCGGTACTTCGCGTTCAGGTGCGGGGTCAGGCCGACCTGGTCCGCTGCGCGTTCCACGGCTTCGAGGGCGCCGCGGCCGGGCATGTCCTTGAGCCAGGCGGCATAGTTGAGACACTCGTACACGGTGAAACCGCGATACATGCCGAACGTCTGGGGCAGATAGCCGAGCCGACGGCGGATCTCCATCCGTTCGGCGGGACGGCGCGGGTCGCGCCCCAGCAGCTGCAGCTCCCCTTCCACCGCGGCGTCAGCCGTGGCCAGGACCCGCAGAAGGGAACTCTTGCCCGCGCCGTTGGGCCCGAGGAGGGCGTGGACGCCGTGCTCCAGGTGCAGATCGAGGCTGTCGACGGCGGTGGTGCGGCGGTGCCGCACGGTCAACCGGGTGGCGCTGATCAACGGGACCTCAGATCGTTGAAGGAGTGGCGGCGGAGTACGAGCAGGGCGCTCACCACGCCGGAGGCCGCCCCCCAGACGAACTGCGCGCCGCCGTCCAGCACGTTCTGGAGCACGTTGAGCAGGACGGTTCTGAAGGAGGTGACCCTGCCGTCCCGGCGCATGGACAGTTGGGCGATGGCGGTGATGAGCACGAGCCACGTACCGCTCGTCACGGCCGCGGCCAGCGGACAGCCGATGTAGGAGCCGAGGAGCAGCGTGAGGAGTGTCAGTCCCAGACTGGGCACCAGCCAGGCGGCCGCCCACGCCGAGACACCCGCACCTGCCACCGCCGCGGCGGTGAGGAGGGGAAGGCAGATGGCGAGGACGACGCCGGTGCGCAGCATCAGCAGCCGCAGTCCCCCGGCCGGTGTACTGCGGATCACCGGCGCGAACGGATCGGCTCTGCCGCCGTAGCTGACCGCGACCCAGGTCAGGGGCAGGACCGGTGCGAGCAGCAGCAGGAAAGGGAGGGAATCCTCGGCGCCGGCGGTCGCGGCGAGCCAGGCGCCCGCCGCGCAGACGCCGGTGACGGCCAGCAGCCAGGGCCAGCGCAGACCGGGGACGGCGCGCACCCACGGGTGAAGATGAGGGAGGGGGATCACGGCAGTCGTACTCCGTCGGGTTCGGGTATGCGGGGCAGGCGACTGCCCTGTTCGACAGCTGTCAGATAGCGTTCGATCCACCGCGCGCGCCTGGTTTCGGAGAGGCGGGACAGCCGGTCGGCTGCGGCAGGTTCGCCGGCGGGGCCGTGCGCCGTGGTCTCCCGCGTGAGCCAGCGGTACAGCGCGTCGGCCTCCGGCGAGGCGGCCCCGGGGCCGGAATCGGACCCGGCGACACACGCGGCGAGGTTCCGCAGGCTTGGATCTTCACGAGGCGAGAGGGCGATCGTCCACGCGGAGCGGGGTCCGCTCCTGCCCCGGCACGAATGGATGCTGTCCTCGGTCAGCAGGTAGTGGGTGGGGCCGGCGCCCTCCAGCCGGCGGGAAAGGTGTGCGGCCACGAGTTCCAGGCGCCTCCGTCGTCCCTCGTACGCGGAGGTGACGCAGACGGCCGGATACCGACCGCTGCACCGGAGTGGTCGCGCGTGGAGCACCGATCCCGGGGCGTACGACTCCGGGGTGAGCGCCATGGCCGGGATCGCCGCCATGAGTACGAGGATCAGGGCGCCCGCCGTCCTCCGTCGACGGGCGCACAGCAGCACGGCGGTCACCGCCATCGTGGTGAGCAGGGCGGCTCTGCACCAGGGCAGCCAGGCGGGCGGACCCGGCGGCGCGCCCAGGCCGGCGCCTCCCGGGACCGCGTCCCCGCTGTAGGTGAACCGGAGGCCATCGAGGGGGCCCAGCAGGGGCTCGGTCCATGGGGAGACGGACACGACCACCGCGACCGCGGTGGCGACCAGGAACACCCCCCGCAGCGGTACCGTCCCTCCCAGCAGATAGGCCAGGCATGCGAAGGCGACCAGCATCGTCGTGTCGACGGCCATCGTGTCGAGGGGCGGACGGCCGACGGGCTCCTGCGGATAGGGCGATGCCACCATGACGGTCATGGCCAGCAGGTGGCCGGCGGCGGGCCACAGGACGGCCGAGGCAAGCCCCAGCAGGTGGGGGGAAACCCGGCTTCGGGCGGATGTCGTGGCGGCCCAGCCGACGTCGTCACGTGATACCGCACCGCCTTGCCACGCCGCGAGGAGTACCGCGCTCCCCACACCGACGGATCGTGCGGACAGGGAGCACATCTCGCCGATGCGGACCCAGCCGGTGTCACGCCACATGCCCCGGGCGTACAGCCCGTCCCAGACCACGGACACGGTCACTGCCGCCGGCCCGAGCGCCATCAGGGGGCCGGCCTGACGTCGCAGGTTCGCCCGGAGAACTACGCCGAGCGGAGACCGTGGTTTCGGAAGCATGCCTGTAGGAAGGCGGTGCGGAGATGCGCGGTTCCTGGTGCTCAGGGGCGCGCAGAGGTGGAAGAGAGCGTGTGAGGCGCACACTTGGGGTTCGGGGCGGTCGGCGCGCACCTCGTGGAGAGGGCCCGCCCGGCCGCCCGGCCGTCGGTGGCACGGAAGCGGGCGTTCGCCGGTCAGGCCAGGGTCTGGGTCAGCTCGCTGCGGTCGGCCGTGTGGACGATGCGGCCGAGTGCTCCGTTGACGATGGGGAGATAGGGCGGGACGTGGCCGCATTCGACGTCGGCGACGATCGGCACGCACAAGGGGCCCAGGGCGTCGAGGACGGCCTCGTGCTGGCTGAGGGTCCGGTTGGCCGGCGCGTTGGTCCGGCCGACGAGGACCGCCGCGGCCCGGTCGAAGAATCCGGCGAGCCGCATGCCGTGGAGGTTGCGGCAGATGGTGAAGGCGTCGTCGCCGGCCGCTTCCACGTAGACGACGAGTCCTTCCGGTGCCATGTCGTCGGCGAAGGCCGTGACGTCGAGGTAGGGCGTTCCCGCCAGGTTGCACAGTGTCTCGATGCAGCCGCCGATGAGTCGTCCCTCGACGTCCACCTCGCCGTCGCCGTCGAGCCGTGTCCAGGTCCCGGCGGCGTCGAGCGTGTACGTGCGGGCGTCGGGGGAGGTGGCGAAGTCGTCGAACCCCGTGGTGCGGTGGCGGCCGGGCGGGGTCTGGGTGAAGCGGTGTCCCGACGGGGCGGCGACGATGTCGAGCCAGGACAGCAGGCCGTGGGGCACCCGGTAGGGGGTGTCCATCAGGTTGTTGCCGTGGACGGTCGCCGCACCCGTGAGCAGGGTCAGGGGCGTGATCAGGGTCGACATGTCGGAGAACCCGACGCACCACGTCGGTTCCGCCTCCCGCAGCCGCTCGAAGTCGAGCAGGGGCAGCAGGTCGATCGCGGTCTCCCCGCCCCACGGGGGCACGATGGCACGGACGGTGGGGTCCGTGAGCATCGACATCAGTTCCTCGGCGCGGTCGGCGGCGGGGGCGCTGACGTGTCCCGAGCCGTCCATGCAGCGGCCGACGACCACCTCGTATCCGCGCTTCTCGACGTCCTGGACGGCGATACGCAGGCGTTCGTGCAGGGCTTCGGCGACCCCGCTCGACGGAGAGGTGACACCGATGCGGTCGCCGGGGCGCAAAGGGCGCGGATATCGAACAGCCATGCGCCGGATTCTGGCACGCTGCCCGGTCGGTCGGCACGGCGATATCCGGGGGAGGGAAAGGCGGGGCGCTGCTGCGGGTGGAGGCGGTGCGTCCGCACGCGCGAGGCGGCGTTCCCCGGCATCGGTCGGGGAACGCCGCCTCGTGTGGGCGGTCCGAGTGCTGCGTCTCGCGGACTACTTGGGGTCGGCGTTGTACTGGGCCTGGGACCAGCGCCAGCCCAGGAGGGTGAGGGCGGTGCACCAGCCCAGGGCGATCCAGCCGTTGGCGCCGATCTCGGTGCCGAGCAGGAGTCCGCGCAGGGTCTCGATGGCGGGGGTGAAGGGCTGGTAGTGGGCGATCGGCTGGAACCAGCCCGGCATCGACTCCAGCGGCACGAACGCGCTGGAGATCAGCGGGAGCAGGATGAGCGGCATCGCGTTGTTGCTGGCCGCCTCCGCGGTGGGGCTGCCCAGGCCCATGCCGACGGCGATCCAGGTGAACGCCAGCGCGAAGAAGGCCAGCAGCCCGAACGCGGCCAGCCACTCCAGCACGCTCGCGTCGGTGGACCGGAAGCCCATCGCGACGCCCACCGCGCCGACCAGGACGACACTCAGGATCGCCTGGAGGACGCTGCCGACGACATGGCCGAACAGGACCGACCCGCGGTGGATGGCCATGGTGCGGAATCGGGCGATGATGCCCTCGTTCATGTCGGTGGCCACCGACACCGCGGTGCCCACCACGGTGGAGCCGATCGTCATCAGCAGGATGCCGGGAACGATGTAGGCGATGTAGGCGGACCGGCCGGCGCCGCCGCTCATCGTGTCGCCGAAGATGTACACGAACAGCAGCAACAGCATCACCGGCGTGAGCAGCAGGTTCAGTGTCAGCGACGGGTAGCGGCGGGCGTGCAGCAGGTTCCTGCGCAGCATCGTGGAGGAATCGCGCACGGCGAGGGAGAGGGAGCTCATCGGACAGCCTCCTTGGGCTGGGTGGGTACGGCCGTCCCGCCGGTGAGGGCGAAGAAGACGTCGTCGAGGTCGGGGGTGTGGACGGTGAGTTCGTCGGCGTCGATGCCGGCGGTGTCCAGCCGGTCGAGGATGAGGCGGAGCTGGCGCTGACTGCCGTCGCTGGGCAGATGCAGGGTCAGCGCCTCGTCGTCGCGGGCGGCCTCGGCGAGGGCGAGGGCGGCGGTCCGATGGGCGGCAGGGTCGGTGAAGCGGAGGCGGACGTGTCCGCCGGGGATCATCCGCTTGAGCTCCTCGGCGGTGCCCTCCGCGGCGATCTTCCCGTCGTTCAGGACGGCGATCCGGTCGGCGAGTTCGTCCGCCTCCTCCAGGTACTGCGTGGTGAGGAAGACGGTCGTACCGCCGGTGACCAGTTCCCTGATGATCTGCCACATGTTGTGGCGGGAACGGGGGTCGAGCCCGGTGGTGGGCTCGTCGAGGAAGATGATCCGCGGCCCGCCCACCAGCGTCATCGCGATGTCCAGCCGACGCTTCATGCCGCCGGAGTAGGCCGAGGCCGGCTTCTTCGCCGCCTCCACCAGGTCGAAGCGCTCCAGCAGGTCCGCCGTGATCCGGCGGCCCTCCGCCTTGGACAGGTGGTGCAGGTCGGCCATGAGGAGCATGTTCTCCTCGCCGGTGATCAGCCCGTCCACGGCCGAGAACTGCCCCGTCACCCCGATGACCGACCGGGCCGCCTGCGCGTCGGCGGCCAGGTCGTGCCCGCCCACCCGGATCGGCCCCGACCCCGCGTCCGGGGAGATGAGCGTGGAGAGGATCTTCACGGCCGTGGTCTTGCCGGCACCGTTCGGGCCGAGCAGGGAGAAGACGGTCCCCTCCGGGACCGTGAGGTCGATCCCGTCGAGCACGGTCTTGTCACCGTAGGACTTGCGCACCTCGTGCGCCGCGATGGCCAGGTCGGACATGAGGGGGGACTCCTTGGGAGACGGCGGGTGTGATGTCGCGGGGGTCAGTTGCTGCGGGCGGTGATGTCGCCGTGCGCGGTCGTGGCGTGGATGCTCAGTCCGGCCGATCCGCCGGCGCTGTTCTGGAGGGCGTTGTCGATCCGCCCGTGCGTGGTGCCGGCGTCGAGGGTGGCGGACACGCCGCGGGCCGCGCCGACCGTGATGTCACCGGAGTCCGTGCGCAGCACGACCTTGCCCTGCACCGCCTCGATGATGTGCAGGTCGCCCTGGTGCGTGCTGATCTCGGCCGGGCCGCCGAGGCGTCCGACGGTGATGTCGCCGGCCTGGAGGGCGAGTCGGGCGCTCTCGGCCTCGTCGAGCTTGACGGTGCCCTGGGCGCCCTCGACCGTGACCTCGCCGAGGCTGCCGACGCCGCGGAGGTCGGCGGCGGCCGTCCGCGCCTCCACACGGGAGCCGGTGGGGAGTTGGACGGTGATCTCCACGGATCCCGAGCCGGTGCCGAGGAGGCGGTTCTTGGCGGGCGCCGCCTCGACCCGCAGCACGCCGTCCGCGTAGGCCACCTGGATCTGCTCCGCTGCCTTCACGTCACGGCTCTTGGAGGGGTTCGCGGGCAGGACCTCCACCGTGGTGTCGGTACGGCCGGCCGCGATGACCTGGATGCGCCCGGCGGGGACGTCGAGGACGGCGGAGACGGGGGCGGGGGTGTCGAACTTCTGCATCGTGCTCTCCTTCTCGCGATGCGCGCGCCCCTTCGGCCCGCGTCTTTCCGATGACAGAAACGCTACGTTGCCTTTCACGTTCAAGCAACACTGTTGTTGCGCAACATCGCCATAATTGCAGGTGAATCAGGAAAACTTGTTGCAACGGTCTCCCGTGTAACGCAACGAGGCATCAGAGCGGTCGTTGCATTGGATGCCGCTGAACGCTACCCGGTCCCGCGGGAAGGGCTTGTGCGCGCACGACATCGGGACCGCGGGAACCGTCCGCGCCGCCGTCCGGGCAGCGTCCCTGTCCGGACGGCGGCGTCGCCGGCGGTTCCGGCGGCGCGGCGGACCGCCGTTCAGCGGATCAGTTCACGCTCCCGGTCCGCGCGCCGGGACGCGGAGCGGACGCCGGTCCGGCCCCGGCCGAGCTTCGCCCCCTCGACGTCCAGATCGGGCAGGATCACGTCGAGCCACCTCGGCAGCCACCACGCCTTGGCGCCCAGCAGGGCGAACAGAGCGGGAACGATGGCCATGCGGACGACGAAGGCGTCGAAGAGCACGGCGGAGGCCAGCGCGAAGCCCATCATCTTCACCAGGTCGTTGTCCTCGGCGATGAAGCCGGAGAACACGCTGATCATGATGACGGCCGCCGCCGCGACGACCCGTCCTCCGTAGCGGAAGCCGGTGACGACCGCCTCGGCCGGAGAAGCTCCGTGCACGTACGCCTCGCGCATCCGGCTGACCAGGAAGACCTCGTAGTCCATGGCCAGCCCGAACACCACGCCGATCATCAGGATCGGCATGGTGCTGACGACGGGACCGGGCTGGTCGACACCGAACAGGTCCGCGAGATGGCCCTGCTGAAAGACCGCGACGACGGCGCCGAGCGCCGCACCCACCGAGAGCAGGAAGCCGAGCGCCGCCTTGAAGGGCACCAGGACGGAGCGGAACACCACCATCAGCAGCAGGAAGGCCAGGCCGACGACCAGGCCGAGGTACGGCAGCAGCGCGTCGTCCAGGGTGTGGGAGAAGTCGATGACCAGGGCGGTCTGACCGGTGATCAGGATCTCGGAGCCGGTGCTCCCCTCCAGTCCCCCGGCGCTCCGGCGCAGTGTCCGGACCAGGTCCTCGGTGGCGCTCTCGCCCGGTCCGCTGACGGGGACGACCGTGAAGAGCGCGGTGTCGCCCGCCTTGTTGACCGTGGCCGGGGTCACCGAGGCCACGCCGTCCTGCTCGCCGAACCGTGCCGCGACGGTCTTCGCCGCCTCCGTCGCCTTCGGCGCCTCGACGGTGACGGTCAGCGGCCCGTTGAAGCCGTCGCCGAACGACGCCGAGAGCATGTCGTACGCCTTGCGCTGGGTGGTGTCGGGGGCCATGGTGCCCTCGCCGGGCAGCCCGAGCCGCAGGTCGGCCGCGGGCATCGCCAGCGCGCCGAGGCCGACGACGCCGACCAGCAGGACGGCGACCGGGTGGCGCAGGACGTAACCGGCCCACCGGGAACCGAGGTTGGGACGCCGGGCCGCCTCTTTCGCGGCCCGCTTGGCGGCCTTGCGCTGCTTGCGGGCGGAGAGGGGCTTGCCGCGGAAGGCGGCCCGGTCGCGCCGGCGCAGGACGCGGACGGGGGCGAAGCCGAGCAGTGCGGGAACCAGGGTGATGGCGATCAGGACCGCGACGGCGACGGTGCCCGCGGCAGCCAGGCCCATCTTGGTCAGGACGGGGATGTTCACCACGCTCAGTCCGGCGAGCGCGACGATGACGGTGAGCCCGGCGAAGACGACGGCCGATCCGGCCGTGCCGACGGCGCGTCCGGCCGCCTCCTGCCGGTCGTGGCCCTCCAGTTTCTCCGAGCGGTAGCGGGAGACGACGAAGAGGGCGTAGTCGATGCCGACGGCCAGACCGAGCATCATCGCCAGATTGGAGGTGGTGGCGGACAGGCCGAGCGTGCTGCCCAGGGCGGTGATGGAGCTGATGCCGATGCCGACACCGACGACCGCGGTCAGCAGCGGCATGCCCGCCGCGATCAGCGAGCCGAACGTCATCAGCAGCACCAGGGCCGAGATCAGCACGCCGATCTTCTCGCCGACCCCGCTCATGGCGGTGTCGACCTTCACCGCGTCGCCGCCGGCCTCCACGGTCAGCCCCGACGCCCGGCCGGAGCGCAGCGACTTCTCCAGCGCGTCGTGCTGGGTGTCCGTCAGCTCGGTGGCGGTCGCCTCGTAGGTGGCCACGGCGTAGGCGGTGGTGCCGTCCTTGCTGACCGCACCGCTCGTGAAGGGATCGGTGACGCGCGAGACTCCCGGGTCGCCGCGCAGTTCGTCGACGAGCTCGGCGACCGAGGTCTTGTTGCGGGCCTCGGTGATCCGCTCACCGCGCGGAGCGCGGACGACGACGCGGGCGCTGGCCCCCTCGGCTCCGGCGGCCGGGAACTTCTCCTCCAGCAGGTCGAAGGCCTTCTGCGACTCGGTTCCCGGCATGGAGAAGGTGTCGGCGGGCGGCGCCGGCGCGGAGGACGCCGCGAAGCCCGCCCCGAGCAGGACCAGTAGCCACAGCACGGCCGTCAGGCCCCGCCTTCGGAACGCGAACCGGCCGAGTCTGTACAGCAACGTCGCCATGGTGGGGGGCTCCCGTCGGGGTCGGATGGCACCAAGTCCCGCGCAGGTTAACAAACCGCAGTGGCGGTTTCTTATGTTCGAGGTGATTCTCCGCCATTCCGGGGACGTCTCTCGAGCGCTTCTCCAGCCGGGCTCGATCGAGACCGCCGCACCGTCATCCCCCGGGCGTCGGTGCCGCGTCCGTCCGCGCCGTTCACGGACCACCGGCGGGAGACCGGGCCGAGCCCGCCGCGTACACCGCGTCCGGCTGCCGCGACGGCAGCGGCGCGTCACGGGCCGGTGCGCGGCAGTCTGCCCGGTCGCGCTCGCGGCACGGTGGAGACCGCGTCGACGGCCGGGAACAGCCGCGGCCCGAGCCCCTCGACTCGTCCGACTCTCAACCAACGCTGGACGGAACCGCGTTACTCTGCGATCACGGTCGGCCCGCCCACCGGCCGCGGCCCCCGCCACCACGCGCGAGAGCGGCGACGGACCGACGGCGCGGGGCGGTCGGGGCGCGCGAGACTCCACGCGCCCGGCCCGCCGGACGCCCCCTCCCCCGCGTGGCCCGCCCGCTCGCGGGCATCCACACGACAAGGACGGCTCCGTGAAGGTTCACCACCTGAACTGCGGCACCATGCATCCCCCCGGCACCCGCCTGGTGTGCCACGTCCTGCTCGTCGAGACCCCCGGCGGACTCGTCCTCGTCGACTCCGGCCACGGGCTCGACGACATCGCCGACCCCGGACGCCGGGTCGGTCCCGCCCGCCACTTCGTCCGTCCGGTCCTCGATCCCGAGGAGAGCGCCGTACGGCAGATCGCGGGACTCGGACTCCGACCCGACGACGTCCGCCACATCGTGCTCACCCACTTCGACGCCGACCACATCGGCGGCCTGTCCGACTTCCCCCGGGCCCAGGTCCACGTCACCGCCGAAGAGGCGCGCGGCGCCGTGCACGCGCCGAGCCGGCGAGAACGCCTCCGGTACCGGAAGGCACAGTGGGAACACGGCGTGGACCTCGTCGAGCACCGCCCCGACGGCGACCGGTGGCAGGGGTTCGCCGCGGCGCGGGAACTCGACGCCGTCGCCCCCGGGATCGTGCTGATCGCGCTGCCCGGCCACACCCGCGGCCACGCCGCCGTGGCGGTCGACACGGACCACGGCTGGCTGCTGCACGCCGGTGACGCGTTCTACCACCGCGGGGTCCTCGACGGGCGCTCCCCGGTGCCGCGCACCCTCAGCGGCATGGAGTCCTTCATCGCGCACGACGCGGCGAAGGTCCGCGCGAACCACGCCCGGCTCGCCGAACTGTTCGGACGTGACGAGCCCGGGCTGCTCATCGTCAACGCCCACGACCCGGTGCTGTTCGAACGGGCGCGTGCCCGCGGGTAGGTGACCCCGCGGCCATCCACCCGCGAGCCGCCCGGCGGCCTCCGGCCCACGCGCGGGGATGTCCGCGCCTTCGGGGCGTGCGACGGGGCGGCGGCAACAGGTCCGTCGGGGCCCTATCGCCGGCGGTGAACACGGCCGCCGTCACCCGGGAGGTTCGGGCACCGGTCGGGTCGCTGACCGGCCGAGGCTGTCCGGCCCCCGCTACCGGACCGTCAGCTCGGCCCGGCGTACCTCCGGCGCGAGCAGGCCGACTGCCGCCGCACTCGCACTGACCACGGCCCCGACCAGGAACATGGGGACCACCCCGAACTCCTCGGCCGCCAGGCCGAAGAGCGGGAAGACCAGGGGGGCGAGACCGACGTGGGACAGCGCCAGGACCCCGGCGACACGCCCCTGGTAGGCGGCGGCGGTGTTGTGCTGGACCAGCGCGATCGACAGCCCCCCGCACACCCCGCCCACCAGCCCGGCGAACCCGGCGACCACGGCCGCCCCGGTCACCGTCGGCAGCAGTCCGATGGCCCCGATGGTGAGGGAGGCGACGACGAGCGTGGAGATCTGGAGCAGTCCGGCCCGCCGGATGCGTCCCGCCAGGGACAGGCCCACCGCGCCCGCGCCCGCCCCGACGGCGAACGCGCCGAGTATCCAGCCGATCGCCGTGGGCCCGAACCCCCGCTCGCGGGCGAGGAGGAACACGCCCATCTGGAGCGGCGGCATGAACCCGATCTCGCTCAGCGCGGTCGCGAGCACCAGCGGCCCCACCAGGCGGTGCCGGCGGATGTAGCGCAGCCCGTCGGACAGGTCGCGCCACGGGCTGCCCGGTCCGGCCGCGCCGGCCTCCCGCGGAAGCGGGGCGACGCGCACCCCGAACAGCAGGACCAGCGAGAACACGAACAGCACCCCGGCCATGGCGAACGCGGCCTCACCGTGGTGGGCGAGCGCGAATCCGGCCAGCGGCGGCCCCACCGCCTTCCCGATCCTGATCGCCAGCTGCCGGAGCCCGACCAGCCGTACGACCTGGTCCGGACCGGTCAGGCGCGGCGGCAGCGCGCCCACCGCGGGCAGGAAGAGGGCGTCGACCACGCCGAAGACGAGCGCCACGAGCAGCAGGAGCCACAGGCGGGGCGTCCCGAGCCAGAGCGAGGCGGCCACCGCGAGGATGACCAGGGCCCGCAGGGCGTCGGAGCCGATGACCACCTTCCGCGGATCGAAGCGGTCGGCGACCACACCGCCGAGCAGCATCAGCAGCGCCCTCGGCACGGCCCCGACCGCCAGCACCACGCCGACCTGCGCCGGCCCGGCGAACTGGGCGGCGGCCCAGCCGAGGGCGAGGAAGTAGACGCTGTCCCCCACGATGGAGGCGAAGTACGCGGTCAGCCAGCGCAGGACGTTCCCGTCCCGGTGGGCGGGGCGCGCCGCCGCAGGTACGCCGTCCTGCGGGACGTCCGCGGACGCCGCCCGATGGAGGGCGCGCGGGACGGGCGTACCGCGCGTGCCGGAGGGCGAGGCGGCCGGCCCGCGACCGGAGTCCGCCGGCGCACCGGGCGGCACGGCGCTCGTGCCGGGGACCGCACGGCTCGGGCGGACGGGCTGAACGGAACCACCGGGCCGGGAGGAGCCGGCTCTGTCGACGTCGGTCACAAACCCGGATCCTCACGTCAAACGCCGGGCCGGGCAAGGGGTTTGCCGTCGGCGGCCGACACGGCTCGACCGTTCCTCCGGCGGAACCCCAGCGAGCGCCGGTACGCCCGGGCGCGATGAAGAGGAAGCCACCCGCTGCGGGGCGGCCGCGCCGCACGGTCGCGAGCGCGGGACGGCGGGTCGTCGCACGGCGGGCGGGTCAGGGCACCCGGCCGCCGCCGCAGCCGAGAGGCCGTCGCGCCGGCGGCATCGCGGGCTCAGGCGGGGGCGTCCGTGGGGCTCTCGGGTTTCGTGTACAGGACCTCGCGGGCCTGCTCCGCGGCACGGGCGATGCTTTCCGAGACGAAGTCCAGGAACCGGGCGATGTTCTCCAGGCGGGTGCCCGCCGGTGTACCGGGGCCCAGGACTCCGACGCCCTGCCGGGCGGTCTCCACGATCTGGGCGGTCGAGCGGGCGCTGGCCATCATGGACTGGTACCAGACGTCGTCGTCGACGACGTAGCGCTCGCGGCGCCGGTCGTCGCGCTCCCTGCGGACCAGGCCCTGGCTCTCCAGGAACGCGATGGCCTTCGAGACGGACGCGGGGCTGACCTGGAGGCGCTGGACGAGTTCGGCCGCCGTGAGGCTGCCGGAGTCGGTGAGCGTGAGGCAGGCCATCACCCTGGCCATCATCGTGGGCGCGCCCGAGGCCATGATGACGGTGGTGAGCACCTCCTCGAACTCGCGCACCGCCTCCGCGTCCCGCCCGTGGGGCTGCGGAGGAGTCGCGGCGTTGCGGGGCGCGGCCTGCTTGCGCCGGTGGGCCCGGTGTTCCGTGGCCCGGTGGGCGAGATCGGCCCGGTAGGACGTGGGGCCGCCGTTGCGCATGACCTCGCGGGTGACGGTCGAGGTCGGCCGCTCCAGGCGGCGCGCGATCTCCGCGTACGCGAGGCCGTCGGCCAGCCCCAGGGCGATCTGCCGGCGTTCCTGCTGTGTGAGCCTGCCTCCCGGCATCACGGCCTCCCTCGTCGTGCGTGACGCGCGTTGATCGAACCCTAGCGCCCCTCTTTCGGTCATTGCAACAACATCCCGGCCGCCCAGGAGAGGGACCGCAGGGCGCAACGACCCTAAGCCCACGATCTGCTGCATTGACGTGAGGGGGGCGGCGCCCGTTCCCCGGCATCTGAACGCAACGTAGCTTTTCCCATGCCGGAAACGGATTCGCCAGGGGGGCGGCGGGGTGGGAAGGGAGCTGCCCCACCTCCCCCGTTCAGCCGATGACGGTCCAGGTGTCGGCGCCGGTGAGGAGGGTGGTGAGGTCGCCTTTGCCGTCGCGTTCGGTGGCGGTGTCGAGTTGGTCGCTCATCTGGGTGTCGTAGACGGGGCGTTGAATGCTGCGCAGGACGCCGATGGGGGTGTGGTGGAGGGTGTCGGGGTCGGCGAGGCGGGAGAGGGCGAAGGCGGTGGTGGGACTGGTGGCGTGGGCGTCGTGGACCAGGAGGGTGTCGCGGTTGTCGTCGGTGACGGTGACGATGGCGAGGTCGCCGGTGTGCGGGTCGCGGACGACGCCTTGGTCGTGGTGGGTGCCGAAGGTGATGGGCCGGCCGTGTTCGAGGCGGATGACGGCCTGGTCGGCCTTCTCTTTGTCTTTGAGGGCGTCGAAGGCGCCGTCGTTGAAGATGTTGCAGTTCTGGTAGATCTCGACGAGCGCGGTGCCGGGGTGGGCGGCGGCCTGGCGCAGCACGTCGGTGAGGTGGCGGCGGTCGGAGTCGATGGTGCGGGCCACGAACGAGGCCTCGGCGCCCAGGGCGAGGGAGACGGGGTTGAAGGGGGCGTCCAGGGAGCCCATCGGCGTGGATTTGGTGATCTTCCCGACCTCGGAGGTGGGGGAGTACTGGCCCTTGGTCAGGCCGTAGATGCGGTTGTTGAACAGCAGGATCTTCAGGTTGACGTTGCGGCGCAGGGCGTGGATGAGGTGGTTGCCGCCGATGGACAGGGCGTCGCCGTCGCCGGTGACGACCCAGACCGACAGGTCGGGGCGGGAGGCGGCCAGGCCGGTGGCGATGGCGGGGGCGCGGCCGTGGATGGAGTGCATCCCGTAGGTGTTCATGTAGTAGGGGAAGCGGGAGGAGCAGCCGATGCCGGAGACGAAGACGATGTTCTCCCGGGCCAGGCCGAGTTCGGGTAGGAAGCCCTGCACGGCGGCGAGGACGGCGTAGTCGCCGCAGCCCGGGCACCAGCGCACCTCCTGGTCGGACTTGAAGTCCTTCATGGACTGCACGCCCTCGGCCCGCGGCACCAGCGACAACGCCTGCACCCCACCCGGGCCCCTGCCCGTGCCCGCGCCCGCGGCTGTGCCGGTGCTCATGCCGGATTTCGTGCCTGTGCCCGCGTCGGCGCTGGTGCCGGTGGTGTCGGCGATGTCAGGCATCGATGGTCTCCTTCGGCGCGGTGGCGAGGTGTTCGGCCTTAAAGGGCATGCCGTTGACCTGGGTCAGGGAGCGGACGTCGACGAGGTGGCGGGCCCGGACGAGGGTGGCG
>NZ_JBICWL010000017.1:0-146316 GCF_043199735.1 Streptomyces sp. NPDC048566
CAGACCGTTTCCGTATCCGATTTCCTCGGTGCTTTCCAGGTTCCCGCTTCCGCGTTTCCCTTTCCGGCGAGTCCGACTCTATCAGATCCTTTCGGACCCGATTCCCGGCCGGCCGGGACGTCGTGAGGTCTCGGGAAAGCTCTCGCTTTTCTTCGGCCTTTCGACATTCACTACGTTAACCGATTCCCTTGGTGACTCATAATCGAGTTCCGCGCGGTGGAATTCAGGCATGCGGACATGCAGAATTCGCCTCGTCGGAGGGATGTCGCAGGTAGTGGATTGGCCGCTTCCGGCTGCTGGCTGAACGCCGTACCCGGGTCAAGCGGCTCGGGACACATTACGGTTCACGCAAGGGCGCGTCAAGTCGAGCGACGGCGGGGTGCGTGGGGCCGATAGGGGCTCACCGTAGGGTCGTTGGCGATCCAGAAGCGCCAGGGGTGGACGCCCCCGTCGCCGGAGACCCCGGTCCGGGGACCGCTGCGTACCTGGTCGGGGACGACGGGTGTCCCGCTCAGCACGGTCACGGGAGAGCCCGCGGGGCCGCAGGCGTCCGTGCCGTCGAGAGAGCGGTCGACGTCCAGTGCCGTGGCGAGGCGGGCCGGCCCTTTGGCCAGTTCCCTGTCGTTGCGGGCCGAGAGTCGACGCCGGCGGGCCCCGTCCGCGCCCGCGGTCACCTCGCCGGCCCGCAGCAGGACACCGCCGGCCCTGCCCACGGGACCGCAGACCAGGTTCATGCAGTGCCACATGCCGTAGGTGAAGTAGACGTACACATGACCGGGCGGTCCGAACATCACGCCGTTGCGGGCCGTCCGCCCGCGGTACGCGTGGGAGCCCGGGTCGTTCGCTCCGTCGTAGGCCTCCACCTCGGTGAGGCGCAGCTCCACGGGGCCGGCCGGGGTGGTGCGGACGAGAAGGCGGCCCAGCAGGTCGGGGGCCACGTCCAGAACGGGCCGGTCGAAGAAGTCCCGCGTCAGGGGCGTACGGTCAGGGGCCGCGATCATGGCGTCCGAGGGTAGTCCACGCCGCCGGGACCGACGAGGGGCCCAGGCGGCGGGGTGCGGTCCGCGAGCCTCGCCGCCGAGGGGTGGCCGTACGTCCACCTCCTTGGGAGGGTGAGCAGGCGGAACCGGCGGGGGCCGGATCGCGTTTGTAGGGATCAAGGGATCCATACGGACACCGGACGGAACAGGCGTTGCCTGGGGAGGAAGTGACATGGGGTTCAAGCGGCTGCTTGCGAGCCTGGGGGCCGGCGGGGCTTCGGTGGAGACGGTGCTGACCGAGGCGAACACCGTGCCGGGCGGCGTCGTCCAGGGTGAGGTGCGGATCCAGGGCGGATCGGTCGACCAGTCGATCGAGGGGCTGTCGGTCGGTCTGCGGGCCAAGGTCGAGGTCGAGGGGCACGACGACCAGGAGTACAAGCAGAACATCGACTTCGCGAAGCTGCGGCTGGGCGGCGCCTTCCAGTTGCAGGCCGGGGCCGTCCACGCCGTGCCGTTCGGCCTGGAGATCCCGTGGGAGACGCCGGTCACCATGATCGACGGGCAGAGCCTGCGCGGGATGAACATCGGGGTGTTCACCGAGCTGGAGATCGCCCGGGCGATCGACTCGGGCGACCTCGACCCCGTCAACGTGCACCCGCTGCCCGCGCAGAAGGCGATCCTGGACGCCTTCATCCAGCTCGGCTTCCGCTTCAAGAGCGCCGACATGGAGCGCGGCCACATCCGGGGCACGCGCCAGCAGCTGCCGTTCTACCAGGAGGTCGAGTTCTATCCGCCGTCGCAGTACCGCGGGCTGAACCAGGTGGAACTGAGCTTCGTCGCGGACGACCGGGCGATGGACGTCGTCCTGGAGATGGACAAGAAGCCCGGACTCTTCAGCGAGGGCAGCGACTCCTACCGCTCCTTCCAGGTGGGCCTGCACGACTTCCACGGCACGGACTGGGCCGCCTATCTGAATCAGTGGCTGTCCGAGGTCGGCAGCAAGCGCAGCTGGTTCTAGGACCGTCCCGAGGGCTGTCCCGTCATCCCCGGGAGATCAGCGCGCGGTCGGCTGCGGAGGGCCGTCCTCGTATCGGGCGTATGCGGGCGGTCCGGCAACCCGACGAGGTGCCGCGGCCGCCGTCGTGCGCCCGCCGCGGACGACGGGACAGCCCTTAGGCTCGTGCGCAGAGATCCCGCCGTTCAGGAGGTATGACGTGACCGAGCTCGACAGGGCGCCGCTCCCGCACGCTTTCCATCCGCCGGTGCCGGCGTTCACGGTCACCAGCGAGGACGTCGCGCCGGGGGCCGTGCTGAAGGACGCCCAGGTGCAGGCCGCCGGGAACACCTCGCCCCAGCTGAGCTGGGAGGGGTTCCCGGCGGACGCCAAGAGCTTCGCCGTGACCTGCTTCGACCCGGACGCCCCGACGGGCAGCGGGTTCTGGCACTGGGTCGTGTTCGACATCCCGGCGTCGGTGACCGCGTTGCCGGCGGGTGCCGGCAGCGGCACGTTCGACGGGCTGCCGGACGGCGCGGTCCAGGCGCGCAACGACTACGGTTCCCGCGACTTCGGCGGCGCCGCGCCGCCCCCGGGCGATCCCGCCCACCGCTACGTGTTCACGGTGTACGCCGTGGACCAGGAGAAGCTCGGTCCCGACGCGGACGCGTCGCCCGCCGTGGTGGGCTTCAACCTCCGGTTCCACACGCTGGCGCGCGCCCAGCTCGTCGGTGAGTACGCCGCCCCTGCGCAAGACTGACGTTCACGGAACGTTTGCCCGCCCCTGGTCTTGGAAGTGATCAGGGGCGGGCATTTTTTATTGCGTTGTCCTTCTCGGCGTGCCCGGCCAGAGTTGATCCCAGCCCGCCGCAGGTGGGCGGGTGCGCAAGAGGAGGTGGGCTGGATGCGTGACACGCTGGTGCTGAACGCGAGCTTCGAGCCGCTGTCGACGGTGACGTTGAACCGGGCCGTCGTCCTGGTGCTGACGGACAAGGCCGTCGTCGAGCAGGCCCACCCCGAACTGCGCATGCGCGGCGCGGCCCTGGACATTCCGGTGCCCCGGGTGATCCGCCTCTGCCGGTACGTGCGGGTGCCGTTCCGAAGACAGGCGCCGTGGTCCAGACGGGGTGTGCTGATACGTGACCGGCACCGGTGCGCGTACTGCGGGCGCCGGGCCACGACCGTGGACCACGTGGTGCCGCGGGCTCAGGGCGGCCGGGACGCGTGGCTGAACACCGTCGCGTCCTGTGCCGAGGACAACCACCGCAAGGCGGACCGCACGCCGGAGCAGGCTCAGATGCCGCTGCTGCGGCAGCCGTTCGAGCCGACACCGGCGGACGCCATGCTGCTGGCGCTCGGCCAGGACGACTTCGCGGCACTTCCTCCGTGGCTGGCGCAGTCGGCCGCGTGATCCGGGTACGAGCGGGGCCCACCTCCCGGGCGGAGGCGGGCCCCGGCGTCGTTGTGCCTGCGTCAGTCCGTGATGGAGGGCTTCTCGCGGCGTTCGGTGCCGCCCGTGGGGCCCTGCGGGGGAACGGTGTTGCCTCCCGGGCCGCCGCCGATGCCGCCGAAGTTCCCCATGGCTCCGCTCAGGCCCTTGAGGGCGTCGCCGATCTCGCTGGGCACGATCCAGAGCTTGTTGGCGTCGCCCTCGGCGATCTTCGGGAGCATCTGGAGGTACTGGTAGGAGAGCAGCTTCTGGTCCGGGTCGCCGGCGTGGATGGCCTCGAAGACCGTACGGACGGCCTGGGCCTCGCCCTCGGCGCGCAGGGCGGCCGCCTTGGCCTCGCCCTCGGCGCGCAGGATGGCGGACTGCTTCTCGCCCTCGGCGGTGAGGATCTGCGACTGCCGGATGCCCTCCGCGGTGAGGATGGCGGCGCGCTTGTCACGGTCGGCGCGCATCTGCTTCTCCATCGAGTCCTGGATGGATGTGGGCGGTTCGATCGCCTTGAGTTCGACGCGGTTGACGCGGATGCCCCACTTGCCGGTCGCCTCGTCGAGGACGCCGCGCAGCGCCGCGTTGATCTCCTCGCGGGAGGTGAGGGTGCGCTCCAGGTCCATGCCGCCGATGATGTTGCGGAGCGTGGTGACGGTGAGCTGCTCGATGGCCTGGATGTAGCTGGCGACCTCGTACGTGGCGGCGCGCGCGTCGGTGACCTGGTAGTAGATGACGGTGTCGATGTTGACGACCAGGTTGTCCTGGGTGATCACCGGCTGCGGGGGGAACGGCACGACCTGTTCGCGCAGGTCGATGCGGTTGCGGATCGAGTCGATGAACGGGACGACGATGTTGAGGCCCGCGTTCAGGGTCCGCGTGTACCGGCCGAACCGCTCGACGATGGCGGCGCTGGCCTGTGGGATGACCTGGATGGTCTTGATCAGGGCGATGAAGACCAGCACCACCAGAATGACCAGGACGATGATGATCGGTTCCATCGATGCTCCCCGTACCCTTCTGCGCTCGGTAACTCCGAAAGATCTTACGGCTGTTGAAGATCTTGCTGGACGAGTCTGACAGAACGTCGTCTACCGCGTGGGGCGTTCGGTTCACTTGCGTTGTCCGAGGTCACATGACGATCGCCGTGGCTCCGTCGATGTCCACCACGTCGACCTCCTGTCCCACCTCGTAGGCCTGGCCGGAGTCGAGGGCGCGTGCCGACCAGACCTCGCCGGCGAGTTTGATCCTGCCGTCGCCCGAGCCGTCCACCCGCTCCAGGACGACGGCCTGCCGGCCCTTCAGCGCGTCGATGCCGCTGGCGATCCGGGGGCGCTGCGCGCCGTGCCGGGCCGCGATGGGCCGTACGACGGCGATGAGGGCGACGGAGACGGCGACGAAGACCAGGACCTGGACGACGATGCCCGCGCCGAGCCCCGCGGCGACGGCGGCGGCCACCGCTCCCACGGCGAACATGCCGAACTCCGGCATCGCCGTGACCACGAGCGGTATGCCCAGCCCCGCCGCGCCGATCAGCCACCACACCCACGCCTCGATGTCGTCCACGGGGTCATGGTAGGACCGTGCTCCCCGCGCGGACAGGGCGCGCGATCAACTCGCCTTCCGTGGAAGGGGTGTGCGCGTCCGCGCGCCGGTGGGGTCAGGCCATCGGCAGGCCCTGCGCGGTCCAGCGCTCGCCGACCTGCTCGACGACGAGGGGGAGGCCGAAGCAGAGCGAGAGGTTGCGCGAGGTGAGTTCCAGCTCCAGCGGGCCGGCCGCCAGCACCTTGCCCTGACGGATCATCAGGACGTGGGTGAAGCCGGGGGCGATCTCCTCGACGTGGTGGGTGACCATGATCATGGACGGGGCGATCGGGTCGCGGGCCAGGCGGCCGAGGCGGCGTACGAGGTCCTCGCGTCCACCGAGGTCGAGGCCGGCGGCGGGCTCGTCGAGGAGGAGGAGTTCCGGGTCGGTCATCAGGGCGCGGGCGATCAGGGTGCGCTTGCGCTCGCCCTCGGAGAGGGTGCCGAAGCGGCGCTCCAGGTACTCGCTCATGCCGAGGCGGTCGAGGAAGGCGCGGGCGCGCTGCTCGTCGATGTCCTCGTAGTCCTCGTTCCAGCCGGCGGTCATGCCGTACGCGGCGGTGAGGACGGTCTGCAGCACGGTCTGGCGCTTGGGGAGCTTCTCGGCGAGCGCGATGCCGGCGATGCCGATGCGCGGGCGCAGCTCGAAGACGTCGACCTTGCCGAGGGTCTCGCCGAGGATGGTGGCGGTGCCCGCGCTCGGGAAGAGGTAGCTGGAGGCGATGTTGAGCAGGGTCGTCTTCCCCGCGCCGTTGGGGCCGAGGATGACCCAGCGTTCCCCCTCCTTGACCGACCAGGAGACCTGGTCCACCAGAGCCCGGCCCTCGCGGACCACGGACACGTCCTCCAGCTCCAGTACATCGCTCATGAGCGCGTTGTCTCCCATTGCAGTCTCGGCCGTCGCTTACGTCTGTGGACGCAGTCCCCAGGGAAAACCTACGCCACCGGTCGGCCCCACCGATCCATCGGCCGGTCCTTAGGGTGGGGGCATGCTCTCGGAACCACGTTCAGGACAGCTGGCCGCATGGGGAAATGCCCTTTTGGCCGGACTTGTTTCCCCCGATGACGCCGTGCTCTCCATCGTCGGGGACGACGCCGTGCACCGGGTCGAGGGGCTGCCGGGCGAGACGGGGCCGGTCGGTCTCACGTTCGCCCTCGGCCGGCTCCGCGCGCTCGGGGTGACCGGGCTGCGGGTGGCGCTGCCCGCGCCCGGCCATCCGCTCGGGCTCAGCGGTCCGCCGGCGTTCAACGCGCGCGCCCTGGAGGCCGAGGAGGCCGTCGTCTGCCACGGCGCGGCGCTCGGGCTCGTCCCGGAGGTCCGCGAGGCCGGGCCCGCGGGCGACGTGCACGTCGAGGTCGTCTGGCACTGTCTCGCGGTACGCGAGGCGCCCCCGGCGGACGTGCCCTCCCTGGGGGAGGCCGAGCGGGAGCTGGCGGAGGCCCTGCGCGAGGCGACGGAGGTGCTGTCGCGGCTGGACGTGGCCGGGTCGGGGCCGGTCGCCGAGGCGGCGGTGGACGCGTACCGGGCGCGCGCCGAGCGCGGGCGGGAGGTGCTCGCGCCGGGGTATCCGCCGCGTGCGGTGCGGGTGCTGGAGCTGGCGCAGCGGGTGGGGCTGCTGATCTCGGTGGCCTACGAGAACGGGCACGGCGGGGCGGTGAGCGCCTCGGAGATGGCCGCCCGCGCGCAGGCGCTGCGGCCGGTGGAGCGGACGGCCCGGCGGGCGCAGGTGGCCGCGTACAACGCGTTCGTGGAGGAGCGCGAACGCGGTATGCGCTGAGCCGTCGCCCCGGCCGCCGGCCTCCGCCGCCGGGCGCCCGCCCCGGTCGGCGCTCCGCGGCGCCGGGACCGTCCGCGCCGTGACCGCCGGCCGTCCCCGGGGCCGCCGGTTTCCGCGGCCGGCGGGCCGGGGATGGCGGGCCCGGGGCCGACGGGTCCCGGGGCGGTGCGCTGTGGGGGCTTCGTGCGGGGGTGTGCGAAGGGGCCCCGCGCGGCGTGTCCGTGCGGGGCCCCTTCCAGGTGGTGCGTCAGCCGTTGACGCCGCCGTTGCCGAAGGCCGGGTTGAGCAGGCCGATGACGTTGACGGAGTTGCCCACGACGTTCACCGGCACGTGGACCGGGAGCTGCGCGACGTTGCCCGAGGCGACGCCCGGCGACCCGATGGCCGCACCCTCGGCACCGGAGTCGGCGACGGCGGCACCGGCGGAAGCGCCCGCGGCGATGCCGGCGACGGTGATGGCCAGGGCGGCCTTCTTGGCGATGTTCATGAGAAGCGTTCCTCCTGCGTATACGGATCCGACCCGGCCCGCGGGCCGCACGCTGAGCAACGCCGGGAAGGCCGGGACGGCACGGGAGGGCGTCCCGATTGCCCCGTTCGCCGCATTCAGCGTATGAACGGACCGGAGAATCGGTTCCCCGGAACGTCCCCGGGAACCGGTGGTCACGGCCGACCGGCGACGGACCTCAGTGGTTGAGACCGAGGTTGCCGAAGGCCGGGTTGAGGACGCCGATCACGTTCACGCTGTTGCCGACCGCGTTCACCGGGACGTGCACGGGGGCCTGGACGAGGTTGCCGGAGACGACACCCGGGGAACCCTCCGCCTTGCCGAGCGCCATCGAGCCGTCGGTGGCCGAGGCCATGCCGGCTCCGGCGGCGACCAGGCCACCGGCGACCATCGCGACAGCGGTGACCTTCTTCAGGTTCTTCACTTCTGATACCCCTCCTGACGAACGCTGCGGCAGGTCGCCGCAGCCGCACTGGAGAACGGCGGCACCGTCGGCAGGTTGCGCCGTCCGGGGGACATACACCCGACGGTATGAATCTCATTCCGGACCGGAACCCGTCGCGCCGCCGCTGGCCGGAGCCGGGCGCGCGGAGCGGGACGACGCAGGGAACGCGCTGGTGGGAGGGGCGGTCCGATCAGCCCGCCAGCCCGTTGCGGACGGCCCAGAGGGCCGCCTGGGTGCGGTCGGCGAGGTCCAGTTTCATCAGGATGTTCGAGACGTGCGTCTTCACCGTCTTCTCGGAGAGGACCAGGGCGCGGGCGATCTCCCGGTTCGAGCGGCCGTCCGCGATCAGCCCGAGCACCTCGCGCTCCCGCTCGGTGAGCGAACCGCCGCGCCCCTGGCCGGCGTTGGCCTCCTCCTGGGACAACAGGGCGCCGGCGACCTCGGGTTGCAGGAGGATGTGGCCGGCGTGGACCGAGCGGATGGCTCCGGCGAGCGCCTCGGGGTCGACGTCCTTGTACACGTACCCGGCGGCGCCGGCACGCAGGGCGGGCACCACCGTGCGCTGCTCCGTGAAACTGGTGACGATCAGCACGCGCGCGGGGTTGGCGAGTTCACGGAGCCTGCGCAGCGCGTCGACGCCGTCCATGCCGGGCATCTTCACGTCCATCAGCACCACGTCGGGCCTCAGTTCCTCGGCGCGGGCGACCCCGTCGGCGCCGTCGGAGGCCTCTCCGACGACCTCGATGTCGTCCTGCACCTCGAGGAACGTGCGCAGTCCCCGGCGGACGACCTGGTGGTCGTCGACGAGGAGCACCTTGATCGTGTCAGCCACCGGGAACCTCCATCTCGACGGTGGTGCCCTTGCCGGGCGCCGATTCCACGGTGAGTGTGCCGCCCACCCCGCTCGCCCGGTCCCGCATCGACACCAGGCCGAGGTGGCGGCCCGCGGCGCGGGTCGCGGCGGGGTCGAAACCGCCGCCGTCGTCGACGACCGCCAGCACGGCGCCGGGGCCGCGCTTGTCCAGGGTGACGTCGACGCGGGCCGCGCCGGAGTGGCGCAGCGCGTTGTGCAGGGCCTCCTGGGCCACCCGCAGCATCGCCTCCTCCTGGGCGGAGGGCAGCGCCCGGACCCCGCGGCCACTGAAGGTGACGCGCGCGGAGTGGGCACGGTCCAGGACCTGGACGTGAGTGCGCAGGGTGGCCACCAGTCCGTCCTCGTCGAGAGCGGCGGGACGCAGTTCGACCACGGCGGCGCGCAGTTCCTCGGCGGCCTCGGCGGCGAGGGCGGCGACGTGCTGGAGCTCCCCCTTGGCGCGGGCGGGGTCCCGGTCGACGAGGGCGGCGGCGGCCTGGGCGGTGAGACGCAGCGAGAACAGCTTCTGGCTGACGGCGTCGTGCAGTTCGTGGGCGAGGCGGGAGCGCTCCTCGACGATGGTCAGCTCGCGGGCCCGTTCGTGGAGGCGCGCGTTGGTGAGGGCGATCGCGGCGTGCTGGGCGAGGATCGTGAGCAGTTCCTCGTCCTCCTCGGTGAACCCGCACGCGCCGGTGCCCGAGCCGGTGGGGTCCGTCCCGGGCGGGCGCCGCTTGTTCGCGAGGAAGAGCGCGGCGATGGTCTCGTCGCCGTCGCGGACGGGCAGGCCGAGGAAGTCCGACATCTCGGGGTGGGCCGCGGGCCAGCCCTCGAACCGGGGGTCGGCGCGGACGTCGGCGAGCCGCTCGGGCCGGTCCTCCCTCAGCATCGCGGCGAGGATGCCGTGCTGGCGCGGCAGCGGGCCGATGGCCTTCCACTCGGCGTCGCCGATGCCGTCGACGACGAACTGGGCGAACCCTCCGTGGTCGTCGGGCACGCCCAGGGCCGCGTACTGCGCGTCCAGCAGTTCGCGGGCCGAGGCGACGATCGTCTTGAGGACGTCGCGCACCTCCAGGTGCCTGCTCATGGCCAGCAGCGCGGCGCTGACCGCGTACAGGCCCGACCGGGATGCGTGGCTCATGACCCCAACGTACCGGCGGACGGTGACGGCGCGTATCGGGCCGGCTAGGGCGCCGGCCTGCGCCGTTGGACCTAGGTCCTGCCCGGTCGGGGCGCTACCGGACCGGGTGGTGCCCGCCGTCCTGCGGCTGCTCGGCACGCGTCGGGCGGGTGGGCGCCACACGGCCGCGGGGCCCGTTTCGGCGGGGCGCGGCCGGCCGGGCCCGGAAGGTGTTCCGCCGCCGGAGCTGTCGGCGCGGGTGCCGGCCGAACAGCGCGGGCCGGGCCCCGACCGGGACGCCGTGCGACTGCCGGTGTCCCGCGGGTGGCGGTGTCGCATCACGCGTGCGCGGTCCTGCCCGGTCAGCTCGCGGCCGGCGACCTGCCGGTCGTGCGCACCTCGGCCACCCTGGCCGCGGCGGTGGACGGGCGGCTCGGGCCCGCCGCGTGGTGGCGCGCTTCCCGACGGGCGGTGGGCCGTCGAGCTGCGGGACCCCGACGGGGAGGGAACCGCGCGCGCGGGCGGGCCCGCGGGAGCGGTGGTGCGGCTGCCGGACGGCGTGCCGCCGGTGCTGGAGGAGCCGCTGAGCGCCTGCGGGCCGCGGCTGGCGGCTGTGGTGGGCCGGCCCGCACGAGCCCGACGCCTCGCATCCGCCGATGCTGGAGGGGCCGCCCGGGGCCGCGGCCACGCGGCCGCGGGGCGGGGCGCTATCGGTGGCACGAGTTCGGCGGAGTGCAGCTGATCCTGCCCTGAGAGGCCCTCACACAGAGCGTTGCGCCAGCAACTCTTGGTGAGATGACCCTGCGGGCAATGTGAGCCCGCACATAGGGTGCACATCACGTACGAACGGACATAGGAGACAAGAGGACCCGCGATGAGCGGGGCAGACGTGCCAGTCTGCCCCGTTTTACCCTTTCCGCGTCCACTATCGAGCTTCGTACGTCACACCTTTGCCTCTCCATTTTGCGGCCGCTAAGAATTGCCCTCGTCGCTCAGCGCAGCGGGTTCCGCCCCGCCGCGTTCGTCCGAAATGCAACGAAGCCCTGTCCCCCGGACCGCGAGCGACCTCCGCGCTATTCGAAGAGGTCATCAGTCATGCCCAAGAACATCACCGCTCCTGGACATCGTCCGAAGCTGACCAAGATTCACCGCCTTTCGATCGCCGGTGTGGCCACCCTTGGTGCCGCCACCCTCGCGTTCTCGCTGGTGCCGGACAACTCCCACACCACGACGGACGACGCCGCCTCGACCGCGAACGTCGCCTACAGCGAGAAGCCGATCAAGGACGTGAAGGCGAGCATCACCGACCGGCTGGCCGGCGCCGACCTGAAGGCCCAGGCCATCGCCGCGAAGAAGAAGGCCGCCGCCGACGCCGAGGCGGCCAAGAAGAAGGCGGCCGAGGCGGCCGCCGCCAAGAAGAAGGCCGCGGCCCAGGCCGCGGCGAAGAAGAAGGCCGCCGAGGCCCGCGCCAAGGCCGCCGCGAGCCGGTCCGCCGAGCGGATCAAGGTCCAGCCCGTCGCCGCGAAGACCTACGCCAACAACCTCGACGGCTGGATCCGCGAGTCCCTGGACATCATGAAGGCCAAGGGCATCCCGGGCTCCTACGAGGGACTGCACCGCAACATCCTGCGCGAGTCCTCGGGCAACCCGAAGGCCATCAACGACTGGGACATCAACGCGATCAACGGCATCCCGTCGAAGGGTCTGCTCCAGGTCATCCCGCCGACCTTCAAGGCCTACCACGTGGCCGGCACCTCCTGGAACATCTACGACCCGGTCGCCAACATCACCGCCGCCGCCAACTACGCGGCGGACAAGTACGGCTCGATGGACAACGTCAACAGCGCGTACTGAGGCCCGGCGCGGAGCTCTCGTCGCAGACGCCGAAGGGCGGCACCCCGGTGGGGGTGCCGCCCTCGCGCCGTCCTCGGACGCGGAACCGGACGGGCCGTCGGCCGCGCCGTTCCCGCGCGAGGCGGGACTACTTGCGCATGACCTCGGGTTCGTGGCGGCGCAGGAAGCGGGCCACCAGGAAGCCGCAGGCGACGCCGAGCGCGATCAGCGCCACCATGTCCATCGCCCAGACGCCGGCCGAGTGGTCCCACAGCGGGTCCGTGTTCGTCGGGTCGTCCTGGTTCGGGAAGATGTTGTTGAAGTCGAGCGTCGCGCCCGAGGCGGCGACGGCCCAGCGGGCCGGCATCAGGTACGAGAACTGGTTGACGCCCAGCGTGCCGTTCAGGATGAACAGGCATCCGGTGAAGACGACCTGGACGATCGCGAACATCACCAGCAGCGGCATCGTCTTCTCGGCGGTCTTCACCAGCGAGGAGATGACCAGGCCGAACATCATCGACGCGAAGCCCAGGGCCATGATCGGGATCGTGAGCTCGACCTTGGGCAGGCTCGTGAGGATCAGGCCCTCGTCCGGGACCGTGCGGCTGCCGAAGCCGATCGCGCCGACCAGGGCGCCCTGGAGCAGGGTGATCACACCGAGGACGATCACCTTCGACATCAGGTAGGCGGACCGGGACAGGCCGGTCGCCCGCTCGCGCTCGTAGATCACCCGTTCCTTGATCAGCTCACGGACGGAGTTGGCGGCTCCCGCGAAGCACGCGCCGACCGCGAGGATCAGCAGCACCGTGGTGGCCGTGCCGTTCGCGACGTGCACACCCGAGGGCAGCACCTTCTCGTTGACGAGCAGGGTCTTGCCGTTGTCGATGAGCAGGCTCACCGAGCCCAGCACCGCCGGCAGGATCACCGTCAGCGCCAGGAACCCCTTGTCGGACGCGATCACCGAGGCGTAGCGGCGGATCAGCGTCGTCAGCTGGGAACCCCAGCCCTGCGGTTTCGGCGGCTTCATGGCCTGCGGCGGCGGCATCTGCGTCGACTGCGGGGCGACCGCGTCGATGTCCGCGGCGTACATCTGGTAGTGCTGCGAGCCCTTCCAGCGGCCCGCCCAGTCGTAGTCGCGGTAGTTCTCGAACGCCGAGAACACATCGGCCCAGGTCTCGTAGCCGAAGAAGTTCAGCGCCTCCTCGGGCGGACCGAAGTAGGCCACCGCGCCGCCCGGCGCCATCACGAGGAGCTTGTCGCAGATCGCCAGTTCGGCCACCGAGTGCGTGACGACCAGGACGGTGCGGCCGTCGTCGGCGAGGCCGCGCAGGAGCTGCATCACGTCCCGGTCCATGCCCGGGTCGAGGCCCGACGTCGGCTCGTCCAGGAAGATCAGCGACGGCTTGGTCAGCAGTTCCAGGGCCACCGACACGCGCTTGCGCTGGCCGCCGGAGAGGGAGGTGACCTTCTTCTCCTTGTGGATGTCCAGCTTCAGCTCGCGCAGCACCTCGTCTATCCGGGCCTCGCGCTCCTGGGCCGTGGTGTCGGCCGGGAAGCGCAGCTTGGCCGCGTACTTGAGGGCCTTGTTGACGGTCAGTTCCTTGTGCAGGATGTCGTCCTGCGGGACCAGACCGATGCGCTGGCGCAGTTCGGCGAACTGCTTGTACAGGTTGCGGTTGTCGTAGAGGACGTCGCCCTGGTTGGCCGGGCGATAGCCCGTGAGCGCCTTCAGCAGCGTCGACTTGCCGGAGCCGGAGGGGCCGATCACGGCGATGAGCGACTTCTCGGGCACGCCGAAGGAGACGTCCTTGAGGATCTGCTTGCCGCCGTCGACCGTGACCGTCAGGTGACGGGCCGAGAAGGACACCTCGCCGGTGTCGACGAACTCCTCGAGACGGTCCCCGACGAGCCGGAAGGTGGAGTGGCCGACACCGACGATGTCGTTCGGGCCGAGCAGCGCCGCACCGCCCTTGGCGATCGGCATGCCGTTGACGTAGGTGCCGTTGTGCGAACCGAGGTCGCGGATCTCGCAGCGGCCGTCCGGTGTCGCGTGGAACTCGGCGTGCTGCCGGGAGACCTGGAGGTCGGAGACCACCAGGTCGTTCTCCAGGGCACGGCCGATGCGCATCACGCGCCCCAGCGAGAACTGGTGGAACGTCGTCGGGCTGCGGTCCCCGTACACCGGAGGCGCACCCGCTCCCGCGCCGGGACCCTGCTGCGGCGGGATGCCCGCCGGCTGCCGCGGCTGTTGTCCCCCCGCGTCCGGAGCCTGCTGCGGCGCCGCCGGCTGCGACCAGCCCGGGCCCGCGCCCTGGGCGGCGTACGGCTGCTGCTGCGGCTGCGCCACCGGGGCCGCCGCGCCGGACAGGCTCAGCCGCGGGCCGTCGGTCGCGTTGCCGAGGTGCACGGCCGAACCGGGGCCGATCTCCGTCTGGTGGACGCGCTGCCCCCGCAGGAAGGTGCCGTTGGTGCTTCCGTGGTCGTCGATGACCCAACTACGGCCGTTGAAGCTGATCGTGGCGTGCCGCCAGGACACCCGGGCGTCCTCCACCACGATGTCCCCCTGCGGATCACGTCCGAGGGCGTAGGACCTGGAGGCGTCGAGCGTCCAGGTCCGACCATTCATTTCCAGTACGAGTTCCGGCACTCCAGCCCCACCTGTGTTGTCCCCCGAGTTACCCCCAACACAGGGAGTCTAGGGATGTCGAACATCGTGGGGAACTATTTCAGGAGGAGCCCCCCGACCGAAAGTCGGGCCGCGGGAACGACGGGTACGGGCGGGGTTGCCCGATTCCGTTGACGGGGTGGAAACCGGGCCGGAGAGTGGTATTCCCCCGCGAGAAGGACAGGTGCGGGGCACCGCGGCGCGGATCGGGGGGTCTGGCGATGGGCAACGGGAGCGTGCGGCACGGCCGAGCGGGCGGAGGCGTGCCGTGGGGAGACGTGCTGCTGTCCGCGGTCGCCGCGGTGAGCTGGGCGCTGATCGGCATGGCGGGCACCGCCGCGCTCGGCCTGCACCTGCTCGGAGCGGACACGGTGGGCTCGCTCGGCCCGATGACCGCGGCCGTCGTCGCGCTGGCGGCGAACGGCTCGGTCACCCCCTCCGGCGACGTGTCCGCCTTCGGGCTGCACGGCGCGCCGGCCCACACCGCCCTCCAGGTCACCCCGCTCGGCGTCGGGCTGGTGGGGGCGCTGCTCATGGCGTGGTTCTTCCTGCGGTCCCTGCGCGGCCGGGCCGTGGTCGCGCCGGCCGAACTCCTCGCGCGGGCGGGCTCGGTGATCGCCCTCTTCGTCGTCACCCTCGGCGGGCTGGCCTGGGCCGGTCACGACGTCGTCACCATCGACGGCGGCCGGCTCGGCCTCGACGGGGCGGCGGGGGGCGCCGGCGGCGGACTCGGGGACATCGCGGACCGGCTGCCGGGCGGACTGGGAGACCTCGGCGGTCTGCTGCCCGACAAGGTCGGCGCCCTCGTGAGGGCCGAGGCGGCCGTGGGCTTCTCCGTCGACACCGCGCCCACCCTCCTCGGCGGAGCGGCGTGGGCCGCCGGGGTCCTGCTCATCGCCCTGCTCGCCTCCCGGCGCACCCCTCTGCCGCCGGGCTGGGGCGTCGTGCACCGGGTCGTCCGCCCGGCCGTCGCGTCCCTCGTCACCGTCCTGCTCCTCGCCGTCCTCGCCGGACTGGCGGCGGCGGCCTACGCGGCCGTCGGCGACGACCATCCGCGGCGGATCGCCGGGGCGGCCCTGCTCGGCGCCCCCAACGGGGTGTGGCTGGCCGTTCCGCTCGGTCTCCTCGTCCCCTGGGACGGCCGGGCCACCGGCGAACTCGCCCGACTGCTACCGGACCCGCTCGACCGGTTGCTCGGCGGCGCCGACCGGCCCGTCACCCTCGGCCGGCTGGCCGAACTGGACGGGCGCGTCTGGCTGTTGGCCGTGGCCGCCGCGCTCATGATGCTGTCCGCGGGCGTCCTGACGGCCGTGCGTACGCCGTTTGCGGGGGCCGGGCCTGCGGCCGGTGCGCCGGCTCGGACCGGCCCCGGTGGACGAGGCGGGGGCGTTCCGCGCCACGTCGGCCGCTGCGCGGTTCGGCTCGGCGTCGTGACCGCGCTGGCCCTGCCCCTCCTCGTACAGCTGACCGATGTGTCGGTGGACGCGTCGCTGTCGGTGCTCGGGTTCGACGCGTTCGGCGCGGGCGTCCGGCTGGCGGGACGGACGGGGGCGGCCCTGGTGCTCGGTGCGGTGTGGGGTGCGGGGGCCGGGGGCGTCGGCGCGCTGCTGGCCTGCGCGTCCGGGGCGGCGGGGCGGCGGGCGGCACCGGCGGCGGAGTCGCCGCAGGCGGCCGGTGCGCACGGGGGTGCGGGGTCCGGAGCGGGGGCGGGCGGGAGCGGGGAGGCGGGCCCGTACCGGCCGCGGGGGTCGTACCGTCCGCCGAATCCGGACACCAATCCCTACCTGAAGGTGCCCGGGGACCTGCTCGGGCCGGAACCGCGGGACCGGCGGCCGGGGAGGGCGGGCGCCCCGGAACCGGAGGACCGGCGGCCGGGAGAGGCGGCCGGACGGGACCCGGACGCCGGGTCGGGCGCCGGGTCCGGGGACGTGTACGGGGCTCCGACGGTGATGCGGCCGACGGGTCCGCCGCGCAAGCGCCGCCCGGCGGGTGCGGACGACGGGCCTCCCCCGCCCCCGCCTCCGCCGCCGCTTCCTCCGGGGGGCGGGCCCCGGCGCTGACGCGGGTCGGGCTTCCTCGCGGACGGCGGTGCCGGGCGGCGCCTGCGCCGGGCGCCGCCGGAGCGCCCGTGCGGCGGGTCCCGGGAGCCGCCCGGACCGCGGGGCGACGGGCGCCGGACGGTCGGCACCGCCCGGCGCCACCGGGGCCGCGCCGCTTCGCGCGGCCCCGCCCGGGCGGGGCCGCGCGGACGAGGAGGCCGGCCGCGGCGGGGAACGGGCGTCGCCCCGGCGCCCCTTGCCGGCCATCGGGTGTTCGGTGTCCGTCTGGCGGACCGGCGGGGCGGGCGGCACGCGGTGCCGGATACGGTGGGACCATCATGAGCGCTTCGCAGACTTCTGATGTGCCCACGCTCCTCGTCAAGATCTTCGGCAAGGACCGCCCGGGCATCACCGCCGGACTCTTCGACACCCTCGCCGCCTACTCCGTCGACGTCGTCGACATCGAGCAGGTCGTCACCCGCGGCCGCATGGTGCTGTGCGCGCTCGTGACCCAGCCGGCCTCCGGACAGGAAGGCGACCTGAGGGCCACCGTCCACAGCTGGGCGGAATCGGTGAGGATGCAGGCGGAGATCATCTCCGGCCTCGGCGACAACCGGCCGCGCGGGTCGGGGCGTTCGCTGGTGACGGTGCTGGGGCACCCCCTCACCGCCGAGTCGACCGCCGCCATCGCCGCCCGGATCACCGGCACCGGCGGCAACATCGACCGGATCTTCCGCCTCGCCAAGTACCCGGTGACGGCGGTCGAGTTCGCGGTGTCCGGCGCCGAGACCGAGGCGCTGCGGACCGCGCTGGTGACCCAGGCGGCCGCCCTCGGCGTCGACATCGCGGTCGTCGCCGCGGGTCTGCACCGTCGGGCCCAGCGCCTCGTGGTGATGGACGTGGACTCCACGCTCATCCAGGACGAGGTGATCGAGCTGTTCGCCGGGCACGCGGGGTGCGAGGCCGAGGTCGCGGAGGTCACCGCCGCGGCGATGCGCGGCGAGCTGGACTTCGAGCAGTCGCTGCACGCGCGGGTGGCGCTCCTCGCCGGGCTGGACGAGTCGGTCGTGCGGAAGGTGCGCGAGCAGGTGCGGCTGACGCCGGGAGCGCGCACCCTGATCCGTACGCTGAAGCGGCTCGGCTACCAGGTGGGGGTCGTCTCCGGCGGGTTCACGCAGGTGACCGACGACCTGAAGGAGCGGCTCGGGCTCGACTTCGCCCAGGCCAACACCCTGGAGATCGTCGACGGCCGGCTGACCGGCCGGGTCACCGGGGAGATCGTGGACCGGGCCGGCAAGGCGCGGCTGCTGCGCCGGTTCGCCGCGGAGGCCGGGGTGCCGCTGGCCCAGACCGTGGCGGTCGGCGACGGCGCGAACGACCTGGACATGCTCAACGCGGCCGGCCTCGGGGTCGCCTTCAACGCCAAGCCGGTGGTCCGTGAGGCGGCGCACACCGCGGTGAACTTCCCGTTCCTCGACACGGTGCTCTATCTGCTGGGCGTCACACGTGACGAGGTCGAGGCCGCCGACATGCACGAGGACGCCGAGGCGCACTGACGCGGCCCGGACGCGGACGGAGCCCGGCACCGAGGGGTGCCGGGCTCCGTCGGTGCGGGAGGCGGGTCACTCGGTGGGGGCCCAGTATTCGGCCAGCGCGGCCGACCCCGGTTCCAGGGCCTTCCAGGGCCCGTCGAAGGAGAGCACGGCATAGGCGGCGGTGTGGAAGCCCTGGGCCTTCATCCGTTCCCGGGTGTCGTCCTCGGACCGGCCCGCCAGGATGTCGGCGAGGCCGTGGACGCCCGGGTTGTGGCCGATCAGGATCACGTTCCGCGCGTCGTCCGGGGTCTCGTTGAGCACCGCGATCAGCTCGCCGGGCGACGCCTCGTAGACGCGCTCCTCGTAGACGGTTTTCGGCCGGTGCGGAAGCTCCTGGACGGCGTGCTTCCACGTCTCCCGGGTCCGCACGGCGGTGGAGCACACGGCCAGGTCGAAGGGGATGCCGGTCTCGCCCAGCCGGCGCCCGGCGACGGCGGCGTCCATACGGCCCCGGTCGGCGAGCGGCCGCTCGTGGTCGGAGATCTGCGGCCAGTCGGCTTTCGCATGCCGGAAGAGGACGATCCTGCGGGGTTCTGCGACGCTCATGCGTCCCAGCTTCGCACGAAACACGCCGCGAGGCGCAGGGAGTTGAGGTGCTCCTCCGACGCGGCCGGCCGTCTCCCCCGTCAGGGGTGATGCCGTGCCCGTGAGCACCGCGGCGGTCGCTCCGGGTGGCCGGAAGTATGCGGGAAGGGCCTCCCGGGGCCGCAGGACGGCGTGGAGTGCCGGGGCGGCGGACGGTGCCGGCTCGGCACGGAGTGCCATGGCGCGCGAGGGGCGGGCCGGGAGGAGGGGGGCGGGGCGCAGGCGCCATGCGCTCACTCCGGGCACCGTGCGCCCCGTCCCCGGCGGAACGCGGTGCTATGCGGGACCGGGCGCGGCCTGCCGGCCGGGCGGTTCACGGGGCCGTGTGCAGGACCGTCCGGATGTGGTGGAACAGGTGCGTGACGGCCGGGTCCCCGGCGGTCGCGTGGGCGTCCGCGGGGTTCACGATCAGCAGCAGCAGCGCGACGAAGGCGAGCGTGGGCAGGGCGAGCGCCCACCAGGGCAGGCGGGTGTCCCCGCGGCCGGACGTCGCCGGGTGGATCCGGGTGTGCGTGCGGGCCGACATGCCGCCTCCGTGGTCTGCGAGTGCTCCGCCGGCCGCTTCCGACGGCCACGGCTCGACGGTACGGACCACGCGGGCCCCGGCCCATCCGGTGATCCACCCACTGCACCCTGACACTCTCCCCCTAGGGGACGGGGGGTTGTCCCCACCCCACGGGCTCGGCCCCGTCGGACACACGGTGGGGCGGCCCCGAGGCCGGGCCGCCCAGGGCGCGCCCCCGGAGCCCCGGAGGGGCCGGAGCGGGGCGAGCGCCGGCCGCGTGCCGGTGGGCCCGGGTCAGCCGTGCGGACGCCGGTGCCCCGCACGGGCGGGGCCGCCGCGCGGCGGCCGGGGCGCCGGGCCGGTCACGGGGAGGCGACGGAGGCGATGATCCCGATGATCACCGTGATGGCCAGCATCGCGCCGAGCACGAGCAGCAGCTTCTTCTGGCCGTTCTGGGGGTTCGGGTCGAGCACAGGCATGGGCTCAGTCTCGCACTCCCGCAGGGCCGTCCTCGCGCCGGGGCGCCGCTCGCGTGTCCGGCGCCGGCGGGCTCAGCCGGCCAGCTCGTCCTCGACCGTCCGGTCCCGGCCCGCCAGGATGCCGACCGCGATCTGCGGGACCATCAGGCCGGCCATGAGGGCGAGCGGCAGGCCCCAGCCGCCGCTGTGCTGGTAGAGGACGCCGACCAGGAGCGGGCCGGGGATCGACAGCAGGTATCCGGTGCTCTGCGAGAAGGCGGAGAGCCGGGCGACGCCGGCGCCGGTCCTGGCCCGCATGCCGACCATGGTGAGCGCCAGCGGGAAGGCGCAGTTGGAGATGCCCAGCAGGACGGCCCAGGCCCAGGCGCCGGCGGCCGGGGCGAGGTAGAGCCCGGCGTAGCCCGCGAGGCCGCAGAGGCCGAGGGCGACCACGATGGGCCCCTGGTGGGGCAGCCGGGTGGCGAGGCGCGGGATGACGAAGGCGAGCGGCACGCCCATCACCATGGTGACGGCGAGGAGCAGGCCGGCGGTGCCCGCGGGCACGCCCGCGTCGCGGAAGATCTGCGCCATCCAGCCCATGGTGATGTAGGCGGCCGTCGCCTGGAGGCCGAAGAAGACGGCGAGTGCCCAGGCGGTCCGGCTGCGCGTGATGCGCGGCCCGTCGGCGTCCCGGCGGGCGGGGGCGGGGGCGTCCGGGCGGGCGGGAGCCGGGTGGCCGGGGCCGGAGGCGACGCCGCGCGCGCGGACGAGCGGCAGCCAGGGGAGGACGGCCGCCGCGGCCAGGGCGGCCCAGACCACCAGTCCGGACCTCCAGGAGCCTCCCAGCGCGCCGGTCAGGGGCACGGTCACGGCGGCGGCGGAGGAGGTGCCGAGGGCGAGGGCCATCGAGTACAGGCCCGTCATGGAGCCGACCCGGTCGGGGAACCAGCGCTTGACGATCACCGGCATCAGCACGTTGCTCACCGCGATGCCCATGAGCGCGAGGGCGCTGGCGGTCAGGAACCCGGCCGTGCCGCCGACGAAGGGGCGCAGGGCGAGGCCGGCCGTGATGGCGGCCATCCCGGCGCAGACGACGGCGGCGGGCCCGAAGCGGCGGGCGAGCCGGGGCGCGGTCACGCCGAACACGGCGAAGCACAGGGGCGGTACGGAGGTGAGCAGGCCGGCGACGCTGCCGCTCATGCCGAGCCCGTCGCGCACCTCTTCGAGGAGGGCGCCGAGACTGGTGATCGCCGGACGCAGGTTCAGGGCGGTGAGGACGATGCCGGCCACCACCAGGCGCGTCGTCCACGCGCTCGGGACCGGCGGCCGGGGCGCCGTGGCCTCGGTCGCGCGCGGTATCGGGGGTGTCGCCGTCGTCCGGGTCTCCTCGCTTGCCATGTCACCCATCATAGAATCATGGGATGATTGGTTGTCCACTCCCCCTGCGTTAACCTCCGGAAGTCCCCGGCCCGCGCGACCGACCGCGCGGGGCTCGTACGAAGGACCGTCATGCCCTTGAGCCACCCCCGCCGTTCGGCGCTGTCCGAGCAGGTCATCGCCGAGCTGCGGAACCAGATCACCTCGGGCGAGTGGCCGGTGGGCTCCCGCATCCCCACCGAGCCGGAACTCGTCGACCTGCTCGGCGTCGCGCGCAACACGGTGCGCGAGGCCGTCCGGGCGCTCGCGCACAACGGTCTGCTGGACATCCGGCAGGGCTCGGGCACCTACGTCGTGGCGACCAGCGAACTCGCGGGCGTGATGCACCGCAGGTTCGCCGACGCCGATCCCCGGCACATCGCCGAGCTGCGGTCCACCCTGGAGTCGAGCGCCGCCGCCCTGGCCGCCGCGCGGCGCACCGAGCGCGACCTCAAGCAGCTGGACGCCCTCCTCCTGCGGCGGGAGGATGCCTGGGAGTCGGGGGACGCGGAGGCGTTCGTGGCCGCGGACGCGACCTTCCACCTGGCGGTGGTGGCGGCGTCGCACAACGACGTCATGACGGCGATGTACGCGGACCTGGGCGAGGTGCTGCGCGACTGGCTCCGCGAGGACGTGGGCGCCGAGCTGACGCCGGAGAGCCACATGGACCACGCCCGGCTGGTGGACGCGATCCGCTCCGGCGCGGCGGAGGCGGCGGCCGAGGAGGCGGGCAGCTACGCGTTCCGCTGCCGCCCGGGGCGGCTGGACGGCCGGGCGCCGGAGACCGGCCGGCACTGAGGGTCAGGAGCCGTGGGTGACCCAGACCGCGCGGATCTCCTTCCAGCACCGGCCGGTCAGCCGGACGGTCACGGCCGGCCCGACGGCGACGGGTGCTCCGTCGGTGTCGACGTCCCACCAGCGGGCGCACTCGACGTGCAGCCGGACGGCGTCGGTGTCCACATAGGGGTTGTGGCAGTACGCGACGGCGTGCGAGCCGCTGACGGCGGTCCGGCACGCGGCACCGAAGGGCCGGGGCCCGGCGGTGCGGGAGGTGAGCGCGCCCCCGTGGTCCGCGGGCGTCCGGGGGGTCGCGTCGGCCGGGGCGGCCGTCACCAGCACGGCGAGGGCCGCGAGTACCGGGGCGATGCGGCGGGACAGGCGCACGACGGGACCTCCTCGGCCGAACGGCTGCGGGGCGGTGCGTGCCTCCAGACTGCGTGCAGCGGCGCCCGGGGCGCCCGGCCGACTGGGCCGAACGGGGGACGCCCCGCCTCCCGCGAAGCGCGGGTGGCGGGGCGCCGGTACCGTCCGGGGTGCTACGCGCCGATGGCGTGCAGACCGCCGTCGACGTGGATGATCTCGCCGGTGGTCTTCGGGAACCAGTCGCTCAGCAGGGCGACGACGCCCTTGCCGGCGGGCTCGGGGTCCTTCAGGTCCCACTCCAGCGGGGCACGGGAGTCCCACACCGAGGCCAGCTCGCCGAAGCCCGGGATGGACTTGGCGGCCATCGAGCCGATGGGGCCCGCGGAGATGAGGTTGGAGCGGACGTTCTGCTTGCCCAGGTCGCGGGCGAGGTAGCGGTTGGTGGCCTCCAGGGCGGCCTTGGCCGGACCCATCCAGTCGTACTGCGGCCACGCGTACTGCGCGTCGAAGGTGAGGCCGACGACGGAGCCGCCGTTCTGCATCAGCGGCAGGCAGGCCATGGTCAGCGACTTCAGGGAGAACGCCGAGACGTGCATCGCCGTGGCGACCGACTCGAACGGCGTGTTGAGGAAGTTGCCGCCGAGGGCGTCCTGCGGCGCGAAGCCGATGGAGTGCACGACGCCGTCGAGGCCGCCCAGCTCCTCGCCGACGACGTCGGCGAGGCGCGCGAGGTGCTCGTCGTTGGTGACGTCGAGTTCGATGACCTTCGTGGGCTTCGGGAGCTTCCGGGCGATGCGCTCCGTGAGCGTCGGCCGCGGGAACGCCGTGAGGATGATCTCCGCGCCCTGCTCCTGGGCCAGCCTGGCGGTGTGGAAGGCGATGGAGGACTCCATCAGCACACCGGTGATCAGGACGCGCTTGCCCTCGAGAATTCCGCTCATGGTGATCAGTGACCCATTCCCAGTCCGCCGTCAACCGGGATGACGGCTCCAGTGATGTACGAGGCGTCGTCCGAGGCGAGGAACCGCACCGTCGCGGCGATCTCCTCGGGCTTGGCGTAGCGGCCCAGCGGTACCTGCGACACGATGTTCGCGCGCTGCTCGTCGGTGAGCGCCTGCGTCATGTCGGTGTCGACGAAGCCGGGCGCGACGACGTTGAAGGTGAGGTTGCGCGAGCCGAGTTCGCGGGCGAGGGAGCGCGCGAAGCCGACCAGCGCGGCCTTGGAGGCGGCGTAGTTCGCCTGGCCCGCCGAACCGAGCAGTCCGACCACCGAGGAGATCAGGACGACCCGGCCCTTCTTGGCCCGCAGCATGCCGCGGTTGGCCCGCTTCACGACGCGGAAGGCGCCGGTCAGGTTGGTGTCGACGACCGAGGTGAAGTCCTCCTCGGACATGCGCATCAGGAGCTGGTCCTTGGTGATGCCGGCGTTGGCCACGAGGACCTCGACCGGGCCGTGCTCGGCCTCGATCTCCTTGTACGCCTGCTCCACCTGCTCGGTGTCGGTGATGTCGCACTTCACGGCGAGGACGCCGAGCGCCGCCAGGGCGGCCGGCGGCTCGCCGGACCGGTACGTGATCGCGACCTTGTCGCCTGCGTCGGCGAACGCGCGGGCGATGGCGAGGCCGATGCCCCGGTTGCCTCCGGTGACGAGAACCGAGCGGCTCAACGGATCACCCTTTCGATAGCGGACGGAAACCCCTGCACAGGGGACACCTGCGTGCAGGCGCCTTCCTCGGAAACCTATCGGTCCGTCCCGTCCGTCAGGGAATCGGGCACCGACAGTGGGTTCGGGTGCCTGCTGTCGGGTCCCTACAGAAAGCCGCGCCACCCGGCCGAAAAAAGGCCCGGTGGCGGGAAAGGCGTGGCCCCGCGGCCCGCCCGCGCGACATGATCGGACCCGACAGGCCACGACAGCAGGGAGACCTCGGTGCCTCATTCCATCGACGCGGCGTTCACGGCGCTGCCGCTGCGCGCTCTCGCCGACGCCGCGCTGGCCCGGGCGCGGGCGCTCGGCGCCGAGCACGCGGACTTCCGGTTCGAGCGGGTGCGCGGCGCGACCCTGCGGCTGCGCGACGCCAGGCCGGCCGGGTCGTCGGACACCACGGACCTCGGGTACGCGGTGCGGGTGGTGCACGGCGGGACCTGGGGGTTCGCGTCGGGTGTCGACCTGACGATGGACGCGGCGGCGAAGGTCGCCTCCCAGGCGGTGGCGATGGCGAAGCTGTCGGCCCAGGTGATCAGGGCGGCCGGTTCCGACGAGCGGGTCGAGCTGGCGGACGAGCCGGTGCACGCCGACCGGACGTGGGTGTCCTCGTACGAGATCGACCCGTTCTCGGTCCCGGACGAGGAGAAGGCGGGGCTGCTCGCCGAGTGGAGCGCGCGGCTGCTGGCGGCCGACGGCGTCGACCACGTGGACGCCTCGCTGATGGCGGTGCACGAGAACAAGTTCTACGCGGACACCGCGGGGACCGTGACCACGCAGCAGCGGGTGCGGCTGCATCCGCAGCTCACCGCGGTCGCGGTGGACGAGTCGAGCGGCGAGTTCGACTCGATGCGGACGATCGCGCCGCCGGTGGGACGCGGCTGGGAGTACCTGCGGGGCACCGGCTGGGACTGGGACGCCGAGCTGGAGAGCCTGCCCGGGCTGCTCGCGGAGAAGATGCGGGCGCCGAGCGTCCGGGCCGGCGTCTACGACCTGGTCGTCGACCCGTCCAACCTGTGGCTGACGATCCACGAGTCCATCGGGCACGCCACCGAGCTGGACCGCGCGCTCGGCTACGAGGCGGCGTACGCGGGCACCTCCTTCGCCACCTTCGACCAGCTCGGCAAGCTGCGCTACGGCTCGGAGCTGATGAACGTGACCGGCGACCGCACCGCCGAGCACGGGCTCGCCACCATCGGCTACGACGACGAGGGGGTGGCCGGCCAGTCCTGGGACCTGGTGAAGGACGGCACGCTCGTCGGGTACCAGCTGGACCGGCGGATCGCCCGGCTGACCGGCTTCGAGCGGTCGAACGGGTGCGCGTACGCCGACTCCCCCGGGCACGTGCCCGTGCAGCGCATGGCGAACGTGTCCCTCCGGCCGGACCCGGGCGGCCTGTCCACGGAGGATCTGATCGGCGGGGTGGACCGCGGCATCTACGTCGTCGGCGACCGCTCCTGGTCCATCGACATGCAGCGCTACAACTTCCAGTTCACCGGCCAGCGTTTCTTCCGGATCGAGAACGGCCGGATCGCGGGCCAGCTGCGGGACGTCGCCTACCAGGCGACGACCACCGACTTCTGGGGGTCGATGGCCGCGGTGGGCGGCCCGCAGACCTACGTCCTGGGCGGCGCCTTCAACTGCGGCAAGGCCCAGCCGGGTCAGGTCGCGGCGGTCTCGCACGGCTGCCCCTCCGCCCTCTTCAAGGGCGTCACCATTCTGAACACGACGCAGGAGGCCGGTCGATGAGCGCCCGTACCAGCAAGCCGCACGAGGTCGTCGAGCGCGCCCTCGCCCTGTCCCGGGCCGACGGCTGCGTGGTGATCGCCGACGAGGAGTCCTCGGCCAACCTGCGCTGGGCGGGCAACGCGCTGACCACCAACGGCGTCACCCGCGGCCGTACCCTGACCGTGATCGCCACCGTCGACGGACGGGAGGGCACCGCCTCCGGTGTGGTCTCGCGGTCGGCCGTGACCGCCGACGAGCTGGAGCCCCTGGTCCGGGCGGCCGAGGCGGCGGCCCGCGGCGCGGGTCCCGCGGAGGACGGCCGTCCGCTGGTGACGGGGGTGGAGCAGTCCCCCGACTTCGCGGACCCGCCGGCGGAGACCTCGTCCGCGGTGTTCGGCGACTTCGCGCCGGCGCTCGGCGAGTCCTTCGCCCGCGCGCGGTCCGGCGGCCGCGAACTGTACGGCTTCGCCAACCACGAACTGGTCACCAGCTACGTGGGCACGTCGACGGGGCTGCGGCTGCGGCACGACCAGCCGAACGGGACGCTGGAGCTGAACGCCAAGTCGCCGGACCGGACCCGGTCGGCGTGGGCGGGCCGCTCGACGCGCGACTTCAAGGACGTCGACCCGGCGGCGCTCGACGCCGAGCTCGCCGTCCGGCTCGGCTGGGCGGAGCGGCGGGTGGACCTGCCCGCGGGACGCTACGAGACGCTGCTGCCGCCGACCGCCGTCGCGGACCTGATGATCTACCAGATGTGGTCCGCCGCCGCCCGGGACGCCGCCGAGGGCCGGACGGTGTTCAGCAGGCCGGGCGGCGGCACCCGTATCGGCGAGCGGCTCACCGGGCTGCCGCTGACGCTGCGCAGCGACCCCGGCGAGCCGGGCCTGGAGTGCGCGCCGTTCGTGCTCGCCCACTCCTCGGGCGACGACGCCTCGGTGTTCGACAACGGGCTGCCGCTCGCGGCCACCGACTGGATCCGCGACGGCGAGCTGCGGCACCTGTCCACCACCCGGCACAGCGCGGAGCTGACGGGGCTGCCGGTGACCCCGTCGATCGGGAACCTCGTCCTGGACGGCGGCGAGGACCGCTCGCTGGAGGAGATGGTCGCCGGCACCGGGCGCGGTCTGCTGCTCACCTGCCTGTGGTACATCCGCGAGGTGGACCCGGCGACGCTGCTGCTGACCGGGCTCACCCGGGACGGCGTCTACCTGGTGGAGGACGGCCAGGTCGTCGGCGCGGTGAACAACTTCCGGTTCAACGAGTCGCCCGTGGACCTGCTGGGCCGGGCGACGGAGGCGGGACGGACGGAGCAGACGCTGCCGCGCGAGTGGAGCGACTGGTTCACCCGGGCCGCGATGCCCGCCCTGAGGGTGCCGGACTTCAATATGAGCTCCGTCAGCCAGGGCGTATAACCTCGTACCCGATCCACGCGACCACCCGAGGAGATAAGAGAACCGTGACGGACATCGTCGACGAGCTGAAGTGGCGGGGGCTGTTCTCCCTGTCCACCGACGAAGATGCACTGCGCAAGGCGCTCGCGGACGGTCCCGTCACGTTCTATTGCGGGTTCGACCCGACCGCGTCGAGCCTGCACGTGGGCCACCTGGTGCAGGTGCTCACGATGCGCCGGCTCCAGCGCGCGGGGCTGCGGCCGCTCGCGCTGGTCGGCGGGGCGACGGGCCAGATCGGCGACCCCCGCCCCACGGCGGAGCGCACGCTGAACGACCCGGAGACGGTCGCGAACTGGGTGACGCGGCTGCGCTCGCAGATCGAGCCGTTCCTGTCCTTCGAGGGCGAGAACGCCGCGGTCATGGTGAACAACCTGGACTGGACGGCCGGGCTGTCGGCCATCGAGTTCCTGCGCGACATCGGCAAGCACTTCCGGGTGAACAAGATGCTCACCAAGGACTCCGTCGCCCGCCGGCTGGAGTCCGAGGAGGGCATCAGCTACACGGAGTTCAGCTACCAGCTGCTCCAGGGCATGGACTTCCTGGAGCTGTACCGCCGCTACGGCTGCACCCTCCAGCAGGGCGGCAGCGACCAGTGGGGCAACCTGACGGCGGGGCTGGACCTGATCCACCGGCTGGAGCCGCAGGCGCAGGTGCACGCGCTGGCGACCCCCCTGATGGTCAAGGCGGACGGCACCAAGTTCGGCAAGACCGAGGGCGGCGCCGTCTGGCTCGACCCGGAGATGACGACGCCGTACGCGTTCTACCAGTTCTGGCTGAACGTGGACGACCGGGACGTCTCCACCTACCTGCGCATCCTGTCGTTCCGCTCCCCCGAGGAGCTGGGGGAGCTGGAGCGGCAGACCGAGGAGCGTCCGCAGGCCCGTGCCGCGCAGCGGGCGCTGGCCGAGGAGCTGACGACGCTGGTGCACGGCGCCGACCAGACGGCCGCCGTGATCGCCGCGTCCAAGGCGCTGTTCGGGCAGGGCGAGCTGGCCGACCTGGACGAGGCGACGCTCGCCGCGGCCCTCTCCGAGCTGCCGCACATCCGGGTGGCCGAGCCGGGACCGGTCGTCGACCTCCTCGCCGAGGTCGGCCTGGTGGCGAGCAAGTCGGCCGCCCGGCGCACGGTCAAGGAGGGCGGGGCCTACGTGAACAACGTGAAGGTCGCGGCCGAGGACGCGGTGCCGGGCGCGGAGGACCTGCTGCACGGGCGCTGGCTGGTGCTGCGCCGGGGCAAGAAGAACCTGGCGGCGGTCGAGGTGACCGGCGGCTGAGTCCCGCCCGGCGCGGGCGCGCGACGGCGAAGGGGACGGCTCCCGCAGCGGAGCCGTCCCCTTCGCCGTCGTGCCGTGTTCACCGGGGCACGATCACCGGGTCGCCTTCCTGTTGCCGCGCACCGCCATGTAGAGCATGTCGCCGAGGAAGACGATCACGATCGCGGCGGCGAGCTGGAGCGCGTGGCGCCCCCAGTCGATCCCGCGGGTCTCGGCGATGCCGAACCCCCGTGCGATCGCGTTGCCGACGATGGCTCCGAGCATGCCGAAGATGGTGGTCAGCCAGAGGGGGCTGTGCTGCTTGCCGGGAATGATCGCCTTGGCGATCAGGCCCAGCACGAACCCGACGATGATCGCCCACAACCAGCCCATGTCTGCCTCCTAGTACGGCTCTCCGTGAGCAGTACCGCCAGTTTCGGGGTGTACGGCAAACGGCGCATGTCGGACGGAGCCATCCGCGGGACGCGTGCCCCCGTCCGCCCCTCCGGTACCTGCCCCGGTATCCGGCGCGGCGGACGCGCGGCGTACCGTGGGAGGTCAGTCCGGCCCGCTCTCGACGGGTTCGTACCGGGTACGGGCGGGGCAGCGTCCGGGACAGGCGGGTGGTGGAGCGTGATCAGGAAGCAGAACGACGTCCAGGTCTTCCGGATCACCGGAGCACGGCAGGGACTGGACGAGGACGTCCGGGGCCGGCAGCGCCGGTACGTCATCTCCATGTCGGTCCGCACCGTCGCGGTGATCCTCGCGGCCACCCTGTGGAACGTGGAGCGGTACGTGGCGATCGGCGCGCTCGTGCTCGGCATCCTGCTGCCCTACGTCGCCGTCGTCATCGCCAACGCGGGCCGGGAGAACGCCCCGGGACTGCCGTCGACGTTCGTCGGCGTGCCCTCCCGCCCGATGATCGCCGCGCCCGGGCAGGACACCCGCGCGGGGGCCGCCCGCGAGGAGGGCGCCTCCGGCCCGGAGGCGCCGTCGCGTCCCGAGGCGGACGGGCGGAGCTGACCCGGGGCGTGCGCGCCGCTCTCCGGGCGGCCGCCGGGAGCGGTCCGCGGGCGGTGCGCCGTGCCGCCGTGCGGCGGCGGGGAGAGCCGTGTCCACCGGGTCGGGGGCGTCCGCCGAAGCGGAATGCGGTCGGCCGCGAAGCTCAAGAAAAGCTCAGATCAATCATGTTGTTCAGGTGCCGGGCGGCGGGTGGGCCGTGACATACTTCGTACGCGCTCCGCATCCCCCGTCGGAGCGACAGACCGACGCCGGGCAGCTCCCCCCGTGGCTGCTCGGCGTCGCCTTTGCGGGGCCGCCGGGAGGCCGCGTCCCTCCGGGGCGCCCGCCCACCGGGGCGCGGCGGACACGCCGGACGCGGCCTCGGCTAGGGTCGGCGGGATGATCCTGAACGTGCCCGGCTCCGACCCCGTCTCCCCCGTCTGCTCGGCCAAGGCATGCCGTGCCGACGCCGTGTGGGTGCTGGCATGGAACAACCCGAAGCTGCACACGCCGGAGCGCAGGAAGACCTGGTTGGCGTGCGAGGAACACCGCGAGCACCTGTCGTCCTTCCTCGGCGTCCGCGGGTTCCTGAAGGACGTGGTCCCGCTGGCCGAGTGGGAGTCGCCCGAGGACTGAGCGGCCCCGCCGCGACGGCCGGTTCCGGCGGCCGTCAGCCGCCGATCGCCGACATCGGGCGGTCGGGCTGCACGAAGGCCGGGTCGTCCAGGCCCGCTCCCGCCTTCTTCCCCGCCATGGCGACGCGCCAGATGCGGGCGATCTCCTCGTCGGGCGCGTCCCCGCGCAGCGCCGCCCGCAGGTCGGTCTCCTCGGTGGCGAACAGGCAGGTGCGGACCTGGCCGTCGGCGGTCAGCCGGGTGCGGTCGCAGGCCGCGCAGAACGGGCGGGTCACCGAGGCGATGACGCCGACGCGGTGCGGGCCGCCGTCGACGGTCCACCGCTCGGCGGGCGCGGAGCCCCGCTCGCCGGCGCCCTTCTCGGTCAGCTCGAAGCGGGTGCGCAGGGAGGCGAGGATGTCGCCGGCGGTGACCATGCCCTCGCGCTTCCAGCCGTGCTGGGCGTCCAGCGGCATCTGCTCGATGAAGCGGAGTTCGTAGTCGTGGGCGACGGCCCAGGCGAGGAGGTCGGGGGCCTCGTCGGCGTTCAGGCCCGGCATCAGCACCGAGTTGATCTTCACGGGGGTCAGGCCGGCGGCGTGCGCGGCTTCGAGCCCCTCGACGACGTCGCGGTGCCGGTCGCGGCGGGTGAGCGTCTTGAAGACGTCGGGCCGCAGGGTGTCCAGCGAGACGTTCACCCGGTCCAGGCCCGCGGACTTCAGGGCGGGCGCGACGCGCTTGAGCCCGATGCCGTTGGTGGTGAGGGACATCCGGGGACGGGGGTCGAGGGCCGCGACCCGCTCGACGATGCCGACGAGGCCGGGGCGCAGCAGCGGCTCGCCTCCGGTGAAGCGGACCTCCTCGATCCCGAGGTGGGTGACGGCGACGCCGATCAGCCGGACGATCTCGTCGTCGGTGAGCAGGTCGGGCTTGGCGAGCCATTGCAGGCCCTCTTCCGGCATGCAGTACGTACAGCGCAGGTTGCACCGGTCTGTCAGGGAAACCCGCAGGTCGGTGGCTACTCGGCCAAAGCTGTCGATGAGCACGTGGGCCCCCTCCCTCGATGCCGATCACGTGTGCGGACACCTGCGAGCCTACGCGACGGGGCCCGCGGGGACAGCGGCCCGATCCCACGAGACGCGGCGCGGGCCCGTCGTAGGGACCTACGAGTGGTGATCCACCGGTGGTCCTCCGCGACGGGCCCGCGCGACGCCGTGCCTCAGTGCGCTCCGGTGCCCGTGAGGGAGCGGACCTCCAGTTCGGCGTACTTGCCGGCGTCGGGCTCCTCCTTGGACAGCACGGTGCCGAGCCAGCCCAGCAGGAAGCCGACCGGGATGGAGATGAGGCCGGGGTTCTCCAGCGGGAACCAGTGGAAGTCCACGTCGGGGAACATCGAGGAGGGCTTGCCCGAGACCACCGGGGAGAACAGGACGAGGCCGACGGCGGCGACGAGGCCGCCGTAGATCGACCAGAGCGCGCCCTGGGTGGTGAACCGCTTCCAGAACAGGCTGTAGAGGATCGTCGGCAGGTTGGCCGAGGCGGCGACCGCGAAGGCGAGGGCGACGAGACCGGCGACGTTGAGGTCGCGGGCGAGGGCGCCGAGGAGGATCGACACGGCACCGATGCCGACCGTGGCGTAGCGGGCGGCCTTCATCTCCTGCTTCTCGGTGGCCTGGCCCCTCTTGATGACGTTCGCGTAGATGTCGTGCGCGAACGACGAGGACGAGGCCAGCGTCAGCCCGGCGACGACCGCGAGAATGGTGGCGAAGGCGACGGCGGAGATGGTGGCCAGCAGGACCGCGCCCCAGGTGGAGTCGACGCCGCCGAGGTGCAGCGCGAGCAGGGGTGCCGCCGTGTTGCCCGCCTTGTTCGAGCCGATGATCTCGTCCGGTTTGATCAGGGCCGCGGCCCCGAAGCCGAGGGCGAGGGTCATCAGGTAGAAGACGCCGATGAGGGCGATGGCCCAGTTGACGGACTTCCGGGCGGTCTTGGCGGTGGGCACCGTGTAGAAGCGGATCAGGATGTGCGGCAGGCCGGCGGTGCCGAGGACGAGGGCCATGCCGAGCGAGAGGAAGTCGAGTTTGGTGGTGGCGGTGACGCCGTACTTCAGGCCGGGCTCCAGGAACGGCGACCCCTTGCCGCTGTTCTCGGCCGCCCTGCCGAGCAGTTCGGAGATGTTGAAGTCGAACTTCAACAGCACCAGGAAGGTGAGCAGCAGGGCGCCGATGATCAGCAGAACGGCCTTGACCATCTGGACCCAGGTGGTGCCCTTCATCCCGCCGATGGTCACGTACACGATCATCAGGACGCCGACGAGGGCGACGATGCCGATCTTGCCGCCGTCGCTGGTGATGCCGAGGAGCAGGGACACCAGGACACCCGCGCCGGCCATCTGGGCCAGCAGGTAGAAGATCGACACGACGATGGTGGAGGCGCCCGCGGCGGTGCGCACCGGGCGCTGGCGCATGCGGTAGGCGAGGACGTCGCCCATGGTGTACCGGCCGGAGTTGCGCAGCGGCTCGGCGACCAGGAGGAGGGCGACCAGCCAGGCGACGAGGAAGCCGATGGAGTAGAGGAAGCCGTCGTAGCCGAAGAGCGCGATGGCACCTGCGATGCCGAGGAAGGACGCGGCCGACATGTAGTCGCCGGAGACCGCGAGGCCGTTCTGGAAGCCGGTGAACTGGCGCCCGCCCGCGTAGAAGTCGGCGGCGTCCCGGGTCTGGCGGCCCGCCCACACGGTGATGACGAGGGTCGCGGCGACGAACACGGCGAACAGGGTGATGATCAGCGGCCGGTGCTCGCTCGCCTCGCCGGCGGCCAGCACCGTCGCGTGCGCGGTGGTCTGTGCGGAACTCATGCGTCGCCCTCCATCCGGGACTTGATGGCCTCGGCCTTGGGGTCGAGGCGGGCGGCGGCGTGCCGCGCGTACCACCAGGCGATGAGGAACGTGGTGAGGAACTGGGCGAGACCGAGCACCAGGGCGACGTTGACGTTGCCGAACAGCGTGGTGCCCATGAAGTCGCCGGCGTAGTTGGAGAGCAGGACGTACAGCAGGTACCAGAGGATGAAGCCGACGGTCAGGGGAAAGGCGAACGAACGGTGGGCGCGCCGGAGTTCGGCGAACTCGGCGCTCTGCTGGACCTCGGTGAACTCCTCGGTGGTCGGCAGCGTGGTGCCGGTGGTCGAGGGGGGCGGTGCGTCGGTGGCCACGGTGTCTCCTCGCGGTGCGGGGGCGCTTGCGACGGTGGACGGGGGCGAGCCGGTGCTCGCGGACGGCGGCGGTTCGGGATCGGGCATGCGGCGGACCTCACGGTGACATGGATCACGTCACGGAGTGCGAGACGGCCACTCCGTACCGTGATCCGGCGGGGGGCTCGATCGTCCACGGGCCCCCTGCCCGAGGTCACGGCGCCACGCGTGGGCCGGTTCAACTCCGCCGGTTTCTTTCGGAAGTCGGCTTCTTCGGGAAGTCGTCGGCGGAAGTCATTGCTGGCCCGGGCGGCGGGAGGATAGCTTCGGCCTGCGCCAATTCCGTCATGTACCTGCCCGGGCACCACCTGTGTTCGGGCAGCTCCGTTTTCCGGATGATGTGGAGATCCCATGGCTCATCTGCGTTCCAGACGCCGCCTCGCCCTCGCCGTGCCGGTGGTGCTCTCGCTCACCGCCTCGCTGGGCTTCCTGCCGGGTGTCGCGTCCGCCGCCCCGGCCACCGCGCCCACCGTGACCGCGGCCGACGGACCGAACCTCTCCTACGTGGTCAACACGCGGGCCGGTCACCGCACCGTCGCCTCGGTGAAGAAGGCGATCGCCGCGGCCGGCGGCAGCGTCGTCATCGCGTACGAGCAGATCGGCGTGATCGTCGTCCACTCCGCCGACCCGGACTTCGGACGGCGGATACGGGCGGCGCGCGGAGTGCAGTCGGCCGGCGCCACCCGCACCGCGCCGCTGGCCCCGGCGGGCACGACCGACGAGGGCGCGGCCCAGGTGCTCTCCGCCGGGGAGGCGGCCAGGCTGGCCGAGGCCGCCGCGCCCGGCGAGGAGCCCCTGGAGGCCGACCAGTGGGACCTGCGCGCGATAGGCGCCGACAAGGCCGCCGCGGTGAACCCGGGGAGCAGGAAGGTCACCGTCGCCGTGATCGACGTCGGCGTCGACGACACGCACCCGGACATCGCCCCGAACTTCTCGCCCTCGCAGTCCGCGAACTGCGTGGGCGGCAAGCCGGACACGACGTACGGCTCCTGGCGCCCGGTGGACGCCGACCACTACCACGGCACCCACGTCGCCGGTGAGATCGCGGCGGCCCGCAACGGCGTCGGCGTCGCCGGGGTCGCGCCCGGGGTGAAGGTCTCCGGCATCACCGTCGCCGAACCGGACTCCACCCAGCTGTTCTACCCCGAGAGCGTCGTCTGCGCCTTCGTGTTCGCCGCCGACCACGGCGTGGAGATCACCAACAACAGCTACTACGTCGACCCCTGGCTGTACAACTGCACCGACGACCCCGACCAGAAGGCGATCGTCGACGCGGTCAACCGCGCCCAGCTGTACGCGCAGCGCCGGGGCACCCTGAACGTCGCCGCCGCGGGCAACTCCAACGACGACCTCGACGCGGACGCCCTGACGGACGCGTCCAGCCCGGACGACTCGACGCCCACCACGCGGACGGTCGACCCGCACCGGTGCCTCGACATCCCGACCCAGCTGCCGGGCGTCGTCACGGTCGCCTCGACCGGCGTGAAGGGCACGAAGTCGTACTTCTCCAGCTACGGCAAGGGTGTCATCGACGTCGCGGCGCCGGGCGGCGACCGGTACCAGATCCCGGACACCCCCTCGCAGAACGGCCGCATCCTCTCGACGCTGCCGAACAACACCTACGGCTTCCTCCAGGGCACCTCGATGGCGACGCCGCACGTCGCCGGCGTGGCCGCGCTGCTGAAGTCCGCACACCCCTGGGCGTCACCCGCCCAGCTCCAGATCCTCCTCAAGGCCCAGGCGGACAACCCGGGTTGCCCGTCCGAGCCGTACGACGGCAACGGTGACGGCGTCGTCGACGCGACCTGCGAAGGCGGCCGACACGTGAACGGCTTCTACGGCTTCGGCATCGTCAACGCCCTGCGCGCGGTCAAGTAGCACCCCGGCCCCGGTCGCCTCCCGCGGCGGCGACCGGGGCCACGCCGTGTCCCGGCGGACCGCCCGCTCCCCCGCCCGCCGTCCGCCGTCGTGCTCCGCCGTTCTCCGGGGGCCGCGCATCCGCCGATCCGGTCGACGCCGCATAGTGCCGGTATGACGCAATCACCGATCGCCGCCGCATGGCGGGAACTGGGCGGGGACCCCGGCCTCGTGGCCGGGGTGTCGACCGTGGTGCGGGCGGGCGCGCTGCCGGCCCGGCTGCCCGTGCGGGAGATGGCACGGGCCTGTGTGGGAGTCTGCGCGCTGGCCGGCGCGGAGCTGGCGGCCCGCCGGGGCGGCCGGAGCGACGGCCGGGTCCCGCGGGTGACGGTGGACGACGGCGCCGTCGCCACCGCCTTCACGAGCGAACGCCATCTGCTGGTCGACGGGCGCGCGCCCGTCTCCTTCGCACCGCTGTCGCGCTTCTGGCGGACGGCGGACGGCTGGGTGCGCACGCACGCCAACTACCCGCACCACCGGGCCCGGCTGCTCGCGGCGCTGGGTCTGCCGGACGGGGCCACCGCCGAGGACCTGGCGGCGGTGCTCGCCGAGCGGACGGCCCCGGAGACCGAGGAGGCGGTGTACGCCGCCGGCGGACTCGCCGTCGCGCTGCGCACCCCGGAACAGTGGGCCGCCCACGGGCAGGGGCGGGCGGTGGCGGCCCGGCCCCTGGTCGACCACGCGCCGACGGGCCCGGCGACCGGCCGCCCGCTGCCCCCGCTCGCGGACCCCGGCCCGCTGCTGCCCGCCGCCGGCGTGCGCGTGCTCGACCTGACGCGGGTCATCGCGGGCCCCGTCGCCACCCGCACCCTCGCCCTGCTCGGCGCCGACGTGCTGCGGGTGGACCCGCCGCAGCTGCCCGAGTCGGCCGACGCGCACGCCGACACCGGCTTCGGGAAGCGGTCCGCGCGCCTCGACCTCGCCACCGGCCGGCAGACCCTCGCCGCGCTCCTGGCGACGGCCGACGTCGTGGTCACCGGCTACCGGCCGGGCTCCCTCGACCGGTACGGGCTCTCCGCCGAAGCGCTGGCCGAGCACCCGGGACTGGTCGTGGCGCAGCTCTCGGCGTGGGGCGACCAGGGGCCCTGGGGCGGCCGGCGGGGCTTCGACAGCCTGGTGCAGGTGGCGACCGGGATCGCCGCCACGGAGGGGTCGCGGGAGCGTCCGGGCGCGCTGCCCGCGCAGGCCCTCGACCACGGCACCGGGTATCTGCTGGCTGCGGCCGTCCTGCGGGCCCTGACCGAGCGCACCGGGGACGGGCGGGGGCGGCTGGTCCGCCTGTCCCTCGCGCGCACGGCAGCGTGGCTGACCCACGGCATCGACGCCGACGCGGAGGGCGGCGCCGCTTCCGGTGCCCGGGAGTCCCGGGACGGCCACGCCTACGACGGTCCGGACCGCTGGCTGTCCGAACGCGCGGGACCGGCCGGCCCCATCCGCCACGCCCTCCCTCCGGTCGTCATCGCCGGAGGCCCGGCCGACTGGTCCCGGCCGCCCGGCCCCTGGGGGGCGGACGCGCCCCGCTGGGCTTGACGGGGCGGAGCCTCGCCGCCGCGCACCGGCCGGCCGCGCCCGCGACCCGGCGGCGCGCGGTGCCCGGGTGCCGGCCGCCCCGCCGGCCGGCACCCGGCCGGCGGTCCTTCCTTCCGCCCGGGCGGAGGGGCGGTGCCGGAACGCGCCTGTCCGTTTCCGCCCCCGGGTGCGGGGGATGTCCGCGGGCCGCAACGCGCGGAGCCGGACGGGCTAACGTGGGATGCCGGGCGGACGGCGGCCGGTGAGCATCGTGGGGTGACGTTGACACGACCGACGGCCGGGGCGGACGGCACGGGGGCGGCGGAAGGGCGACGGGCCACCGCAAGGGCCCTCGCCGTGCTCGGTCTGGTGACCGTCGCCGCCCTGCTCCCGCTGCTCGGCCCGCGCGCTGCGCTGATGGGCACCGGCGAGGCCGCCGCGCCGGGAGCCGGGGGCATCGCCCTCCTGCGCACCGTGCTGTTCGCCGCGCTCTGCGTCCCGGCGGGCGAGCTGTTCGCGGCCCGGCTCGCCCACCGGGTGCCCGGCGCCCCCGCCGTGGAGGCACCCCGCAGCTGGTCGGGGTACGCGGCCGTCGCCGGGGGTGCCGCCGCGCTCGGACTTGCCTGCGTGGTGGCCACCGGCAACCTGCTGCCGCACCGGCCGGCCGACCTGGACCTCGGCGGTCTCTACGCCGGCCGTGACGGCAGGCTGGCGCTCCTGGAGGTCAACGCGTTCGCGGTGGCCTGGTTCTGCGCCCGTTCCCGCCGGCCGGGGCTCCAGGTGTGGCCGCTGGCCGCGGTGGTGCTGGCCGAGGCGCTGCGCGCCCACCCGGCGACCGAGCAGGCGGCCCCGACCGGTTCGGCCCTGACCGTCGTCCACCTGACCTGCGCGGCACTGTGGACGGGCGGGCTGCTGCACGTCCTGCGGCTGCTGCGGGCCTGGCGGGCACCGCAGGCGGCGGCCGGCACCGGACCGGGTCCGGCCGGCTCCCGCGGAGCCGGTCCCGCCCTGCTCGGCCGCTACGCCCGCGCGGCGGCCCTGCTGTTCGCCGCGGTCACCGCGACCGGCGTGTGCAGCTCGCTGCGCCGGATGCCGGCCGGGACGATCGTGGACCAGCTGACGGCGACCGCGTACGGGCGCACCCTGCTGGCGAAGGTGCTGCTCGTGGCGGCCGTCGCCGCCCTGGCCCTCGTCGCGCGGCTGCGGCTGGCCCGTGCGCGCGACCCGCTCGGCGCCTGCGCCCCGGCGCGCGCCGAGGTGGTCGTGCTGGGCGTGGTCGTCGCCGTATCCGGCCTGCTGACGGCGCTGCCGCTGCCCGTCCGCTGGTGAACCGCGGCCCGGCACCGCCGGGGAACCGGTCCGGCCGGCAGCGGGACCGCCCCCTCGTCGTCGGTCGTCGCGCGGCCGGTGTCCGGCCGTTCCGCGGGCCGGTGACCGGGCGGCTCCCGGTCGCGGGACCGGCCGGGCGGAGGCGCGGGCCGGTCGCGCGGGGAGGGCGGGCGGTCCGGCGGGCCGCGGTCGCGTCACCCGGGCCGGCCGCCGGCCGCTCGGTCAGCCGGTGACGAGGACCTTCAGGGCGGTCCGCTCGTCCATCGCCCGGTAGCCCCCGGGGACGCCGTCCAGACCGACGGTCAGGTCGAAGACCGGCGAGGGGTCGACGGTGCCGTCGAGGACGTCGGGCAGCAGCTCGGGGATGTAGGTGCGGACCGGGGCGACGCCGCCGCGCAGGGCGATGTTCCGGTCGAACATGACCCCGAGGTCCAGGCCCGTGCCGCTGCCGTGAGGCACGCCGACGAAGCCGATGGCGCCGCCGTCGCGGGCGATGTTCACGGCCGTGCTCATGGACTGCTCGGTGCCGACGGCCTCGACGACACAGGCCGCGCCCTGACCGCGGGTCAGCTCGCGCACGGCCTCCACGGCGGCCTCGCCCCGCTCGGCCACCACGTCGGTGGCGCCGAAGCGGCGCGCGATGTCGGTGCGCGCCTGGTGCCGGCCCAGCGCGATGATCCGCTCGGCGCCCAGCCGGCGGGCGGCCAGCACGGCGCACAGGCCGACGGCGCCGTCGCCCACGACGGCGACCGTGGCGCCCTTGCGCACCCCGGCGCCGAGCGCCGCGTGGTGTCCGGTGCCGAGGACGTCGGAGAGCGTCAGCAGCGCGGAGAGCAGGTGGTCGTCGGAGGCCGCCTCCTTGGGCAGCTGCACCAGGGTGCCGTCGGCGAACGGCACGCGGACCGCCTCGCCCTGCCCGCCGTCGTACCCGACCGCGCCCCAGAAGCCGCCGTGCTCGCAGGAGGTGGTGAGGCCGTCGCGGCAGTAGTCGCAGACGCCGTCGGACCACATGAAGGGCGCCACCACCAGGTCGCCGCGGCGCACGCCGGCCACCTCGGAGCCGGTCTCCTCGACGATGCCGAGGAACTCGTGGCCGATGCGCTGCCCCGCCTGCCGGGCCGCCTCGCCGCGGTAGGCCCACAGGTCGCTGCCGCAGATGCAGGAGCGCAGGACCCGCACGACGGCGTCGGTGGGCAGCTGCACCGTGGGGTCGGGCACGTCCTCCACACGCATGTCGAACGGGGCGTGGATGGTGGTGGCGCGCATGGCGAGGGTCCCTCTCGTGCGGGTGTGCTGGGGTGCGCTCAGGGGGTGGTCGAGCGCACCCCACCGTACGTCGCCGCGGCCCCGGACGCCGCGCGGCCGGACGGGCCGATCGCGGCGTCCGGCCCGGGGAGGGTGCGGGCGGCGGGCGGGGCGGGCTGCCAGCCCGGCCCGCGCAGCACGCGCCCGGCACGCTCGCTCCAGGTGGCCGCGGCCCGCACGTCCCGGGCGATCGCCGCGTACTCGTGGGTGGCCACCCGCAGCGGGTTGTGGGTGGCGATGTTCTTGGTGAGCCCGTAGACGGGCCGTTCGGTCTCGGCGACCCACGATCCGAAGAGCCGGTCCCAGACGATGAGGATGCCGCCGAAGTTGCGGTCCAGGTAGCCGCCCTGCGAGGCGTGGTGCACACGGTGGTGGGAGGGGGTGTTGAGGAGGAACTCGAACCAGCGGGGCATCCGGTCGACGCGCTCGGTGTGGATCCAGAACTGGTAGACGAGGTTCAGGGACGAGCAGAACGCCAGGGCCGCGGGGTGCACGCCGAGCGCGACCAGCGGGAGGTAGAACGGCCAGGACGTCCAGCTGGTCCAGGGCTGGCGCAGCGCGGTGGTGAGGTTGAAGCGGCGGCTGGAGTGGTGCACGACGTGACAGGCCCACAGGATGCGGACGACGTGGTGGCCGCGGTGCGCCCAGTAGTAGAGGAAGTCCTGGCCCAGCAGCATCAGCGGGACCGTCCACCACAGCAGCGGCACCCGCAGCGGCGTCAGCGCGTAGACGGCGGCGTAGACCGCGACGATGGGGATCTTCCACAGGAAGTCGAAGACCAGGCTGCCGAGGCCCATGCCGACGCTGGTCGCGGCGTCCTTCGCCTCGTAGCCCGCGGCGTCGTCGTCCGGATGGAGGCGGACGCTCACCATCTCGATCACGGCGAGCAGCACGAAGGCGGGTATGGACCAGAGCACGACGTCGGGCAGGTTCGGCATGGATGCACGGTAGGGCCGCCGGTCGGCCCGCGGCCAGAGGTCGTTACCCACAAGTACGGTCCGGCCCCCGGGGCCGGGCGGCCCGGCACCGGCCGTCGCGCGAGGGGCGGGTCCGGTGCGCGTCCGCGGTGGCGCCCGGCGAGCCCGCCGGGCCCGCCGGGCCCGCCGCCGGCTCAGACGCCCGCCGCCCCCAGAAGCGCTCCGGCCGCGTAGGTGACGGCCATGGCGAGCGCTCCCCCGCTCATGTTGCGCACGACCGCGCGCCGCGGGTCGGCCGCCCCGAGCCGGGCGCTGCTCCAGCCGGTGAGGGCGAGCGCGGCGAGCACGGACACCACGGTGACGCCCAGCCGCCAGGCCGCGGGCGGCAGGACGATCGCGAGCAGCGGCAGCAGGGCGCCGACGGTGAAGGCGAGGAAGCTCGCCCAGGCCGCGTGCCAGGGGTTGGTGAGGTCGTCGGGGTCGATGCCGAGTTCGACGGACGCGTGCGCCTTGAGGGCGTCGCGTTCGGTGAGCTGTTCGGCCGCCTCGCGCGCCACCTGCCGGGACAGGCCGCGCTGTTGGAGCATCTGGGTCAGCTCCTCCAGTTCGGCCTCGGGCTCCTCCCTCAGTTCGCGCCGCTCGGTGGCGAGCGCCGCCATCTCCGAGTCGCGCTGGGTGGACACGGAGACGTACTCGCCGGCCGCCATCGACATCGATCCGGCGAGGAGCCCCGCGAGGCCCGCGGTGAGCAGGGCCGCCCGGTCGTGGGTGGCGCCGGCCACGCCGACCACCAGGCCGGCGGTGGACACGATGCCGTCGTTGGCGCCGAGGACCGCGGCCCGGAGCCAGTTGAGCCGCGAGCCGAGGGTGGCGCCGTGGGCCTCGTCGTGCGTCGGTTCCGTCACACGGGGAGGATGCCATCCGGGCGGCCGGGCGCGCCGCACCGACCCGGTCTTTCCCGGCCCGGGGGCGCCGTTGCCGCGGCCCCGCGGACGGGTCGGCCCGGGTCAAAGGCCGCGCCGGGCGGGCGGCGGGCGGCGCCCGCCCGGAAGCGGACCCGCGCGACGGGCCGGAGCCGAACCGGCCGCGACCGCGGCCTCCTGACGGACCGTCACCGCGGTCCGCGGCGGCCCGCGCGCGCGAAGCCCGGTCCGGGGACCGGGCACGCCCCGGGTCCGGGCAAGGCGGCGGCGACGCTGTCCGTCCCGGCCCGTATCCTCAGGGACCATGCTCGAAGACCTCACGACCGCAGCGTCCCCAGCCTCCTGGCCGGCCGCGTATCCGCAGGGATACGCGGTCGTTGACGTGGAGACCACAGGGCTGGCCCGCGACGACCGGATCATCTCCGCCGCCGTCTACCGGCTGGACGCGCGCGGCGAGGTCGAGGACCACTGGTACACGATGGTCAACCCGGAGCGCGATCCGGGCCCGGTGTGGATCCACGGGCTGACCGACGACATGCTCCGGTCCGCCCCCCTGTTCCCGGAGATCGCCGAGGAGTTCGCCGCCCGGCTCGACGGCCGGGTGCTGGTCGCGCACAACGCGGTCTTCGACTGGTCGATGATCGCCCGCGAGTACGCGCGCGCCCGGCGCGAGGCGCCGGTGCGGCAGCGGCTGTGCACCATCGCGCTCGCCAAGGAGCTCGGCCTGCCGCTGCCGAACCACAAGCTGGAGTCGCTCGCGGCGCACTTCGGTGTCGTGCAGCAGCGCGCGCACCACGCGCTGGACGACGCGCGGGTGCTGGCGGAGGCGTTCCGCCCGAGCCTGCGGGCCGCCGCGCGCGACGGGGTGCGGCTGCCCCTGCTGGAGTGCCTCCCGCTCAAGGAGTGGTCCGGCGGCGGTGCGGCGCCGCGGATCGGACGGCAGGGCGCCCACGGCTCCGGGGGGTATCCGTCCGGCAGTTGGCGCCCCTCCCGCAAGCGCCCCGCCTGCCCCTACCCCAACCCGGGGCGGTACGAGTCGGGCAAACCTCTCAAGCAGGGCATGCGGGTCGCCTTCTCCGGGGACACCTCGGTGGACCGCGAACTCCTGGAGGACCGCGCCGTCGAGGCGGGGCTGCACGTCGCGACGAGCCTGTCCCGGCTCACCAGCCTGCTCGTGACCAACGACCCGGAGGCCGGCACCTCGAAGGTCGTCAAGGCCCGGCAGTTCGGCACACCGGTGATCGACGAGGCGGCCTTCGGCCAGCTCCTGCGGGACGTCGAGCCCGCCTGAGCGGGGCCGGGCCGCCGGCCGGCGGCCCGGCGTTCGAACGGCCGCCGCACGAGTGACCGAGACACCCGCGGGAGTGACGGTCGTACGGGTGATTGACGCGCGACGCGCCCGGTTCCCGCTCGCACCCGCCGCGGCGGCCCCCCACCCTGTGGCCCATGGCGAGATGCGAAGTATGCGGCAACGAGTACGGCATGACCTTCGAGGTGCACGCGCAGGGCGCGGTGCACGTCTTCGACTGCTTCTCCTGCGCGATCCACCGGATGGCCCCGATCTGCGAGCACTGCCGGGTCCAGGTCATCGGTCAGGGCGTCGAGGTCGAGGGCCACTGGTACTGCGGCGCGCACTGCGCCCGCGCGGAGGGGAGGACCGGCATCGTCGACAAGGTCTGACCGCCCGCCCGGACCGGCGGCGGACCGCGCGGCCCTCGGCGGGACCCTCCCGTCGGGGGCCGAAACCGTGCCGAGTACCGTCAATGGGGTGTACCGCTTCCTGTTGTCCCGGCAGTGGGTGATCCTCACCCTCGTGGCCCTCGCGCTCATCCCCACGATGATCAAGCTGGGCTTCTGGCAGCTGCACCGGCACGAGCACAAGGTCGCCCTCAACGCGGTGATCTCGGACTCGCTGGCCGCGAAGCCGGTGCCCGCCGAGACGCTGACCGCGCCCGGCCGCCCGGTCCGGCACGACGACCTGTACCGCCGGGTGACCGCGACGGGCCACTTCGACACCGCGCACGAAGAGGTCGTCCGGCGCCGCACCAACGCCGACGGCGAGGTCGGCTACCACGTCCTGACCCCGTTCGTGCTGAACGACGGCCGTGTCCTGCTCGTCAACCGCGGCTGGGTCTCCTCGGACGGCGCGCAGACCGCCTTCCCGAAGATCCCCGCGCCCCCGAGCGGCCGGATCACCGTCACGGGCCGGCTGATGGCCGACCAGACCACCGCGGACAGCGGCATCAAGAACGTCCGCGGACTGCCCGACCGCCAGGTCATGCTGATCGACAGCGAGCAGCAGGCGAAGCGGCTCGGCGCACCCGTCCTCGGCGGCTACGTCGAGCAGACGGCGCCACGGCCCGCGCACGGTTCCCCCGAGCTGATCGGCGACCCCGAGCACAGCGACATCGGCCCCCACATGGCCTACGCCATCCAGTGGTGGCTGTTCGCCGCGGGCGTCCCCGTCGGCTGGGTGGTGCTGGCCCGCCGGGAACGCCGCGACCGCGCGGAGGCGGCGGCGCAGACCGCGCCGGAGGCGGAAGCGGAGCCGGCGGGCGTCTGAGCCCGGACGCCGGCGCGGAACACCGGCTGTCCGCGCCACTCCGGCGGCCCGATTGGCACCCGCCCGGGTCGGGAACCCGTCCACCGTGCACCGACGCATCGAGGACTACGCGCTCATCGGGGACGAACAGACCGCCGCTCTGGTGGGGCGTGACGGCTCCGTCGACTGGCTCTGCCTGCCCCGCTTCGACTCCGCCGCCTGCTTCGCGGCCCTGCTGGGCGACGAGGACAACGGCCGCTGGCGGATCGCGCCCGAGGGGGCCGACACCTGCACCCGGCGCTCCTACCGCGAGGACACCCTGGTGCTCGACACCGAATGGGACACCCCCGAGGGATCGGTCCGGGTCACCGACCTGATGCCGCAGCGCGAGCACGCCCCCGACCTGGTCCGGGTCGTCGAGGGGCTCGGCGGCCGGGTCCGGATGAGCAGCGAGCTCCAGCTGCGCTTCGACTACGGCTCCGTGGTGCCGTGGATGCGCCGGGCGGACGGCCACCGGGTGGCGGTGGCCGGCCCGGACTCCGTGTGGCTGCGCAGCGAGCCGCCCGTGCCCACCTGGGGCAAGAACTTCCGCACCTACTCGGAGTTCACCGTCGAGGAGGGCGAGAAGGTCGCGTTCGTGCTGACCTGGCATCCCTCGCACCGGCCCCGGCCGGCGCTCCACGACCCGCTCAAGGCGCTGGAGACCAGCGTCGCCGACTGGCGCGCCTGGGTGTCCCGCTGCCGCTACGACGGGCCGCACCGGGACGCCGTCGTACGCTCCCTGCTCACGTTGAAGGCCCTCACCTACGCACCCACCGGCGGGATCGTGGCCGCCCCCACGACCTCGCTCCCCGAGCAGCTGGGCGGTGTCCGCAACTGGGACTACCGCTACTGCTGGCTGCGCGACTCCACGCTCACCCTCGGGGCGCTCCTGTCGGCCGGGTACCTGGAGGAGGCCCAGGCCTGGCGCGACTGGCTGCTGCGCGCGGTGGCGGGCGATCCGGCGGACCTGCAGATCATGTACGGCCTGTCGGGCGAACGCCGGCTGCCGGAGTACGAGATCCCGTGGCTGTCCGGCTACGCCGGGTCCGCGCCGGTCCGGGTCGGCAACAGCGCCGTCGAGCAGCTGCAGCTCGACGTCTACGGCGAGGTCATCGACTCGCTGTGGCTGGCGCGCCGCTCGGGCCTGCCGTCCAGGCCGCACATGTGGCGCGTGCAGTGCGCCATGATGGACTTCCTGCGCGTCGCCTGGCGGCAGCCCGACGAGGGCATCTGGGAGGTCCGCGGCCCGCGCCGGCACTTCGTCCACTCGAAGGTGATGGCCTGGGTCGCCGCCGACCGGGCCGTGCGCACCCTGGAGGACGACCCGTCGCTCGACGGGGACCTGGAGGGCTGGCGCGCGATGCGCGACGAGGTGCACCGCGAGGTGTGCGAACACGGCTTCGACACCGAGCGCAACACCTTCACCCAGTCCTACGGCTCCGCCGAACTCGACGCCTCCCTGCTCCTCATCCCGCGGGTCGGCTTCCTGCCCGCCGACGACCCCCGGGTGGTCGGCACCGTCGACGCCGTCCGCGCCGAACTCGCCCCCGACGACTTCCTGGTGCGCCGCTACAGCACGGAGGCCGCCGGTGTCGACGGACTCCCCGGCGACGAGGGCGCCTTCGTCGTCTGCTCGTTCTGGCTCGCCGACGCGCTGTACCTGACGGGCCGCACACGCGAGGCGCGCGACCTGTTCGAGCGGCTGCTCGGGCTCGCCAACGACGTCGGGCTGCTGTCCGAGGAGTACGACCCCGTCGGGCAGCGCCAGCTCGGCAACTTCCCGCAGGCCTTCAGCCACATCGGCCTGGTCGTGAGCGCCCTCAGCCTCTTCGGCGTACCGCCCGGCGGGCAGCGGGACGACGGCACGGGGCCGGCCACCCCCGACCGGCCGTAGCACGGCCCGCACGGCCGCCCCGGGGCGGCCGTGCGGCATGGGGGAGGATGGGCCCATGGACCTTGGACTGAAGGATCGTGTGTACGTCGTCACGGGAGCCACCCGGGGCCTGGGCCACGCCGCCGCGCGTGAACTCCTCGCCGACGGCGCGAAGGTGGTCGTCAGCGGGCGGGACGCCGCAAGCGCCGCCGACGCCGCCGCGAAGCTCGGCCCGGGCGCGGTCGGGGTGGCGGCCGACAACGCCGACCCCGAGGCGCCGGCGCGGCTCATCGGCGCCGCCCGGGAGCACTTCGGCGCCTTCGACGGCATCCTCGTCAGCGTGGGCGGACCGCCGCCCGGCTTCGCCGCGGACAACACCGACGAGCAGTGGACGGCCGCCTTCGAGTCGGTCTTCCTGGGCGCGGTCCGGCTGGCGCGCGCCGCCGCCGCGGAACTCGGCGAGGGCGGCGCGATCGGCTTCGTGCTCTCCGGGTCGGTCTACGAGCCGATCGGCGGTCTGACCATCTCCAACGGGCTGCGCCCCGGACTCGCCGGCTTCGCCAAGTCCCTCGCCGACGAGCTGGGCCCGCGCGGCATCCGGGTCGTCGGACTGCTGCCGTCGCGCATCGAGACGGGCCGCGTGCGCGAGCTGGACGGCCGGTCGGCGGACCCCGAGGCCACCCGCGCCGCCAACGAGGCCCGCATCCCGCTGCGGCGCTACGGCACCCCGGAGGAGTTCGGCCGCACGGCCGCGTTCCTGCTCTCCCCCGCCGCCTCCTACCTGACCGGCATCATGGTCCCCGTCGACGGCGGGATGCGCAGCGGCTTCTGAGCGCCCGGCCCTCCCGCGCCGAGGTCACGCGCTCAGGTCACGCGCTCCGCGCGGTGCTTGACGCCGCGCAGCCGCACCTCCGCCGGCAGCGCCGCGAGGCCGGCCGAGTTCCGCGCGTGCGCGAGGGCCTCCTCGGTCAGCCGGTTCAGCGCCCACCCGGGGTCCACGTGGGGTTCCAGCCGGAGCCGCACGCGCGCCTCGGGTCGGCTGCGGCGGCCGGTCAGCCGCACGCGGGCCGTGTCCACGCCCGCGAGCGCGTCGGCCTCGGCGGCCAGGACGCTCTCCAGGGCCCGGCCGCGCAGCAGGGCGCCCTCCCCGTCGCCGGTGTCGACGAGCACCTCGGCCAGGCGGCGCCGCCGCAGGTCGGCGATCAGCCACCACAGGGCGAGCAGCACCAGGACGGCCAGCGCCGCGATGACGACGGGCCACCACCAGCCCTCGTCGCGCCACTTGGTGCGCTCGGCGGTGCTGAGGAGGACGTCGTGCCGTCCGTCGTGGATCCACCAGGAGGGTGGCCGCACGCCGAGCCCGACGGCGAGGACGGAACCGCCGAGGGCGAGCAGGATCAGCCCGGCGAGGCCGATGAGGACACGGTTGACGGTCCGGCGCACGGACCTCACCCCTTCCGTCCGGGACGGGCCACCCGCACCGAGAGGCCCGGCGGACGGGACAGTCCCAGTCCGCGGATGCCGTCGGTGAGCACGGTGTCCAGGTCGGCGCGGACGTCGTCGAGTTCGCGGAAGTGCGACACGGCGCGGACGTCGACCTTCCGGCGCTTGGTGCGCACCCGTACCGACTGGACGCCGGCGACCTGCATGGCCCGGTCGCGCAGGGCCATGGCGGCGGCTTTGCGGTGCAGTCCGGCCCGCACGTCGCGATGGGTGCGCCGCATGGGCAGCAGACCGCGCAGCCCGGGGGTGGCGGCGAGCACGACCAGCCACAGTCCGAGCGCGGCGGCGACGCCCGCGCCCACCAGGACGGCCGTGTCGTCCAGGGGACGTTCGGCGAGCTGGCGGGCGAGCGAGGTGCGCCACCGCATGGCGCCGTGGCCGGCGCGCACGGCCGCCACGTCGTAGAGCAGGAAGCCGGCGGCCACCAGGAGCAGCAGCGCCAGGACCGCCGCCGGGACACGGCGCGCGGACCAGAAGCGGCCCTGGCGGCCGTCGTCGTCGCCCAGGGTCCCCGACGGCTCGTAGGCCGCCGCCGAGGCGGACTGCCCGAGCGTGGCCGCGTCGTCGCCGGTCTTCTCCAGGACGGGCAGTCTCCGGGTGTCCTCGGAGCCCTGGGGCTCGCTCATCGCGTCCTCCGCTGTGCCGGTCCCGGCCCGTTCGCCAGGTGCAGCCGCTCCACCTGGACGGCCACCTCCGGTACTTCCATTCCCGCCAACGCCTCTACCCGCTCGGCGACATGACGACGCACCGCGCCGCACAGGCCGCCGATGTCGGAGGGGTAGCCGAGTTCGAGGCTGACGCGGACCCGGGCACTGTGCGTGGGGCGCTCACCGGGCCCGCCGGCACCGGCCGACTGCCGGCGGACGACCACCGTGGCGTGCGGGGCGACCGCGTCCCCCGGCAGCGGCGGAAGGGCCTCGCGGGCCGCCCGTGAGGCGATCTTCGCGACGACCCGGTCGGCGATCCGGGTGGCGCCCCGTTCGGGCGCCACCACGACTCCCGTGTCCGGCCCGGTGCCGCCGGGCCGGACGGCCTGACCCGGCACGGGTCACCGCCGCCGTTCGTCGCGCGTGCGGAACAGGTCGCCCACGTCGAGGTCCCCCTCCAGGAACCTCCCGACGAGGTACCCGACGGCACCCAGTGCGGCCACCAGGAGAAACGCGCCGAATCCGCCGAAGTACCCGGCGAAGGCCAGCGCCATACCGGCGATCATGCCGACAACGGCCAAGCTCATGGTGCGCTCCTCAGCGGTTCGGCTGCCGTCCGCTCACCCGGGGCCGGGGCGGCCGGGCGGTCCGGGACGTGCGGGTGACGGTGTCGGTGTCGGTGACGGGAGGTCACTGGAGACGGGACTCCGGTTCCTCGTCTTCTTCCTCGGGGAGCTTCACATCACTCACCGCGATGTTGACTTCCACCACTTCGAGACCGGTCATGCGCTCGACGGCGCCGACGACGTTCTCCCGGACGTCGCGGGCCACGTCGGAGATCGAGACCCCGTAGTCGACGACGATCTCCAGGTCGAGGGCGGTCTGCACCTCGCCGACCTCGGCCTTCACCCCGCGGGTCACGGACTTGCCGCTGCCGGTGCCCGGCACCCGGTCGCGTACCGCCCCGAAGGTCCGGCTCATTCCGCTGCCCATGGCGTGCACGCCGACCACGTCGCGCGCCGCGAGCCCGGCGATCTTCTCCACGACCCCGTCGGCGATGGTGGTCCGCCCCCGGGTGCCGGGGGCGCCGCCGCCCCGCTTGACGGGCCTGTTGCCCGTGCCCTTGTCGGTGTCGGGGCCCTCGGTCCGGTTCCGCTCGGTCATATCGGTCATAGCGATACGTCCCTTTCGGTCGTCCTCCTGATCTCACATTAGGTCGGGTCGCGCGGTCGCGCGCCCGCTGATGGGGCAGGCTGGAGCAATGACGGCTGACCGGTGGGCACAGGCGGTACGGCATCAGCTCCGCCTCGGCAGGCTGCTGCCGCTGGGGGAGGCGCGCGACGGCGCCTGGATCACGGAGGAGGCCGCGGAGTCGGTGCTGCGGCGGGCCGCCGCCTCGGTGGGCGGCGTGCGGCTCGGCAGGCTGCGGATCGCGCTCGTCGATCCGGACGGCACGGACGCGCCGGCGGTCCCCGCCCCGCCCAGCGCCCTGGCCCCGGGCCCGTTGCGGGTGGCGGCGGAGTGCGCGGTGGCCGCGGACCCCGGGGACGTGGGCGCGCAGGCCCTGCCGGTCGCCGCGGACCGGCTGCGCCGGGCACTGTCGGCCGCCGCGACGCACCGGCTGGGCCTGGAGGTGTCCGAGGTGGACCTCCGGGTGACGGAGCTGCTCGCGGACCCGGCGCCGTCCGGCGGCTCCCCGGCCGGGGACGCACCGGCCGGGGAGGGGACGGCCGCCGCGGCCGGTGGCCCGGAGCGGCCGGAGGCGGCCGAGGGGCCCTCCGGGCGCGAGGACTCCGGGGCATCCGAGGAGGCGCGGCTCGCCGCCGCCGCGCGGGCCGTACCCGGCGTCACCCGGCTGACGTCGGCACTGGGCCGTTCGGTGGACATCGCGACGCCGGCAGAGACCGGTCCGGCCGTCCCCCGCCGTCACGTCCGCGTCGAGGTCGCCGTTCAGGCGGAGGGTCGGGCGGTGGACGTGGCGCGCGCCGTCAGGACGGCGGTCGCGGGGGCCGCCCGGGACACCCCGTCCGTGGCGGTGCTGGTGACCGCGGTCGGCTGAGCGCCGGGGCCGGGCCGTCGGTCCCGGGTGGACCGACCGGCGTCCCGGCCGTCGGAACGCCCCGGCCGACGTCAGTCGCCGACGCCCGCGAGGTCGCGCAGCCGGCGGGCCTGGGCGGCTCGCTCGGCGGTGCGCTGGTCCTCGTAGGAACGCTCCTGGGCACCCCGCAGCAGGGCCTTCGTCTCGATGACGGCGTCGCGCGGGGCGGCCAGGAGCGCCGAGACGAGGTCGCCGACGGCGTCGTCGAGCTGGGCCGCGGGGACCGCGAGGTTGGCGAGGCCGGTGCGCTCGGCCTCCTCGGCGAGCACGAAGCGGCCGGTGGCGCAGATCTCCAGGGCGCGCGCGTAACCGACGAGGCCCACCAGAGGGTGGGTGCCGGTGAGGTCGGGGACGAGGCCGAGGCTCGTCTCGCGCATGGCGAACTGCACGTCGTCCGCGACGACCCGCAGGTCGCAGGCGAGCGCGAGCTGGAACCCGGCACCGATGGCGTGGCCCTGCACGGCGGCGACGGACACGATGTCGCTGCGCCGCCACCAGGTGAACGCCTCCTGGTACTCGGCGATGGTCGCGTCGAGGTCCGCGTCGGAGCCCCGCGCGAGGTCGATGAACGACGGTTCGCCGTCGAAGCCCTCGGGCGTGAACGCCTGCCGGTCGAGCCCCGCGGAGAAGGACTGGCCCTCGGCCCGCAGGACCACGACCCGGACGGAGCCCGGCAGCGACCGGCCGGCCCGCGTCAGCGCCCGCCACAGAGCGGGGCTCTGGGCGTTGCGCTTGGCCGGATGGGTCAGTGTCACCGTGGCGATCGCGTCGTCGACGGTGAGCCGTACGCCGTCCTGGTCGAGAACCGGTTCGAGATCCTTGTCGAGCGAAGCCATGGGGCGCCTCCGATGGGTGCGGTCGGATCAGGCGCGCGCCTCGTGACATCACGAGGACACGCCTAAGTGACTGCACAGTAACCACCCGGTCGGCCGGTCGTCCGACCGGGTGGTCACCACCGAAGCCGATGGGGACGCCCGGCCTCAGGCCGAAGGGGCCTTCTTGCCGCGCGTCGCTCCGCCACGCCCTCGAAGCGTGACGCCCGACTCGCTGAGCATCCGGTGCACGAAGCCATACGAACGGCCGGTCTCTTCGGCCAGCGCTCGGATGCTCGCACCGGAGTCGTACTTCTTCTTCAGGTCTGCCGCGAGCTTGTCGCGCGCGGCGCCGGTCACCCGGCTGCCCTTCTTCAGAGTCTCGGCCACCCGTGCCTCCTCATGGGAAGTGCGCTCTGGACTCTCATGATCACCCCTCCCGCGCGTCATGGCCACCCATTCGGCAAGGTCCGTGGGACAAGGTTGTGACGACAGGAGCCCGTCCCCACGAGCGGAACCCTTGGTTCCGGCTGGTGCCGTCGATACCGCTGAACGGGTGCTTCCACGAAGTACCTGGTCAGCGACGCGGGACGGCCGAGCCCCGCGGACTGAGGGGCTCGGCCGGAAAATCGGTGTACGACACACCTCGGTACGAGGAGATCTCACACAGATGATGGATCACCGATCGGCCGAATGATCCATACACGGTGGATCAGCCATTCGATCTCCGCGCGCCGGCCCCGGCCCGGGACGGGCGGGCCCGCGCGGCGCGGGCGCGGGGCCCGCGGGCGGGGTCAGGCGAGGGCGACCAGGTCGGCGTAGTCGGCGCCCCACAGGTCCTCGACGCCGTCCGGCAGCAGGATGATGCGCTCCGGCTGCAGGGCCTCCACGGCGCCCTCGTCGTGGGTGACGAGGACGACGGCGCCCTTGTAGGTGCGCAGCGCGCCGAGGATCTCCTCGCGGCTGGCGGGGTCGAGGTTGTTCGTCGGCTCGTCGAGCAGGAGGACGTTCGCGGAGGAGACGACCAGGGTCGCGAGCGCGAGCCGCGTCTTCTCGCCGCCGGAGAGGACGCCGGCGGGCTTGTCGACGTCGTCGCCGGAGAACAGGAACGAGCCGAGGGTCTTGCGCACCTCGACCAGGTCCAGGTCCGGGGCGGCGGAGCGCATGTTCTCCAGGACGGTGCGCTCGGGGTCGAGGGTCTCGTGCTCCTGGGCGTAGTACCCGAGCTTGAGCCCGTGACCCTCGATGACCTCGCCGGTGTCGGGCTGCTCGGCGCCGCCGAGCAGGCGCAGCAGGGTCGTCTTGCCGGCGCCGTTCAGACCGAGGATGACGACGCGGGAGCCCTTGTCGACGGCCAGGTCGACGTCGGTGAAGATCTCCAGCGAACCGTAGGACTTCGACAGGCCCTCGGCCATCAGCGGGGTCTTGCCGCAGGGCGCGGGCTCGGGGAAGCGCAGCTTGGCGACCTTGTCGGAGACGCGGACCGCCTCCAGCCCGGCGAGCAGCTTGTCGGCCCGCTTGGCCATGTTCTGCGCGGCCACCGTCTTGGTGGCCTTGGCCCGCATCTTGTCCGCCTGCGAGTTCAGCGCGGCGGCCTTCTTCTCGGCGTTCTGCCGCTCGCGCTTGCGGCGCTTCTCGTCGGCCTCGCGCTGCTGCTGGTAGAGCTTCCAGCCCATGTTGTAGACGTCGATGTGGGCGCGGTTGGCGTCCAGGTAGAAGACCTTGTTCACGACCGTCTCGACGAGGTCGACGTCGTGGGAGATCACGATGAAGCCGCCGCGGTAGGTCTTCAGGTAGTCGCGCAGCCAGACGATGGAGTCGGCGTCCAGGTGGTTCGTCGGCTCGTCGAGCAGCAGGGTGTCGGCGTCCGAGAACAGGATGCGGGCCAGCTCGATCCGGCGTCGCTGTCCGCCGGAGAGCGTGTGCAGGGGCTGTCCGAGCACCCGGTCGGGCAGGTTGAGCGCCGCGGCGATGGTCGCGGCCTCGGCCTCGGCGGCGTATCCGCCCTTGGTGAGGAACTCCGTCTCCTGGCGCTCGTACTGGCGCAGGGCCTTCTCCCGGGTGGCGCCCGAGCCGTTCGCGATGCGCTGTTCGTTCTCGCGCATCTTGCGGATCAGGGTGTCCAGGCCGCGCGCGGACAGCACCCGGTCGCGGGCGAGGACGTCGAGGTCGCCGGTGCGCGGGTCCTGGGGCAGGTAGCCGACCTCGCCGGAGCGGGTGACGGTGCCGGCGGCCGGCTGGCCCTCGCCCGCGAGGACCTTGGTGAGGGTCGTCTTGCCCGCGCCGTTGCGGCCGACCAGGCCGATGCGGTCGCCCTTGGTGATGCGGAAGGTGGCGGACTCGATGAGGATGCGGGCGCCGGCGCGCAGCTCGATACCGGAGGCGGAGATCAAGGACGGACTCCAGGGCTTGTGTCCCCTGCTCGACGAGCGGAGCCGAGAGCTCGGGGGGAGATTGGCGGACGGACGGCTGAGGGCGTTCCCGCCGTCTAATGCGCGAGGAGACAGGCCATGGGCCAAGTCTAACGGGGCCGTGCAAGCACTTTTCCGGCCCGGGGCCCTCCGGTGCTGTGACCCTCGCCCCGTCACCCGCGGTGACGGGACGAGGGGCGAGGGGCGTCACCCGGTCGTCCCGGGGCACCAGGCCCCCGCAGGGCCGGTAGCCCGTTCGGACCGCCGGTCGCGGCCCCGGGACCGGCGGCGTACGAGGATGGCGCCACGGAGCGGGCGACCGGGAAACGGCGGAGGGTGGTACGGGCATGCAGTTCGACGACGACGCCGACCTGGACACGTCCGAGGTCCAGGACGTGCGCGGCAGCCGCCTCCCCGGCGGCAGGGCGACCCTCGGCGGCGGCCTCGCCGCGCTGGTCGCCCTGGTCCTCGGGCTGTTCTTCGGGGTGGGGCCGGACCAGCTCGGCCTCTCCTCGGACGGCGGCGGGCCGGGCGCGTCCGCCTCCTCCCTGGGCCGGGTGCAGCAGTCCTGCCGGACGGGACGGGACGCGAACGCCCGGCAGGACTGCCGGGTCGTCGCCGTCGTCAACAGCATCCAGACCTACTGGACGAAGGAGTTCGCCCGCCGGGGCGGCACCTACGCGCCCTCCCCCACGGTCTTCTTCGACGGCCGGGTGGGCACCGCCTGCGGCTCCGCCTCCTCGGCCGTGGGGCCCTTCTACTGTCCCGGCGACCGCAAGGTCTATCTGGACCTGGGCTTCTTCGACGACCTGCGCACCCAGTTCGGCTCCAGCGGCGGACCGTTCGCCGAGGCCTACGTGGTGGCGCACGAGTACGGGCACCACGTGCAGGACCTCACGGGCGCGCTCGGCCGGGCGCGGGACGGCGTGACCGGCGCGGACAGCAACTCCGTGAAGACGGAACTCCAGGCCGACTGCTACGCGGGCGTGTGGGCCCGGCACGCGACGACCACCCCGTCCACGTCCTCGGGGAAGCCGCTGCTGACCTCGCTGACCGACGCCGACATCCGCGACGGTCTGGACGCGGCCGGCGCCGTCGGCGACGACCGCATCCAGGAGCGGTACCAGGGCCGGGTGACCCCGGAGACGTGGACGCACGGGTCGGCCGAGCAGCGCCGGCAGTGGTTCTACCAGGGCTTCAGCAGCGGCGACATGGCGCAGTGCGACACGTTCCGCTGACCGGGAGCCGCTGCGGGCCGCCCGCTGCGGGGACGGGCCGGGGCCGTGCGGCGCGGACCCCCGGCCGCGGCCGGGGGGTGGCTGTCGGTGGCCGGTGCCAGACTGGACGGCGCAACGGTTTTCCGGCGAGGTGACGAGACGGAGTGATCGGCATGACTGGTGGCGGCGGGCGTCCGAGCATCTACCCCTCCCTGTTGTACGCCGACGCGAAGGCGGCGATCCGCCAGCTCACGGAGGCCCTCGGCTTCACCGAGCTGTCGGTCTACGAAGGCGAGGACGGTTCGGTCATGCACGCCGAACTGGTGCAGGGCAACGGCGCGGTGATGCTCGGCTCCAAGGGCCGCGGCGGCCGGTTCGACGAGGCCATGAAGAACGCAGGCCCGTGCGGGGTGTACATCGTGGTGGACGACGTCGACGCCCACCACCGGCACGCCGCGGAGCACGGTGCGGAGATCCTGATGCCCCCGACCGACCAGGACTACGGCGCGCGGGACTACATGGCCCGCGACATCGAGGGCAACATCTGGAGCTTCGGCACCTACGCGCCGGAGGTGGGCGGCGGGGACGCGGGCGTCACGCCGGGGTGAGGCACCGGGTGCGGGAGGGCTCCCGCGAAGAGTGACGGCCTGCTCCGGAGGCCCGAGGAACCCGACGGGAGCCGCCGAACCGGAACGGGCAGGCGCCGACCCGGTCGACGGGGCTCCGATGGTTACGTCCGCCGTGCCGGACGCTCTGCGGCGGTACCTGCGGATGCCAGTCGGGCGAGGACCCTCCGGGCTCCCGTCGCGCTCGGCGGGCGGGCCCGGCCTCGGCCCCGCCCCCGCATCCCCCGCCCACGCGGCCGTTCGGCGCCGGGCCACGGCCTTCGCGTCGCGCCCGCCCGACCCGGCCGGGGCGGCGCACTCGGCGCCCGGTCGTCCCGTGGGCCTCGGTGCGGGGGCGTCGCGGCTCCGCCGCCCGTGCCAGTTCGCGGGCCGCCGGTGGGGCGTCAACGCCGCCGGATTCCGTGGGCCCGCTCCCACGCTGTGCCCGGCGCGGGGGCCCCGCCGTACCGGCCGCGGGCCCGCACGGTCAGTTCCCGCCGGTGTGGACCTGGAAGGCGGCCCGGCGCACGGCCTTGGCGAGCGCCGGGTCCGGGTGGGCGGCGGCGAGCGCGACGAGCACCTGCACGGTGCGCGGGTGCCCGACCGCGCGCACCTCGTCGAGGAGCGCGGGCACGGTGGGCTGCACCGCCGACTCCAGGTGGCGCACGAGCAGCGGCGCGTCGCCGTGGTCGGCGACGGCGGCGGCGGTGTCGACCCACAGCCAGGTCGACTCGGCGCGGGTCAGCACCTCGTGCGCGTCCTCCGGGTCGTGGCCGTCGTGCTCGGCGAGCCACAGCAGCGCGTACGGCCGCAGCCACGGCTCGTCGGCCACGGCGCTCACGTCGGGCTCGGCAGGGGCGCCGACCACCCGCAGCGCCTCGAAGGCCAGTCCGCGGGTGAGGGCGTCCTCGCCGCGGGCCGCCGCGAGCAGTTCGGCGACGGCGCTGCCGACGGGGCGGGCGGCGAGCCACGCGCGGTACTCGGCGCGAGCCGCGTTCGGCCGGAGCTGGGCGCAGCCGCGGAGCATGTCCTCGGCGGACTGCTCGATGTTCCCGGCAGGGCTCTGAGCGGCCACGCAGATCTGCTCCAGTTTGACCCACACCGCCCAGCTGCCGAGCGGGGTCAGGGTGGCCTGCCCGTCGCCGTAGGTCAGCGCGCCGACCGAGGCGAGGGCCCGCAGCGCCCAGTCCAGGAGCGGGGCGAGCGGGGCGAGCGGGGCGTCCGGGACCGCGGCGGGCTCCGCGACGGGCTCGGGCCGGGGCCCGTAGGGCACCTCGCAGCGTTCGGTGCGCAGTTCCGTGACCCGCTGCTGGAGCAGGTCGAGGAGCTGCTCCACCGGGACGGGACCGGCGGACAGCTGGAGGAAGGACAGCACCTGGGGCATCGCCGAGACGACCTCGGCGACGGCGGCCGGTTCCCGGTCCGCGGGCTCGGGGTGGGCCAGCGACCAGGCGTCGAAGAGGGCGACCCAGCCCCGCAGGACGGCGCTGTCGTCCCGGCTCCAGGCCCGCAGCCGCCAGCCGGGGCGGGCGCTGTCGCCGTGCACCTCGATGAGGCCGGCGAGCCGCGCGGTGTCCCAGTCCGCCCGCACCTGACGCGTCGTCAGATCCAGTTCGGCGGCGGCCCGTTCGGCGGTCGCGTCGGAGAGGGCGCCTTTGCCGTCGGAACTCGCGCCGTCGCGTCCCGGGCGCAGCGCCGCGTCGGCCCAGCGGGCGACCCGGGCCGCGTCGGACAGGCCGGTGCGTGCCATCCGGGCGAGTTCCGCGGGCGGCGGGGTGCCCTCGGGCGGCCGCGGCGCGGGGCGGGCGGTGCGGCGCCGGGTCACCGCTCGGGGAGCGGCCGCGAGGGGCCGCGGGCCGACGAGTCGGAGCCTGGAGTCGCGCGGGTTACGGGACGTCACGGGTGCAGTCTTCCGGTTGACGGTCCGAAAACCCAAACGGAATGCCCCGGCGGCCCGCGCGGGCGCCCGGGACGGCGGCCCGCCGGGGCGTTCGGGGCACCGCGGGGCACGCCCCGGGGAGTTGTCCCGGACCCAACCGGAAGCGCCCCGGAGCCGTTCCCGCCGCCCCGGGCGCCGGCGGCGGGGGACGGCCGCCGGTGTCACATCAGCGGGGTGAGGAAGCGGCGCAGCGCCTCCTCGTAGGCCGCCGGGTCGGCGTTCCACAGGGCGGCGTGCGGGGCGTCCGCGACGGTGTGCAGGGTGACGAGGTCCGGGCGGCTCGCGGCGAGGCGGCGCGAGGGGCCCCAGGGGGCGATGGTGTCGTCCGGGCCGTGCACCAGCAGGGTCGGCACGGTGATCCGGTCGGGGCGGGCCGCGCTCGCGATGCGGTCGCCGCGGACCCCGGTGCGCCCCTGGGCGGCGCGCACCGCGAGCGGCAGCAGGAACCCCGGGGTGTGGCGGGCGCCGGCCAGGGCGCGCAGCGTGACCTCCCAGTCGAGGACGGGCGAGTCCAGCACCAGTCCGGAGATCCGTTCGCGCAGCGCCGAGTGGGCGGCGGCGCGCAGGGCCATCGTGGCGCCCGTGGACCAGCCGTAGAGGATGATCCGGCGGGCGCCGTACCGCACGGCGTAGCGGATGGCCGCGTCGAGGTCGCGCCACTCGGTCTCGCCCAGGTGGTTCAGCCCGTCCGGGGAGCGGGGCGCGCCGAGGTCGCCGCGGTAGGCGAGGTCGAGCACGGGGAAGTGGCGCTCGTTCAGGAAGCGCATCACGTTCATGGGGTGCTCCCGGGTGGCGCCCAGGCCGTGCACGGTGATGATCCAGGTGTCGCGTACGGCGGGCACGAACCAGGCGGGCAGCGGGCCCAGTTCCCCGGGCACGTCGACGTCGCTGTGCTCCAGGCCCAGTGCCGACCCCGGGTCTCCGACGTACAGGTTCGGGACGAGCCAGACCTTGTCGCCGGGTTCCAGGGAGCCGTGGGTGACCCCGTCCAGCCGGCGCACGACCGTGTCGGCGGTGTGCGGGGTGGCGTCCTGGACCGGTCCGGCGATGGCGTGCGTGCCGTCGGCCGCGAGGCCGTAGACGCCGGGGCGCAGGGAGGCCAGGGTACGGGTCAGGGTGATCCCGCCGTCCGCCGTGGCGTGCACGGTGAGCCGGGGTTCGGTGGGCAGGGGCTTGCCGGGACGCGTCTTCAGCGCGGCGTCGCAGGCGAACCGGCCCGCCGCGACGGCGGCCGCGACGGCGGCTGTGGCGACGGTGACGGCTGCGGCCGCGGCTCTTGGGGTGCGCACCCGTCCAGTCTCCCGGCGCGGCCCGCCGTCGGCCAGTGGGAGGGGGCCGGTGGTGACCGGCGCCCCGACCGGCGGACGGCTCAGCCGCCGCCGCGCGGGCCCGGCTGCCCGTAGTCCCGCAGCCGCTCGCCCGCCTCCCGGAGCTGGGCCGGGGACAGCAGCGAGGGCGAGTGGCCCGGGACCGAGGAGGCCAGCAGCCAGACGCGGCACATCCACTCCAGTTGCGCGGTGCGGTCGTACGCCTGCTCCAGCGAGTCCCCGTAGGCCAGCGTGCCGTGGTTCCGCAGGAGGCAGGCGGTGCGCCCGGCCAGCGCCGAGAGCACGTGCGCGGCCAGTTCCGGGGTGCCGTAGGCGGCGTACGGGGCGACGCGGACGGGGCCGCCGAGGGCTCCGGCCATGTAGTGGACCAGCGGCAGTTCGGGGACGAGGAGCGAGACGGCCGTGGCGTGCGCGGCGTGGGTGTGGACCACGGCCCGGGCGTCGGTCTCCCGGTGGACGGCGAGGTGCATCGGCAGTTCGCTGGTCGGGCGGAGCGACCCGAGGACCTGCCGGCCGTCGAGGTCGACCCCGACGGCGTCGGCGGGTGTCAGCCGGTCGTAGGGCACGCCGGTCGGCGTCACCAGCACGGTGTCCCCGACGCGCACGGAGGCGTTTCCCGAGGTGCCGACCACGAGTCCGTCGGCCACCGTGCGGCGCGCCGTCGCCACGAGGTCGCCCCACGCCTCCTCCAGCGCGCCCGCCGCGCGGCGGGGCGGGCCCGCGTCCGCGGGGCGCGCCGGCGGTCCGCCGTGCCGTGCGCCGCGGCCCTCGTGCTCATCCGTCATGGGTCGATCCTCCCCGTCGTCGCCGCGCTCGGCCCGTGCCGCCGCCCGCCCGCGCTCGCGGGCGGGTTCGCCGGCCGCGCCGGGTCCCTCCGTGCGGGAATCCTGTCAGCCGCGGGCCGGAGGGCGACCGGCCGGGGGGCGAGGACGCGCGGAGGGTGCCGAGCGGAGGCCGCCGGAGCCTCCACGGCCCCGGCGCGTGACGAGGATCTCCCCGGCGGCAGGCCCGGCGGTCCGGGCCGGTCCCGAGGCGTGCGGCGACCCGTACGGGGACCGGGTGTTCGACCTCTGTTCGAGTGTCGCGGCCTCCCCCGGGGACAAGCGGAGGACGGATTCGCCCTTCGGGACACCACAAAGCCCGACCCAGTTCATCTTCCGTTCATCCAGGTTGCCTACGGTCCACCTGCCACTGACGTCCAACAGAAGCCTGGGTAAATGGAACACATCACGCTCCTCCTCGGAATCGTGATCGTCACCGCTCTCGTGTTCGATTTCACGAACGGTTTCCACGACACCGCCAACGCGATGGCCACCACCATCTCGACCGGCGCGCTCAAGCCCAAGGTCGCGGTGGCGATGTCCGCCGTGCTGAACCTTGTCGGCGCCTTCCTCTCGGTCGAGGTCGCCAACACGATCTCCAAGGGCCTCGTCGACGAGTCCGGCATCCGGCCAGAAGTGATCTTCGCCGCCCTGGTGGGCGCGATCCTCTGGAACCTGGTGACCTGGCTCATCGGACTGCCGTCCAGTTCCAGCCACGCCCTCATGGGCGGCCTGGTCGGCGCCACCATCGCCTCGGCCGGCACCGGCGCGGTGCACGGGGACGTCCTGGTCGGCAAGGTGCTCATCCCCGCCGTGGCGGCCCCGATCGTCGCCGGCCTGGCCGCGCTGTTCGCCACCCGGCTGTCCTACCGCCTCGGCCGGAACGCCGGCGGCAAGGCGACCGAGAAGGGGTACCGCGCCGGGCAGATCGCCTCCGCGGGCCTGGTCTCGCTGGCCCACGGCACCAACGACGCGCAGAAGACGATGGGCATCATCACCCTGGCCCTGGTCGCCGGCGGCGCCGTGGCGCCCGACTCCGACCCGCCGGTCTGGGTCATCCTCTCCGCCGGTCTCGCGATCGCGCTCGGCACCTACCTGGGCGGCTGGCGCATCATCCGCACCATGGGCAGGGGCCTGACCGACCTCCAGCCGCAGCAGGGCTTCGCCGCCCAGACCAGCGCGGCGACGGTCATCCTCGCCTCCTCGCACCTCGGCTTCTCCCTCTCCACCACGCACGCGGTCTCCGGGTCCGTGATGGGCGCGGGCCTCGGCCGCAAGGGCGGCGTGGTCCGCTGGTCCACCGCCACCCGCATGCTCGTCGCCTGGGTGCTCACGCTGCCGGCCGCCGCCCTGGTCGGCGCCCTGGCCGAGTGGGTCACCGGCTTCGGCGCCTGGGGCACCACGCTGGTCGCGGTGTTCCTTGTCGTCTCCAGCCTGGCGATCTGGCGCCGCTCGCGGCGCGAGGTCATCGACCACACCAACGTGAACGACGACGAGCCCGCGGGCGTCGTCACCACCGCCATGGCCGCCGTCACCCCGCCGCCCGCCGGCTCCGTGGCCGAGGACCTCGCGGCCACCATCCCCGCTCCCGCCGAGCCCGCGGCGAACCCGCCGGCGCCGTCGCGCGTGGCCTGAGAACCGAAGGTAGAAACAGCATGCACATCGACTGGTCAGCCCTCGGTTCCGTCTTCGGGGTGAGCCTCGCGGCCACCGTCGCCCTCGTCGGCCTCTTCACCCTCGGCGTCGCCGGCCTCTCCAAGAAGGAGTCGTCGCAGGGCGGCTCCGCCGTCGCGGCGGCCACCGGTGCCTACGTGTGCTTCGCCGCCTGCGCCGCGGCGGTCGCGTACGGCATCACGCTCATCATGAGCAAGTAGAACCGGACGAACGGCCCGAACGGGCCGTCATCGGGCAGCACTTCACGTGGGGTGCGGGACGGAACATCCGTCCCGCACCCCACGGGCGTGTGGGGCTGCGCACACTCTCCTCGTGCAGGTCAACAGCAAGTTGACTGCCGTTCTCACGCGTGGTGGACTGCCCAGGCCAAGTACGGGGGCATGAGAGGAAGCCGGTGTGAATCCGGCGCGGTCCCGCCACTGTGACCGGGGAGGCGACTCCCCGGGAGCCAGGAACTCTCGCCGCCGGTCTCGTCGAACCAGGGCGTGGACACCCTGAGTGAGGACACATCGCCATGCGCGGCTGCCCGTTGCCGGTCCTGTCGAGTACGAGCGTTCCGCCGCACCCCGCGGCCGGCTGACCCCGTGCGGGCCGATCGCGTCTTCGCGTACGGCGCCGCCGCCGGCCTCCTCGGCGACCTGCTGCTCGGCGATCCCCGCCGCGGGCATCCGGTCGCCGCGTTCGGGCGGGCGGCCGGGGCCGTCGAGCGGAGCCTGTGGCACGACCACCGCGGGTGGGGCGCCCTGCACACCGCCGTGTGCGGCGGCGGCGCCACCGCCCTCGCCGTACTCGCCCACCGCTCCCTGCGCTCCTCGCGAGCCGCTTCCCTCGCCCTGACCGCCGCCACCACCTGGGCCGTGGTGGGCGGCACCTCGCTCGGCCGCGAGGGGCGGGCGGTCGCGGGCGCACTCGCGGCCGGGGACCTCCGCGGCGCCCGGGAACGCCTGCCGCACCTGTGCGGGCGGGACCCCGAGGCGCTCGACGCCGACGGCATCGCCCGCGCGGTCGTCGAGTCCGTCGCCGAGAACACCTCCGACGCCGTGGTGGGCGCGCTCGTCTGGGGCGCCGTGGCCGGCGTGCCCGGCCTCGTCGCCTTCCGCGCCGTCAACACGCTGGACGCGATGGTGGGCCACCGGTCCCCGCGCCACCGCCGCTTCGGCTGGGCCTCCGCCCGGCTCGACGACGTCGCGGGCTGGCCCGGCGCCCGGCTGACCGCGCTGCTCGCGGCCGTCGCCGGGACGGACCCGGGCGGCGCGGTGCGGGCCTGGCGTGCCGACGCCGGCCGGCACCCGAGCCCCAACGCCGGTCCGGTGGAGGCGTCGTTCGCCGGCGCGCTCGGGGTGCGGCTCGGCGGCACCCTCTCCTACGCCGGACGGATCGAGCACCGGCCGGTACTCAACGGCGCCGGGCGCACCGTCCGGGTCGCCGACATCGAGCGGGCCGTGCGGCTCTCGCGCCGCGTCGGCTGGCTGGCGCTGGGCGTGTGCGCCGGCGGACGGGCTCTGCTGAGCCGGAAGGGGCGTGGCGCGTGAGCGGCGGGCTGCTGATCGCCGGGACCACCTCGGACGCGGGCAAGAGCGTGGTGACCGCCGGGATCTGCCGGTGGCTGGTGCGCCACGGGGTGAAGGTGGCGCCGTTCAAGGCGCAGAACATGTCCCTGAACTCGTTCGTGACGCGGGAGGGCGCCGAGATCGGGCGGGCGCAGGCGATGCAGGCGCAGGCCGCCCGGGTGGAGCCGACCGCCCTGATGAACCCCGTGCTGCTCAAGCCGGGCGGTGACCGGACCAGCCAGGTCGTGCTGCTGGGCAGGCCGGTGGGCGAGATGAGCGCCCGCGGATTCTTCGGCGGCCCGGCGGGCGAGGAGCCGTCGGCGCTCGCGTCCGGGGGGCACCGGGAGGCACTGCTGGCGACGGTGCTCGACTGTCTGGACCGGTTGCGGGGCACGTATGACGCGGTGATCTGTGAGGGGGCGGGAAGTCCGGCCGAGATCAATCTGCGGCGCACCGACATCGTGAACATGGGCATCGCGCGGAACGCGGGGCTGCCCGTGCTGGTCGTCGGCGACATCGACCGGGGCGGGGTGTTCGCCTCGTTCTTCGGGACGGTGGCCCTGCTGTCGCCCGAGGACCAGGCGCTGGTCGCCGGGTTCCTCGTCAACAAGTTCCGCGGCGACGTGAGTCTGCTGGAGCCCGGGCTCGACATGCTGCACGGCCTCACCGGCCGCCGCACCCTGGGCGTGCTGCCCTTCCGGCACGGTCTGGGCATCGACGAGGAGGACGGGCTGCGGGTCTCGCTGCGCGGCGCGGTCCGCGAGTCGGCGGTCTCCTCCCCCGTCGGCGCGGACGTCCTGCGGGTCGCGGTGTGCGCGGTCCCGCTGATGTCGAACTTCACCGACGTGGACGCGCTGGCCGCCGAACCGGGCGTCGTCGTGCGGTTCGTGGACCGGGCCGAGGAACTGGCCGACGCGGACCTGGTGATCGTGCCGGGGACCCGGGGCACGGTGAAGGCGCTGGCGTGGCTGCGCGAGCGGGGTCTCGCGGACGCGATCGCCCGCCGGGCCGCCGAGGGCCGCCCGGTGCTGGGGATCTGCGGCGGCTTCCAGCTCCTCGGGGAGCACATCGAGGACGAGGTCGAGTCGCGGGCCGGGCACGTCGACGGACTCGGACTCCTCCCCGTCCGGGTGCGGTTCGCGCGGGAGAAGACGCTGGCCCGGCCGGTCGGCGAGGCCCTCGGCGAACCCGTCGAGGGGTACGAGATCCATCATGGTGTCGCCGAGGTGACCGGCGGCGAGCCCTTCCTGGACGGGTGCCGGACCGGCTCCGTCTGGGGCACGCACTGGCACGGCTCGCTGGAGTCGGACGGTTTCCGCCGGGCCTTCCTGCGCGAGGTGGCCGCCGCCGCGGGCCGCCGCTTCGTACCGGCGGCCGACACGTCGTTCGGGGCGCTGCGCGAGGAGCAGCTGGACCGGCTCGGCGATCTGATCGAGGAACACGCGGACACGGACGCGCTGTGGCGGCTCATCGAGTCCGGCGCGCCGCAAGGACTGCCCTTCATTCCACCGGGAGCGCCCGCATGAGCACAGTGTTGTTGTTGTCGACCGCCGACACGGATCTGCTGGCGGCCCGTGCCTCCGGCGCCGCCTACCGGATCGGCAATCCGACCCGGGTGGAGGTCGCCGGCGAACTCCCCGCGCTCGTCGAGGGCGCGGACCTCGCCGTCGTACGGCTGCTCGGAGGGAAGCGGGCCTGGGAGGACGGGCTGGCCTTCCTGAAGGCGTCCGGCGTTCCGACCGTGCTGCTGGGCGGCGAGTCCGTCCCGGACGCCGAGCTGATGGCCGAGTCGTCGGCACCGGCCGGCGTGGTGGCGGAGGCGCTGCGCTACCTCGTCGAGGGCGGCCCGGCGAACCTCGCCGAGCTGGCCCGGTTCCTGTCCGACACCGTGCTGCTGACGGGCGAGGGCTTCGAGGAACCGCACAGGACCGCCGCGTTCGGGGTGCACGGCGAACGGGAGTTCACCGAGGGCCGGCCGACCGTCGGAGTGCTGTTCTACCGGGCGCACGAGCTGTCCGGGAACACCGGTTTCGTGGACACCCTGTGCGACGCCATCGAGGCCCGCGGCGCCAACGCGCTGCCCGTGTACTGCGGTTCGCTGCGCGGGGCGGACCCGGAGCTGTACGAGATCCTCGGCCGGGCCGACGCCCTCGTGGCCACGGTCCTCGCGGCCGGCGGCACGCACGCGTCGCAGGCGTCGGCGGGCGGTGACGAGGAGGCCTGGGACATCGGGGCGCTCGCCGACCTCGACGTCCCCGTCCTCCAGGGGCTGTGCCTGACCTCGTCGAGGAGCGCCTGGGAGGCGTCCGACGCGGCGCTGTCCCCGATGGACGCCGCCATGCAGGTCGCGATCCCGGAGTTCGACGGCCGCCTGATCACCGTGCCGTTCTCGTTCAAGGAGCAGGGCCCGGACGACGTCCCGGTGTACGTGGCCGATCCCGAGCGGGCCGCGCGGGTCGCCGGGATCGCCCTGCGGCACGCCGTGCTCAAGCACAAGCCGAACGCGGAGAAGAAGCTCGGCATCGTCTTCACCGCGTACCCGACCAAGCACGCGCGGGTCGGCAACGCGGTCGGCCTGGACACCCCGGCCTCGGCGGTGCGGGTCCTCGACGCCCTGCGCGACGCGGGGTACGGGGTCGCCGAACACCCCGACAACGGCGACGAGTTGATCCACCGGCTCATCGCGGCGGGCGGCCACGACGTGGAGTGGCTGACCGAGGAGCAGCTCGCCGCCGCCCCGGCGCGGGTGCCGCTGGCAAAGTACCGGGCCTGGTTCGACACGCTCGACCCCGGGCTGCGCGCGGGCATGCTGGAGGCGTGGGGCGAACCGCCGGGCTCGCTCTACGTGGACGGCGAGGACATCGTGCTGGCGTGCCTGGAGTTCGGGAACGTCGTGGTGATGATCCAGCCGCCGCGCGGCTTCGGCGAGAACCCGATCGCGATCTACCACGACCCGGACATGCCGCCCTCGCACCACTACATGGCGGCCTACCGCTGGCTGGAGGCCGCGCCGTCGGAGGGCGGCTTCGGCGCGGACGCCGTCGTGCACATGGGCAAGCACGGCACGATGGAGTGGCTGCCGGGCAAGGGCCTCGGGCTCGGCGGCGGCTGCGCACCCGACGCGGTCCTCGGCGAACTCCCCCTGGTCTACCCGTTCATCGTCAACGACCCGGGCGAGGGCACGCAGGCCAAGCGGCGCGGGCACGCCACCGTCGTCGACCACCTGGTGCCGCCGATGGCCCGCGCGGACACCTACGGGGACCTCGCGAAGCTGGAGCAGCTCCTCGACGAGTACGCGCTGGTCTCCGACCTGGACCCGACGAAGGCCCCGGCGGTCCGCGCGCAGATCTGGACGCTGGTGAAGGCCGCGGAGCTGCACCACGACCTGCACGTCGACGAGCAGCCGGACGACGGCGACTTCGACGAGTTCGTGATGCACATCGACGGCTACCTGTGCGAGATCAAGGACGTGCAGATCCGTGACGGCCTGCACGTCCTGGGCGGCGGCCCGGAGGCGGAGCCGCGGGTGAACCTGGTGCTGGCGGTGCTGCGCGCCGCGCAGGTGTGGGGCGGCGCGGCGAACGCGCTGCCCGGTCTGCGGGCGGCTCTCGCGGAGCACTTCGGCCTGGTGGAGAAGGAGCTGCTGGCCGAGCCGGGGGCCGCGGTGAAGGTCCCGGCCGAGCTGAGCGACCTCGTCGCGGGCCCGAACCGGACGGCGGCCGACGCCGTCGACCTGCTGGAGCAGCTGTGCCGGCGGGCGGCGCTGGGCATGGAGGAGCGCGGCTGGGACGCCGCCGCCGTCCCGGCTCTCGTACGCGAGGTGCTGGGGTCCGAACTCCCGGATGCCGTACGGGTGCTGGAGTTCGCGTGCCGCGAGGTCGTGCCGCGGCTGGCGCGCACCACGGACGAGATCGGGCACATCCTGAAGGCGCTCGACGGCGGGTACGTCCCGGCGGGTCCCTCGGGTTCGCCGACGCGCGGTCTGGTCAACGTGCTGCCGACCGGCCGGAACTTCTACTCGGTCGACCCCAAGGCCATTCCGTCCCGGCTGAGCTGGGAGGTCGGCCAGTCCCTCGCGGACTCGCTCGTGCAGCGCTACCTCCAGGACACCGGGGAGTACCCGACGTCGGTCGGGCTGACGGTCTGGGGCACCTCCGCGATGCGGACGCAGGGCGACGACATCGCGGAGATCCTCGCGCTGCTGGGCTGCCGCCCGGTGTGGGACGACGCGTCGCGGCGGGTGACCGGCTTCGAGGTGGTCCCGCTCGACGAGCTGGGCCGTCCCCGCATCGACGTCACGGTCCGCATCTCGGGCTTCTTCCGCGACGCGTTCCCGCACGTGGTCGGGCTGATCGACGACGCGGTGCGCGCGGTCGCGGAGCTGGACGAGCCCGCCGACCGCAACTTCGTGCGCCGGCACGCCGACGAGGACACCGCCGAGCACGGCGACCGGCGGCGCGCGACGGCCCGGGTCTTCGGCTCGAAGCCGGGCGCGTACGGGGCCGGACTGCTGCCGCTGATCGACGCGCGCAACTGGCGCTCGGACGCGGACCTCGCCGAGGTGTACGCGGTGTGGGGCGGCTACGCCTACGGGCGCGGGCTCGACGGGCGGGCGGCACGCGGGGACATGGAGACGGCGTTCAAGCGCATCGCGGTCGCGGCGAAGAACGTCGACACCCGCGAGCACGACCTCGTCGACGCCGACGACTACTTCCAGTACCACGGCGGCATGGTCGCGATGGTGCGCCATCTGACGGGCTCCAGCCCGGAGGCGTACGTCGGCGACTCGGCGGTGCCCGACCAGGTGCGGACCCGCACGCTCGGCGAGGAGACGCACCGGGTGTTCCGCGCCCGGGTGGTCAACCCGCGCTGGATGGCCGCGATGCGGCGGCACGGCTACAAGGGCGCCTTCGAGATGGCGGCGACGGTCGACTACCTCTTCGGGTACGACGCCACGGCCGGCGTGGTGGACGACTGGATGTACGAGAAGCTCAGCGCGGAGTACGTCTTCGACGCGGAGAACCGGGACTTCATGAAGAAGTCCAACCCGTGGGCGCTGCGCGGGATCACCGAGCGGCTGCTGGAGGCCGCCGAACGCGGTCTGTGGGCCGAGCCGGACGCGGAGACGCTGGAGCGGCTGCGCGCCGGCTATCTGGAGCTCGAAGGCGACTTGGAGGGCGACGAGAAGTGAGTACCCCGTTCCCGTTCACCGCGGTGGTCGGCCAGGACGACCTGCGCCTCGCGCTGCTGCTGAACGCCGTGTCCCCGGCCGTGGGCGGCGTGCTCGTCCGCGGCGAGAAGGGCACCGCCAAGTCGACGGCGGTGCGCGCCCTGTCGGCCCTGCTGCCGGCCGTCGACGTGGCCGGCGGCTGCCGCTTCTCCTGCGACCCGGCCGCCCCGGACCCGGGCTGCCCCGACGGCCCGCACCCGGCGGAGGGGACCGCGACGCGTCCGGCGCGGATGGTGGAGCTGCCCGTGGGGGCCTCCGAGGACCGGCTGGTGGGCGCCCTGGACATCGAGCGGGCGCTGTCCGAGGGCGTCAAGGCGTTCGAGCCGGGCCTGCTGGCCGAGGCGCACCGCGGCATCCTGTACGTCGACGAGGTCAACCTGCTCCACGACCACCTGGTCGACCTGCTGCTCGACGCGGCGGCGATGGGCGCCTCCTACGTCGAGCGCGAGGGCGTCTCCGTCCGGCACGCGGCGCGGTTCCTGCTCGTCGGGACGATGAACCCCGAGGAGGGCGAGCTGCGGCCGCAGCTGCTCGACCGGTTCGGACTGACCGTCGAGGTCGCCGCGTCGCGGGAGCCGGACCAGCGGGTGGAGGTGGTGCGGCGGCGGCTCGCCCACGACGACGACCCGGCGGCCTTCGCGGCACGCTGGGCGGACGACGAGGCCGAGGTGCGGGCCCGGATCGTGGCGGCCCGCACGCTGCTGCCGTCCGTGCGGCTCGGGGACGCGGCGCTGCGGCAGATCGCGGCGACCTGCGCGGCCTTCGAGGTGGACGGCATGCGCGCCGACATCGTGATGGCTCGCACCGCGACCGCGCTCGCCGCCTGGGCCGGCCGTACGGACGTGCTCGCCGAGGACGTCCGGCAGGCGGCGCTGCTGGCCCTGCCGCACCGCAGGCGGCGCAACCCCTTCGACGCGCCCGGCCTCGACGAGGACAAACTGGACGAGACGCTGGAGGAGTTCGGCGGTTCGGACGGCGACGGCGACGGTCCGGACGACGAGCCCGACCCCGACCCGGACGGTCCCGGCGGTGGCGGTCGTCCGCCGCAGGACGGGCCGGACGACGGCTCCCCGGCCGGTGACGTGCCCGCGCAGGGCGAGCCGTCGGAGGACGGGCAGGCCCCGGCCGGCCGGGGCGCGGGCGAGCAGTCGCCGGTCCGGGCGGCCGAGCCGTTCCGGACGAAGGTGCTGAGCGTGCCCGGCCTCGGCGAGGGCGCGGCGGGCCGCCGTTCCCGCGCGCGGACCGAGCACGGCCGGACGACCGGCTCCCGGCGCCCCCGGGGGACGCTCACCAAGCTGCACCTGGCGGCGACCGTCCGGGCCGCCGCACCGCACCAGGTGGCGCGCGGGAGGTCGGGACGCGGTCTGGTCGTGCGGCGGGACGATCTGCGGCAGGCGACACGCGAGGGCCGTGAGGGCAACCTCGTGCTGTTCGTCGTGGACGCCTCCGGTTCCATGGCGGCGCGGCAGCGGATGGGCGCGGTCAAGGGGGCCGTGCTGTCGCTGCTGCTCGACGCCTACCAGCGGCGCGACAAGGTGGGCCTGGTGACCTTCCGCGGATCGGCCGCCGAGGTGGCGCTGCCGCCCACCTCGTCGGTGGACGCGGCGGCGGTCCGGCTGGAGTCGCTGCCGACGGGCGGACGGACCCCGCTGGCCGCCGGGCTGCTGCGGGCGCACGAGGTGCTGCGCGTCGAGCGGCTGCGGGACTCCGCGCGCCGGCCGCTGGTCGTGCTGGTGACCGACGGGCGCGCCACGGGCGGGCCGGAACCGGTCGCGACGGCGGGGCGCGCGGCAGGGCTGTTCGCTGCCGACGGGGTCGCCTCGGTGGTCGTCGACTGCGAGTCGGGGCCGGTCCGGCTCGGGCTCGCCGGACGGCTCGCCGGTGAACTGGGCGGCACGGCGGTGACGCTGGACGCGCTGCGGGCGGACTCCCTCGCCGGGCTGGTGCGGGATGTGCAGGGGACGTCGAGGAGGGCCGCGTAATGCCGCAGGGACAGCCGAGTGTCGTACCGGACGACGGGCTGACGACACGTCAGCGAAGGAACCGGCCGCTGGTCGTCGTGCACACGGGGATCGGCAAGGGCAAGTCGACGGCCGCGTTCGGGCTCGCGCTGCGCGCCTGGAACCAGGGATGGCCCATCGGGGTGTTCCAGTTCGTCAAGTCGGCGAAGTGGAAGGTCGGCGAGGAGAACGCGCTGCGCGTCCTCGGAGCCTCCGGCGAGGGCGGCACCGTCGACTGGCACAAGATGGGCGAGGGCTGGTCCTGGGTCCAGCGCGACGCGCAGATGGACAACGAGGAGAAGGCCCGCGAGGGCTGGGAGCAGGTCAAGCGGGATCTCGCCGCCGAGACGTACCGGCTGTACGTGCTCGACGAGTTCGCCTATCCCCTGCACTGGGGCTGGGTGGACACCGACGAGGTGGTGGAGGTGCTGCGGGACCGGCCCGGGACCCAGCACGTCGTCGTCACGGGTCGCAACGCCCCGGAGAAGCTCGTCGGGATCGCCGACCTGGTGACGGACATGTCCAAGGTCAAGCACCCGATGGACGTGGGCCAGAAGGGCCAGAGGGGCATCGAGTGGTGACGTCCTGCGTCCCCCGGCTGGTCGTCGCCGCGCCCTCCTCGGGCAGCGGCAAGACCACCGTGGCCACCGGGCTGATGGCGGCGTTCGCCGAGCGGGGGCTCGCCGTGTCCCCGCACAAGGTGGGGCCCGACTACATCGACCCCGGGTATCACGCGCTCGCCACCGGGCGCGTGGGACGGAACCTGGACGCCTACCTGTGCGGCACCGAGCTGATCGCCCCGCTGTTCGCGCACGGGGCGCACGGCTGCGACCTCGCGGTCGTCGAGGGTGTGATGGGGCTCTACGACGGTGCCGCCGGGGAGGGGGACCTCGCGTCCACGGCACAGGTCGCGAAGCTGCTGCGCGCGCCCGTGGTGCTCGTCGTGGACGCCTCCTCGCAGTCCCGGTCGGTGGCCGCCCTGGTGCACGGCTTCGCGTCCTGGGACCCCGAGGTGCGTCTCGCCGGGGTGATCCTCAACAAGGTGGGCTCCGACCGGCACGAGGCCATGCTCCGGGAGGCCCTGGACGCGTCGGGAGTGCCGGTCCTCGGCGCGCTGCGGCGGTCCCCTGCGGTGGGCACGCCGTCCCGGCACCTGGGGCTCGTGCCGGTCGCCGAGCGGCGCGCGGAGGCGGTCGGGGCGGTCGCCGCGATGGCGGCGCAGGTGCGCGCCGGGTGTGACCTGGACGCACTGTTCGCGCTGGCGCGCGGGGCGGGAGCGCTGCCGGGCGGGGCCTGGGACGCGGCCGAGGCGGTCCGGGCCGCGGCGCCGCCGGACCGCGACGCGGCCGGGGCGGCCCCGGCCGGTCCCGGGGCGCCGCCCGCGGGCGGGCCGCTGCACTCCCCCGGACCGTCGGCGGCGGGCCCCGGCGCCGACGGAACCCCGGCGCCGTCCGGGGTGCGCACCGTCGCCGTCGCGGGCGGCGCCGCCTTCACCTTCTCCTACGCCGAACACGCCGAGCTGCTCACCGCGGCCGGCGCCGAGGTCGTGCCCTTCGACCCGCTGCGCGACGAACGGCTCCCGCCGGGCACCGGCGGCCTGGTCGTCGGCGGCGGTTTCCCCGAGGTGTACGCACCCGAGCTGTCGGCGAACGAGCCGCTGCGCCGGGCGGTGGCCGCGCTGGCGTCGGCCGGCGCCCCGGTCGCGGCCGAGTGCGCCGGGCTGCTCTACCTGTCCCGCGACCTCGACGGTCTGCCCATGTGCGGGGTGGTCGACGCCACCGCCCGGATGCACGAGCGGCTCACCCTCGGCTACCGCGACGCCGTGGCGGTGACCGACAGCGTGCTCGCCGCGGCCGGCACCCGGATGCGCGGCCACGAGTTCCACCGCACCGTCGTCGAGCCGGGCGCCGGTCCGGCCCCCGCCTGGGGGGTGCGCACGCCCGAGCGGCGCGTCGAGGGATTCGTGCGGCGCGGCGTGCACGCGAGTTACCTGCACACGCACTGGGCGTCCGAGCCCGGTGTGGCCCGTCGGTTCGTGGAGAGGTGCCTGACGTCATGAACGCAACGCTGATCGGTGTCGGGGTCGGCCCCGGCGACCCCGAACTGGTGACGGTGAAGGGCGTCAACGCGCTGCGTGCCGCCGAGGTCGTCGTGGTCCCCGTGATGGACACGGGCGAGCGGGGGCGCGCCGAGGCGACCGTCCTGCACTACGTGCCCGAGGACAAGGTGCTCCGGGTGGTGTTCGCCCTCAACGAGCGCAGCGACCGCGGGCGGCGCGAGGCCGCGTGGGACGCCGCCGGCGCACGCGTGGCGGATCTCCTCGCCCGGCACGCGACGGTGGCGTTCGCGACCATCGGGGACCCCAACGTGTACTCCACGTTCACCTACCTCGCGCACACCGTCGGCGAGCTGCTGCCCGGCACCGTCGTCGAGACCGTTCCCGGCATCACCGCCATGCAGGACCTCGCGGCCCGGTCGGGCGCCGTGCTCACCGAGGGGACCGAACCGCTCACGCTGGTGCCGGTGACGGCGGGCTCGGCCGTGCTGAAGGACGCGCTGAACGGGCCGGGCACGGTCGTGGCGTACAAGTTCGGGCGGCAGGCCCGGGAGGTCGCCGAGGCCCTGCAGGACAGCGGGCGGATCGACAGCGCGGTCTGGGGCTCGGCGCTCGGCCTGGAGGACGAGTCGATCCGGCCGGCCGGCGACCTCGACGGGGAGGCGCTGCCCTATCTGTCGACGCTCATCGCGCCCGCGCCCCGCCACGGCGAGCGCGGCGGGAAGCTGTGAGCCGAACCCGTCCGGCATGCCCGGAGCACCCGGCCCGCCCGGCACGTCCCGCGGGCGGCGGAGGCCGTGCGCGCTCAGCTCGCGATGCCCACCACCAGCCAGATGAAGGCCACGCCCGCGACCGTGAACAGCAGGGTCGAGCGGGCCGGATGATCGTGGTGCGCCTCGGGGAGGATCTCCGCGGCGGCGAGATAGAGGAGCACGCCGCCGAAGAGGCCCAGATAGCCGCCGAGCAGCCCCTCGGGGATCGTGACGAAGAGCGTGGAGGCGGCGCCGACGACGGGGGCCGCGGCGTCCGCGAACAGCATGAGCAGGGCTTTGCGGCGGGCGTTCCCGTACAGGCTGGTGATCGTGTAGGTGTTGAAGCCGTCCGCGAAGTCGTGGGCGACGACCGCGAGGGCGACGGCGAGCCCCATGCCGCCGCCGACCTGGAAGGCCGCGCCGATCGCGACGCCGTCCATCGCGCTGTGCCCGACCATCGCGCCGGCGGCCGTCAGGCCCACCTCGGGCGCGCGGCCGTCGTGCTCTCCGCCGCCGTGCGCGGCCTGCCGATGAGCCAGCAGGCGCTCGACCAGATGGGCCAGCAGGAAGCCGGCCACGAACAGCAGCAGCGCGGCGGGGACGCCGAACACCTCGCGGCCCGCCGCCGCGAGCGCCTCCGGCAGCAGGTCGAGGCCGACCACGCCCAGCATCAGGCCGCCGGCCAGTCCGAGAACCAGATGGCGACGGTCGGTCACCCGCTGTGCCGTCCAGCCGCCGGCCAGCGTCATCAGGAACGCGCCGAGCGCGACGAGGACCGCCATAGGCCCTTGCTATCCGATCAACCCCCGTCCGCGCACCTTCGGCGACGCCCCCATGTCCGCTGATGTACCGCATCACCCCGGTTTTTCCGTAGGAGAGGACCGTATTCCCATGGCCGCTGCCCCTGCCGGCACCGTGACCTTCGTCGGCGCCGGACCCGGCGCCGCCGACCTGCTGACCTTCCGTGCCGCGCGCGCCATCGCCGAGGCAGACGTGGTGATCTGGGCGGCCAGCCTGGTACAGGCCGACGTCCTCGCCCACGCCCGCGAGGGCGCCGAGATCCTCGACTCGGCGACGATGTCGCTGGAGGACGTCGTCGCCGTGTACGAGCGGGCCCGTGAGGAGGGTCTGCGGGTGGCGCGGATCCACTCGGGCGACCCGGCGCTGTGGGGCGGCACCCAGGAGCAGGTGGACCGGTGCGCGGCCCTCGGCATCGCGACCGAGATCGTGCCGGGCGTCTCGTCGTTCTCGGCGGTGGCCGCGCTCGCGGGGCGCGAGCTGACGATCCCCGAGGTGGCGCAGTCGGTGATCCTCACCCGGCTCGGCGGCGGCAAGACGCCGATGCCGCCGGGCGAGGAGGTGCGGGAGTTCGCCCGGCACGGCACGACGATGGCGCTGTTCCTCTCGGCGGCCCGCAGCGGCCAGCTCGTCCGGGAACTGCTGGAGGGCGGCTATCCGACCTCCACGCCGGTGATCGTGGCGCACCAGGTCACCTGGCCGGAGGAACTGCTCGTGCGCTGCACGATCGGGACGCTGGAGGAGACGGTCAAGGAGCACAGGCTCTGGAAGCACACGCTCTTCCTGGTCGGTCCGGCCCTGGACGCGAGCGGGACCCGCTCGCACCTGTACCACCCGGGCCACTTCCACGGGTTCCGCAAGGCCGACCCGCAGGCACGCGCGGAACTGCGCGCCGCCCGCCGCAGCGCGGCACAGGAGTCCACCTCATGAGCACGCAGGCCCTGGACACCGGGGCCGCGGGCGCGGAGGACGGAGGCGGGCGCGCCGGGCCCGCCGACCGCTCCGCGGTGATCACCGTCGTCGGTACGGGCACGGGCGCGCCGCTCCCCCGGCAGGCGCTGGACGCCCTCGCCGGGGCCGGGCTGGTCGTGGGCGCCCGGCGGCATCTCGCGGCGGCGGAGCCGGCCGCGCGGGCCGAGCGGATCGTGCTCGGTCCGCTGGCACCGGCGCTCGACGCCATCGAGCGGTACACCCTCGACGGGGCGCCGCACGGGCCGGTCGTGGTGCTCGCCTCGGGCGACCCCGGGTTCTTCGGGATCGTCCGGGCGCTCGCCGAACGCTTCGGGGCCGGGCGGCTGGACGTACGGCCCGGCGTCTCCTCGGTGGCGGCGGCCTTCGCGCGCGCCGGACTGACGTGGGACGACGCCGTCGTCGTGAGCGCCCACGGCCGGGACCTGCGGACCGCCGTCCAGGTCTGCCGGTCGCAGCCGAAGGTGGGCGTGCTCACCGGGCCCGGCGCGGGCCCCGCCGAGCTGGGCGCCGCCCTCGTCCACCCCGCGTCCGACCGGGTGCTGGTCGTGGCGACCGCGCTCGGCGACCCGGAGGAGGAGCGCGTCGAACGGGTCACGCCCGCCGAGGCCGCCGCCCGCGACTGGGGCACGGCGGTCAGTGTCGTCCTCTGCCTGGACCCGGACCGGGCTCCCGGCACCGCGCGGACCGTCGCCGGTCCGGCGGCCGGGCCGGCCCGGTGGGCCCTGGAGGAGACCGCGTTCGCCCACCGCGACTCGATGATCAGCAAGTTCGAGGTGCGGGCGCTGGCGCTGGCCCGGCTCGGGCCGCGGCTGGGCGAGCTGGTCTGGGACGTGGGTGCGGGCTCCGGCTCGGTGGCCGTCGAGTGCGCCCGGTTCGGCGCGGCCGTGACCGCGGTGGAGAAGACGCCGGACGGCTGCGAGCGGATCCGCGCCAACGCCGCCGCGCACGGCGTCGACGTGCACGTCGTGCTGGGCGCCGCGCCCACGGCGCTGGCCGAACTGGACGATCCCGACGCGGTGTTCATCGGCGGCGGCGGCAGCGACCTGCCCACGATCGTCACGGCCTGCGCCCGCCGGGCGCGCCGGGCCGTCGTGATCGCGATGGCCTCGCTCGACCGCGTTCCGGCTGCCCGGGACGCGCTGGCCGCGGCAGGTTTCGCCTGCGACGGCGTGCTGCTCCAGTCCTCGCGGCTCGCCCCGCTGCCGGGCGAGGTGTCCCGGCTCGCGGCGATCAACCCCGTTTTCGTGCTGTGGGGCGTCCGGCCCCCGGACCGTACCGAAGGAGTTCCCCAGTGATCGGCCTGATCTCCGCCACGGCGGCGGGCGCGGCGGCCCGTGACCGGCTGGCCGCGGCGTGGCCCGCGCGCACCCGGGTGTACGACGGGCCCGTGGCGGACGCCGTCGGGCGCGCCTTCGCCGAGTGCGACCGGCTGGTGTGCTTCCTGGCCACCGGCGCGGTGGTCCGGCTCGTGGCACCGCTGCTCGCCGACAAGGCGAGCGACCCCGGTGTGGTGTGCGTCGACGAGGCGGCCCGGTTCGCGGTGTCGCTGGTGGGGGGCCACGCCGGCGGGGCCAACGAGCTGGCCCGCGAGGTGGCCGCCGTGCTGGGCGCCGAGCCGGTGGTGACGACCGCGACCGACGCGGCGGGGGTGCCCGGCCTGGACATGCTCGGCCTGCCCGTGGAGGGCGACGTCGCCGGGGTGACGCGGGCGGTGCTCGACGGCGAGCCGGTGGCGCTGGACGGGGCGAGCCGCTGGCCGCTGCCGGCGCTGCCGGCGAACGTCGGAGCGGACGCGCCGGCCGGGTCGGCCGCGATCCGCGTGTCGGACCGCGCCGCGGCACCGGCCCGGCGCGAGGTGCTCGTGCGCCCGCCGTCCCTCGTGGTGGGGGTCGGCGCCTCGCGCGGCGCCCCCGTGGAGGAGGTCCTCGGCCTGGTCGAGGAGGCGCTGCGGGAGGCCGGCCTCTCGGTCCGGTCGGTCGCCGAACTCGCCACCGTGGACGCCAAGTCGCAGGAGCCGGGGATCGTCGGGGCCGCCGCCCGCCTGGGCGTGCCGGTCGTCACCCACACGGCCCAGGACCTGGCGGCGGTCGCCGTCCCGAACCCGTCGCACGCCCCGCTCGCCGCCGTCGGCACCCCCTCGGTCGCGGAGGCCGCCGCCCTCGTGGGCGGGGGTGAACTGCTCGTCCCCAAGCGCAAGTCGGTGCGGGCGGACGGCTCGCCCGCGATGGCCACGGTCGCCGTGGCACGGCGGCCGGTCCGCGGACGGCTCGCGGTCGTGGGCCTCGGCCCCGGCGCCCGCGACCTGATGACCCCGCGCGCCGAGCGGGAGGTGCGGCGCGCCGCGGTGCTCGTGGGCCTGGACCAGTACGTCGACCAGATCCGCGACCTGCTGCGGCCCGGCACCCTCGTCCTGGAGTCGGGGCTCGGCGCCGAGGAGGAGCGGGCCCGCACGGCGGTGGCCGAGGCGCGCCGGGGGAAGGCGGTGGCGCTCATCGGCAGTGGTGACGCGGGCGTGTACGCGATGGCGTCGCCCGCGCTGGCCGAGGCGTCCGACGACATCGACGTGGTCGGGGTGCCGGGGGTGACCGCCGCGCTGGCGGCCGGGGCGATCCTGGGCGCCCCGCTCGGCCACGACCACGTGTCGATCAGCCTCTCCGACCTGCACACCCCGTGGGAGGTGATCGAGCGGCGGGTCCGGGCGGCGGCCGAGGCCGACCTCGTCGTGACGTTCTACAACCCCCGCAGCCGGGGCAGGGACTGGCAGCTGCCCAAGGCGCTGGCCCTGCTCGCCGAGCACCGGCGGGCCGGCACGCCCGTCGGCGTCGTCCGCAACGCCTCGCGGCCGGACGAGTCCGGCCGGGTGACGACGCTGGAGTCCCTCGATCCGGGCATCGTCGACATGATGACCGTGGTGACCGTGGGCAACACGGCGACCCGTGAGATCGCCGGGCGCATGGTCACGCCGCGCGGCTACCGCTGGCAGGAGGAGAACGCGTGAGCCGGGAGTCCGGGCGGGAACGGGTCGTCCATCCGATCGAGCAGGAGTCGTTCCGGAGGCTGCGCTCGCGGCTGGACACCTCGCACTTCCCGCCGCTGACCCGGGCGGTGGTGGAGCGGGTGATCCACTCCGCCGCCGACCTGGAGTACGCCCGCGACCTCGTCACCGACGAGGACGCCCTGCACCGCGCGCACGCCGCGCTGCACGCCGGGGCGCCCGTCGTGGTGGACGTCGAGATGGTCGCGGCGGGCATCACCCGCCGCGCCACCGTCTGCCGCCTCGGGGACGCCGTGGCCGGCCCCGGCCTGACCCGGTCGGCGCACGCCGTGCGGCTGGCCTGGGAACAGGTCGGTCCGGGCGCCCTGTGGGTGATCGGCTGCGCGCCCACCGCGCTGGAGGAGCTGCTGCGGCTGGACGCCGACCCCGCGCTCGTCATCGGCCTGCCCGTCGGTTTCGTCGGCGCCGCCGAGTCCAAGGCCGCGCTGCGGGCGAGCGGGCTGCCCGCCGTCAGCAACGTGTCCGAGAAGGGCGGTTCGGCGGTCGCCGCCGCCGCGCTCAACGCCCTGCTGTACCACCCCGCCCCCACCCGTCCGGCCGCCGAGGACCCGGCGCCCGTCAAGGAGACATCGTGACCACCCCTCCCCCCGCACTGCTCATCGCCGGCCACGGCACCCGGGACGAGTCCGGAGCCGAGGCGTTCCGCTCCTTCGTCCGCGAGGTGGGCCTGCGGCATCCCGAACTGCCCGTCGCGGGCGGCTTCATCGAGCTGTCGCCGCCCCCGCTGGGCGACGCCGTCACCGAACTCGTCGCACGGGGTGTGCGCCGGTTCGCCGCGGTCCCGCTGATGCTGGTGTCCGCCGGGCACGCCAAGGGGGACATCCCGGCGGCGCTGAACCGGGAGAAGGAGCGCCACCCGGGCATCTCGTACACCTACGGGCGCCCGCTGGGCCCGCACCCCTCGCTGCTGGCGGTGCTGGAGCGGCGGCTGGACGAGGCGCTCGGCGCTGCGGCGCGCACGCCCGAGGACCGCTCCGACGTGACCGTGCTGCTGGTGGGCCGCGGCTCCACCGACCCGGACGCCAACGCCGAGGTGCACAAGGCGGCCCGGCTGCTGTGGGAGGGCCGCGGCTACGCGGGGGTGGAGACGGCGTTCGTGTCGCTGGCGGCGCCGGACGTGCCGTCGGGCCTGGACCGGTGCGTGGCCCTGGGCGCGCGCCGGATCGTGGTCCTGCCGTACTTCCTGTTCACCGGCATCCTCCCGGAGCGGGTGCGCCGGCAGACCGAGGGCTGGGCCGCCGCCCACCCGGAGGTGGACGTGCGGTCCGCCGACGTGATCGGCCCCGAGCCGGAGCTGCTCGACCTGGTCATGGAGCGCTACCGGGAGGCCGTCGGAGGGGACCTGCGGATGAACTGCGACTCCTGCGTCTACCGCATCGCGCTGCCCGGCTTCGAGGACAAGGTCGGACTCCCCCAGCAGCCGCACTTCCACCCGGACGACGACGGCGAGCACGGGCACGGGCACCACCACGGCGGGCACCCGCACTCCCATGCGCACTGACGAGGCCGCCGACGGCGGGCACGATCTGCGGCACCACGGGGACGCCGAGGTGCGCGACGACGGCTCCGCGCTCACGGACCTCGCCGTCAACGTCCGCGCGGACACTCCCCCCGAGTGGCTGCGCGAGCGGATGGCGCGGTCGCTGACCGGCCTGGCGGCCTATCCGGACGGCCGCGGCGCGCGGGCCGCGGTGGCGGCCCGGCACGGCCTGCCGGTGGAGCGGGTGCTGCTGACCGCCGGTGCCGCCGAGGCGTTCGTACTGCTCGCGCGGGCTCTCGACGTGCGCCGTCCGGTCGTGGTGCACCCGCAGTTCACCGAGCCGGAGGCAGCGCTGCGGGACGCCGGCCACACGGTGGAGCGACTCGTGCTGCGCGCGGAGGACGGCTTCCGCCTCGACCCGGCCGCCGTCCCCGAGGACGCCGACCTCGTCGTGATCGGGAACCCCACCAACCCGACGTCGGTGCTGCACCCGGCCTCGGACGTCGCCCGGCTGGCCCGCCCCGGCCGGGTGCTGGTGGTGGACGAGGCGTTCATGGACGCGGTGCCCGGGGAGCGCGAGGCTCTCGCCGGGCGGACCGACGTGCCCGGCCTGGTGGTGCTGCGCAGCCTCACCAAGACCTGGGGGCTGGCGGGCCTGCGGATCGGGTACGTGCTCGCCGGAGCAGGGACGATCAGGGCGCTGGAGCGGGCCCAGCCGCTGTGGCCGGTGTCGACCCCGGCACTCGTGGCCGCCGAGGCCTGCGTGTCCCCGCGGGCGCTGGCGGAGGCCGCGCACGCGGCCCACCGGATCGCGGCGGACCGGGCCCATCTGGTCGCCGGTCTGCGGGAGTTCGGCTGCTCGGACGGACTGCGGGTGGTGGAGCCGGCGGCGGGTCCCTTCGTGCTGATCGGGCTGCCGCGGGCCGCGGGGGTGCGGCGGAGTCTGCGCCGCCTCGGATTCGCGGTGCGGCGCGGGGACACGTTTCCCGGGCTCGGCGAGGAGTGGCTGCGGGTCGCGGTGCGGGACCGGGCGACGGTCAACCGCTTCCTCCAGGCGCTGGACCGGGCGCTCACCGCGGGAGGGGAGTGACCCGGGACGAGGCCCCGCCGTCCGGCCGCCGCGGTGCCGGGACGAGCACCCGCGGCGGCCGGGAGGCGCCGGTCCGGGGCCGCGGCCCCGGACCGGGAGGTCAGCCGCGCCGGCGCCGGGAGAGCGCGACCGCTCCCCCGCCCGCGGCGAGCAGCGCCACCGCGCCGCCGGCGATGTAGGGGGTCGTGGAGCTGCCGCCGGTCTCGGCGAGTCCGGCCTCCGCGTGCGCACCCTGCGGCTTCACCTCGGTCACCGGCTCGGCCGCGGGCTCGGACGGCTCGGCCGGCCCGGGCTCCTCGGCGGCCTCGGACGGCTCGGTGTGCTCCGCGGGCTCGGACGGCTCCGCCTCCTGGGCGGCCCGCGCCGCGGGCGTCCGGCAGGCGGCCCCGGCCAGCGTGAGCGTTCCCTCGACCTCCGCCACGTTCAGCTTCAACGGGTTGATGGACACCTTGAGTTCGAGGGCGGACGCGGCCGCCGTGCGGGTCGTGGTCCGCGTCCTGGACAGCTCCAGGCGCACCTCGCCGACGCCGGGGACCCGCACCTCGGTCGGGCCGCCCGCGGTCAGCCGCACCCGCTTGCCGAGGACGCGGACCGAGCCCGGCACGTTCACCGTGGCCACGGGCCGCCTGCCGGCCTCGCAGGTGGCCGTCGAGGAGACCGCGTCCAGCTCGACGACGGACAGCAGCGGGAGCCCGGGGACGTGGACCCTGGCGTGCGCGAGGCGGCTGAAGCCCTCCGCCTTCCCGTCCTCGACGGTGGCCCTGGACTCGGCGACGTCCGCGCGCAGCACGTTGAAGGGGCGCCCGCGGTCGACGCCGTCCAGCCGGGTGGTGAGCGCGGTCCGGTCCGCGCTGCGAGGCGCCCGCACCTCGTTCAGCGAGACCGCGAGCGGGACGTCCACGGTCTTGTCGAGGAGGGACACGTCGAGCCCGGTGCGGAGCACGAAGGCGCTCGCGCGGCCGTGGTCGCCGGTCGCGTGGGCGGAACCCGCACCGGCCAGCGCGGCGGGACCCGCGGCGAGCACGACGGCCGCCGCCGAGACGGCGAAACGGCGTGCGGGCATACGGTAGTTGGTGCTGTTCAAGGGTGGGACCCCCATAGGAGAAAGCCTGGGACCCGGAAAGAATTACGCACGGAGAGTGAACAGTCAGCGACCTGGCGTGAGTTCACCCGTACGTGGGTTTACCGCGCACGCCTTCGAATCCGGCGGCACGGCCGTTCCCCTGCGCCTCTTGTTCCCCACTTCCGGGTGAACGCGCTGGTCGAGCGCCGCTGCGTGCACCGGAGCGGCGCGAGGTGCCCAACGATCGCACCGCCCCGATCGTCACGTGCCGTCAACCGCGCGGGCGGCCGGCCCGGGCGGTCCCGTCAGCCGACCACCCGTCCGCGCAGGACGACGCGGCGGGGCGCGGCCAGCACCCGCACGTCCCGGCGCGGGTCCTCGTCGTAGACCACGAGGTCGGCGGGGGCGCCCTCGTCGAGCCCCGGGCGGCCCAGCCAGCTCCGCGCTCCCCAGGCGGTGGCGGAGAGGGCCTCCACGGGCGGGATGCCGGCGGTGACGAGTTCGGCGACCTCGGCGGCGACCAGGCCGTGCGGGAGGCTGCCGCCGGCGTCGGTGCCGACGTAGACGGCGATGCCCGCGTCGTAGGCGGCGCGCACGGTGTCGTAGCGGCGTTCGTGCAGCCGGCGCATGTGCGCCGACCAGGCCGGGAACTTCGCCTCGCCGCCGTCCGCGAGCCGCGGGAAGGTGGCGATGTTCACGAGGGTGGGCACGATCGCGACCCCCCGCTCGGCGAACAGCGGGATCGTGTCCTCGGTGAGGCCGGTGGCGTGTTCGACGCAGTCGATGCCCGCCTCCACCAGGTCGCGCAGCGAGTCCTCGGCGAAGCAGTGCGCGGTGACGCGGGCACCGAGCCGGTGCGCCTCGGCGATGGCCGCCTCGACGGCGTCGCGGGGCCAGCAGGCGCTCAGGTCGCCGGTGCCGCGGTCGATCCAGTCCCCCACGAGCTTGACCCAGCCGTCGCCGCGCCGGGCCTCCCGGGCGACGTACGCCACGAGGTCGTCGGGCTCGATCTCGTGGGCGTAGTTGCGGATGTAGCGGCGGGTGCGGGCGATGTGCCGGCCCGCTCGGATGATCTTCGGCAGGTCGTCGCGGCCGTCGACCCAGCGGGTGTCGGAGGGCGAGCCGGCGTCCCGGACCAGCAGGGTGCCGGCGTCGCGGTCGGTCAGCGCCTGCTTCTCCGAGACCTCGTCCGGGACCGGGCCGTGCGCGTCGAGGCCGACGTGGCAGTGCGCGTCGACCAGGCCCGGCAGCGCCCAGCCCTCCACGGTCCGGACGTCGCGGGCGCCGCCGGGGCGCTCGTAGGCGATCCGGCCGCCGACCACCCACAGTTCGTCGCGAACGTCCTGCGGCCCGACGAGGACCCGCCCCTTCACGTGCAGCACAGCGTCATCGCTCATGCTCCGCACCCTAGTGCCGTGGCCGGAGGGGTTCGCCGGGCAGCTCGCGGCGAGGTGCCGTGCCGGGCAGCGCGAGCCGGCGAACCCTTCCGGTCAGGGCGCCGGTGAAGGCGCCCCGGCGCCACGGGCGGCCGTCCCCGCGGATCGCGAGGCGTCCGCCCGCGCCTACGGCGTGGCCGCCGGGTTCCCGGAGGCCGCGTCCCCGTCGCCGCCCTCGCCGGCGGTCCGCCCGCTCGCCTCCGGCACGTCGGCCATCGCCGGGTCGAGCAGCCGGGACAGGAAGTTGCGGGTCCGCTCGTGGGCCGGGTCGCCGATGACCCGGGCCGGGGTGCCGTCCTCGACGATCACGCCGCCGTCCATGAAGACGACGCGGTCGGCGACCTCGCGGGCGAAGGTCATCTCGTGGGTGACGACCATCATCGTCATGCCCTCGTCGGCGAGCATCCGCATGACGGCGAGGACGTCGCCGACCAGTTCGGGGTCGAGGGCCGAGGTGGGCTCGTCGAAGAGCATGACCTGGGGGCCCATGGCGAGGGCGCGGGCGATGGCGACGCGCTGCTGCTGGCCGCCGGACAGGGAGGAGGGGTAGGCAGCGGCCTTGTCCGCGAGCCCCACCCGGGAGAGGTTCTCGGCGGCGACCCGCGCGGCCTCCGCCTTGCCCCGGCCGAGTACCCGGCGCTGCGGCAGCGTGAGGTTCTCGGTCACCGACAGGTGCGGGAAGAGGTTGAACTGCTGGAAGACCATGCCGATGCGCCGGCGCACGGCGTCGATGTCGACGTCGGGGTCGGTGATCTCGGTGCCGCCGACCAGTACCCGGCCCGCGGTGGGTTCCTCCAGCAGGTTCACGCAGCGCAGCAGCGTCGACTTGCCCGAGCCGGACGGCCCGATGACGCAGACCACCTCGCCTTGGGCGACCTCCAGGTCGATCCCGCGCAGGACCCGGTTGTCGCCGAAGGACTTGTGCAGGTCCTCGACCTGGATCTCGGGGGTGCTCACTGTGCCTCCGCGGACTTCGCTTCGAGACGCCGGACGACGAAGCCGAGCGGCACCGTCACCAGGAGGTAGCACAGGCCGGCGACGAGGATCGGGGTGGAGTTGGCGGACGTGCTCGCCAGGTCGCGGCCGAACTTGGACAGTTCCCGCTCCTCCAGGGTGACGCCGAGGATCAGCACCAGCGAGGAGTCCTTGAAGAGCGTCACGAGTTCGTTGGTGAGCGGCGGGAGGATGATCCGGAACGCCTGCGGGATGATGATCGAGACCATGGCCCGGGCGTGCGAGAAGCCCAGTGAACGCGCCGCCTCCATCTGCCCCTTGGGGACCGCCTGGATGCCCGCGCGGAAGGTCTCCGCCATGTAGGCGGCACCCACCACGCCGAGCGCGATGGCGACCTTGCCGTACGTTCCGCCGGGGATCTCCGTGCCGGGGAAGGCCAGGGGCACCGCCACGCCCACGAAGACGAAGATCAGCAGGGTGGGCAGGCCGCGGAAGATCTCGATGTAGACGCCGGCGACCCAGCGGTAGGGGCCCACCGACGACAGGCGCATCAGGGCGATGACCATACCGAGCACGAGTCCGACGGCGAAGCCGGACACCGTGTAGAGCACGGTGTTCTTCAGCGCCAGCGTGATGACGTCGGGGAACATCTGCTGGACCAGGTCCCACTGGGCGAACTGGTTCTTCAGCCTGCCCCAGTCCGCCGTCGCGGCCACGAGGGCCACGACGGCCACGAAGACGACGTACTGGGCGCCGCGCGAGAGCGAGCGCCTGCGGCGCGGGCTCAGGCCGGAGCGGCGCGGCTGGAGGCGTGCGGCGGGATCGCTCATGACGCGGACGGCGAGGCGGAGGCGGCGGCCTCGTCGTAGGGGCCGATCCACTTCTCGTAGAGCTTCTTGTAGGTGCCGTCGGCCTTCGCGTCCTTGATCGCCTCGTTGATGGCGGCGGCGAGCTTGGTGTTGCCCTTCTTGACCGTGAAGCCGTACTGCTCGCCGGTGTTGAGGTTGTCGACCACCGTGAAGGCGTCCGCGTTGGCCTGGTCCTTCAGCCAGCCCTGGACGACCGGGTAGTCGATGACGACGGCCTGGACCTGGCCGGTGCGCAGGCCGTTGAGCACGGCGTCGGAGGACTCGAAGGAGACGGGGTCGAGGCCCTTGCTCTTGGCGTACTCCTCACCCGTGGTCTGCGCCTGGGCGCCGACCTTGCGGCCCTTGAGGTCGGCGAAGGAGCCGATGCCGCTCTTCTTGTCCACCAGCACGGCCTGGGTGGCGTCGAAGTACGGGTCCGAGAAGTCGACGTTCTTCTTCCGCTCGGCCGTGATCGTCATGCCGGCCGCGGCGAGGTCGCACTGCTCGGAGTTGAGGAAGGCGCCCGTCTTGAAGTTCTCGAACGGGGTGTCGACGATGTGCTGCTCGACGCCGAGGTCCTTGGCGACCAGGTCGATGAGCGACACGTCGAAGCCCTGCACCTTGCCGTCGATCTCCGACTGGAACGGCGGGTACGGCAGGTGGGTGCAGGTGGTGAGCTGGCCCGCCTTGACGAGCGGCACCCCGTCCGCGGTCGTGGACGTGCCGCCCCCGCCGTCGGAGGAGCAGCCGGCCACGAGCAGCAGACCTGCCGTGGCGGTGGTGGCGGCCAGGATGAGGGGCCGGCGGCCGGGGGCGGGGTTCACGGGGACCTCCTGTGCGGGGGAATGCAGACTTCCGATTATAAGGAGATGTTTGAGTTCCTCAAAACAATCCGTTGGTCACTCACCCGCTCGGCCTCGGAACTCTCCGGTCCGGGCACCCCGGAGACCGGCGGATACGCTCGGATCGTCGACCCTCCGCGAGCGAAGAGAGCACCTCCGTGACCCACCCCCTTCTGGACCTGGCGCCGTTGAGCGCCGCGCACTTCGCGTCGATCGAGGACCGCGTCGCCCGGCTGCTCCGCACCGAGCGGGACGTCGTGATCATGCAGGGCGAGGCGCTGCTGCCCCTGGAGGGCGCCATCCGCGGCTGCGCCGGCCCCGGCACCACCGCCCTCAACGTCGTCACCGGCCCGTACGGGCAGACGTTCGGCGACTGGCTGCGGGACTGCGGCGCCACGGTGATCGACCTGGCGGTGCCGTTCCACACCGCGGTCACCGCCGGGCAGATCCGCGAGGCGTTCGCCGAGCACCCGGAGATCGACTTCGTCTCGCTCGTGCACGCCGAGGCCGCCACCGGCAACACCAACCCCGTCGCGGAGATCGGCGGGGTGGTCCGTGAGCACGGCGCCCTGTTCTACCTGGACGCCGTCGCGTCGATCGCCGCCGAGCCGGTGCTGACGGACGCGTGGGGCGTCGACCTGTGCGTGATCGGCGCCCAGAAGGCGATGGGCGGCCCCGCGGGGGTGTCCGCGGTGTCCGTCAGCGAGCGGGCGTGGGCGCGCATGGCCGCGAACCCGGCCGCCCCCCGCCGCTCCTACCTGTCCCTGCTGGACTGGAAGGAGCGCTGGCTCGACGGCGGGCGCCGGACGCTGCCGCACGCCCCGGCCCAGCTGGAGATGCTGGCGCTGGAGGCGTGCGTGGAGCGGATCGAGAGCGAGGGCGCGGACACGGTGGCGGCCCGGCACGCCGAGGCCGCGGCGGCGTGCCGGGCGGGGGCCGTGGCGCTCGGCGGCGGTCTGGCGCCGTACGTGCACGACGCCCGCGACGCGGCACCGGTGGCGACGACGCTGCGGGTGCCGGCCGGTGCGGACGCCTCCGCGCTGGTGGCGAAGGCGCTGGCGGCCGACCCGGCGCTGCCGCTGGCCGCGGGGGGCGGCTCGCTGGCGCGGTCGATGGTCCGGGTGAACCACTACGGCCCGGCGGCCGGTCGGGAGGCCGTGCTCGGCGCCCTCGACGGGCTCGGCGCCGCGCTGGCGGAGTCCGGCTTCACGGTGGACGCGCAGGCCGCGCGGCGCGCCGTGGCGGGGGTCCGGGGCTGAGCCGGCGCCCACGACGGGGGCCGGCGTCCGCCGGCCCCTCCCGGACGGACGGCGGGAGAGACACGACATCCCGAGGATAGCCGCGGGACGATGACAGATCGACGCCCCGCGCTTATGCTGTTATTAATTCGTATTGAATTGGCCCAGCACAGCTTCCCGCATTCTTCTGCCCGGTTTCCCGGAGTCTAAACACAAAGAATCGGCGAGCGTCGGACGACGTAATTCGGGTTGATCTCCGGCGCATTACGTCGCTGTGACGCATTCCACAGGGCGTCCGTTTTCTGAGGTATTTTCCGCGCAAAAACGGTCATAGAGCCCCGTCGGCGGCTCCCGCCTCACGGGCGCGTGATAACACATGCGACGGCCTGCCGTAACCGCGCCCGACGATGCAATTTCAACCATCGGTCGGTAAATTAAATCCCCATGACCGCCGCACACCCAGACCTGTCCGCGGAATTCCTGGAAATGCCGGAGGGCCTTCGGATCGACCGTCCGGAGGTGGCCGACGGGGCCGCCCTCTGGCGCATCGCCAAGGACTCCCGAACCCTCGACCTGAACTCCTCGTACAGCTACCTGCTGTGGTGCCGTGACTTCGCCGGCACCTCCGCGGTGGCGCGCGACCCCGACGGGCGCCCCGTCGGCTTCGTGACCGCGTACGTACGCCCGGAGCGTCCGAGCACCCTGCTGGTGTGGCAGGTGGCGGTGGACGCGGCGTACCGCGGTCGCGGACTGGCCGCGCGACTGCTCGACGGTCTGACGGCACGGGTGGCCGCCGAGCGCGGACTGTCCGACGTGGAGACGACCATCACCCCGGGCAACACCGCCTCCGAGCGCCTGTTCCTGTCGTACGCCGAACGCCATGGCGCGGCCGTCGAGCGCGAGGTGCTGTTCGAGACGGGCCAGTTCCCCGACGGACCGCACGACCCCGAGGTGCTGTACCGCATCGGCCCGTTCTCCCGCTGAACGTTCTTCACCCCTCGCCCCCCCTGTTCTTCCGCCCCGACGCTTCGAGGAGCGATTTCGTGACCATCACCCAGCCCGACCTGAGTGTCTTCGAGACCCTGGAGTCGGAGGTCCGCAGCTACTGCCGCAACTGGCCGACCGTCTTCGACCGCGCCCAGGGCAGCCGGATGTACGACGAGGACGGCCACGAGTACCTCGACTTCTTCGCCGGTGCCGGGTCCCTCAACTACGGGCACAACAACCCCGTGCTCAAGCGGGCCCTGATCGACTACCTGGAGCGCGACGGCGTCACCCACGGTCTCGACATGTCGACGACCGCCAAGCGCCGCTTCCTGGAGGCGTTCCAGAACCTGGTGCTGCGCCCGCGCGACCTGCCCTACAAGGTCATGTTCCCCGGCCCGACGGGCACCAACGCCGTCGAGTCCGCGCTCAAGCTGGCCCGCAAGGTGAAGGGCCGCGAGGCGATCGTCTCGTTCACCAACGCCTTCCACGGCATGTCGCTCGGCTCGCTCGCCGTCACCGGCAACTCCTTCAAACGGGCCGGCGCCGGCATCCCGCTGGTGCACGGCACGCCGATGCCGTTCGACAACTACTTCGAGGGCCAGGTCCCGGACTTCCTGTGGTTCGAGCGGCTCCTGGAGGACCAGGGCTCCGGCCTCAACCGGCCCGCCGCGGTGATCGTCGAGACGGTGCAGGGCGAGGGCGGCATCAACGTCGCGCGCGCCGAGTGGCTGCGCGCCCTGGCCGACCTGTGCAAGCGCCAGGACATGCTGCTGATCGTCGACGACATCCAGATGGGCTGCGGCCGGACCGGCGCCTTCTTCTCCTTCGAGGAGGCCGGGGTCGTGCCCGACATCGTGACGGTCTCCAAGTCCATCAGCGGCTACGGCCTGCCGATGTCGCTGTGCCTGTTCAAGCCGGAGCTGGACATCTGGGAGCCGGGCGAGCACAACGGCACCTTCCGCGGCAACAACCCCGCCTTCGTCACGGCCGCCGCCGCCCTGGAGGCCTACTGGGCCGACGGCTCCGCGATGGAGAAGCAGACCCGCTCGCGCGGCGAGCAGATCGAGCAGGCGATGATCTCCATCACCGAGGAGAACCTCGCCGACGTCAAGGAGTACCGGGGCCGCGGACTGGTCTGGGGCCTGGAGTTCAAGGACAAGGACCGCGCCGGGCGCGTGGCCAAGCGCGCCTTCGAACTCGGCCTGCTCATCGAGACGTCCGGCCCCGAGAGCGAGGTCGTGAAGCTGCTGCCCGCGCTCACCATCACGCCCGACGAGCTGGACACGGGGCTGCGCACCCTCGCCCGCGCCGTCCGCGAGACCGCCTGACCAGACCGCCGCACACCACGAGAAACACGAGAGAGAGGCATCGCACCACCGTGATAGTCCGTTCGTTCAAGGACATTGAAGGCACCGACCGGCATGTGAAGGCGGCGACCGGCACCTGGGAGAGCAAGCGCATCGTGCTCGCCAAGGAGAAGGTCGGCTTCTCCCTGCACGAGACGACCCTGTACGCGGGTACGGAGACGCAGATGTGGTACGCGAACCACATCGAGGCCGTGCTCTGCGTCGAGGGCGAGGCCGAGCTCACCAACGAGGAGACCGGCGAGAAGCACTGGATCTCGCCCGGGACGATGTACCTGCTGGACGGCCACGAGCGCCACACCATGCGCCCCAAGACCGACTTCCGGTGCGTCTGCGTCTTCAACCCTCCCGTCACCGGGCGGGAGGACCACGACGAGAACGGCGTCTACCCGCTGCTCACCGAACCCGAGGAGGTGTGACATACCGATGACCACGCTCACCGATCTGTACCCCAGCCGAGGCGCCACCGAAGTGGCCGTGCCCCGACAGGACCCGGTCCTCTGGGGAGCCCCGGGCGAGCCCGGCCCCATCACGGTTCCCGAGCTCCAGGCCTACGAGCGCGACGGCTTCCTCCCCGTGGAGGAGCTGATCGCCGCGGACGAGGTCGCCGTCTACCGCCAGGAACTGGAGCGCCTCGTCACCGACCCGGCGATCCGTGCCGACGAGCGGTCGATCGTCGAGCCGGCGTCGCAGGAGATCCGGTCCGTCTTCGAGGTGCACCGGATCAGCGAGGTCTTCGCCCGTCTGGTCCGCGACGAGCGCGTCGTGGGCCGGGCCCGGCAGATCCTCGGCTCGGACGTGTACGTGCACCAGTCGCGCATCAACGTCAAGCCGGGCTTCGGCGCCAGCGGCTTCTACTGGCACTCGGACTTCGAGACCTGGCACGCCGAGGACGGCCTGCCGAACATGCGCACGGTGTCGGTCTCGATCGCGCTGACCGAGAACTACGACACCAACGGCGGTCTCATGATCATGCCGGGGTCGCACAAGACCTTCCTCGGCTGCTCGGGAGAGACCCCGAAGGACAACTACAAGAAGTCGCTCCAGATGCAGGACGCGGGCACGCCCTCGGACGAGGCGCTCACCCGGTTCGCGACCGAGCACGGCATCAAGCTCTTCACGGGCAAGGCCGGTTCGGCGACCTGGTTCGACTGCAACTGCATGCACGGCTCGGGCGACAACATCACGCCGTTCCCGCGCAGCAACGTGTTCATCGTGTTCAACAGCGTGGAGAACGCCGCCGTGGAGCCGTTCGCGGCTCCGGTGCGCAGGCCGGAGTTCATCGGCGCCCGGGACTTCACCCCGGTGCGCTGACCTTCGCCCGCCTCGCGGGACACGGGCCGGGGCCCTTCCTCGCGTACGCACGCCGTACGCGAGGAAGGGCCCCGGCCCTCGCCGTGCGTGCTCAGCCCGGCAGCGCGCCGAGCAGCCGGTCGACGTCCTCCGTGGTGTTGTAGAGGTGGAACGCGGCCCGCAGATGGCCCGCCCGGTCCGAGACCTCCACCCCGGCGCGGCTCAACTCGCCCTGGAGGCGGCCGAGTCCGGGAACGGAGACGATCGGGGAGGCGGGCGCGGGGACCGGGTCGTGGCCGCGGTCGCGCAGCCCGGCGCGGAACCGCTCGGCGAGCGCGAGGTCGTGCGCGGCGATCCGCTCCACGCCGAGTTCCTCCAGGAGTGCGAGGGAGTGGCGGGCCCCGGCGTAGGCGAAGAGGCCGGGGCTCTCGTCGAAGCGCCGCGCGGAGCGGGCCAGTTCCGCGACCGGGCCGTAGCAGCTGTCCCAGGGCGCCTCGCCCGCCACCCAGCCGGCGAACACCGGGGTCAGCCCGCCGAAGTCCTCCGGGACGACGAGGAAGGCGACGCCCCGCGGGCACAGGAGCCACTTGAAGGCGACCGAGGAGACGAAGTCGTGGGCGCCTGCTTCGAGCGGCAGCCAGCCGGCCGCCTGGGAGGCGTCCACGTAGGTCCGGGCGCCGTGCCGCCGCGCGGCCTCCCCGATCGCGTCGAGGTCGGCGGTCCGCCCGTCGGCGGACTGGACGGCGCTCACCGCGACGAGCGCGGTCGCGGGGCGCACGGACTCCGCGATCCGCTCCAGCGGCACGGCGCGGACCCGGAGGTCGCCGCGGACGTGGAAGGGCGTCACCACCGAGCTGAACTCGCCCTCGGCGGTGAGGACCTCGGCCCCGCGCGGCAGCGAGGCGGCGATCAGTCCGCTGTACACCGCGACGGAGGCGCCCGCGGCGACCCGGCGCGCCGGCACGTCGAGCATGCGGGCGAACGCGGCGCGGGCCGCCTCGACGTCGGCGAACATGTCGGCGGGCTGCCCGGCCGCCACGGAGGCGACGGCAGCGCCCATGGCGGCGACCGTGCGGGCCGGCAGCAGACCGGTGCTCGCGGTGTTCAGATAGGTGTTCTTCGCGGCGAACTCGGCACGGACGAGGGTCTCGAAGGTCTCCATGGGACCACTGTGGGCCCGGAGCATCCCCAAGTCCATTGCCGATTTCTGTACCGTTCCCCCAAGCGGCGCTTATGGAAGCGTCGTGACCTGCGTTTTCAGCCCTGGGGAACGGCGCAGCCGTCCGGGCCGCACGCCTCCGCGTCACCCGCGACGCCCTGCACCGGGGTGAGCCGCGGCCGGTCGCCCCACGCCTGGGACAGCGCCTGGGCGAAGACCTCGGCGGGCTGTGCGCCGGAGACGCCGTAGGCGCGGTCGAGGACGAAGAAGGGCACGCCGCGCGCGCCGAGTTCGGCCGCCTCGCGCTCGTCGGCGCGGACCGCGTCGGCGTAGGCGGACGGATCGGCGAGCACCCGGCGGGCCTCGGCCGCGTCGAGGCCGGCGGCGACCGCGAGTTCGACGAGCCGCTCGTCGTCGCCGAACACGCTCCGCTCCTCCGCGAAGTTCGCCCGGTAGAGCAGGCCGATCAGCTCGTCCCTGCGGCCCCGCTCCCCGGCGAGATGGAGCAGGCGGTGCATGTCGAAGGTGCTGCCGTGGTCGCGGTCCCGGGTGCGGTAGTCCAGGCCCTCGGCGGCGGCCTGCGTCCCGAGGTCGTCCTCACCGGCCTGGGCCTGCGCCTCGCTCATGCCGTACTTCCCGGCGAGCAGGGCGAGCACGGGCTGGATGTCGTCCTTGGCCCGGCCGGGGTCCAGTTCGAACGAGCGGTGCACGACCTCGACCTCGTCGCGGTGCGGGAAGGCCGCGAGGGCCTTCTCGAAGCGGGCCTTGCCCACGTAGCACCACGGGCAGGCGATGTCGGACCAGATCTCGACGCGCATACTTCGGTTCTCTCCAGGTCGTGATGGGGGCGCCCTCCGGGGCCGTCGGTGTGTGAACGTTCAACCGGGACGCGTCATTCCCCGGTCACCGGGTGGCGCAGCGCCAGGTGGTGGTCGTCCTCGGCGGGCGGGTGCGCCGGGTCCGCGACCCAGCCGAGGCGCGCGTAGAAGGCGCGGGCGCGCCGGTTGCCGACGTGGACGTCGAGGGTCGCCGCGCGCTTGCCGTCCGCACGCCACTCCTCGACGCAGGCGGCGTGCAGCGCCGAGCCCAGACCGGACCGCCACTGGTCGGGCTCCACGTGGAACTGGTAGAGCTTGACGGTGTCGGAGGGTGCGCCCTCGGCGGTGCGGAACGAGGCGATCGCGGCGATGCGGCCGTCCTGGACGAGGCAGAGCACATGGCCGTCGGGGCGCTCGATGGCGCTCCGCCAGGCCGCGAGCCAGTCCGTGCCGTCCTGCGGCACTCCGTCCGGATAGTAGGTCGCCCGGGCCCGGGCGTGCAGGTCGGCGACGGCCGCCGCCTCGGCGGGGAGCGCGGTTCTGATCATCCGGCGCCCTGGGTTCACACGGTCCTTGATCACACTGGTCAGGACGCGGGCGCGGACCCGCCGGTTCCGGGCCGCCGGCCGCCGGCCCGGGCTCAGCCGCCGTCGCGCAGGTCGCGGGGCCACTCCTCGTGGAAGGCGATGTGGTCGTAGGTGACCACGCAGCCCTCCCCCATCGGCGACTGGGTCATGAAGCCGACCAGTGCGGCGCCGGTCTCCTTCTCGCCGGCCAGGGTGAACAGGCGCACGAAGGTCCACCGCTCGCCGTCGCGGGAGGCGTGGAAGGCGAAGGCGCGGCCTGTGCGGCTCACCCGGAGCCAGACGGAGCTGCCGTCCACGGTGAAGGAGTTGGCGTCGTCGGAGTGGCCGCGGGTGACCACCGTGCAGACGGTCGGCACGTCCGGGGAGAACTCCAGGCAGAGCTTGGCCCAGGCCCGCTCGCCGGCGTGCACGTAGAGCACGCCGGCGTCGAAGGAGGCCCGGAAGCCGACGGTCACGCGGGCGACGAGCTGGAAGTCGCCCTCCGGGGCGCCGAGCAGCCGGGGTGCGTCCGCGACCGGGTCCAGTGCTTCGCCGGTGGGCGGCACGAAGCGGTCCTGCCGGGGACCGGCCCAGCCGGTCAGGACGCCGTCCTCGTGCGACCAGTGGCCGTCGGGCCCGTAGGTGCGCAGGGCGAAGGGCAGTTCGGGAAGGGAGACGTCCATGGTCCGAGTCTCTCAGGTGGGCCGCGCGCCGGGGAGGCCGGCGGGGACGGGGCGGCGGGTGCGGACGGCGGGCCGCGCCGGGGACACGGGAGCGCGCGCCGGGCGGCGGCGCGGTCGGGGCCCGGTCCGGCCCGCGTCCCGCCGGCGCTCAGCGCTCCAGGCGTCCTTCGTAGCGCCGGGGCAGGCCGAGCGGGTTGTCGTCGCGCAGCTCGGGCGGGAGCAGCGGCTCGGGCACCCCCTGGTAGGCCACCGGCCGCAGCCAGCGCTCGATGGCGGTGCCGCCGACCGACGTGGAGGTGGAGGTGGTCGCCGGGTAGGGGCCTCCGTGGTGCTGGGCGGGGGCGACGGCGACGCCGGTCGGCCAGCCGTTGACCAGGACCCGGCCGGCGATCGGCGTCAGGTCGGCGAGGATCTCCGCGCCGCGCCCCTCCCCCGCGGCCTCCCGTGCGGAGAGCTGCACGGTGGCGGTGAGGTTGCCCGGCAGCCGGGACAGGACGGCGTGCGCCTCGGCCGCGTCGGTGTAGCGGGCGACGACGGTGAGCGGCCCGAAGCACTCCTCCAGGAGCAGGTCGTGCGGGCCCGGCCCGGTGAGCCGTCCGGCGGGCACGGTGAGGAATCCCGCGCTCACCGTGTGCTCGCCGCCCGCGCCCGGGGTGACGGGCGATGCCACGTCGGGCAGTTGCGCCCGCTCGGCGACCCCCGCGACGAAGCCGTCGCGCATCCGGTGGTCGAGCAGGACACCGGCGTCGGTGCCGCCCACCGCGTCGGCCAGCGTCTTCACCAGCCGGTCCCCCGCCGCGCCGGCCGGCACCAGGACCAGGCCGGGTTTCACGCAGAACTGGCCGACGCCCAGCGTCATCGAGCCGGCCAGGCCCGCACCGATCTCCTCGGCGCGTTCCACGGCCGCCGCCTCCGTCACCACGACGGGGTTGAGGGAGCCCAGCTCGCCGTGGAAGGGGATGGGCACCGGGCGCCGGGCGGCGGCGTCGAACAGGGCCCGGCCGCCGCGGACCGAGCCGGTGAACCCGGCGGCCGCGACCAGCGGATGGCGCACCAGTTCGACGCCCGCCTCGAAGCCGTGCACCAGGCCGACGACACCGGCGGGGACGTCATGCCGGGCGGCGGCGGCGCGCAGCACGGAGGCGACGCGTTCCGAGAGGGCGGGGTGGTCGGGGTGGGCCTTGACCACGACGGGGCAGCCCGCGGCCAGCGCGCTCGCGGTGTCGCCTCCGGCGACGGAGAAGGCGAAGGGGAAGTTGGAGGCCGAGTAGACGGCCACGACACCGAGCGGGATCTTGTGGCGGCGCAGGTCGGGCACCGGCGGGGTCGCGCCGGCGTCGGGGTGGTCGATGACCACGTCCAGGAAGGCCCCCTCGTCGACGATGCCGGCGAAGGCACGCAACTGGTGGCAGGTGCGGGCGAGTTCGCCCTTCAGCCGGACCGGGCCGAGCGCGGACTCGGCGTCGGCGACCTCGACGAGGTGCTCCCCCGCGTCGGCGAGCAGGTCGGCGGCGGTGCGCAGGAACGCGGCGCGGACGGTGCGGTCGGCGAGCGCGGGGCGTGCGGCGCGCGCGGCGCGGACGGCCTCGTCGACCTCCTGGGCTGTGGCCTCCGCCGCAACCTGTTCGCGTTGCTTCCCGGTACGGGGGTCGACACTCCAGACTGGTGCTGCTGCCACCGCGGGTCCCTTCAGATGTGATGCCGCAGTTCGTGTGTCACGCACCAGGGGCGTTCGATATGCTGAACACCGTCTCTGGTGATGAATATCGGTCGGAGACTATTTCCCGTCCAGCGAAGGGGTCAAGGGCGATGTCGGCAGGCGAGGCAGGCGGCGGGGCACAGGTCAAGTCCGCGGTACGGACCGTGGAACTGCTCGAGTACTTCGCCGGCCGCCCCGGCATGCACTCCCTGGCCGCGGTCCAGGAGGCCGTCGGCTACCCCAAGTCCAGCCTCTACATGCTGCTGCGCACGCTGGTCGAGCTGGGCTGGGTCGAGACGGACGCCACGGGCACGCGCTACGGGATCGGCGTGCGCGCCCTGCTCGTCGGCACCTCCTACATCGACGGCGACGAGGTGGTCGCGGCGGCCCGCCCCACCCTCGACCGGCTGTCCGACGACACCACGGAGACCATCCACCTCGCCCGCCTGGACGGCACGAACGTCGTCTATCTCGCCACCCGCCAGTCGCAGCACTACCTGCGCCCCTTCACCCGGGTCGGCCGCAGGCTGCCCGCCCACTCCACCTCGCTCGGCAAGGCCCTGCTGGCCACGCACACCGACGAACAGGTGCGCACGATGCTGCCCGAGACGCTCCCCGCGCTCACCGAGCACACGATCACGGACCGGGAGAGGCTCATCGAGGAGCTGCGCCGGGTGCGCGAGCAGGGCTTCGCCGTGGACCGCGAGGAGAACACGCTGGGCCTGCGCTGCTTCGGCGTGGCGATCCCGTACCGCACGCCGGCCCGTGACGCGATCAGCTGCTCGGTGCCGGTGGCGCGGCTCACCCCGGGACACGAGCAGACGGTCAAGGACGCCCTGTTCGACGCCCGCGACCGGCTCACCCTGGCGACGCGCCGCCTGTGAGGGGCCGCGCGGGGCCGGGCGCGGGTGCCGGTTCCATGAAGGAACCATGAGAAACGGGTACGGACGGGAACGAAGGGAGCCCGCCCGCTCGTCTTCACCCTCGGCATGAACAAGACGATCAGGCGTGCCTCCGTCTTCACACTGCTGCTCGTCCTCTCCCTGCTGGTGAGGGCGACGTGGGTGCAGTTCTACGACGGCAGGGCACTGGCGGACGACAAGGACAACCGGCGGAACGCGATCTCGCTGTACGCGAACCCGCTCGGGAACATCATCGTGGCCGGAGACGCGATCACCGGCTCCGCTCCGACGAAAGGCGGCGACCTCAAGTACCGGCGGACGTACACGAACGGCAGTCTGTACGCGGCGGTCACCGGCTACAGCTCGCAGGTGTACGGGGCCACGCAGCTGGAGGGCATCTACCGGAACCTGCTCGACGGCTCGGACGTCCGGCTGAAGAACCCCCTGGACAGCCTGACGAACCAGCGCGCCGACCCCGGTGACGTGATCACGACCATCGACCCCGCGGTGCAGAGGGCCGGTTTCGAGGCGCTCGGCGACAAGAAGGGCGCGGCCGTCGCGATCGACCCGAGGACCGGCAGGATCCTCGGCGTGGTCTCGACCCCGTCGTACGACCCCTCGAAGATCAGCACGGGCGACGGCGACGCCTGGCGGCAGCTGACCCAGGACCCGGACAAACCGCTGGTCAACCGCGCGCTGCGGCAGCCGCTGCCGCCGGGCTCGACGTTCAAGCTGGTCGTGGCGTCCGCGGCGCTGGAGAGCGGCCTGTACGACGGCGTGGACGTCCGCACGGACAGCCCCGACCCCTACACCCTGCCCGGCACGCGCACCGTGCTGCGCAACGAGAACACGTCCGCTCCGTGCGAGGACGCCACGATCCGGGTCGCGCTCCAGTACTCCTGCAACAACGTCTTCGCCAAGATGGCCGTCGACCTCGGGCAGGACAAGGTCAGGGCGATGGCGGAGAAGTTCGGCTTCAACGACACGGCGCAGGACGTGCCGGTGCGGGCGTACACCAGCGTGTACCCCTCCGGGATGGACAGGTCGTCGACGGCGCTGACCGGCATCGGCCAGTTCGACGTCACCGCGACCCCGCTCCAGATGGCCATGGTGTCCGCGGCGATCGCCAACGACGGCAAGCTGGTCGCGCCGCACATGGTGTCCCGGACCAGTGACGCCGGCGGCACCGTGCTGAAGAACTACGACGACGACGCGGGCAGCGAGCGGATCGTCGGCGCGGACACCGCCCGCCAGCTGCGGTCCGCGATGCGCACGGTCGTCGAGAAGGGCACCGGGACCAACGCGCGGATCGCCGGCGCGACCGTGGGCGGCAAGACCGGCACGGCGCAGCACGGCGAGAAGAACAGCAAGACGCCGTACGCGTGGTTCACCTCGTACGGGACGTCGGACTCCACCGGCAAGCAGGTCGCCGTCGCGGTGATCGTCGAGCAGTCGGACGCGGCCCGCTCCGAGGTCAGCGGCAACGGCCTGGCGGCCCCGGTCGCCCGGGCGATGATGCGGGCTGCCCTCGGGAGCTGACCGGGGCGCGCCGGACCCGGGGCGGCCCGGGCGACGGGACGGCCCCCCGCACCTGCCCGGTGCGGGGGCCGTCCCGTCGGCCGGGGCCGGTCACCGGACGCCGAGGAGCTGCTCCACGGGGTCGATCGCGAAGTAGACGAGGAACAGCGCGGAGGCGGCCCACAGCAGCCAGTGGACCTCCCTGGCCTTGCCGAGGACCGCCTTGATCAGGACGAACGCGAGGAAGCCGGCGCCGATGCCGTTGGTGATCGAGTACGTGAACGGCATCACGGCGATGGTCAGGAACGCGGGGACGGCGATCTCGTAGCGGTCCCAGTCGATGTTCTTGACCTGGGTCATCATCAGGAAGCCGACGGCGACGAGCGCGGGCGCGGCGGCCTGGAGCGGGACGATCGTGAGGACCGGCGTGAGGAACAGCGCCAGCGCGAACAGCCCGCCGGTGACCAGGTTGGCGAAGCCGGTGCGGGCGCCCTCGCCGACGCCCGCCGCCGACTCGATGTAGGACGTGGCCGAGGAGGCGGAGGCCGCGCCGCCGGCGACCGCAGCGGCCCCGTCGATGAGCAGGACCCGCCCGAGTCCGGGCACCCTGCCCTCCTCGTCGAGCAGGCCCGCCTCGGCGCTGATGCCGACGACCGTGCCCATGGTGTCGAAGAAGTCGGACAGGATGAGGGTGAACACCAGCAGGACCACGGTGATCACGCTCGTCGCGCCGAACGCGCCGAACAGGCTGAAGTGACCGAGCAGTCCGAAGTCCGGTGAGGCCACGACGTCGTCGGGGACCTTCGGGGTGGTCAGTCCCCAGCTCGTGACGTCGGCCGCGGAGTCGACGGCGATCGCCACGACCGTCATGGTGACGATGCTGATCAGGATGGCGCCCTTGACCTTGCGGGCGAGCAGCGCCACGGTCAGCAGCACGCCCAGGCAGAACACGAGGACCGGCCAGCCGGACAGCGTGCCGGTGCCGCCGAGTTGCACCGGCACGGTGGTGTTCGCGGCGTCCGGGATGCGGGTCGCGAAGCCCGCGTCGACGAAGCCGATGAAGGCGATGAACAGACCGATGCCGACGCTGATGGCCTGCTTCATCGCCTGGGGTATCGCCCGCATGACGGCCTCCCGCAGGCCGGTCACCACCAGGACGCAGATGAGCAGGCCCTCCAGGACGATGAGGCCCATCGCGTCGTCCCAGCTCATCAGCGGGGCGATCTGGAAGGCGACGACCGCGTTGAGGCCGAGGCCGGCGGCGAGAGCGAGCGGCAGGTTGCCGCCGACACCCATGACGATCGTCATGACCGCGGCCACCAGGGCGGTGGCGGTGGTGAGTTGGACCGCGTCCAGCTGATGCCCGAACCTGTCCTTGGCGCTGCCGAGGATGATCGGGTTGAGGACGAGGATGTAGGCCATCGTGAAGAACGTGGCGAAGCCGCCGCGGATCTCCCGCCCGAACGTGGAGCCCCTCGCGGAGATTTCGAAGAACCCGTCGACCCCGCCAGCCGGTGGGGGTGCGGCACTCGGCCGGGCGTCGACCTGCTGCGCTTCGGACATGGCGATACTCCTCGGTACCTGCGCGCCTGGTGGGGGAATGCCGGCTGGATTCTTCCCTTCCTCGACCCGGTTCAGGTTTTCCCCGTGTTACGGAATCCGGCAGACAACCAGTCGGCCGTTCCCGGCGTCCTTCAGGGTGTGGACCTGCCGGCCTGAGCCCCCCTCGTGGCCGGCAGCACGACGCCCCCGCCGGTGACGACCGGCGGGGGCGTTCGCGCACCGCGGAGGATCAGCCCACGAAGTACGTCGGGTTGGGGATCTTGTAGGTCTTGTCGGCGTAGCCGCCGTCGAGGTCCGAGTACTGGTCGCCGAAGTTGCCGACGATGTCGTAGCCGAGGGACTCGATGTGCTTGCGGGTGCCGGACTTGTACTGCACGGTCGTGCAGTTCCAGGCCGCGGCGGTGGCGCAGTCGCCCAGGTAGGCGGGCGGGTTGGCCGTGTCCTTGAGGAACATGTGGGCGGAGTCGAGGTTGACGTCGACACCGACCTTCTTCAGGTTCTCGACCGCCGAGGCGCGCTGCGACTCCTTGAGACCGGAGTTGTAGAACACCTCGACGCCCTTGGACGCGGCGTACTCGACGAGTTCGGGGCTGCCGAACACCGCGGGGCGGTCCGCCTTGGCGACGTAGTCGGCCCAGGTCGTCGAGTTGTAGGTGTAGTTGGTCTTCCTCTCGTAGTCGAAGGAGAGCAGCAGGGTGTCGTCGATGTCGAAGACGACGGCGGGCCTGCCGTGGTGGTGGCGGGCCTTGTGGGCCGCCTTGTCGATGTCCCGCCGGGCGGCGGCGTCGATGCGCGCGAGGTCCTTGGCGTACTGGCTGGTCGGCGACGCCTGGTACACCCCGTCGGCGTCGAGCGTGGCGCCGTAGTAGGTGTCGATGTCCTTGACGAGAACCCCGATGTTGTAGGGCTCGTGCGTCGAGTTGGCCGTCGACTGGTGGGCGGTGGCGGCACCGGACCCGAACAGGGCGGCACCGGCGACGGCACAGGTGGCGGCGACGGCCGCGATACGCAGTGGCTTATGCATGACAATCTTCTACGCGCGTCACGCCTCCGAAGGCGAGGCCCTTTGCCCGATCGATACACACTCCACAGGTGTGATGTGCGCCGCATTCCCCCTGCCGTCCCTCCCGCGGGCCACGGGGGCGTCCGCCCGCGGTCGGCCAAGTCCGCCTCCCCTGCGCCGAGTTCGTCCCGCGCGCGGGACGGGAGCGAGGCCGGAGCGGGCCCGGCGCCCCGGGACCCGCACCGCCCGCGTCGGATGGCCTCGGCTACGGCGTCCACCCCGGGTCCCGGCCGCTGAGGCCGATCGCGCGGTCGAGGAGGGACGCGCCGTCGGGCACCGCGACGACGGGTCCGAAGATGCCGCCGCCGCCCGTCGGGTCCTGGGCGGCGGCGGCGAGGAACGCGTGCGCGGCCCGCAGGGCGCTCTCGTCGGCGACGTACTCCTGGCCGGTGGCGCGGGCGAGGTCCCAGCCGTGCACCACGAGTTCGTCGGCGGCCACGGCACCGGCCACCGCACCGGGCAGGGTCACCCCGCCGGCGCGGGTCGTTCCGGTCCACGCCCGCGGGTCCCGCCAGGCGCCGGCCAGCTCGTCGAGCGCCTTGGGCAGCGCCTGCCGCCAGTCCGGACCGATGTCGGGCAGCCGGGAGCCGGGGGCGGTGTCGGTCGAGGCGCCCAGCTCCTTGCCCGCCGCGTCGCGGAAGGCCACGGCCAGTCCGGCGAGGTGTCCCAGCAGGTGGCGCACCGCGTACTGCGGGCAGGGCGTGCGGCCGTCGAGATGCTCGTCGGTGACGCCCTCCGCGAGGCGCGCCACGATCAGGGCCTGCGGCCCGAGGTCGAAGGTCTGGCCGGTCATCCGCTTCTCCTCAGCAGGTGCGGACCCGAAGGGTCCGGGGAGGGTTTCTCCTGTCGATGGGGACCCCGTCCGCGCCGGGAACTCATCGGTGGGCCCCTGATCCCTCCCGTCCGGTGCCGGGTTCGCGCCGGGCGGGACGCGGCACCGGAGGAGGAATCCGGGGCGGGACGGCCGGGACGGCCCGGCGGGCGGAGACGTACGGGGCGGACGGGCCGGGCGGCAGCCGACGGGCCGGTGGCGAGGCGAGTCCCCGGCGCATCGGCCCCTCTCAGCGGCCGAACGGGGCCGGAGCGGCAGCTCCACCGTGCGGCCGGCGCGGCCCCGGCCGGACGGGCCGGAGGCTGACCGAGGCCCCTCCCGACCGGCCGTTCCCGCGCGGAGCACCCGGCGAGAGAAGCGGACCACAGCAACCGCGCACACGGGCGGGCGGGGCGGACGGGGGCCCCGCGCGTCCGGCCGTGGTGAGGGCGCTCGGCCGGATGCAGCAGCGGCGCGGGCGAGCCGCCGGCGCGGGGTCGAAGCTGGGCGTGCTCCGGCCTCCGACCGACCCGGGAGAACCCCATGCCGTCATCACCCCCGTCCCGCCGGCCCCGGCTGCGCCTGCCGCTCGCCGCGCTGCTGGCCGCCGCCTGCCTGACCGGTGCCGTGTCCGTCCCCGCCGGCGCGGACTCCGCCGCGCCGGCCGACCGCGACCGGGACCGGGCCCTGCGCCGACAGCTCGACGAGCTGGTGCGCGGCCCCGGCGGACCGCCCGGTGCCATCGCCGTGCTGCGGCGGGGCGGCGACGTGCGCGTCGTGCGCGCCGGTGTCGCGGACGTGGAGAGCGGGCGCCCGATCTCGACCGGCGACCACATGCGGATCGCCAGCACGGCGAAGGCGTTCAGCGGGGCCGTCGCGCTGCGCCTGGTGGACCGGGGCGCGCTGCGGCTCGGCGACACCATCGGACGCCGGCTGCCGTCCCTGCCCCGGAAGTGGCACGCGGTGACGCTGCGTCAGCTGCTGAACCACACCAGCGGCCTGCCCGACTACACGCGCAGCCCGGCGTTCGCGAAGGTCCTCACGGCCGACCCGCACCACCGCTTCGACTCCCGGCGGCTCCTCGACTACGTGGCCGGCGATCCGCTGCTGTTCCGCCCGGGATCGCGCTACGCGTACTCCAACTCCGACAACATCGCCGTCGCGCTGATGGCCGAGGCGGCCACCGGCAGACGCTACGAGGAACTGCTGCGCGGCCTGATCTACCGGCCGCTGGGCCTGCGCGAGACCAGCCTCCCGCAGGGCTACCGGATGCCCGAGCCGTACATGCACGGCTACGACGTCACGCCGCCCGGCCCGCCGGAGGACGTGAGCGAGGCGCTCGGCGCGTCGGGGGTGTGGGCCTCGGGCGGCATCGTGTCGACCCCGGCGGACATGACGCGTTTCGTCAGCGGCTACGCGGGCGGGGCCCTGGTGTCGCCGGCCACGCTGCGCGAGCAGCGGCGCTGGGTCGACGGCGCCTCCGAGCCGGCGGGCCCGGGCAGGAACGCGGCGGGGGCCGCGATCTTCCGCTACACGACCCGCTGCGGAGTGGTCCTCGGCCACACCGGCAACTTCCCCGGCTACACGCAGCTGATCGCGGCGACCGCGGACGGCCGGCGTTCGCTGACCTTCTCGCTCACCACCCAGGTGAACAAGGAGACCACGCCGGACCTGCTGGAGAGGGTCCGCGCGGTCGAGGAGAACTTCGTCTGCGCGCTGCTGCGGGACTGACCGCCCCGCGGTTCCCCGGGGGCGGGGCCGGGGAGCCGTCGCCCGGGAGCACCGTCGCTCCCGCCCGTTCACGACCCTCATCCGGCGGCCGCGACCACCGGCACGCGTCCCGCGGTGACCTCCGCGGCGGCCCGTCGCGGACGGCGAACTCCTCGGGGTCGGCGCGGGGACTCGCCGGTGCCGCACTCCTCACCCGCGCAGCCCTTGACGCGATCCGTCGGCGATCCCTAGCGTGCCCAGGCATGTGAATCTCCTGCACGAAGACGATCGCCCTCGCGGGCGTCCCGGCCGGCGGAGCCGCCACCGCGGCGGACCGGCCCGCACCGAGGAGACCCGTATGCCCGCTCCCCGCACCGTCCTGCTCACCGGAGCCGCCGGCGGGCTCGGCACCCTGATGCGCGGGCTGCTGCCGCGGTACGGCCACACCCTGCGCCTGTTCGACATGCGCCCGGTGGAGGGCGAACCCGGGGCCGTCACCGCGGACCTCGCGGACCGGACGGCGCTGCGCGCGGCGGTACGCGGCGTCGACGCGATCGTCCACCTCGCGGGCATCTCGCTGGAGTCCTCCTTCGACAGGATCCTCAAGGCCAACATCGAGGGCACCCACCACCTGTACGAGGCGGCGCACGAGGCGGGGGTGGCCCGGATCGTGTTCGCCTCGTCCAACCACGCGGTGGGCTTCACCCCCCGCCCGCGTGACGGCGACCCGCTGATCCCGGTCGACACCCCGCGCCGCCCCGACACCCTCTACGGGCTGTCCAAGTCCTTCGGCGAGGACCTGGCCCAGTTCTACTGGGACAAGCACGGCCTGGAGACCGTCTCGGTGCGCATCGGCGCCTGCTGCCCGGAGCCCACCACCGTGCGCATGCTGTCGGTCTGGCTGAGCCCGGAGGACGGCGCCCGCCTCGTCCACGCCGCCCTCACCGCCGAGGACGTGGGACACACCGTCGTCTACGGCTCCTCCGCCAACACCCGCCTGTGGTGGGACCTCTCCAGCGCGCGGGCCCTCGGCTACGAGCCGCGCGACGACTCCGAGCCGCACGCCGCCCGGCTCGTCGCCGAGCAGGGCGAACTCGACCCGGACGACCCCGGCCAGGCCCACCTGGGGGGCCACTTCACCACCGACCCGCCGATCTGGCCGCACTGAGGCGCGACGCGGCACCGGCGGGACGGCGGGCGGGCACCGAACGGGCCCGCCCTCCCCGGTGTTCGGGCACCCGCGCTGCCCGAACACACCCCCGCTCGCGCCGCTTCCCAGGTCGTCCGGCGAGGGCGACCCGGCCGAGCGGGCACAGCCGGGCAGGATCGGGCGGTCAACAGACCTGGTGAGTGGCCGGTACCCGCTGTAGAACTTCCCTCAAGGGCTCCACCGGGCCCGAACGGGCAGTGCGCGAGGGAGCGGGTGAGACCATGACGGCGATGACGGCGGAAGAACGACAGCGCGAGATCGTCCGGGTGGCACGCCGCACGGGCTCGGTCGACGTCACGGAACTCGCCGACGCCCTGGGCGTCGCCAAGGAGACCGTCCGGCGCGACCTGCGCACCCTGGAGGACCACGGTCTGGTGCGCCGCACCCACGGCGGCGCCTACCCCGTGGAGAGCGCCGGATTCGAGACCACGCTCGCCTTCCGCACCACGAGCCACGTGCCCGAGAAGCGCCGGATCGCCGCCGCCGCGGCCGACCTGCTCGGGGACGCCGAGACCGTCTTCGTCGACGAGGGCTTCACCCCGCAGCTCATCGCCGAGGCGCTGCCCCGGGACCGGCAACTGACCGTCGTCACCGCCTCCCTCGCCACCGCGGGCGCGCTCGCCGAGGCCGAGAACACCGGCGTCCTGCTGCTCGGCGGCCGGGTCCGCCCCGGCACCCTCGCCACCGTCGACCACTGGACGACGAAGATGCTCGCCGGCTTCGTCATCGACCTGGCGTTCATCGGCGCCAACGGCATCTCCCGCGAACACGGCCTCACCACCCCCGACCCGGCCGTCAGCGAGGTCAAGGCACAGGCGATCAGGGCGTCCCGGCGCACCGTCTTCGCCGGAACGCACACCAAGTTCGGCGCCGTCAGCTTCTGCCGGTTCGCCGACATCAGCGCCCTGGAGGCGATCGTCACGAGCACGCTGCTCCCGGCGTCCGAGGCGCACCGCTACTCCCTCCAGGGCCCCCAGGTCATCCGCGTCTGACAACCGAACGATCTTCCCCCGCATCCTCATCCCGGGGCACCGCCCTGCCTCGTACCGCCCGCTGTCTCCCCGTTCCTCCAGATTTCTCCAGGAGTGATCCATGCGAACCCCGAGCCGACGGAGGCCGCGCGCGCTGCTCGCCGCGGTCGCCGCAGGGACGCTGCTCACCCCGCTCCTCTCCGGCTGCTGGGCCGGAGCGGGCGGGGCCGGCTCCGGCGGGAACTCCATCAACGTCCTGATGGTGAACAACCCGCAGATGGTCGAGCTGCAGAAACTCACCAAGGCCCACTTCACCAAGGACACCGGCATCAAGGTGAACTTCACCGTCCTGCCGGAGAACGACGTCCGCGACAAGATCAGCCAGGACTTCGCCAACCAGGCCGGCCAGTACGACGTGGCCACGCTGTCCAACTACGAGATACCCATCTACGCCCGCAACGGCTGGCTGCACGAGATGGACTCCTACGTCGCCGACGACCCCGCCTACGACGAGCAGGACATCCTCAAGCCGATGCGGCAGTCGCTGACCGCCGACGACGGCAAGCTGTACGGCCAGCCGTTCTACGGCGAGTCGTCCTTCCTCATGTACCGCAAGGACGTCTTCGCCGCCAAGGGCCTGAAGATGCCCGCCCATCCCACCTGGCAGGAGGTGGCCGACCTCGCGGCGAGGGCCGACGGCGCCGAGCCCGGCATGAAGGGCATCTGCCTGCGCGGCCTGCCCGGCTGGGGCGAGATCATGGCTCCGCTCACCACGGTCGTGAACACCTTCGGCGGCACCTGGTTCGACAAGGACTGGAAGGCACGCCTGGACTCCCCCGAGTTCAGGAAGGCCACCGCCTTCTACGTGGACCTGGTGCGCGAGCACGGCGAGTCCGGAGCGGCGCAGGCCGGCTTCGCCGAATGCCTCAACAACATGACCCAGGGCAAGACGGCCATGTGGTACGACGCCACGTCCGCCGCCGGCCTGCTGGAGGCCGGGGACTCCCCGGTCCGGGGCAAGCTCGGCTACGCGCCCGCGCCGGTCGAGAAGACCGAGTCCTCCGGCTGGCTCTACACCTGGGCCTGGGGCATGCAGAAGGCATCGCACAACGCCGACAAGGCGTGGAAGTTCGTCTCCTGGGCCTCCTCCCGGCAGTACGAGCAACTCGTCGGGGACACCGCCGGCTGGTCCGACGTGCCGGCCGGCAAGCGCGCCTCGACCTACACCAACGCCGCCTACCGCAAGGAGGCGGCGGCCTTCCAGGACATGACCCGCGAGGCCATCGAGGGCGCCCGCCCGAAGGACCCCGGCGTCCAGCCGCGCCCCGCCCCCGGCATCCAGTTCGTCGGCATCCCCGAGTTCACCGACCTCGGAACCAAGGTCTCGCAGGAGATCAGCGCGGCCATCGCCGGACGCCAGTCCGTCGACGCGGCCCTGAGCACGTCCCAGAAACTCGCCGAGCAGATCTCCAAGGAGTACGAGGGACGATGACCGCCACGACCACGGCCCGCGTGGCCGCCCCACCCGTACGCACCCACCAGCAACCGCCGGCCCGGCTGCGCGCCTGGGCACGGCGCGGACCGCTGCTCCCCGCCCTGATCTTCATGATCGTGGTGACCCAACTCCCCTTCGTCGCCACCCTGGTGATCTCCTTCTTCGACTGGAACGCCCTCTATCCCAAGGCCCGCCACTTCACCGGTTTCGGCAACTACGCCGACGTCCTGACCGACGCCTCCCTGCGGCAGTCCGTGTGGACGACCGTCCTGCTGACCGTCACCGTCGTCCTGGCGAGCCTGGTGCTCGGGCTGGGCCTCGCCCTGCTGCTGGACCGGCGGTTCCGGGGCCGCGGCATCGTCCGCACCCTGCTGATCGCCCCGTTCCTGGTGGTCCCGGTGGCGGCGGCCCTGCTGTGGAAGCACGTGCTCTACAACCCCGAGTACGGGCTGCTCAACGGCCTGCTGCACGCCGTGGGCGGACCTCAGCCCGACTGGATCTCCAACACCCCGCTGCTCGCGGTCGAGGCCTCCCTGGTGTGGCAGTGGACGCCGTTCATGATGCTGATCCTGCTGGCCGGGCTGCAGAGCCGCGACCACCAGCAGATCGAGGCGGCCCGGGTGGACGGCGCGAACGACTGGCAGGTCTTCGTCCACCTCACGCTGCCGCACCTGCGCCGGTACCTCGAACTGGGCGCGCTGCTCGGCTCGATCTACATCGTCCAGAACTTCGACGCGGTGTTCACCCTCACCTCGGGCGGCCTCGGAACCGCCAACCTGCCCTACACCGTCTACCAGAGCTTCTACCAGGCCCACGAGAACGGCCTCGCCTCGGCGGCCGGCGTCCTGGTGGTCATCGGCTCGATCGTCATCGCGACCTTCGCCCTGCGCGTCGTGTCGTCCCTGTTCCGTGAGGAGGTGTCCCGCTGATGAGCGCCACCGCGACGACGCACGCCCGCAGCCGCCGTGCCAAGGGAGCCGGCCTGGGCCTGGCGGCCTGGGCGCTGGGCATCGTGTTCTTCCTGCCCATCGCCTGGATGGCCCTGACCTCCTTCCACTCCGAGTCCGACGCGGCCAGCAACCCGCCCGCCCTCGGCGCGTCCCTGACCCTCGACGGCTACCGCGAGTTCTTCGGCACGGGCGGCGGCGCGAGCCCCTGGCCCGCGCTCGCCAACTCCACGGTGGCCTCGGTCGTCTCCACCCTGTGCGTCCTGCTCCTCGCCCTGCCGGCCGCCTACGCGCTGTCCATCCGGCCGGTGAAGAAGTGGACCGACGTCCTGTTCTTCTTCCTGTCCACCAAGATGCTGCCCGTGGTGGCGGGCCTGCTGCCGATCTACCTCTTCGCCAAGAACACCGGCATGCTCGACAACATCTGGCTGCTGGTCGTCCTCTACACGTCCATGAACCTGCCGATCGCGGTGTGGATGATGCAGTCCTTCCTCGCCGAGGTCCCCGTCGCGGTGATCGAGGCGGCGCAGATCGACGGGGCCCGGCTGCCGACCGTGCTGGCCCGCGTGGTGGCGCCCATCGCCCTGCCGGGCATCGCCGCGACCGCCCTGATCTGCTTCATCTTCAGCTGGAACGAACTGCTCTTCGCCCGGGTGCTCACCGGTGTGGTCGCCGAGACCGCCCCCGTCTTCCTCACCGGGTTCATCACCAGCCAGGGCCTGTTCCTGGCGAAGGTGTGCGCCGCCTCGCTCGTCGTCTCCCTGCCGGTGCTCGCCGCGGGGTTCGCCGCCCAGGACAAACTGGTCCAGGGCCTGTCGTTGGGAGCCGTGAAATGAAGGCCGCAGTCATCGAGTCCGTCGGCCGCGCCGTCGTCACCGAGGTCCCGGACCCCACGCCCGGACCCCGCGAGGTGGTGGTCGAGGTCGCCGCCTGCGGCCTGTGCGGCACCGACCTGCACATCCTCCAGGGCGAGTTCGCGCCCAAGCTGCCGATCGTGCCGGGCCACGAGTTCGCGGGCGAGATCGTCGGGGTCGGCACCCAGGTCACCGAACTCGCCGTCGGCGACCGCGTCGCCGTCGACCCCTCGCTGTACTGCTACGAGTGCCGCTACTGCCGGACCGGCCACAACAACCTCTGCGAACGGTGGGCCGCGATCGGCGTGACCACCGCGGGCGGCGCCGCCCAGTACGCGACCGCGCCCGTCGCGAACTGCGTGAAGCTCCCCGAGCACGTCCGCACCCAGGACGCGGCCCTCGTCGAGCCGCTCTCCTGCGCCGTCCGCGGCTACGACGTCCTGCGGTCCCGGCTCGGCGCCCACGTCCTCATCTACGGCTCGGGAACGATGGGGCTGATGATGCTGGAGCTCGCCAAGCGCACCGGCGCGGCCCGTGTCGACGTCGTCGACCTCAACGCCGAGCGCCTGGCCACCGCCCAGTCCCTGGGGGTCTCCGGCTCGGCGGCGACCCCCGACGAGCTGGACCGCCCGCAGGGCTGGGACCTGGTGATCGACGCCACCGGGAACGCCGCCGCGATCCAGGACGGGCTGGACCGGGTCGCCAAGGCCGGCACGTTCCTCCAGTTCGGGGTGGCCGACTACGCGACCCGGGTGACGATCGACCCGTACCGCATCTACAACCAGGAGATCACCATCACCGGCTCGATGGCCGTGCTGCACAGCTTCGAGCGCGCCGCGGAGCTCTTCGCGACCGGGGTCCTCGACCCGTCGGTCTTCATCAGCGACCGCCTGCCGCTGAGCGGCTATCCCGAGGCCCTGGCCCAGTTCGCCTCCGGCGTCGGACGGAAGATCGTCGTCGTGCCCTGACCCGTCCGGTGCGGTGCGGGGGCGGACCGCTCGTCCCGCCCTCGCTCCCGGGTCCCGGGTCCCGGGTAAGGGAACGGTAAAGCGCCCTTGCTCGTTACCCCAGGCATGACCGCTATGACCCCCGGCTCGAACATCCCCCTCCCCGTCTCCCGCGTGACGGTGGACGTCACCGCCCCGGTGCGGCTCGACGTGTCGGGCCTGCTGCTCACCGCCGACGGCAAGGTGCGCTCCGACGAGGACTTCATCTTCTACAACCAGCCCGCCGGCCCCGGCGTGACCTACCGCTCCGGCGGCGGCGCCGCACCGGACGCGATCACCGTCGACACGTCCGCGGTCCCGCCGGGCATCGAGAAGATCGTCGTCACGGCGAGCCCGGACGCCGCCGGCCAGTCCTTCCAGGGCATCGAGCCCACCGCGACGATCCGCGGCGCGGACGACGGCGCGGTGCTGGCCACCTTCACCCCGCCCCGGCTGGGCACGGAGACGGCCCTGGTGATCGTCGAGATCTACCTCCGCAACGGCGCGTGGAAGGCCCGCGCCGTCGGCCAGGGGTACGCGAACGGCCTGGCGGGCATCGCCACCGACTTCGGCGTCAGCGTGGAGGAGCCCGCTGCGGCCGCCCCGCAGGCCGCCGCACCGCAGGCCCCCGTGACGCCCCCGGCGCCGGCCGCCGACCCCCGCGTCACCGCTCCGCCGGCCCCGGCGGCGCCTCCGGCTCCCCCCGCCGCCGCCCCGGGCGGCGGGAAGATCAACCTGGACAAGGGCCGGGTCAGCCTCCAGAAGAACCAGACGGTCTCCCTGGTCAAGGACGGCCGTCCCCTCCTCTCCCAGGTCCGCATGGGCCTCGGCTGGGAGCCGGCCTACCGCGGCAAGGACATCGACCTGGACGCCTCGGTCATCGCCTACGGGCCGCAGCGCAACCACGTCGACAGCTGCTACTTCGGCAAGCTGTCGATCGTGAACGGCGCGATCAAGCACTCCGGTGACAATCTCACCGGTGAGGGCGGCGGGGACGACGAGGTGATCACCGTCGACCTGGGCCGGCTGCCCCAGGAGGTCACCGGCCTGGTGTTCACGGTGAACTCCTTCTCCGGCCAGAAGTTCACCGAGGTCGCCAAGGCCTACTGCCGTCTCCTCGACGCCGCCACCGGCGAGGAACTCGTCCGCTTCGACCTCACCAACGCCGAGGCGCAGACGGGCGTGATGATGGCGAAACTGATCAGGCAGTTCTCCGGCGAGTGGGAGATGACCGCCATGGGCGAGTTCGTCAAGGGCCGCACCGTCCGCAGCATGGTGAAGCCGGCCGCCGAGTCCCTCTGACCGGGCGGCCCGCCGGCCCCGGGGGCGGCTCGCTTCCCCGCCCCCGGGGCCCCGCACGGCCTTCTCGCGCCCCTGCCCCTCTTCCCTCGCCCCCCTCCCTCGGCCGCGCCCGGGACCCCGCTCCGCGAACGGGACCGGGCCGGATGCCGCGGACACCCTCCGGCAGGGACGCCGACGGGCAGGGAGCTTGGGGGGAAGGGTGTTCAGCCGCGCTTCTGGCGCTTCCAGGGGCCGGTGATGGCGAGCATGATGCCCGGCGTCTGGATGTTGGCGTAGAGGGTCCGGCCGTCGGGCGAGAAGGTGACGCCGGTGAACTCGCTGTACTCGGGCTCCTCCGCCGTGCCGATGTTGAGTTCGTTGCGCGCGATCGGGTACGTGCGGCCGCTCTCCGTGGCGCCGAAGAGGTGCTGGATGCCGTCGCCGTCCTCGGCGATGACGAGCCCGCCGTACGGGGAGACGGTGATGTTGTCGGGGCCGTCGAACGCGCCGTCCACCGACGGGTCGGGGTTCACGCCCAGCAGGATCTTCAGCGTCAGGGTGCGGCGCTTGGGGTCGTAGAACCAGACGGCGCCGTCGTGCGGCCGGCCGGGGCTCTCGGTACGGGCGAAGGAGGAGACGATGTAGACGCCGCCGTCCCCCCACCACATGCCCTCGAGCTTGCGGGCGCGGGTGACCTGGCCGTCGGTGAACTGCTTGCGGACCGAGACGGTCTTCGCGTCGCGGTCGGGCACGTCCACCCAGTCCACGCCGTACACGGTGCCGATCTTCGTGGCGCGGGAAAGGTCGTCGACGTACCGGCCGCCGGAGTCGAAGCACTTGAAGGCCTGGAGCGAGCCGTCGGTGTCGCCGAGGGTGCGGAGCCGGCCGTGGCCGTGCTCGAAGCCCTGCGGGGGCGTCCAGCGGTACAGCAGGCCGTTGGGGCCCGAGGCGTCCTCGGTGAGGTAGAGGCGGCCGCGCTTGGGGTCGACGACGACGGCCTCGTGGGCGTAGCGGCCGAGGGCCTTGATGGGCTTGGGGTCCCGGTTGCGGCGGCGGTCCTCGGGGTCGACCTCGAAGACGTAGCCGTGGTCCTTGGTGAAGCCGTTGGTGCCGGCCTTGTCCTCGGTCTCCTCGCAGGTGAGCCAGGTGCCCCACGGGGTGTTGCCGCCCGCGCAGTTGGTGGCCGTGCCGGCGATGCCGACCCACTCGGCGACCTTGTCCCGGCGCACCTCGACGACCGTGCAGCCGCCCGCGGCGGCGGGGTCGTAGACGAGGCCCTCGGCGAGCGGGACGGGGAAGGGCCACTTGGCGCGGGCGCCCGCCAGCTCGTGGTTGTTCACCAGCAGGGTGGCGCCGCGCGGGCCGCTGAAGGTGGACGTGCCGTCGTGGTTGGAGGGGGTGAACTCACCCGACTCCAGCTTGGTGACACCGCTGTGGGTGATGACCCGGTAGCTGAATCCGGCGGGGAGGGAGAGCAGGCCCTCGGGGTCGGTGACGAGCGGACCGTAGCCGACGCCGCAGTGGCCGTGGTCGTGACCGTGGCGGCCCGCGGCGGACCCGTCGCCGGCGTGGGCGTCCGTCTCGGTGGCCGCGAGCGCGTTCGGCGCGGTGGCGAGGGCTCCTACGCTGCCGATCAGGGCCACGCCTGCGCCGGTGATCGCGGACTGTCTGGCGAAGTCCCTGCGGGTGAGCGACATGTGATGTCTCCTGTGACGGTGGACTCGGGCTGCCGTGGGGGGCGGGTGGCGACCTCGTACGCGGCCACACCGTCCCGCCCCCGTCTGAACGCGAGTTGAACGCGCACCGACGCCAGGGGGCCCGCTTGCGTGAATCCACCCGCCCGGCGCATCCGGAGCACCGCACGCCGCGCCGGGCACCGCCGCTGCCCGGACCCCTCGCGGCCCCCATCCCGCACCCCGTCGGCCGCCCGGACGCCGTCGTCGCACCCGAGCACCCGAGCACCCGAGCACCCGAGCACCCGCGTGCGCGTACCCGCCCCGGCCGTGGCGGGCACCGCTCCCCCGCGCGGTGTTCGCCGGGCCCGGGCACTGGCTCGCCCCGGTCCGCGCCCCACCCGTCGCGCGGCCGGTGCGGGCCCGGCGCACGGGCGGCGCGGACGGACGTCGGGCCGTCACCGGCCGCGCCGAACGCTCCGCGCGGGCCGGGCGGGCGGGGCGGGCGGGCCGGGCGGAAGGGAGCAGCGCCCGCCGATCGGGCCGCGCGGCGTCCGCGGCCCGCTCGACGGGTACGGTCCGGCCCCGACCGCACTGCGGCCGACAGCCGTTGCGTGGCCGGAGGGACGGGCCCGTTCGCGGCGGCGGGACCGGTCACCGCCTCGGCGTACGCTCCGCCGGATGCCCGGGGCCGCGCCGCGGGCACCCGGGGCCGGGCGTCAGCCCGCCTGCTGGGAGCGGGCCTTGAACGCCGCCTTGCGGGCCTCCTTGGCGATCTTCTTGTCGGGGTGCAGCCTCCCCATCGCGTCGAGGACCTCCGGGGTCGCCGGGTGGCCGACGCGCCAGGCGGTGTCGAAGAAGCCGCTGTGCTGCCGGGCCAGCCCCTCCACCAGGGCCTGGAGCTCGTCGGAGTTGCCCTCGGCGGCGAGTTGGGCGGCGATCGTGTCGACGGTGAGCCAGAAGACGAGGTCCTCGGAGGGCGGGGGCACGTCGGCGGCGCCGTTCTCCGACAGCCAGACGCGGGCGAGGCCCCCCAGTTCGGGATCGTCGAGCACGCCGCGCAGTGCGGGCTCCGCCTCCGGGCCGACCAGGGAGAGTGCCTGCTGGCAGTGCAGGCGGCGCAGCGGGGCACCGGGGTCGCCGCCGCGTGCGGCGGCGAGCAGTTCCCCGGCGGCGGGCAGCGCCTCGCGCCGGGCGAGCCACTGCTCGATCTCGGCCTGCGCGGCGGCGGGCGGGAAGCCGGCGGTGCCGTCGAGGAGTGCGTCGGCACCCTTGTCGGCGAGGTCGCCGACGGCGGGGGCCGCGAAGCCGGCCTCGGCGAGGCGGGCACGCAGTCCGTAGAGGCCGAGCGGGGTCAGCCGGACGACGCCGTAGCGGGAGACGTCGGTGTCGTCGACGGGTGCGGCCGGCTCCTCGTCGGCGTCGGCCATGAGTGCCTCGTCGACGGGCTGGAAGGCGACGAGGCCGATGGGCTCCAGCAGCCGGAACTGGTCGTCGAGGCGCATCATGGCGTCCGAGACCTGTTCCAGGACGTCGTCGGTGGGCTCGCCCATGTCGTCCGGCACGATCATGGAGGCGGCGAGCGCGGGCAGCGGCACGGGGACCTCGTCGGCGGTGTCCTCGCCGACGGTCAGCAGGTACAGGTTGCCGAGCACGCCGTCGAGGAACTCGGCCTCCGCCTCGGGGTCCCAGTCCAGCGAGGAGAGGTCGATCTCGCCGGTCTCGTCCAGGGCCTCGACGAGGTCGTCGAGGTCGGGCACGGCGGCGTCGGCGAGGACGGTGTCGAGGGCGCCGAGCCAGACGGCGAGGACGTCCTGCGGGGCTCCGGAGGTGAGCAGGGCGAGGTCCTCGCCCGCGGCGACGGTGCCCTCCTCCTCGTCGGTGATCTCGACGAGCCCGGTGTCGACGGCGACCCGCCAGGCCTCACCGGCCAGGGCGGCCGCGTCGTCGCCGGCCAGACCGAGGACGCCGGCCGCCTCGGGGAGCTGTTCCTCGACGAGTTCGCCGCCGGCTCCCACCCGGGTGCCGGGCCCGGCCCAACGGGCCAGCCGCGCGGCGTGGGAGAGCAGGGGCGCGGCGAGCGCGTCCCGCGCCAGCCGGGCCTCGGAGAGCAGCCGCACCGGCGGCAAGGAGCTGTCTGACATCGGCTGGGTTCTCCTCCGAACAACCTCACGAGCAGGGCACACGGACCGGACGGGCGATCATCCGGGGCCGAGCCCCGGCGACGGCGGGCCGCCGTCGGCCGCGGCGGACACGGGAGGGCGCCGGGCGCGCCGGGACCCGAGGATCCGAAGCCGCCCGGGGCGTCCGTGCCGACAGCTCAGCCTAGACGGATTTCCACCCATGCCGCCCGGTTCATGTCTCGGACAGCTCTCGGACATCGCTGAAACCTTGACAACTCCCTGCGCCACACACGAGATTGACGCGCGTAGAAGTTCAACGGCCGTGCGGACCGTCCACTTCTACGCGCGTCACCGGCCCGCCGTCGGGTCGCGCTCCTTCCAGCACCCACCCTCGTCCCGGCGCCCAAGAACGCCCCCGGAGGACTCCCTTGCCGAGCAAGAGAACGTCGCGCATCGGCGCGCTGACCGTCGCAGCCGTCTGCTCCACCCTGTCCGCCGTGGTGCTGAGCACCCCGGCCCACGCGGACTCCGTCCGCATCCACGACATCCAGGGCACCACCCGGACCTCGCCGCTGGCGGGCAGGACGGTCACGGACGTGCCCGGCGTCGTCACCGGCGTCCGGACCTACGGTTCGTCGAAGGGCTTCTGGTTCCAGGACCCCGACGCGGACGACGACCCGGCCACCAGTGAGGGTGTCTTCGTCTACACCGGCTCCGCGCCGAAGGTCGCGGTCGGCGACGCCGTCACCGTCACGGGCACCGTCTCGGAGTACGTCCCCGGCGGCGTCGCGAGCGGCAACCAGTCGGTGACCGAGATCACCAAGGCCACGGTCGCCGTCGCCTCCACGGGCAACCCCGTGCCGGCCGCGACGGTCGTCGACGCCCGCTCGGTGCCGGACGCCTACACGCCCGCGGGCGACACCGCGGCGGCCGGTTCGGTCAACGCCCTCCCGCTCGAGCCGGCGACGTACGCCCTGGACTACTACGAGTCCCTCGAAGGCATGAACGTGCAGGTCGCGGACACCCGCGTGGTCACCGCCACCGACCCGTACACCGAGCTGTGGGTCACGGTGAAGCCGCGCGAGAACGCGACCCCCCGGGGCGGTTCGCTGTACGGCTCGTACACCGCGCAGAACACCGGACGGCTCCAGATCCAGTCACTCGGCGCGACGGCCGACTTCCCGACCGCGAACGTCGGCGACAAGCTCGCCGGCACGACCGCGGGCCCCCTCGACTACACCCAGTACGGCGGCTACACGCTCGTCGCCAACCAGCTCGGCACCCTGGAGAAGGGCGGCCTGGAGCGCGAGACCACGCACCGGCAGGGACGCCACGAGCTGGCGGTGGCGACGTACAACGTCGAGAACCTGGACCCGTCGGACACCACGTTCGAGGCCCACGCCTCCGCGATCGTGAACAACCTCCGGTCGCCCGACATCGTGTCCCTGGAGGAGATCCAGGACAACAACGGCGCGACCGACGACGGCACCGTCGCCGCCGACGTCACGGTGAACAAGCTGATCGACGCGATCGTCGCGGCCGGCGGCCCCCGCTACGACTGGCGGTCCGTCGACCCGGTCAACGACGAGGACGGCGGCCAGCCGGGCGGCAACATCCGCCAGGTCTTCCTCTTCAACCCGGCGCGGGTGTCGTTCACCGACCGCCCCGGCGGCGACTCCACGACGGCCGTCGGTGTGAGGAAGGTGCACGGCAAGGCGCAGCTCACCGCGTCGCCCGGCCGCGTCGCCCCGGCCGACGCCGCGTGGGAGGACAGCCGCAAGCCGCTCGCCGGGGAGTTCGTCTTCCGCGGCAAGACCGTGATCGTGATAGCCAACCACCTGAACTCCAAGGGCGGCGACCAGGCGCTGACCTCGCAGTACCAGCCGCCGAAGCGCAGCTCGGAGGTGCAGCGGCACGCCCAGGCGACGGTGGTGAACACCTTCGTCAAGGAGGTGCTCGCGGCGCAGCGGAACGCCGACGTCATCGCGCTCGGCGACATCAACGACTTCGAGTTCTCCGACACGACGAAGATCCTGGAGGGTGACGGCGCCCTCTGGTCGGCGATCAAGTCGCTGCCGAAGAACGAGCGTTACACGTACGACTACCAGGGCAACGCGCAGGTCCTCGACCAGATCCTGGTCAGCCCCTCGATCCGCAGGGGCTGCGACCTGCGCTACGACAGCGTCCACATCAACTCGGAGTTCTCCGACCAGATCAGCGACCACGACCCGCAGGTGCTGCGGTTCCGCCCGTAGTCACGGGGACGCACCGGAGCCCGGCCCACGGCACGACCTGCCGTGGGCCGGGCTCCGCGCCGTCCGCCCGCGGCGGCGGTGGACGGGGCGCGGCTCAGGCGGCGAAGACGCCTTCCAGCCAGCGCTTCCACGGGCTCCCGCCGGCCCCGGGCCCGGCGTCCGGCGCGAAGTCGTGGACGCTGACGCCGACCGGCGCGCCCCAGTGGTCCCGTCCGAAGAACCGGACGAGGGCGTCGTCGGTGCGCAGCCCGATGAAGTACGGGTCCCGGTAGTCGACCACGGCGTCGAACTGCGCGCCGTCCGGACCCTGTACGCGTACCGCGGCCCCCGCGGCGGTGCCGTCCGCGAGGCCGAGGGCGCGTCCCACGGCGGCGAAGGAACCGGCCGCCGAGGAGGCGGCGGGCCCCGCGGCGGAGGCGAAGGCGACCGGGCGTCCCGCGAAGTGGGTCACGTACTCGCGCAGGGTGTGCAGATAGAAGTCGGTGTGCCGGTCGGCCCCGTCGTACTGGTTGTCCCAGTCGTCGGTGAAGATGCCGCTGTGCACGTAGCGCACCCAGGAGGCGCGGCCCCCGTCCCGGGGTTCGATGGTGTGGTCGACGACGTTGAGGCTCTGCGTCGGGGACCCGACGTCCTCGCTGCGCACGCTCAGCCGGTGCGGCGGTTCCCAGACGGTGACGGTGCTCCCGAAGGGCCCGGCACCCCCCTCGCGCGGCTCGTACTCCATCGGCCACAGCCAGCCGCCGCTGCCGTCGGTGACCGCCTCCCACACCTGCCGGGGGGCGACGGCCACCTCGTACTCGCGGACGATCTCGAATTCCTGGGACATGGTCGGGGCTCCTGGCCGGGTCAGCGGGCGGTCTCGTGGTTCTCGGGCCTGTCGTCCGCGGGGGCGGCGCCGGTCAGGGCCCGGGGGCCGCCCGCGTCCCGGACCTCCCCGGCCTCCTCGGACGCGGGGGCTCCGGCCGCCTCGGGACGGACCGCGGGGTGGACGGCGACGACGATCCGGTGCGGGCGTCCGCCCGCCGCGTCCCCGTCGTGGTACTTGTCGACGAGCGCGGCGACGCCGGCCGTCAACTCCGCGATGAAGGCCGCCCGGTCGGCCGCGGAGCCGAACGTCACCTCGCCGTCCAGGGCGTAGGTGGCCAGCCGCTTGCGGGCCCGGGCGGCACCGACGACCAGGGTGCCGACGTCCCGGACGAGGCGGGCGCCGAGGGCCAGGAGCCAGCGGGCCGACATCCGGTCCCGGAAGCGGTCCGGATCGGGCTGCACGGCGGCGAGCGCGAGCGGCGAGATGACGTACGAGGCGGCGGTCGCGCGCATCAGCCGCTCGGTGACGTTGCCCTTGCGGCGCTCGCCGGCCAGCTCGACCAGGCCGTGCCGCTCCAGCGTCTTGAGGTGGTAGTTCACCTTCTGCCGGGGCAGACCGACCTTGCCGGCCAGCATCGTCGCCGACGCCGGCCCGGCGGCCAGCTCGGCCAGCAGCCGGGCCCTCACGGGATCCAGCGCCGCGGCGGCGGCCTCGGCGTCCTCGATCACGGTCACGTCCAACATGCCTCCACCCTCGCACCGACCACTTTTTTTGTCCAGGCGGGTGAAGTGGTCGGCGAGCGCCGGCGAAACGCCGCCGCGGCGCGAGACGGGCGGCGCGGCGCGAGAGGGGCGGCGCGGCCTCCCCCGCTCCCGCCGGCCCTCTCAGCCCCCTCGGCCCCTCGCCCCCCTTCGACCCCCTCAGCCCCCTCAGCCCTCTCAGCCCCCTCGATGCTCCCGGGTCGCTCTGCGGCACCCCAGGGCGGTCCATCGGCGTCCCCGAGGGCTTCAGCCGCCGGATTCGGGCAACCAGCCGGACATGGACGAGAAGCGACCGGGGTCGAGGCAGCCAGCTCTTGCGGACACGGGGGCGACGGGGGGTGACGCCCGGGGGGACGCGAACGCGGGCCCGGGCGGCGGGGCGCGGCCGGGGGTGAGCCCGCGACCGGACGCGAACACCCGCCGAGAGGCGGAGGCGGCGCCCGGGACCGGCTCCGACCCGGGCGCGGACGCCCGCGCGCAGACGCCCCCGGACCGGGGGCCCGAGCCGGCCCGCGAGGCGGACGCCGGCGGCGCGGCCCCCCTGACCGCGCGCTCGTGGTGGGCGGTGTCGTGGCGCACCGCGAAGGAGTTCCGGGAAGACGAACTCCCGGACCGGGCCGCGGCGCTGACGTACTACGGGGTGCTGTCGCTGTTCCCCGCGCTCCTGGTGCTGGTGTCCCTGCTGGGCGTCGTGGGACAGCGCGTCACCGGCCGGCTCCTGGAGAACATCGGGGACCTGGCACCCGGTCCGGTGCGCCGGATACTGCAGGACGCCGTGATCCAGCTCGGCGACAGCGGCGGGACGGGCGGCGTGCTGGCGGTCGTCGGACTCTGCGCGGCCCTGTGGTCCGCGTCCGGTTACGTCGGCGCCTTCATCCGCACCTCCAACGCGGTCTACGACCTGCCGGAGGGCCGACCGGTCTGGAAGGTGACGCCGCTGCGGCTCGCGCTGACCGTCACACTGATGGTGCTGCTCGCGGCGAGCGCGGTCATCGTCGTGTTCACCGGACCGCTGGCCGAGCGGGCGGGCACCGCCTTCGGGCTCGGCGAGGCCGCGATCACGGCCTGGTCGATCGCCAAATGGCCCGTCCTGCTGGTGTTCGTGCAGCTGATGATCGCGCTGCTGTACTGGGCCGCGCCCAACGTGCACGGGCACGGCTTCCGCTGGTTCAGTCCGGGCAGCGTCATCGCCACCCTGATCTGGCTGGCCGCGTCCGCCGGCTTCGCCTTCTACGCCGCTGGCTTCGGCTCGTACAACAAGACGTACGGAACGCTCGCGGGCGCCGTCGTCTTCCTGGTCTGGCTGTGGCTCACCAACCTGGCCATCCTGCTCGGCCTGGAGTTCGACGCCGAGCTGGCCCGGCAGCGGGCCATCGGCAGCGACGGACGGCTGCCCACCGAGGAGCCGTACGTGGAGCCCCGCGACACCCGCACGTGGCCGCCCCGCCTGCGGGCCCTGCTCGCCGCCCGGCAGAAGGTCGACACCGGCATCGTGCCGCCGGGCACGGGCGCCGGAGGCGACACCGCGGGGCGGGTGTGAGCCGGTCCCGCCCGGCCTCCGGCCGGACGTGATGCGGCGGCGGACCGGAACCCGGTTCGCCGCCGCATCGCTCCCCTCCAGCCCCGCGATGGGACCTGGTGCGCACCCTCGGCGCCCCGGGTACCCGGCCCGGCCCGCCCTACCCCTCCCGATCCGGACCTCCGGTCGGCCAACTCCGCCTCCCGTCGGCGCAGTCGGGACGCCGGAGCCCGGCCTCCCCTCCCCGGCCCGGCGTCTCTCCCCCCGTCGACTGATTAGCTTTCATTGCCGCTATCTCGTAGAAGAATTAAGTGGAGCTTCACCGTCGTGCGTCCGACACTCCTTGCATGAACGATGCGAGGACCGCTCCCCCGACCGCCGCCCTCCCTCTCCCCGCCGCCGCCCGGTCCACCCGCCGGCCGGACCTGTCGCTCGGCCGGGCGCTCTGCGCGATGGTCACGCCCTTCACCCCGGCGGGGGCGCTGGACCCGGACGGGGCGCAACGGCTCGCCGAGCATCTGGTGGCCGGCGGCTGCGAGGGACTGGTGCTGTCCGGGACGACGGGAGAGTCGCCCACCACCACGGACGCCGAGAAGACCACGCTGGTACGCGCGGTGCGGGAGGCGGTCGGCGACCGGGCGTCGATCGTGGCCGGGGTGGGCACGGCCGACACCCGGCACACGGTGGAGTTGGCGCTCGCGGCCGAGAAGGCGGGCGCGGACGGCCTGCTGGTGGTCGCGCCCTACTACAGCAGGCCGCCGCAGGAGGCGGTCGAGGCGCACTTCCGGGAGATCGCGGACGCGTCCGGGCTTCCCCTCGTGCTGTACGACATTCCGGGCCGGACCGGGACCCGGATCGAACCGGAGACGATGATCCGGCTGGCGGAGCACCCCCGGATCACGGCGGTCAAGGACTGCTCGTACGACCTGCTCGGCACCCAGAAGGTGCTGGCCGCAACGGAGTTGGCGTACTACGCGGGCTGCGACGAGCAGGTGGTGGCGCTCCGTGCGCTCGGCGCGTCCGGGTACGTCGGCACGGCCGCCAACGTGGCGCCCCGTCCGTTCCGCACGCTGCTCGACCTGTTCGACGCCGGGGACGGTGACGGCGCGGCCCTCCTCCAGCGCAGGCTGCTGCCGCTGGTCGAGCAGATGACGGCGGCGGGTCTGCCGGGCGCCGTCACGGCGAAGGCACTGCTCACCGACCTCGGCCTGCCCGGCGGGCCGCTCCGTCCCCCGCTGCGGCCCGCGGGCCGGGAGGCGGCCGACGCACTGCGGGCGGCCTACGGCCGGGCGATCGACGGCACCCCCTGAGACGGCACGGCCCGGCGCGCGTTCGCGGCAGGCGGGACCGGGCGAGGCCGTCCCCGCCCCTCGCGCCGGGCGGGTGGGCCGACCCCCGTCCGCCCCTCCCGTCCCGGCGCCCGGCGAGGGTGCCCTCGCCCGGTCCCTCCGCTCCCCGATCCGGCTCCTCAGCGCCGGGCGAAGAGCGGGGTCCAGCGGCCGGCGGCACCGTCGCCGCCCTGCCGGAATCCGCTGAGCGGGACGACGGTGTCGCTGCCGATGGTGACGAGCACCAGCCGGTTGCGGAACTCGTTCGCCCCCGGGGCGATGTCCCAGGCGATCAGCCGCTCGTCGTCGGCCCAGGCGAGCAGTTGCTGCCCGTGCACGGTGGCGACCCGCCGGCCCGAGCGGGCGTCGGTGATCTCCGAGGCGGTCGTCTTGGCCCCGCCCACGAAGCCGCCGGCGGCGAGCCTGCCGTTCGGGGACAGCCGCGCCTCGACGAAGCCGTCCAGGTGGGCCTCCTCGGGGGGCGCGGCGGTCCGGTCGCCGTGCAGGTCGTAGAACCGGGTTCCGGGGGCCGTGGTCACCCCCGCGTAGACCGACCGGCCGTCCCGGCCGAAGGCGAAGTCCTCACGCGCGTTCAGGTCCGAGCGGTCGGTCACCTCGCTCCAGGAGCTCGTGCCCGAGGCCACGTCCACGATGCTGAAGCCCGTCCGGCCGGAGTCGCCGAAGTCCGTTCCCCAGTCGTTCGTGCCGTCTCCGTCGGCGTCGTAGTCCAGCTTGTGGACCAGATCGGGGTTCTCGGTGTACGTCGTCGCGACCAGCTTGCGGCCGTCGGCGGAGAACGCGACCGAGGCGACCGGATGGTCCACGGGAATCCAGCGTTCGATCCGGCCGGTGAGCAGGTCGAGCAGGCCGATCCGCCGGGTCGGCAGCTCCCTCTCCAGGACGGCCGCGGTCCGCATGCCGGGGGCCACGTCGACGTACGACCACCGGGTGGCCTTCACGTACCTGCCGGTCTTCTGGTCGAGCACGCTGTAGACGCGGCCGTTGACCGCGGTGTCCGCGGACACCGCGAACCGGTGCCGGACGTAGTAGGCGGCGAGCGCCGTGTCCCCCGCGGCGACCAGGTCCCGGGGCGGCGACTGGTCCGGGTGCGCGATGACGTTGGTCCGGTTCACCTCGCTCGCGGGCCGGACCTCCTGCCCGCCTCCGCCGAGATGCGGAACGCCCACCGCGACGGCGATGGCCACGACGGCCGCCGCGGCGGCGCAGGCGAGCCGGCGGGCACGCCGCCTGCGCCGCACGGCCAGGACGCGCTCGGCGAAGTAGGGGGGTGCGGGCACACTGTCCGCGGCCTGCTCGCGGAAGGCGTCGGACACCAGCTGATCGACGTTCACGGACGCACCTCCGCGGGAGAGTTGGTGCGGGACGGCTGCTGTTCGGCGGCGGCCGGGCCCAGCGCGGCGAGTTCGGGGGCGAGGGTGCGCAGGCGGGCCAGCGAGCGGTGTGTGGTGGACCGCACGGTTCCCACGGAGCACCCCAGGATGCGGGCCACGTCGGCCTCCGGCAGGTCCTCGAAGTAGCGCAGCACGAGCACCGCGCGCTGCCGGGCGGTCAGCCGGGCCAGCGCCCCGCGCATCACCAGGCGCAGTTCGGCGGCCGACGCCGGGTCCGCTCCGGAGCCCGCCTCGGGCGTCTCGGCGACGCTCAGTTCGCGGCGCGGCCACTTCAGCCGCCACCGGCTGACCTGCTGCCGGTACAGGACGCGGCGCACGTACGCCTCCGGTTCCTCGATCCGGTTCCAGTGACCCGCCACCTTGATCAGCGCGTTCTGCAGCAGGTCCTCGGCGGTGTGCCGGTCGCCGCCGCTGAGCAGGACGGCCGTCTTCAGCAGCGCGGACGACCTGCTCGCCACGAACTCCTTGAAACTCTCCTGCGCCGCGGCATCCATCGTCACCTTCTCTTCCCCGGCGGGCTCTGTGCCCCACCCCTGTGCTTCCTCCGACGCGGCCGGACCCCCGCCGCTATGCCTGCGGGCGGGCGGGAATTTCCCGCCCGCCCGCAGCGACCGCGCGAGCCTGAGTCCGCACGCGCGGCGTCCGGGCCGCCGTCATCGCGCCCACCGGCCCGCGGGGACGCCCCGCACGGCTCGGGCGCGGGACCGCCGGGCGCCCGCCCCGGACCGCGCCACGGGAGCCGGCGCGGGACCGCCGCGCCGCGCGGGCCGGGTCCGGAGACGGGTCAGGCCCTCCCGCGCGGACGGGAGGGCCTGACCCTGGGACGGCGGGCACCGGCCGGGCCGGTGCGGTGCGGTGCCGTCAGTTGTGGCTGTGCAGCACCTCGTTCAGGCCGCCCCACACCGCGTTGTTCGGGCGGGCCTCGACCTTGCCGGTGACCGAGTTCCGGCGGAAGAGGATGTTCGAGGCGCCGGACAGGTCGCGGGCCTTGACGATCTCGCCGTCGGGCATCGTCACGCGGGTGCCGGCGGTGACGTACAGACCGGCCTCGACCACGCACTCGTCGCCGAGGGCGATCCCGACGCCGGCCTCCGCGCCGACGAGGCAGCGCTCGCCGATGGTGATGCGCACGTTGCCGCCGCCGGACAGGGTGCCCATGGTGGAGGCACCGCCGCCGATGTCGGAGCCGTCGCCGACCACGACTCCGGCGGAGATGCGGCCCTCCACCATGGAGGTGCCGAGCGTGCCGGCGTTGAAGTTGACGAAGCCCTCGTGCATGACCGTCGTGCCGGCGGCGAGGTGGGCGCCGAGGCGGACCCGGTCGGCGTCGGCGATCCGGACGCCCTTGGGGGCGACGTAGTCGGTCATCCGCGGGAACTTGTCGACGGAGGTCACCTGGAGGTGCAGGCCGGCGGCGCGCGCGTTCAGCCGGACCGTCTCGACGTCGTCCACGGCGACCGGGCCGAGCGAGGTCCAGGCGACGTTGGCGAGGAGGCCGAACAGGCCGTCGAGGTTCTGGCCGTGCGGCCGGACCAGGCGGTGCGAGAGGAGGTGCAGGCGCAGGTAGGCGTCGTGGGCGTCGAGCGGCTTGTCGTCGAGGGACGCGATGACCGTGCGGACCGCGACGACCTCGACGCCGCGGCGGGCGTCCGGGCCGATCGCCTGGGCGGCGCCGTCGCCGAGGAGCTCCACGGCCCGCTCGGCGGACAGCCGCTCGGTGCCGGCCGGGCCGGGCTCGGCGAGCAGTTCCGGCGCGGGGAACCAGGTGTCGAGGACGGTGCCGTCGGCGGTGAGGGTGGCGAGCCCGGTGGCCACGGCGCCGGTGGTACGAGAAGCAGTCGTGTCGGTCATGGGTGAAACCTAACGTGGCGCGGCCCGCCCGGGCGAACCCGGCCGCGGGGCGTCTCGGGTACCGGGCGGGCCGCGGCCGGCCCGTCTCCCCGGCGGACCCGCGGCGGCTGCCCGCGGGGCGCGTCCGTCGACGGCGCGGGCGCCCCGACGGACGCGCCCCGGCCTCACGGCAGCACGCGGGCCAGCACCTCGCGGGCGTACTCCTCGTCGTAGGCCGCGCCGGTCAGCAGGACCTGGAGGCAGATGCCGTCCAGGAGGGCGACCAGGGCGCGCGCGGTGACCGGGTCGGTGCGCCGGGCCAGCGGCTCGACCAGGCTGTCGATCCACTCGGCGGCGACCGGGCGCAGGGCGGGACGGCGGAGCGCGGCGAGGTACAGCTCGTACTCCAGCTCCACGCCCGTGCGGTCGCCCGCCAGCCACTGCCCTATCAGTCCCGCGAGATCGGCCGCGAGGTCGGTGCGGACGTCCTGGAGGGCACCGCGCGCCGCGACCACCTTCGCGAAGCCCTCGTTCGCCTGGCGCAGCGCGGCGACGAGGAGTTCGTCGAGGGTGGCGAAGTGGTAGGTGGTCGAGCCGAGCGGCACGTCGGCCTCGGCGGCGGCGGAGCGGTGGCTCAGTCCGGCGATGCCCTTCGCGCCGACGACCCGGATCGCCGCGTCGATGATCCGCTGGCGCCGCTCGGGGTCGTACCGGCGCGCCATCAGCGGCCGCCGCCCGGGGCCGGGCGCGCGGGCATCAGTGGGCCCCGCCCAGGTTGAGCAGGACGACCCCGCCGATGATCAGCGCGATGCCCGCGGCCCGCGCGAGGGTGAGCCCCTCGCCGAGGAACAGCATGCCGATCGCGGCGATGGCGGCGGTGCCGACGCCGGCCCAGATCGCGTAGGCGGTGCCGACCGAGATCGTCTTCAGGGTCTGGGCGAGCAGGGCGAAGGCGACGACGTACCCGAGGGCGGTCAGGACGGACGGCCACAGCCTGCTGAATCCCTCCGTGTACTTCATCGCGGTGGTCGCGCCGACCTCCGCCGCGATGGCTCCGGCGAGCAGTACGTATCCCATGCGGACAACGGTACCCATCGATATGTACGCCTGTACACACCGCGGGAGCCTCCTCCCGTGGGCGCCGTGCGCACCGGCGGATATCGTTCGCGATCACAGTGGGGGCGGAGTCGCACGACTCCCGGACGATGGGGTGCAGGGAATGTCGGACAGATCCGGGTGGGGACAGCAGGGACCGTACGCCGGCGCTCCGGGCGGCGGCTGGGGCTGGACCCCGCCGCCACCGCCACCGCCCAGACCGGGCGTGATACCCCTCGCACCGCTGGGCGTGGACGCGATTCTCGGCGGCGCCTTCACCACGATGGGCCGGTACGCGAAACCGCTGTTCGGCGTGGCGGCCCTGGTCCACCTGGCCCTCGGCGTGCTGGCGGCGGGCGCGGCGACGCTCGCGTACGGCATGGTCTCCGACCATGTGCACCGACTCGTCGACGGCGACGGACCGGCGCGGTGGGCCGACCTCCGGCCCCCGCTCCTGGCGTTCGGGGTGGTGTGGGCGCTCGCGCTGGTCGCGCTCCAACTGGCCACCGCGGTGGTGCAGGCCGCCTGCGCGGTGACCCTCCAGGAGGCCGTGCTGGGCCGGCCCGCCCGCTTCGCGGACGTCCTGCGCGGCACGCGCGGGCGGACTCCCTCGGTGCTCGGGGTGTCCGTCCTGTCGGGTCTCGCCGTGCTGGTCCCGACGGTCCTGGCGCTCGCTGCGTTCGCGGCGACGATCGCCGCCCTGGCTTCCGGCGCCCCGGCGGCGGCCGGTCTCCTCTTCCTGCTCACGCTGCTTCTCGTGCCGTCGGCGGTCTGGGTGTACACGCTGTTCGTGTTCGCCCCGTCCGCCGCGGTGCTGGAGACCGCGTCCCCGGTGACGGCGATGCGCCGGTCGGTGCGGCTGGTGCGCGGCGCGTGGTGGCGCACCTTCGGCGTGACGGTGCTCGCCGGCGCGATCACGGCGACAGCGGCGTCCGTGCTCCGCATGCCGCTGATGTTCACGATGCCGGTGTTCTCGTCCTACGACCCCGCGGCGCCGCCCGCGGACCCCTCGGAGGTGCTCGGGACGATGCTGCCCGCGCTGGGGCCCTACCTCGCCCTGACGGTCGCGGCGACGTTCCTCACCCAACTGGTGTCCTCGGTGTTCCTGCCGCTGGTGACGACCCTGCTCTACGTCGACCGGCGCATCCGGCGCGAGGGGCTGGCCGACGCGCTGGCGCGGGCCGCGGCCGGACCCGCCGCGTCCACGGCCCCACCGGGAGCCGCCCCCGGCCACCCGTGAGACGCTCGGCGCTGCCGCAGAACGCCCGAGGGGGCGGCACCCAAGGTGCCGCCCCCTCGGGCGTGCCGCAGCACGGCGGGTGCGAGGTACCGGATCACCGGGCCTCGGGAGTCTCAGACGTTGAAGCCGAGCGCCCTCAGCTGCTCGCGGCCGTCGTCCGTGATCTTGTCCGGGCCCCACGGCGGCATCCAGACCCAGTTGATGCGCAGTTCGTTGACGAGGCCGTCCGTGGCGGACTTGGCCTGGTCCTCGATGACGTCGGTGAGCGGACAGGCCGCCGACGTCAGGGTCATGTCGATCGTCGCGATGTTGGCGTCGTCGATGTGGATGCCGTAGATCAGGCCGAGGTTGACGACGTCGATGCCCAGCTCGGGGTCGACGACGTCGTACAGCGCCTCGCGGACCTCCTCCTCGGAGGCCGGCTTCGTCGTCAGGCTCTCGCCCGCGGCCACAGTGTCCTCGCTCATGCCGTCTCCCTCTCAGCCTTCTCGGGCCCGTCGCCCAGCGCCTGGGCCGTCGCGTCCTTCCACGCCATCCAGCTCAGCAGGGCGCACTTGACCCGGGCCGGGTACTTGGAGACGCCGGCGAACGCGACCGCGTCCTCCAGCACCTCCTCCATGGTGTCGTCGGGCTCGATCCGTCCCTTGGACTGCATCAGCTCCAGGAAGGTCTCCTGGATCTTCCGCGCGTCGCCCACGTCCTTGCCGACGAGCAGGTCGTTGAGCACCGAGGCCGAGGCCTGGCTGATCGAACAGCCCTGCCCCTCGTACGAGATGTCCTCGATCCGCTCGCCGTCGTACTTCACCCGCAGGGTGATCTCGTCCCCGCAGGTGGGGTTGACGTGGTGCACCTCGGCGTCGCCGTCCCGCAGACCGCGCCCGTGCGGGTGCTTGTAGTGGTCCAGGATGACTTCCTGGTACATCGAATCCAGCTTCACGTTCCCTGCCAGCCCCTCAGCCGAAGAAGTTCCGGACGTGCTCCAGGCCATCGACCAGTGCGTCGATCTCGGCCGGAGTGGAGTACAGGTAGAACGACGCTCGCGTGGTCGCGGGAATTCCGTACCGCAGGCAGACCGGACGGGCGCAGTGGTGGCCGACCCGGACCGCGATGCCCTGCTCGTCGAGGACCTGGCCCACGTCGTGCGGGTGGATGTCACCGAGGGTGAACGAGATCGCCGCGCCGCGGTCCTCGGCCGTGGTCGGACCGATGATCCGCAGGTCGGGAACGTCCGCGAGCCGCTTCACCGCGTACTCGGTGAGGGCGTGCTCGTGGGCGAGGATCTTGTCCATGCCGATCGACGACAGGTAGTCGATCGCCGCGCCCAGACCGACCGCCTGCGCGATCGGCGGGGTGCCGGCCTCGAACTTGTGCGGGGCCGGAGCGTAGGTCGACGAGTGCATCGACACCGTCTCGATCATCTCGCCGCCGCCGAGGAACGGCGGGAGGTCCTCCAGCAGCTCCTGGCGTCCCCACAGGACACCGATGCCGGTCGGACCGCACATCTTGTGGCCGGTGAAGGCCACGAAGTCGGCCTGGAGGGCCTGCACGTCGAGCGGCATGTGCGGGGCGGCCTGCGAGGCGTCGATGAGGACCAGGGCGCCGACCTCCTGGGCGCGGCGCACGATGGCCTCGACCGGGTTGACGGTGCCCAGGATGTTCGACACCAGCACGAACGAGACGATCTTCGTCTTCTCGGTGATGACCTCGTCGATGTTCGACAGGTCGAGCCGGCCGTCGTCGGTCAGCCCGAACCACTTCAGCTTCGCGCCGGTGCGCTGCGAGAGCAGCTGCCACGGCACGATGTTGGAGTGGTGCTCCATCTCCGTGATGACGATCTCGGTCTCGTGGTCGACGCGGTAGGGCTCGTCGGCCCAGCCGAGCATGTTGGCCACGAGGTTGAGCGACTCGGAGGCGTTCTTGGTGAAGATCACCTCGTCGCGGCTCGGCGCGTTGACGAACGCGGCGACCTTGTCCCGCGCGCCCTCGTACAGCGCCGTGGCCTCCTCGGCGAGCACGTGCACACCGCGGTGGACGTTGGCGTTGTAGCGCTCGTAGTAGTCGTTCAGGGCGTCCAGGACCTGGCGCGGCTTCTGCGAGGTCGCCGCGTTGTCCAGGTACACCAGCTTCCGGCCGTCGTGGACCTGGCGGTCCAGGATGGGGAAGTCCTTGCGGATGGCCTCGCCGAGAAGACGGGACTCGTTGAGGAGGCCCGGCAGCTGTGTCACGCGGATACGCCACCCTTCGTGTACGCCTCGTAGCCCTCGTTCTCCAGCTTGTCGGCGAGCTCGGCGCCGCCGGACTCGACGATGCGGCCCGCGGAGAAGACGTGGACGAAGTCGGGCTTGATGTAGCGCAGGATGCGCGTGTAGTGGGTGATGAGCAGGGTGCCCACCTCGCCGGACTCGCGGACGCGGTTGACGCCCTCGGAGACGACGCGCAGGGCGTCGACGTCGAGGCCGGAGTCGGTCTCGTCGAGAACGGCGATCTTCGGCTTGAGCAGCTCCAGCTGGAGGATCTCGTGCCGCTTCTTCTCACCGCCGGAGAAGCCCTCGTTGACGTTGCGCTCCGCGAAGGAGGGGTCCATGGAGAGGCGCTCCATGGTCTCCTTCACCTCCTTCACCCAGTGGCGCAGCTTGGGGGCCTCGCCGCGGACGGCGGTGGCGGAGGTGCGCAGGAAGTTGGAGACGGAGACGCCGGGGATCTCGACCGGGTACTGCATCGCCAGGAACAGGCCGGCGCGGGCGCGCTCGTCGACGGACATCTCCAGGACGTCCTCGCCGTCGAGGGTGACGGTGCCGCCGGTGATCGTGTACTTCGGGTGGCCCGCGAGCGAGTAGGCGAGAGTCGACTTGCCCGAGCCGTTGGGGCCCATGATGGCGTGCGTCTCGCCCTGCTTCACGGTCAGGTCGACGCCCTTGAGGATCTCCTTCGTGGCGTTGTCGGCCTCGACGGTGACGTGCAGGTCGTGGATTTCAAGCGTTGCCATGGGTTCCTCAGGACTCCTGGTTGAGGGAGACGAGCACGTCGTCCCCTTCGATCTGTACGGGGTATACGGGGACGGGGCGCGTCGCGGGAAGGCCGGACGGCTTGCCGGTGCGGAGGTCGAAGGCGGAGCCGTGCAGCCAGCACTCGATCTGGCAGTCCTCCACCTCGCCCTCGGAGAGCGAGACGTTCGCGTGCGAGCAGACGTCGTTGATCGCGAACACCTCGCCCCCGGTCCTCACGACCGAGACCGGCGTGCCGTCGAGTTCCACCCGCTTCGGGGTGTCCTCCTCCAGCTCGCTCAGCCCGCAGGCGCGCACGAAGGTACCGGGCATCAGAGCGACGCCTCCAGCTCCTCGTCGATCTTCACGAGAAGGCGCTCGGCGATGTCGTCGACGCCGATCTGCTGGACCAGCTCGGCGAAGAAGCCGCGGACCACCAGGCGGCGGGCCTCGTCGGCCGGGATGCCGCGGGCCATCAGGTAGAAGAGCTGCTCGTCGTCGAAGCGGCCGGTCGCCGAGGCGTGGCCCGCGCCGACGATCTCACCGGTCTCGATCTCCAGGTTGGGCACGGAGTCGACCCGGGCGCCGTCGGTCAGCACCAGGTTCCGGTTCATCTCGTAGGTGTCGGTGCCCTCGGCCTTGGCCTCGATGAGGACGTCGCCGATCCACACGGCGTGGGCTCCCTCGCCCTGCAGCGCGCCCTTGTACATCACGTTGGACTTGCAGTGCGGGGTGTTGTGGTCGACCAGGAGGCGGTGCTCCTGGTGCTGGCCCGCGTCGGTGAAGTACAGGCCGAACAGCTCGGCCTCGCCGCCGGTGCCGGCGTAGGCGACCCGCGGGTGCAGGCGCACGACGTCGCCGCCGAAGGTGACCACGAAGGACTTGAAGGTGGCGTCCCGGCCGATCAGGGCGTTGTGCTGGCCGACGTGGACGGCCGTGTCGTCCCAGTCCTGGACGGAGACGACGGTCAGCTTGGCGCCGTCGCCCAGGATGTAGTCGACGTTGGCGGCGAGGACCGCGTCACCGGTGTGGTCGATGACCACGACGGCCTCGGCGAAGGCGCCCAGCTCGACGACCTGGTGGCCGTAGGCGGTGCCGCCCTCGCCGTGCACGACGATGCGGATCGGCTCGGCGAGGACCGTCTCCTTGGGGACGGTCACGACGGAGGCCGTCTCGAAGGACGAGTAGGCCTGCGCGGCGACCCGGTCCACGGGGGTGCCCGCCCGGCCGATCCGCTCGTCGTCGCGGCCGACGGTCTCCACGGTGACGCCCTCGGGCGTGCCGATGGCGACCTTCACACCGTCGCCGGTGGCGGCGGCGGTGCCGTCGTGCAGCCCGCGCAGGCGCTCCAGCGGGGTGAACCGCCATTCCTCCTCGCGGCCGTGCGGGACCGGGAAGTCCGCCACGTCGAAGGACGGGGGTGCGCTCATGCGCGTGGCGACGGTCGACTCCGCGGCCACCGCGATCTGGCCGGCGGTGGTGGATCCCACCGGGATGTTAAGGGCCTCAGCCATGGCTGTCGGTCTGCTCTCTTCCTTCGTCAGAATTCGCTGGCTGCTGGTGCGGGCGGGGCTAGCCGACCGCGCCTTCCATCTGCAGCTCGATCAGCCGGTTGAGTTCCAGGGCGTACTCCATGGGGAGCTCCTTGGCGATCGGCTCGACGAAGCCGCGCACGATCATCGCCATCGCCTCGAACTCCGTCAGGCCGCGGCTCATCAGGTAGAAGAGCTGGTCCTCGGAGACCTTGGAGACGGTCGCCTCGTGGCCCATGGACACGTCGTCCTCGCGGACGTCCACGTAGGGGTAGGTGTCCGAACGGGAGATGGTGTCGACGAGCAGCGCGTCGCACAGGACGTTCGACTTCGAGCCGTGGGCGCCCTCGCCGATCTCCACGAGACCGCGGTAGGAGGTGCGGCCACCGGCGCGCGCCACCGACTTCGACACGATGTTCGAGGAGGTGTTCGGCGCCATGTGGACCATCTTGGAGCCGGCGTCCTGGTGCTGGCCCTCGCCCGCGAAGGCGATGGAGAGGGTCTCGCCCTTGGCGTGCTCGCCCATCAGGTAGACGGCCGGGTACTTCATGGTGACCTTGGAGCCGATGTTGCCGTCGATCCACTCCATGGTCGCGCCCTCGTACGCCACGGCGCGCTTGGTGACCAGGTTGTAGACGTTGTTCGACCAGTTCTGGATGGTCGTGTAGCGGCAGCGGGCGCCCTTCTTCACGATGATCTCGACCACCGCGGAGTGCAGGGAGTCCGACTTGTAGATCGGCGCCGTGCAGCCCTCGACGTAGTGGACGTAGGCGTCCTCGTCGACGATGATCAGCGTCCGCTCGAACTGGCCCATGTTCTCCGTGTTGATACGGAAGTAGGCCTGGAGCGGGATCTCGACGTGCACGCCCTTCGGCACGTAGATGAACGAGCCGCCGGACCACACGGCCGTGTTCAGCGACGCGAACTTGTTGTCACCCACCGGGATGACCGTGCCGAAGTACTCCTTGAAGAGCTCCGGGTGCTCCCGCAGGGCGGTGTCGGTGTCGAGGAAGATGACGCCCTGCTCCTCCAGGTCCTCGCGGATCTGGTGGTAGACGACCTCGGACTCGTACTGGGCCGCGACACCGGCGACGAGGCGCTGCTTCTCCGCCTCCGGGATGCCGAGCTTGTCGTACGTGTTCTTGATGTCCTCGGGCAGGTCCTCCCAGGACTCCGCCTGCTTCTCCGTGGACCGCACGAAGTACTTGATGTTGTCGAAGTCGATGCCCGACAGGTCCGAACCCCAGTTGGGCATGGGCTTCTTCTCGAAGAGGCGCAGGCCCTTGAGGCGGAGCTTGGTCATCCACTCCGGCTCGTTCTTCTTCGCGGAGATGTCGCGGACGACGTCCTCGTTGATGCCGCGCTTGGCAGAGGCGCCGGCCGTGTCGGAGTCGGCCCAGCCGTATTCGTACTTGCCCAGGCCCTCGAGTTCGGGGTGGGCAGTCTCCGTGGGGAGCGTCATGCGGGGTTCCTCCCGGCCGTGCTTGCAGATGCGTGGTGAGCGGTGTGGGAAATCTTGGGGATGAACGTCGTGCACACACCGTCGCCGTGGGCGATGGTGGCCAGCCGCTGGACGTGCGTGCCGAGCAGCTGGGAGAAGAACTCCGTCTCCGCCTCGCACAGCTGCGGGAACCGCTCGGCGACGTGGGCGACCGGGCAGTGGTGCTGGCAGAGCTGCTCCCCCACCGGTGCGCTGCGCGCCGCAGCAGCGTACCCGTCGGCGCTCAGCGCCCTGGCCAGGGCCTCGGTGCGCTCCTCGGGCGGCGCGGCCTCGACGGCCTCGCGGTAGGCGTCGGCCTGCGCGGCGATCCGGGCGCGGGCGAAGGCGAGGACCGCCTCGTCGCCGCCCTCCCGCTCGGCGATCCAGCGCAGGGCGTCCTCGGCGAGCTTGTCGTAGGACTGGTCGAAGGCGTCGCGGCCGCAGTCGGTCAGGGCGAACACCTTGGCGGGACGGCCGCGGGTGCGGGCTCCGTAGACCCGCTGCTCGCGCGGCTGCACGACGTCGTCGGCGACGAGCGCGTCGAGGTGGCGGCGGACGGCGGCCTGGGTCAGGCCCAGCCGGCCCGCGAGGTCGGCCACGGTCGACGGGCCGTGGTCCAGGATGGACCGCGCGACCCGGTTGCGCGTCGAGCGCTCTCCGGTCGCGAGCTCCTCCTGCGGGGCCCCCGCGGGGGTCTCCCGAGCCTCGCCAACGTATTTCACAACGCCATTGTTGCGTAATTCCTCAGAGCCTGACAACCCGCCCCCCGCGCGGCGGGCGGTGCGCTGCATCACTTAGGCATACCTAAGGTGACCTGGGCGAACGATCTTTGATCGATCAATTCGGTGGCGCGCCGCCCCGCGCTCCGGGACACTCCCGAACCATGTCGACACCGCCTCCGACCGGCCCACTCGTCACCCGCGGCAGCCTGGCCGCGGAGCTGCGCACGCTGGGCGTGCGCGCGGGCGAGACGCTCCTCGTGCACTCCTCGCTGCGTTCCCTCGGATGGGTCAACGGCGGACCCGTCGCCGTCGTGCAGGCGCTGCTCGACGTCCTCGGCCCGGCCGGCACGCTGGTGGTGCCGACGCAGTCGGGCGACCTCTCCGACCCGGCGCTGTGGGGCAACCCGCCCGTGCCCCGGGAGTGGTGGCCCGAGATCAGGGCGACCATGCCCGCCTACGACCCCCGGGTGACGCCCTCCCGCGGCGTCGGGGTGCTGCCGGAGACCGTCCGCACCTGGCCCGGCGCCCTGCGCAGCGCCCACCCGGAGACCTCGTTCGCCGCGCTGGGCGCGGGCGCTGCCGCCGTCGTCGACGGCCACGCGCCCGACTGCCGGCTCGGCGAGCGCAGTCCGCTGGCCCGGCTGGAGTCCGCCGGCGCCCGGGTCCTGCTGCTCGGCGCGGGCTACGCCACCTGCACCAGCTTCCACCTGGCCGAGTACCGGGTGCCCTCGCCGGTCGTCGAGGTCGGCCGCCCGTCCGCCGCGGGGTGGGTGACCGTCCGCGAGGTGTCGATCACCTCCGAGGGCTTCGCGGAACTGGGCGCCGACTTCGAGCGGGACCGGCCGGTCGTGCGGGGCACCGTGGGCGCGGCGGCGGCACGGCTGTTCCCGGTGGCCGACGCGGTGGCGTACGCGGTGCGGTGGCTGCCGGTGCACCGGCCGCGCGACCTCGTCGCCGGGGCCGCCCCGGCCCCCGGCGGCCCCGGGCCGCGACGGCGTCCCTAGACTTGCTCCTCATGCGAAGCGAGCCCGTGGTCCAGGTCCAGGCCCTGGTGAAGCGGTACGGCACGAAGACCGCGGTGGACGGCCTCGACCTGGTGGCCTCGGCGGGTGTCACCGCCGTCCTCGGCCCCAACGGAGCCGGCAAGACGACCACCGTGGAGACCTGCGAGGGCTACCGCAGGCCCGACTCCGGCACGGTCCGGGTGCTCGGCCTGGACCCGGTGAGGCAGTCCCGGGAGCTGCACACCCGTATCGGGGTGATGCTCCAGTCCGGCGGGGTCTACTCGGGCGCCCGCGCGGACGAGATGCTCCGCCACGTCGCGAGACTGCACGCCCACCCCCTGGACGTGGACGCGCTCTCGGAGCGGCTCGGCCTGGGGAGCTGCGGGCGGACGACGTACCGGCGGCTGTCGGGCGGCCAGCAGCAGCGCCTCGCGCTCGCGCTGGCCGTCGTCGGGCGGCCCGAGCTGGTCTTCCTCGACGAGCCGACGGCCGGCCTCGACCCGCAGGCCCGCCGCGCCACCTGGGACCTCGTGCGCGACCTGCGCTCGGACGGTGTCTCCGTCATCCTCACCACCCACTCCATGGACGAGGCCGAGCAGCTCGCCGACGACGTCGCGATCATCGACGCCGGCCGGGTCATCGCCCAGGGCTCCCCGGAGGAGCTGTGCCGCGGCGGCGCCGAGAACACCCTGCGCTTCGGCGGCCGGCCCGGACTCGACCTGGCCTCGCTGCTCAAGGCCCTCCCCGCGGACTGCACCGCGGCGGAGCTGACGCCGGGCGCCTACCGGGTGGGCGGCACGGTCGACCCGCAGCTGCTGGCGACGGTGACGTCCTGGTGCGCCCAGCACGGTGTGATGCCGGAGAAGATCTCGGTGGAGCGCCACACCCTCGAAGACGTCTTCCTGGAACTGACCGGCAAGGAGCTGCGTTCGTGACCACCGCCGGTACGTACACCCCGAGGCCCGGGGCCGCGCCGCTGCCCCGGATGATCGGCGCCCAGGCGGCGCTGGAGGCGCGGATGCTACTGCGCAACGGCGAGCAGCTCCTCCTCACCGTGATCATCCCGACCCTGCTGCTGGTGCTGTTCAGCAAGGTCGACATCATCGACACCGGCACGGGCGAGGCGGTCGACTTCCTCACGCCGGGCATCCTCGCGCTCGCCGTGATGTCGACCGCGTTCACCGGGCAGGCCATCGCCACCGGCTTCGAGCGCCGCTACGGGGTGCTCAAGCGGCTGGCGGCGTCCCCGCTCCCCCGCTGGGGCCTGATGACCGCGAAGACTGCGGCCGTGCTGGTCACCGAGATCCTCCAGGTGGTCCTGCTGACCGCGATCGCCTTCGCGCTCGGCTGGTCGCCGCACGGCAACCCGCTCGCCGTGCTGCTCCTGATGGTCCTCGGTACGGCGGCCTTCTCGGGGCTCGGACTGCTGATGGCGGGCACCCTCAGGGCCGAGGCGACGCTGGCCGCGGCCAACCTGGTGTTCCTGCTGTTCCTGGTGGGCGGCGGCGTGATCGTGCCCTTGGACAAGTTCCCCTCCGGCGTCCAGGACGTGCTGGGCCTGCTGCCGATCTCGGCGCTCTCCGACGGGCTGCGGGACGTGCTCCGGCACGGCGCGTCGATGCCGTGGGCCGACCTCGGGATCCTGGCCGTCTGGACGGTCGTGGGCCTCGGCGCCGCCGGGAAGTTCTTCCGCTGGGAGTAATCGGGTGGACGGCCGTGAACCGGACCCTCGTGAACGCGTGCACAAGCGGCCCTTTACGATGGGGCGCGTGCCGAACCTGACCCGAGCCGACGCCCTCAGCGCGGTGCGCAACCCGCTCGCCTTCATCGCCGACCGCTGGACCCCGACGACCCGCACCGTGCGGCGCGCGGCGCTCGCCGCGCTCGTCATGTCGGTCGTCATCGTGGTGACCGGCGGTGCCGTCCGGCTCACCGGTTCCGGCCTCGGCTGCCCGACCTGGCCCAAGTGCACCGCCGACTCGCTCACGGCGACGGGCGAGATGGGGGTGCACGGGGCCATCGAGTTCGGCAACCGGATGCTCACGTACGTGCTGTGCGCGGCGGTCGGCTGGGCGATCGTCGCCGCCCGTTCGCAGAAGCCGTGGCGGCGCGGCCTGACCCGGCTGGGCTGGGCCCAGTTCTGGATCGTCATGGGCAACGCGGTGCTCGGCGGCATCGTCGTCCTGGTCGGCCTGAACCCCTACACGGTCGCCGCGCACTTCCTGCTCTCCACCGCCCTGATCACGGTCGCCGCGCTCATGTGGCAGCGGGCCCGGGAGGGCGACGCGCAGCCGCGTCCGCTGGTCGGCCCGGCGGTGCGGCAACTGGTGTGGTTCCTGGTCGTCGCGGCCGTGCTGCTGATCGCGGTGGGCACGGTCGTCACCGGTGCGGGTCCGCACGCGGGTGACTCCAGCGAGGTGGACCGCATGCACGTGAGCTGGGAGAACGTCGCCAAGCTGCACGCCGTGCTGGCGTGGATCGTGGTGACGCTGACGTTCGCCCTCTGGTTCGTCCTCAAGGCCGTCGACGCGCCGCGCGGCCCGCTGCACCGCACCCGGGACCTCTTCCTGATCCTGCTGTCCCAGGGTGTCATCGGCTACGTGCAGTACTTCACCGACCTGCCGGAGGCGCTCGTCGGCCTCCACATGCTCGGCTCCTGCCTGGTGTGGATCGGCGTTTTGCGCGTCCTGCTGGCCCTGCGCGAACGCCCCGGGATCGTGGCGGACGTCCCGGGCCCGGCGACGGAATCGGCCCTCACGCGCGCGTAGCGGCGGCGCGCCGACGACCCGTTCCCGGTGGCCGCCGTGCGTTCGACCCGGCGGCCCCGGACGGCGAGCGGCGAACCGCGCCGGCTCCCCCTGGCGGCGCGGCGCGGTGCCCCCGGCGGCGGCCGGGGAGCGCCCGGTGTCCGGGGAGCAGCTCGTCCGCCTCCCGTCGGTCACCCGCCGCCCCTCTCGCGGCGTGCCCGCCGCCCGCCGCGCGATCGCGGCCGGGCCGCACCCGGGGGACGCCCCTGCGCGAAGCCGGCACACCGCACGGCGGGGAACCGGGCCGCCGCATCACTCCACGCCGTACACCCGCCGGGCGTTGCCCGCGGCGATGAGGCCCGCGACGCGCTGGGCGTCGGACAGCGACCAGGCGCCCTCGGCGACCCAGGTGCCGAGGACCCGGCCGAGCGCCTCGCGGAAGAGGCGGGCTCCGATCACGTGCAGTTCGGGCAGGCCGTGGGCGCCGCTGGAGAACAGCAGCTTCCCGAACGGCGCCAGTTCGAGGATCTCGGCGAGGACGGCCGCCGCCCGCGCACCGGTGCGGACCAGGGCGGCCCCCAGGTCGGCGTAGACGTGCGGGAAGACTCCCGACAGGTGCGCGGCGTGCCGGTGGTACGGGTAGCCGTGCAGCAGGACCAGGTCGGTGCCGAGCCCGGCGGTGGCGCGGGCGAAGTCGGTGAGCAGGACCGGATCGGTGCGGTCGATGCGCAGTCCGGGCTCGCCGAGTCCGGCGTGCAGTTGCAGCGGCAGGCCCGAGGCGACGGCGATCCACAGCAGATGCCGGAGCAGGACCGGATCGGCGAGTTGGCCGCCCACCCGGCGGGCGGCCAGCCAGCGGCCCGCCGCGCCGCGGACCTCGCCGGGCCCCGGCGGTTCGGGCGCGAGCGCCAGACCGTGCCGGACTCCGGCGACGGAGGTGAAGGCGACGGCGTTGGCGGCGGCGCCGTGCACCGACTCGGCGAGGTTCGCGAGGAAGGACTCGACGGTCCCGGAGGTGTCCGCGACCTGCTCGGCCAGCGGTTCCAGCCGGACGATCTCGTGCGCGCCGGCGGCTCCGGCCAGGGCCATCTCGCCGGGCCCGGCGAGGTCGCCGGGCAGTCCGGTGTCGACGAGGTAGGTGGTGATCCCGCTGCCGCGCAGCAGCCTGCGGCCGGATTCGAGGACGCCGAGTTCGCGGCGCCGGGCCAGATAGCGGGCCGGCGTGCAGTGCGGCTCCAGGCCGAGCAGCGGCGGGCACCAGCGCCGCACGGCGAAGCCGGTCTGGGTGTCGAAGAAGGTGGTGCCGGGGGCCGGGGGCCCCTCGGTTCTGGCGAGGTGGGCCTCGAACGTGCCGAGGCCCAGCTCCGTCCGCAGTACGCCGTGGCAGTACTGGTCCACCAGGGACGGCGTTTCGATCATCCGGACTCCCCGCGACTGGACCGTTCCTTTTCAGGTCCTAACGGGTGAAGCGGGTGTCAGGTGTTGGTCGCGTCCACCCCGGCGCGGGCGCGGGGCGGCGCCGGACGCCCGCGCCGGGGGCGGGATCAGCCGTTGGAGGGCCCTCCGAGCTGGATGCCCGCCATCCGCTTCCACTCGTAGGGGCCGGTCCGCACCTTGGCGGCGAAGTCGCCGTCGAACTCCTCGTGCCGGGTGACGCCGGCCTTCTCCACGGCGCTCTCGGCGACGGTGACGCCGGGGGCCACCAGGTCGCCCCAGGAGCCGTCCTCGCCGACCAGCACGATGCGGGCGCCGCGCTCGCCGATGTACGCGATCTGCGCCTCGGCCCCGCCGTGCGCCGTGGCGAAGGCGGCGATCTCCCGTCCGAGCCGGGCGGCCACCCGCTCGGCCTTGGGGTCCGGGGCGGTGCCGGGGGTCTCGTCGATCTGCTCGGTGTCTGCCATGAGCAGGATGCTACCGACGGGTAGGCGGGACGGCGACGGGCGGGGACCGTGGCCTGTGCCACGGACCCCGCCCGTCGGACGAGGACAGCGCTCCCGGTGCGGAGCAGGGGGGTCAGCGGAGGAAGGGGTCCACCGCGACCGCGACGAACAGGATCGACACGTAGGTGATCGACCAGTGGAAGAGGCGCATCTCCTTGAGCTTGCCGCCGGTGACCTCGGCCTTGGCGCGGTTCTGCAGGCCGTGCGCCTCCCACAGCCAGAACCCGCCCGCGCCCAGGGCGACCGCGGTGTAGAACCAGCCGGTGTAGCCGAGGGGGGTCAGGAGCAGCGAGACGGCGACCATCACCCAGCTGTAGACGACGATCTGGCGGGCGACGACCTTGTTGCTCGCGACGACGGGCAGCATCGGCACGCCGACCCGCGCGTAGTCCTCCCTCACCTTCATCGACAGCGGCCAGTAGTGCGGCGGCGTCCAGAAGAACATGACGAGGAAGAGGACGACCGGCGCCCACGACATCGAGTTCGTGACCGACGACCAGCCGATGAGCACGGGCAGGCAGCCGGCGATGCCGCCCCACACGATGTTCTGCGAGGTGCGCCGCTTGAGGATCATCGTGTAGACGACGACGTAGAAGAGGAGCGCGCCGAGCGACAGCCAGGCGGACAGCCAGTTGACGGTCAGGCCGAACAGCAGCGTCGAGACCACCGCCAGCGTGACGCCGAAGGCGAGGCACTCCCGGGGGCTGACCATGCCGGTCACCAGGGGGCGCTGCGAGGTGCGCTCCATGAGGGCGTCGATGTCGCGGTCGATGTACATGTTCAGCGCGTTGGCGCCGCCCGCGGACAGGTAGCCGCCGAGGCAGGTGAGGAGCACCAGCGTCAGATCGGGTACACCCTGCTGGGCCAGGAACATCACTGGAACGGTGGTGATCAGCAGCAGTTCGATGATCCGCGGCTTGGTCAGCGCCACGAACGCCTTGACACGGGCCCCGACTGGCCGCTGGCCCCGGCTGCTGCTCGTCCCGAGCACACCGGCTGGACGGGATTCGACGGCCGTCACGCACACCCCTGACAGAGACATCCCAGCAAGCCCCGGGCTGTGAACTCCCCGTAAAGGCTCGCGCGTACCACGCCACTGTAGACGTTGCCCAGACCCCGGCATTCGCGGGGGTGCGCTCGTGTTGGGAGCTGCCGCCGGAAGAGCCCGCCGGCACTCGATTGAGCACTCGGACGAGCGGCTCCGTATTCACGTGTCGAACACGGAAAGCACCAGTCGGGAGGCGGATCCCGAAGAGTCCCGGCAGTCTGGAATGACTCGAAAAAACGCACGTACTTACGGGGGTAGGCTCGACAACGGCCGGGGCGCCCAGTGCACCGGCAATTCGACATGTATGACATGTGGAGAGGAGCCCTGACCCAGGGTGAGCACCAAGCCGACCACCACAGACCTCGAGTGGACCGAGTTGGACCAGCGGGCCGTCGACACCGCCCGCGTCCTGGCCGCCGATGCCGTACAGAAGGTCGGAAACGGCCATCCCGGTACGGCCATGAGCCTCGCGCCCGTCGCGTACACCCTCTTCCAGAAGGTGATGCGGCACGACCCGGCGGACCCCGACTGGGTGGGCCGCGACCGCTTCGTGCTGTCCGCGGGCCACTCGTCCCTGACCCTCTACACGCAGCTCTACCTGGCCGGGTTCGGCCTGGAGCTGGCGGACCTGGAGGCCTTCCGGACGTGGGGCAGCAGGACGCCCGGCCACCCGGAGTACGGCCACACCCCCGGCGTCGAGACCACCACGGGTCCGCTCGGCCAGGGTGTCGCCAACGCCGTGGGCATGGCGATGGCCGCCCGTTACGAGCGGGGCCTGTTCGACCCGGACGCCCCGCAGGGCGAGTCCCCGTTCGACCACTTCGTCTACGCGATCGCCGGCGACGGCTGCCTCCAGGAGGGAATCTCCGCGGAGGCGTCCTCGATGGCCGGGCACCAGCAGCTCGGCAACCTGATCCTGCTGTGGGACGACAACCACATCTCGATCGAGGGCGACACGGAGACCGCGGTCTCCGAGGACACCGTGAAGCGGTACGAGGCGTACGGCTGGCACGTCCAGCGGGTCGCTCCGAAGCCGGACGGCGACCTCGACCCGCACGCCGTCTTCGACGCCGTCGAGGCCGCGAAGAAGGTGACGGACCGGCCGTCGTTCATCGCGATGCGCTCGATCATCGCCTGGCCCGCCCCGAACGCGCAGAACACCGAGGCCGCGCACGGCTCGGCGCTCGGCGACGACGAGGTGGCCGCCACCAAGCGCGTCCTCGGCTTCGACCCGGACACGTCCTTCGACGTCGCCGAGGAGGTCCTCGCGCACACCCGCCGGGCCCTCGACCGCGGCCGGGAGGCCCGGGCCGAGTGGGAGAAGGGCTTCGCCGCCTGGCGGACCGCCAGCCCGGAGCGCGCCGCCGAGTACGACCGGATCGCCGCGACCGAGCTGCCCGCCGGCTGGGAGGACCACCTGCCGTCGTTCGAGACGGGCAAGAGCGTCGCGACCCGCGCCGCGTCCGGCAAGGTGCTCCAGGCGCTCGGCCCGGTCATCCCCGAGCTGTGGGGCGGCTCCGCCGACCTCGCCGGCTCGAACAACACCACGATCGACAAGACCAGCTCGTTCCTCCCGGCGGACAACCCGCTCCCGGAGGCCGACCCGTACGGCCGTACGATCCATTTCGGCATCCGCGAGCACTCCATGGCCGCGGAGATGAACGGCATCACGCTGCACGGCAACACGCGCGTGTACGGCGGCACCTTCCTGGTCTTCTCCGACTACATGCGCAACGCGGTCCGGCTGTCGGCCCTGATGCACCTGCCGGTCACGTACGTGTGGACGCACGACTCGATCGGCCTCGGCGAGGACGGTCCCACCCACCAGCCGGTCGAGCACCTCGCCTCGCTGCGCGCCATCCCGGGCCTGAACGTGGTCCGGCCCGCGGACGCGAACGAGACGACGATCGCCTGGCGCGAGATCCTCAAGCGCTACACGAAGGTGTACGGCAAGGGCGCGCCGCACGGCCTGGCGCTCACCCGCCAGGGCGTACCGACGTACGACGCGAACGAGGACGCCGCCAAGGGCGGTTACGTGCTGTTCGAGGCCGAGGGCGGTGCGCCCGAGGTCATCCTCATCGGCACCGGCTCCGAGGTGCACGTGGCCGTGGAGGCCCGTGAGCGGCTCCAGGCCGCGGGGGTCCCCACCCGGGTCGTGTCCATGCCCTGCGTGGAGTGGTTCGACGAGCAGGACCAGGGGTACCGGGACAGCGTCCTGCCGCCGTCGGTGAAGGCGCGCGTGTCCGTGGAGGCCGGCGTCGGCCTGACCTGGCACCGCTTCGTCGGCGACGCCGGACGGATCGTCTCGCTGGAGCACTTCGGCGCTTCGGCGGACGCCAAGACGCTGTTCGCGGAGTTCGGTTTCACCGCCGAGCACGTCGCCGACGCCGCCCGTGAATCGATCGCGGCAGCGCAGCGCTGACGCCGACATACGACACGTAGGAGATGCAATTTCCATGACAGACGCACTCAAGCGCCTCTCCGAGGAAGGCGTCGCGATCTGGCTGGACGACCTGTCCCGCAAGCGGATCACGTCCGGCAACCTCGCGGAACTCATCGACCAGCAGCACGTCGTGGGCGTCACCACCAACCCGTCGATCTTCCAGAAGGCGATCTCCCAGGGCGACGGCTACGACCAGCAGCTGTCCGACCTCGCGGCCCGCCGGGTCACCGTCGAGGAAGCCATCCGCATGATCACGACGGCGGACGTCCGGGACGCCGCCGACATCCTGCGGCCCGTCTTCGACGCGACGGGCGGCCAGGACGGCCGGGTCTCCATCGAGGTCGACCCGCGCCTCGCGCACAACACGCACGCGACGACGGCCGAGGCCAAGCAGCTCGCGTGGCTCGTCGACCGCCCCAACACGCTCATCAAGATCCCGGCCACCAAGGCGGGTCTGCCGGCGATCACCGAGGTCATCGGCCTCGGCATCAGCGTCAACGTGACGCTGATCTTCTCGCTGGAGCGCTACCGGGCCGTCATGGACGCCTACCTCGCGGGCCTGGAGAAGGCCAAGGAGCGCGGCCTGGACCTGTCGAAGATCCACTCCGTGGCGTCCTTCTTCGTGTCCCGTGTGGACACCGAGATCGACAAGCGGCTGGACGCGCTCGGCACCCCCGAGGCGAAGGCTGCGCGCGGCAAGGCCGGCCTGGCGAACGCCCGTCTCGCGTACGAGGCGTACGAGGAGGTCTTCTCCTCGGACCGCTGGGCCGCGCTGGACCGGGCGCAGGCCAACAAGCAGCGTCCGCTGTGGGCCTCGACCGGCGTCAAGGACCCGGCGTACAAGGACACCCTGTACGTGGACGAGCTGGTCGCGCCGAACACGGTGAACACCATGCCCGAGGCCACCCTGGAGGCCGCCGACGACCACGGCGGGATCACCGGCAACACCATCGCCGGCACCTACGAGCAGTCCCGTGCCGAGATCGACGCCGTCGAGAAGCTCGGGATCGGCTACGACGACGTGGTCCAGCTGCTGGAGGACGAGGGCGTCGAGAAGTTCGAGGCGTCCTGGAACGACCTGCTCAAGTCGACCGAGGCGGAGCTCAAGCGCCTCGCCCCTTCGGAGGGCTGAAACCTTGTCGAGCAGCAATCCGCTGCGTGACCCCGCAGACCGACGGCTCCCGCGTATCGCGGGGCCGTCGGGCCTGGTCATCTTCGGCGTCACGGGCGATTTGTCACGTAAAAAGCTGATGCCTGCGGTGTACGACCTCGCCAACCGGGGTCTGCTGCCGCCGGGCTTCTCCCTGGTCGGCTTCGCCCGGCGCGAGTGGGCCCACGAGGACTTCGCACAGGAGGTGCACGACGCCGTCAAGGAGCACGCGCGCACGCCCTTCCGCGAGGAGGTCTGGCAGCAGCTCGTCCAGGGCATGCGCTTCGTCCAGGGCACCTTCGACGACGACGACGCCTTCGACCGGCTGCGCTCCACCATCGAGGAGCTGGACAAGGCCCAGGGCACCGGCGGCAACTTCGCCTTCTACCTGTCCGTGCCGCCGTCCGCCTTCCCGGTGGTCATCAAGCAGCTGAAGAAGCACAAGCTGGCCGACCAGTCGAACGGCTCCTGGCGCCGCGCGGTCATCGAGAAGCCCTTCGGCCACGACCTCGCGTCGGCCGAGGAGCTGAACGCGATCGTGCACGAGGTGTTCGCCCCGGACCAGGTCTTCCGGATCGACCACTACCTCGGCAAGGAGACCGTCCAGAACATCCTGGCGCTCCGCTTCGCCAACACCATGTTCGAGCCGATCTGGAACCGGTCCTTCGTCGACCACGTGCAGATCACCATGGCCGAGGACATCGGCATCGGCGGCCGGGCCGGCTACTACGACGGCATCGGCGCCGCCCGCGACGTCATCCAGAACCACCTGCTCCAGCTGATGGCGCTGACCGCCATGGAGGAGCCCGCCTCCTTCGACGCGGACGCGCTCGCCGCCGAGAAGACCAAGGTGCTCGGCGCCGCGCGGCTGCCCAAGGACCTGGGCAAGGACACCGTCCGCGGCCAGTACGCGGCCGGCTGGCAGGGCGGCGAGAAGGTCGTCGGCTACCTCCAGGAAGACGGCATCGACGCCAAGTCGAAGACCGACACCTTCGCCGCGATCAAGGTCGAGATCGACAACCGCCGCTGGGCGGGCGTCCCCTTCTACCTGCGCACCGGCAAGCGGCTCGGCCGCCGGGTCACCGAGATCGCCGTCGTCTTCCAGCGCGCCCCGCACTCCCCCTTCGACCACACGGCGACGGAGGAGCTGGGCCAGAACGCGATCGTCTTCCGCGTCCAGCCCGACGAGGGTGTCACGGTCCGCTTCGGCTCCAAGGTGCCCGGCACCTCCATGGAGATCCGGGACGTCTCGATGGACTTCGCCTACGGCGAGTCGTTCACCGAGTCCAGCCCGGAGGCGTACGAGCGGCTGATCCTCGACGTGCTGCTCGGCGACTCGAACCTCTTCCCGCGCACCGAGGAGGTCGAGCTGTCCTGGCGGATCCTCGACCCGATCGAGCGGTACTGGGACAAGCACGGCAAGCCCGCGCAGTACGCGTCGGGCACCTGGGGCCCCGTGGAGGCTGACGAGATGCTCGAACGAGACGGACGGAGCTGGCGTCGCCCATGAAGACCGATCTCACGGACACCACGGCCAGCAAGATCAACAAGGCGCTGGTGCAGGGCCGCCGGGAGATCGGCGCCCCGGCCGTCGGCATGGTGCTCACCCTCGTCATCGTCACCGACGAGGAGAACGCCTACGACGCCCTGAAGGCCGCCAACGACGCCTCCCGCGAGCACCCCTCCCGCATTCTCGTGGTGATCAAACGGGTCTCGCGCTCGCCCCGCGACCGCACCACGTCCCGCCTCGACGCCGAGGTCCGGCTCGGGGCGGAGGCGGGCACCGGCGAGACGGTGGTGCTGCGCCTGTACGGCGAGGTCCTCAACCACGCCCAGTCGGTCGTCCTGCCGCTGCTGCTGCCGGACGCCCCGGTCGTCGTCTGGTGGCCGGTGAACGCGCCGCTGGACCCGGCCAAGGACCCGCTCGGCGCGCTCGGCCAGCGCCGGGTGACCGACACCTACGCCGCCGAGTCCCCGGTACGGGAGCTGAACGCCCGCGCCGACGCCTACACCCCCGGCGACACCGACCTGTCGTGGACCCGCATCACGCCCTGGCGTTCGATGCTGGCCGCGGCGCTGGACCAGGTCGTGTGCGACGTCGCCGCGGTCGAGGTGGAGGGCGAGGAGTTCAATCCGAGCTGCGAGCTGCTGGCGATGTGGCTCGCGGACCGGCTGGACGTGCCCGTCAAGCGCTCGCTGTCCGCCGGCCCGGGCCTCACCGCGGTACGGATGGACACGAGCTGCGGCCCGATCGTCCTGGACCGGGCCGACGGCTCGCTCGCCACCCTGTCCATCGAGGGGCAGCCCGATCGCGCGGTGGCGCTCAAGCGCCGCGAGACCTCCGAGCTGATGGCGGAGGAGCTGCGCCGGCTGGACCCGGACGACACCTACGCGTCGGCGCTGCGCTACGGCGTGGACCGGCTCGACGCGGAGTCGGGGAGCGCCGAGGCGGGTTCCTCCGGCGGGGCCCCGGCGGACGGGCGGGCGGCCTCCTCGTCCGCGGCCGGGAAGTCCGGCTCGGGCTCGTCGGCCACCGGGAAGGCCCCGGCCCGGAAGGCGCCCGCCAAGAAGGCCCCGGCGAAGAAGACCGCGGCGAGGAAGGCGGGCTCCGAGTGAACACCCCGCAGCTCGTCGTCCACCGCGACAAGGATCTGATGGCCCGGGCGGCGGCGGCCCGGCTGGTCACGAGGATCGTGGACGCACAGGCGTCGCGCGGCTACGCGTCGGTCGCGCTCACCGGCGGACGCAACGGCAACGGACTGCTCGCCGCGCTCGCCTCCGAGCCCGCCCGGGACGCCGTCGACTGGGGGCGCCTGGACCTGTGGTGGGGTGACGAGCGCTTCCTCTCGGAGGGCGATCCCGACCGCAACGACACCCAGGCCCGCGCGGCTCTCCTCGACTCCGTCCCGCTGGACCGCTCGCGGGTGCACCCGATGCCCGCGTCCGACGGCCCGCACGGGGACGACGTCGAGGCGGCGGCGGAGGCGTACGCGGTGGAACTGGCCAAGGCCGCCGGGCCGGAGGCCCACGGCACGGTCCCGGAGTTCGACGTCCTGATGCTGGGCGTCGGCCCGGACACCCACGTCGCCTCGCTCTTCCCCGAACTTCCCGCGGTGCGGGAGACGGAGCGGACCGTCGTCGGCGTGCGGGGGGCTCCCAAACCACCGCCGACGCGGATCTCGCTGACCCTGCCCGCGATCCGATCGGCCCGTGAGGTGTGGCTGCTCGCGGCCGGTGAGGACAAGGCGGAGGCCGCCGCGATCGCCCTGTCCGGCGCGGGCGAGATCCAGGCTCCGGCGGCCGGGGCGCGGGGCCGATCCCGCACCCTGTGGCTCCTGGACGCGGCAGCCGCCTCGCAGCTCCCGCGCTCCCTGTACCCACCCGCGTCCGCCTGACCGGGACGCACACGGCGGACGCCGGGGAGACGGAGGCTGCGTCTCCCCGGCGTCCGCCGTTCGGCGTCGCGAGCCGGTCGTGCCTCAGCGGCCGCGCAGCTCCCGGTACGTGGAGACCAGCGCCGTGGTCGACTCGTCGAGGCCCGCCACCTCGGTGCCGTGGGTGAGGGCGGGTTCGATGCGCTGGGCGAGGACCTTGCCGAGTTCGACGCCCCACTGGTCGAAGGAGTCGATGTTCCACA
>NZ_JBICWL010000018.1:0-139220 GCF_043199735.1 Streptomyces sp. NPDC048566
AACGCCCGGTTACATTCCGAACCCGGAAGCTAAGCCTTACAGCGCCGATGGTACTGCAGGGGGGACCCTGTGGGAGAGTAGGACGCCGCCGAACTATTTGTGAGAGAACCCCCGTACCGGGGATACCGGTACGGGGGTTTTCTGCGTTTCAGGGGCGAAGGGTCGGGGCGGTTTCCGCAAGGAAGACCGCCCCCTTTTTTTATGCGTTCCGAAGCGTCGGGTTCTACAGTCGGCCGGCCGCCTTCAGGCCGAGGTAGGCGTCCGCCAGAGCAGGGGCCAGATCGTCCGGGGTGGCGTCCACGACCGTCACGCCACGGCGCCGCAGCTGCTCGGCGGTGCGTTGGCGCTCCGCCAGGGCCCGTGCCGCTGCCGCCGCCGCGTAGACCGCCTCGGCGCCTCCGCGGCCCTCCGCCATGCCGGCGACGTACGGGTCGGCGACCGAGGCCACCAGGACCGTGTGGCGCTGGGTGAGGCCGGAGAGGACGGGGATGAGGCCCTCCTCCACCGGTGCCGCGTCGAGGCTCGTCAGGAGCACGATCAGCGAACGGCGCGGGGCGGTGCGCAGGACCGTGGCGGTCAGGCCGCGGGCGTCGAGTTCGACGAGGGCGGGTTCCAGGCCGGCCATCGCGTCCACCACGGACGGGAGGACATCGCCGGCGGCGCGGCCCTGTACGAGGGCGCGGACCCGGCGGTCGTAGGCGAGGAGGTCCACCCGGTCGCCGGCCCGGGAGGCCAGGGCGGCGAGGAGGAGCGCGGCGTCCATCGAGGCGTCCAGCCGCGGGGCGTCCCCGACCCGGCCCGCCGAGGTGCGGCCGGTGTCGAGGACCAGGAGGACATGGCGGTCCCGCTCCGGGCGCCAGGTCCGTACCGCAACCGTCGTCCGGCGGGCCGTCGCACGCCAGTCGATGGAACGGGTGTCGTCTCCCGGAACGTACTCGCGCAGGCTGTCGAACTCCGTGCCCTCCCCGCGGGTCAGCACGCTGGTACGGCCGTCCAGTTCGCGGAGCCGGGCCATCTTGGAGGGCAGGTGCTTGCGGCTGGTGAACGGCGGCAGGACCCGCACGGACCAGGGGACCCGGTGGCTGCCCTGGCGGGCGAAGAGACCGAGGGGACCGTACGAGCGGATCGTGACGCGGTCCGCGTGCCGGTCGCCGCGCCGCGTGGGGCGCAGACGGGTCGTCACCCGGCGGAGCTCGCCCGGAGGCACGGTCAGGTGGTGGCGCGAGGCGGCCACCTCGGTGCCCGCCTCCCAGCTGCTCGGCGGCCACGCGTCGCGCAGCCGTGCCCGCAGCGGCCGACCCGAGGGGTTGGTGACGGTGAGGGTGACGTCCGCCGGCTCGCCGAGGCGTACCGAGGAGTCACCGGAGCGGGTCAGGCCGAGGCGTCGCACAGGGGCCGCGAGCGCCGCGTCGCAGGCACAGGCCAGGGCGAGCGGGACGTCCACCGCGAGGATGCCCGCCCAGCTGGGCCCCCAGATGCCGACGGGGACCGCGCCGAGGGCCGCCAGCAGGGCCGCGCGTCCGGTGAAGGCCATCAGCGCGGCACGGGGACGTGGGCGAGGACCGCGGAGATGACGGAGTCGGCCGTCACGCCCTCCATCTCGGCCTCGGGGCGGAGCTGGACGCGGTGACGGAGCGTCGGGAGGGCCAGCGCCTTCACGTCGTCGGGGATGACGTAGTCCCGGCCCGTCAGCCAGGCCCAGGCGCGGGCGGTGGAGAGGAGCGCGGTCGCGCCGCGCGGGGAGACGCCGAGGGAGAGGGAGGGGGACTCGCGGGTGGCGCGGCAGATGTCCACCACGTAGCCGGCGATCTCCGGGGAGACGGCCGTCTTGGCGACCGCGGCGCGGGCCGCTTCGAGGTCGGCCGCGCCGGCGACGGGGCGCAGTCCGGCGGCGCGCAGGTCGCGGGGGCTGAAGCCGTCGGCGTGCCGGGTGAGGACGGCGATCTCGTCCTGACGTGTGGGCAGCGGGATCGTCAGCTTCAGCAGGAACCGGTCCAACTGGGCCTCGGGGAGCGGGTAGGTGCCCTCGTACTCGACGGGGTTCTGCGTCGCGGCGACCAGGAAGGGCTCGGGCAGCGGCCGTGCGGTGCCGTCGACGGTGACCTGACGCTCCTCCATGGCTTCCAGCAGGGATGACTGGGTCTTCGGGGGCGTCCGGTTGATCTCGTCGGCCAGCAGCAGGTTGGTGAACACCGGGCCGGGCTGGAAGGAGAACTCGGCGGTGCGGGCGTCGTAGACGAGGGAGCCGGTGATGTCGCCCGGCATCAGGTCGGGGGTGAACTGCACGCGCTTGGTGTCGAGTTCCAGTGCCGAGGCCAGGGCGCGCACGAGCAGCGTCTTGGCGACGCCGGGGACCCCTTCGAGCAGGACGTGGCCGCGGCACAGCAGCGCCACGACGAGTCCGGTCACGGCGGGGTCCTGGCCGACCACGGCTTTGGCGATCTCGGTGCGCAGGGCCTCCAGGGAGGCGCGGGCACCGCTCGCGGCACCGGAATGTCCGGTGTATCCGGCATTGTCAGTGGTCGGGTCCATCATGAATGGCGTACCTCTCGTGCGAGGGCGTCGAGTTGGTCGGCGAGACGGATGAGGGCCGCGTCGTCGTGGGGCGGTGGCCCGAAGAGGAGGGTGTGCAGGGCCTGGCCGTCACCGTCGAGGTGGGCGGACAGGGCGGGGAGCAGGGCCTCGGGCAGGTGTGCCCGGGCCGGGGGGACGCCGACGAGGGGGGCGAGGCGGGTACGGGTGGCGGAACGCAGGGCGTCGGCCGCGCGGTCGCGGGCGGCGGCCTTGCGGTAGAGGCGGGCGCGGCCTTCGACGGCCTCCGAGGCCCGGATGGCCACCGGGAGCCGTTCTGGCACCAGGGGGCCGAGCCTGCGGGCCCGCCACAGGGCGGCGAGGGCCGCCGCGACGAAGAGTTGCAGCGCGCCCCAGAGCCAGCCGGAGGGGAGCAGGTCGAAGAAGGACCGGTCGCCCGCGTCGGTGGCCGAGTCGTCGGAGAGGGAGGGGAGGTACCAGACCAGGTGGCTGCGGGAGCCGAGGAGTTGGAGGGCGAGCGAGGCGTTGCCCTGCTCGTCGAGACGGTCGTTGTAGAGGATGTCGGGGGCGCCCAGGACGACGGTGTCGCCGCCCGCCGAGGGGGCGGGCAGGCGCAGCAGGGTGGCCCGGCCGTCGCTGGGGTAGCAGGCGTCGGCGTCCGCGGCGGCGGTGGTGTAGCGGACGCCGCCCGTGTCGGCGGCGCCCGCTCGCCGGGCGGCGGGCAGTGCGCAGTGGGGGGAGAGCGTGGAGTCGAAGCTGACCGCCGGATCGGCGGACACGCCGGGCGCGAGGGTGCCCACGGAGGGCCGGCCGGGCGCGATCAGCACGGTGCGGCCCCCGGAGGCGGCCGTCGCCGTGTGCAGGAGGTGCTGCTGACGCCCGGTCAGCAGGTCGGGCACGGCGATCAGCAGCGTGGTGTCCGGGCCGGCGGCGGCGCGGGCCCGGCCGAGCGTGCCGACGACGCGGGTGTCGACGCCCTGGTCGGCGAGGAGTTCGGCGACGGCCCGGCTGCCGAGGGGGTCGGCGGAGCGCGGGTCGAGCCGGCCGTGCCGGGCGTCGGAGCGGACCAGGGCGATCACGACGGCGGCCGCCACCAGGACGACGACGGCGAGGAGGACGCCCCGCCCGCGGGTCCACACCTGGCGGGCGGTGGGCGAGGCCGAGGTGGAGGTGAGGACGGCCTCGGTCATGAGGCGGCTCCGGGGTGGTCGCCGGTGGATGTGCTCGGGGCGCCGTGGGACGCGGTGAGGACCGGCCGGGTGCGTTCCAGGTCCCGGTCGAGGTCGGCGAGGTGGTGGTACGTGGCGCGGTCGCCGGTCCGGCCGCCGTACGTGACGTCGTCGAAGTGCCGGGCCGCGGTCCGCAGCCGGCCGGTGTGGTCCGGCAGGGTGCGGCTCGCCTCGGCCGCCGCCTCGTCGGCGGTGCGTCCGGGGCGCGGGTCGAGCAGGGCGCGCTCCTCCAGGGAGCGGACGATCGCCCGCATCCGTTCCTGCACGGCCCGGCTCCAGTGGCCCTCGGCCGCATGGGCCTCGGCTGCGGCGCGGTGCTCCGCGGCGCTCCTGGGGCGGTCCTGGAACAGCGGCGCCGACGAGGCGGGGGTCCGGCGGGGCGTGCCGAGGCGCCACCACAGGGCGGCGGCCACCGCGACGACGGCGAGAACGATGACGGCGAGGCCGAGCGTCCCGCCGGGTGTGGCGGAGGAGGCGGCGCCGAAGAGTTCGCCGACCCAGTTCCAGAACGCGTTCAGGGCGCGATGGACGAGGCCCGGGTCGTTCTCGTGGTACATCCGGCGGGACAGTTCGCGCCTGGCGGCCTCCCGGGCGGGATCGCGTGGCGTCGTCACCGGTGGCGCGTCGCCGGCGGCCCGCGCGAGCACGGTCGCGGCACGCGTGTGCGGTCCCGCGAGCACGGCTGTGAAGGCTCCCCCCGCCCCGATCACCCCGTCAGCTCCCCGGTGTGGTGCCGGAGGGCTCCGAGCCGTAGCCCCGCACACCGGCGGCGCGGGCCAGGTCGAGGTCGAGGGCCTCGCGGCGGATGCGCTGGTCGATGTACAGCAGGACGGTGACGCCGGCGCTGATCGGCAGGGTGAGCATGGAGCCGATCACCGAGCCGATGCCGCTGATGACGAGGAACGTCCAGCCGATGTGGCCGCCACCGCTGTCGAGGAGGCCGGAGAGGCCGTCGCCGCTCAGGGCCGCGGCGAGGAGGGCGAACGGGATCACCACGATCGACGCCACGATGTTGGCGATGACCGTGGCCAGCAGCTGGATGCCGAACACGCGCCACCAGGAGCCGCCGACGAGCTTCGTCGAGCGCCGCATCGACCGCACGATGCCCTGCTTCTCCAGCATCAGCGCGGGCGAGGCGAGCGAGAGGCGGACCATCAGCCAGACGGCGACCACGGCCCCGGCCAGGCCGCCGAGGGCGGCGAGCGCCGCTCCGGCGTCGGCGGGGCCGGCCACCGCGACGAGGATGCCGGGCAGGGTGCCGGCGCCGACGATCAGGACCGCGATGAGGGGCAGCAGGAGGGTCAGCCCGAACAGCCCCGGGAGCTGGGGGCGGGCGTCGCGCCAGGCCTCGCCGGTGGTGACCGGCTTGCCGAGCACGGCGCGGCTGGTGACCGAGGTGAGCAGTGCCGTCGCGACGATGGTGCCGAGCAGCGTGATGAGCAGGACGACGCCGGAGCTGAGCATGGTCTCGCCCAGGGCCCGGGTGACCTCGCCGACGGTGGCGCTCGGGTCGCCGAAGGTGTCGGAGCTCCGCGTGTCGTCCAGGAGGAAGCCCTGGAGCAGGATGACCGCGATCTGCGTGATCACGGCGACGGTCAGGGAGATGCCGAGGACGGTCCGCCAGTAGGCGCGCATCGTCGAGACGGCGCCGTCGAGGATCTCGCCGACGCCGAGGGGGCGCAGCGGGATCACTCCGGGCTTGGCGGCGGGCGGCGGGCCGCCCCAGTTGCCGCCCCAGCCGGCCGGGCCGCCGGGACCGCCGTATCCCGGCCCCGGGGCTCCCCAGCCGCCGGGAGCGCCGGGACCCTGCCCGCCGGGCGGTGGGCCTCCCCAGCCCGCCCCGGGCGCGCGCGGTGGCGGGGTCCGGCCGGGCGCCTGCCCGCCCGGAGCGGACCAGCTGCCCGGCGGGGGCTGCTCCTTCGACCAGTTCGGAGGCTGGTGCGGCTGGTGCGCCCCTGCCTGGTCCGCGGGCTGCTCCGTGGGGTGGGGGGTTCCGGTCGACTCCGGCTCCCGGGGGTCGGAGGGGGCGGATCCGGGCGACGCCCAGCCCGGAGTGTCGTTCATCGTCGCTCCTTCACGGTGCCCGTTCCGCGGTCGCGGCGGCAGGTTGGCAGCCATCGTGCCACGGCCCGCCCGGCAGGTGACCGGCCCCTGTATGGGCTGGACACCTTCAATTGTCCGCCGGGTACGGGGCAGACTGGGCGGATGGCTGATCAGTACGCGCAATCCCGTGAGGACAGCGGGCCCACGGACATACCCACGATCCGCTGGAACGAGCCGCCCGAGGGGCCGGTCGTGGTCCTGCTCGACCAGACCCGGCTGCCGGCCGAGGAGGTCGAACTGGTCTGCACCGACGCCCCCGCGCTGGTGGAGGCGATCCGGACCCTCGCCGTACGCGGGGCGCCCGTGCTGGGCATCGCCGGCGCCTACGGCGTCGCGCTCGCCGCCGCCCGCGGCTTCGACGTGGAGGACGCCGCGCGGGACCTGGCCGGGGCCCGGCCCACCGCGGTGAACCTGTCCGCCGGTGTCCGCAGGGCGCAGACGGCGTACCAGGCCGCGCTGGCGGCGGGGGGCGACCAGAAGACGGCGGCCGCCGCGGCGCTCACCGCGGCGCGCGCGCTGCACCGGGAGGACGCCGAGGCCAGCGCCCGTATGGCGGCGCACGGCGTGGCGCTGCTCGACGAACTGCTGCCGGGCGGCGGGCACCGGGTGCTCACGCACTGCAACACGGGGGCACTGGTCTCCGGCGGCGAGGGCACCGCCTTCGCGGTGGCCCTCGCGACGCACCGGGCCGGCCGGCTGCGGCGGCTGTGGGTGGACGAGACGCGGCCGCTGCTCCAGGGCGCCCGGCTGACGGCGTACGAGGCGGCGCGCAACGGCATGGCGTACACGCTGCTGACGGACAGCGCGGCCGGTTCGCTGTTCGCGGCCGGGGAGGTGGACGCGGTGCTGGTCGGGGCCGACCGGATCGCGGCCGACGGTTCGGTGGCCAACAAGGTGGGGAGCTATCCGCTCGCGGTGCTGGCCAAATACCACCACGTACCGTTCGTGGTGGTGGCGCCGGTGACCTCGGTCGACCCGGCGACGCCGGACGGGGCGTCGATCGAGGTCGAGCAGCGTCCCGGTCACGAGGTGACGGAGGTCACCGCCCCGCAGGTGCCGGTGGCGGGAGCGGAGTCGGGAGGCGGTATACCTGTGGCACCCCTGGGGACCCAGGCGTACAACCCGGCGTTCGACGTGACGCCGCCGGAGTTGATCACGGCGATCGTCACCGAACAGGGCGTTGTCTCGCCCGTGACGGCTGAGGCGCTCGCCGAGCTGTGTGACTTGTCACGCCAGGTAACGATTTAGTTAATGGGATGATGTCGTTTATGAAGGGACGAGTCCTTGTCGTCGATGACGACACCGCACTGGCCGAGATGCTCGGCATCGTGTTGCGTGGCGAAGGTTTTGAGCCGTCTTTCGTAGCCGACGGCGACAAGGCGCTGGCCGCTTTCCGCGAGACCAAACCCGACCTGGTGCTCCTGGACCTGATGCTGCCCGGACGGGACGGCATCGAGGTGTGCCGCCTGATCAGGGCGGAGTCCGGGGTGCCGATCGTGATGCTCACGGCCAAGAGCGACACCGTCGACGTCGTGGTCGGCCTCGAATCGGGCGCCGACGACTACATCGTGAAGCCGTTCAAGCCGAAGGAGCTGGTCGCGCGGATCAGGGCGCGGCTGCGCCGTTCGGAGGAGCCGGCGCCCGAGCAGCTCTCCATCGGCGACCTCGTCATCGACGTGGCCGGTCACTCCGTGAAGCGGGAGGGCCAGTCGATCGCGCTGACGCCGCTGGAGTTCGACCTGCTGGTCGCGCTGGCCCGCAAGCCGTGGCAGGTGTTCACCCGCGAGGTGCTGCTGGAGCAGGTGTGGGGGTACCGGCACGCGGCGGACACCCGGCTGGTCAACGTGCACGTCCAGCGCCTGCGCTCGAAGGTCGAGAAGGACCCGGAGCGGCCCGAGATCGTGGTGACCGTCCGCGGCGTCGGCTACAAGGCGGGACCGAGCTGACATGACCCGTGACAGTGCCGCTTCGGCGCCCGCTGAGCAGGGGGAACGTACGGGGCGGCCTGTCGGCCGGACGATGACGGGCTCCCGCTGGGCCCGCTTCTGGGAGGGCGGGCTGCTCCAGGGCGGAGTCCAGGGCAGCCCGGTGCTGCGGCTGCTCGTGCGCTGGGTGCGCCGTCCGCTGCTGCCCGTGATGCGGCTGTGGCGGCGCAACATCCAGCTCAAGATCGTCGTGACGACGCTGCTGATGTCGCTCGGCGTCGTGCTGCTGCTCGGCTTCGTGGTGATCGGGCAGGTCCGCAACGGCCTGCTCGACGCCAAGGTCAAGGCGTCACAGAGCCAGGCGACCGGCGGGTTCGCGGTGGCCAAGCAGAAGGCCGACGGGGCGGTGACGGCCACCTCGAACGGCGACGACGCCACCGGCACGGACCGCCAGTCGAGGAACGTCAGCGGCTGGATGACCGAGGTCGTGGTGTCCCTGTCCAGCGGCGGTCAGGGCGCCTTCGACATCGTCACCCGCAACTCCACCGCCTCGGGCGGCAGCAGCGCGGGCCGGGCGCCGCGCGGCTCGGGACGGGTCGACCCCAGCGCGAGCGTGCCCGAGAACCTGCGCGCCCGGGTCGACGGCAGCACCGCCGCCCAGCAGAGCTACACGCGGGTCGTCTACGAGGACGGCCGGGAGTCGCAGCCCGCGCTGGTGATCGGCAAGCAGCTCAACGACCCCAACGGCGACGCCTACCAGCTGTACTACCTCTTCCCGCTGACGCAGGAGGAGAAGTCGCTGAGCCTGGTCAAGGGGACCCTCGCGACGGCCGGACTCTTCGTCGTCGTCCTTCTCGGGGCCATCGCCTGGCTCGTCGTGCGCCAGGTCGTCACCCCGGTGCGGATGGCGGCCGGGATCGCCGAGCGGCTGTCCGCCGGACGCCTCCAGGAACGGATGAAGGTCACCGGCGAGGACGACATCGCCCGGCTCGGCGAGGCCTTCAACAAGATGGCGCAGAACCTCCAGCTGAAGATCCAGCAGCTGGAGGACCTCTCGCGGATGCAGCGGCGGTTCGTCTCGGACGTCTCGCACGAGCTGCGGACACCGCTGACCACCGTCCGGATGGCGGCCGACGTCATCCACGACGCGCGCGCCGACTTCGACCCGATGACCGCCCGGTCGGCCGAACTCCTCGCCGACCAGCTGGACCGGTTCGAGACGCTCCTCGCCGACCTGCTGGAGATCAGCCGGTTCGACGCGGGCGCGGCGGCGCTGGAGGCCGACGCGATCGACCTCCGGGACGTCGTGCGGCGGGTGGTCGGCGGAGCCGAGCCGCTCGCCGAGCGCAAGGGCACCCGCATACGGGTCGTCGGCGACCAGCAGCCGCTGGTCGCCGAGGCGGACGCACGGCGGGTCGAGCGGGTGCTGCGCAACCTCGTCGTCAACGCCGTGGAGCACGGCGACGGCAAGGACGTCGTGGTCAAGCTCGCCGCGGCGGGCGGGGCGGTCGCCATCGCCGTCCGCGACTACGGCGTCGGACTCAAGCCCGGCGAGGCGACCCGGGTGTTCAGCCGCTTCTGGCGGGCCGACCCGGCCCGCGCGCGGACCACGGGCGGCACCGGCCTCGGGCTGTCGATCGCCCTGGAGGACGCCCGGCTGCACGGCGGCTGGCTCCAGGCGTGGGGCGAGCCGGGCGGCGGTTCCCAGTTCCGGCTGACCCTGCCGCGGACCGCCGACGAGCCGCTGCGCGGCTCCCCCATACCGCTGGAGCCCAAGGACTCGCGGCGCAACCGCGGGCTCGACGACGCCGGTCTGCCGCACGGCGGCGGAGCCAAGCTCGCCACGGTGCCCGTGCAGCAGCCGGCCGCCGGGGACGCGCCGCGGCGGGGGTCCATAACGCCCCGCCCGTCCGAAGCGCCCGCGGCCGACCCGACGGCGCTGCCCGGCAACGGCGCGCGGGTGGTGCCCCGGCCCACCGGGCCGGTGCGCCGTCCCGAGGAGGCGTCCGCCGAAGGACGCCTCCGGGACGACGGGGACGAGGGCGCACGGCGGGGCGGACAGCACGGCGAGAGGGCGGAGGAGCTCGGGCATGGGGAGGTACACCGTGGGCGCTGAGCGCACGGGGAGCGGCGTGCGCGGGCGTGCGGTGCGCGTCCTGGCGTACGCGGGCTGCGGGGCGCTGCTGCTCGCGGGGTGCGCCTCGATGCCGGACAGCGGCGACCTGCGGCAGGTGGAGTCCACGCCGCGGCAGGACTCGCAGGTCCGGGTCTACGCCATCCCGCCGCGCCCCGGCGCCTCGGCGACGGAGATCGTGCAGGGCTTCCTGGAAGCGCTGACGAGCGACGACGCGAACTACGAGACCGCCGCCAAGTACCTCACGGACGGCGCCCGCAAGGCGTGGCAGCCGCTGAGTTCCACGACCGTCCTCGACGGTGCGCCCGACCCGGTCGGGCTGCCCACGGACCCCAAGGACGGCACGCGGGACATGCAGTTCCGGCTCACCGGCAGCAAGGTGGCCCGGGTGGACGAGCGGCACGCCTACGAGCCGCAGTCCGGCGCCTACGACGGATCGGTGCACCTGACCCGGCTGAAGAACAAGCAGTGGCGCATCGACGGACTGCCGCAGGGCGTGGTGATGGGCGCCTCCGACTTCCAGCGCAACTTCGTCTCGGTCAACAAGTACTACTACGCGTCCAACAGCGCCTCCGGGACCGGCCGTCCGGTGGCGACCGTCGCCGACCCCGTCTACGTGCGCGCGCAGGTGGACCCGATGACCCAGATCGTGCGGGCGCTGCTGCACGGGCCGACGAAGTGGCTGGACCCCGAGGTCACGTCGAGCTTCCCCACCGGCACGGACCTGAAGAACGCCGACGTCTCGCTGTCCCCCGACGACCGCAACAGGGTGACGGTGCCGCTGAACACCAAGGCCGACCGGGTCGGGTCCGCGCAGTGCGAACGCATGGCCGCCCAGCTCCTGCTCACCCTGCAGAACTTCACGCCGACCGGCGTGGGCGAGGTGGCGCTGCAGCGGGCGGACGGGGCGCAGCTGTGCGTGCAGACCACCGACCAGGTCCAGGGAGTCGCCTCGCACGGAACCGGCCGGCAGCAGGAGGACCAGTACTTCATCGACCACGACCAGCGGCTCGTGCGGTTGTCCGGCGGCGACCGGGACAAGAAGCCCGAGCCGGTGCCGGGGGCGCTGGGCGCGGGCGAGCGCAAACTGCGGGCCGCCGCGGTGTCCCGGGACGAGACCAGCGCCGCCGGTGTGTCGGCCGACGGCCGGAACCTCTACGTCGGTGCGCTGGCCTCGGGCGCCTCGCTCGGCGAGCCGGTGCTGAGCAGCCGGGGTGCCACCCCCGAGGACCGGCTGACGGCGCCCAGCTGGGACGCGCGGGGCGATCTGTGGGTGGCCGACCGTGATCCGCGCAAGCCTCGCCTGCTGGTGCTGCGCAAGGGCGCGGGCGAGCCCCTGGTCGTCGACGCGCCGTCGGTCGAGGGGCGCATCGAGGCGGTGCGGGTCGCCGCCGACGGGGTGCGGATCGCACTGATCGTCGAGAAGGACGGCAGGAGCTCGTTGCAGATCGGGCGGATCGACCGGTCCACGGGGGACGAGCCGGCCGGTGCCGACGTCGTCCTGACGCGTTCCGTGGCGCCTCAGCTGGAGGAGGTCACGGCCATGTCCTGGGCCGGGGACAGCCGTCTCGTGGTCGTCGGCAGCGAGAAGGGCGGCGTGCAGCAGATGCGCTACGTCCAGGTCGACGGCTCCACCCCGCCGGCCACCACGCCGTCCGCGCTCGCCAACGTCAAGGAGATCGCGGCGTCCGAGGACGAGCAGATGCCGCTGCTGGCGCATTCGGAGACGGACGGGATCGTGCGGCTCTCGGCGGGCGATCAGTGGCAGAAGATCGTGCAGGACGGCACCGCGCCGGTCTATCCCGGCTGAGACGCCGCCGGGAGGTCCGCGCGCCGCGCGGGGACGGCAGCGGTCGTGCCGCCGGGCCCGCGGGGGAGCGGCGTCGGCTCAGGCGGGTCTGCGGGGAACGGCGCCCGCCCGGGCGGGCCCGCGGTGCGGGGGCCGACGCGGGCCCGCCCGGCACGGCGGCGGGTCGCCATCCGTCCGGGGGGCGTCCTCGCCGGGGCCGTCCGCGACCGGGCCCGACCATTGCGTGCCGATCCCGTCCACCATGTCGCCCGCACGCACGGTGTGCGGGCGACATGGCGCAGTCGTCCGCGGGCCGGTGTCCACAGGCCGGTATCGGACGGGCCGGTGTCGTACGGGACGTTGTCCACAGGGGTGGCCGACCGGTCGGGGCCTTGGCACAGTGGTCGCCATGCGGGGGTGGTGGCGGGACCTCACGGATCTGGTGATGCCGGCCGAGTGCGGAGGCTGCGGGCGGCCTCGCGCGGTGCTCTGCGACGGGTGCCGTGCCGCCTTGGTCGGGGCCGCGCCGTGCCGGGTGCGGCCGGAGCCGGAGCCGGCGGGGCTCCCGGCCGTGCACGCCGCCGCTCCCTACACGGACGAGGTGCGGGCCGTGCTGCTCGCCCACAAGGAGCGCGGCGCCCTGCCCTTGGCGGCTCCGCTGGGCGAGGCGCTGGCCGGGGCCGTGCGGGCCGCTCTGGAGGCGGCCTTGCCGCCCTGCCCGGCCGAGCGGTACGCGGCGCCGCAGGGGCGGTCAGGGCGCGGGAGGGGGGTGGGGGCGGGGGAGCGGGAGGGGTGGAAAGCCGGTGGCCCGTCCGGCCGCCGTGCGGGGCCGGCGGACGGGCCCGTCCTGCTGGTGCCGGTGCCGTCCGCGCGGCGGGTGGTGCGGGCGCGCGGCCACGATCCCGCGCGCCGGATCGCCCTGGCGGCCGCCGGTGAGCTGCGGCGGTCCGGGACGCCGGCGCGGGTGCTCGGGGTGCTGCGCCAGCGGCGTGCGGTCGCCGACCAGGCGGGGCTGAACTCCCGGCAGCGGCTGGCGAATCTGTCGGGTGCCTTGGAGGTCTCCGCGGGCGGCGCGCGCCTGCTGGCGCGCGGCGGCCCGGTGGTGCTGGTCGACGACCTGATGACGACCGGCGCTTCGCTGACGGAGGCGGCGCGTGCGGTGCGCGTCGGGAGGGCAGCGGCTCAGCGGGCGGGGGTCGCCCGCGCCGGGAGTGAGGGGCGCGGCCCGAGGGGACGGCGAGGGCGGTGGCACGGGCCGGAAGTGCCGGAGGTGGACCGGCGAATCGCGGGTAGAGGGCAGGCCAGAGGGACGGAGGGGGACGTGGTCGGCTCGGCCGTCGTCGCCGCACCGTCCGATGCTTTCGAAATAAACCGGAACTGACTGAGAACTTGCATCGTTGCAGGTAATAACCAGGTCAATTCACCTGAACGGAGGTACGCGTCAGTAGAGGGTGACGTCATCCGTCCGGGCGAGATATGTTCGGTTGTGAGGCAATGGCGCAGGCCGGGTCTCGCGTATCCGAAGGCCGTGCAGCGGTTTTCCGCAATCACCCGTATCGGTGGGGTGGAGATCTTGTCCTCGGGGGAGGAGGAGGTGAACGTCACCGAGTCCGAGGTTCCGGTGCTCGCCGGAGCCTGGTGCAAAAGGGAGACGCTCCACCAGTGGAGTGGAGCTATCCGGGAACGGAGTTCTGCGTGGACATCGTCGTCAAGGGCCGCAAGACCGAGGTGCCCGAGCGGTTCCGCAAGCACGTGGCCGAGAAGCTGAAGCTGGAGAAGATCCAGAAGCTCGATGGCAAGGTGATCAGCCTCGACGTCGAGGTGTCCAAGGAGCCCAACCCCCGGCAGGCCGACCGCTGTGACCGGGTGGAGATCACGCTCCACTCCCGCGGACCGGTGATCCGGGCGGAGGCGGCGGCGAGCGACGCGTATGCAGCACTCGACCTGGCCGCGGACAAGCTGGAGGCCCGGCTGCGCAAGCAGCACGACAAGCGCTACACCCGACGTGGCAGCGGCAGGATCCCGGCGGCCGAGGTCGCCGACCACGTCCCGGGTGCCGCGACCCTGAACGGCAACGGCAGCGTCGTCCACGAGGGGGACCAGGACGCCGTGCCGACCAAGAAGATCGGGTCCCTGGAGATCATGGGCGAGGGCCCCTGCGTCGTCCGCGAGAAGACCCATGTGGCCGCCCCGATGTCCCTCGACCAGGCGCTCTACGAGATGGAGCTGGTCGGGCACGACTTCTACCTCTTCGTCGACTCCGAGACGAAGGAGCCCAGCGTCGTCTACCGGCGGCACGCCTACGACTACGGCGTCATCCACCTCAGCACGGACCCGATGGTCACCGGAGGCGGAGCGGACGCGCCGAGCGCCGCGCTCGGCGGCTGACCCTCCCGACGACGGCACGACGGCACGACGGCACGACGGCACGACGGCACGACGGCACGACGGCACGACGGCACGACGGCCGATCGGCCGGCCCGGTGCCCCCGGAAGCGCGTGTGCGCCCCCGGGGGCACCGGTGTGCGACCCCCTGGACGCCCCGCTCTGACACCGCGCTGCCGTCCCGGCATGGAATCATGGCCGACACCGGCCCAACCGGTGGGCTGTTGCCGTGGGTTGGCGACGGCACGGAAACACAGGCCACGGCCTTCAGGGGGAGGAACGATGGCGGACAGCTTCGGACCGATGCGTGACCGGGACGCCGACCACGGCGTGGCCGCGCCGGCCCCGGACGGGGGTTCTCCACGCAAGGAGCCCATCCGGGTCCTCGTCGTGGACGACCACGCCCTGTTCCGCCGGGGCCTGGAGATCGTGCTCGCGGCCGAGGAGGACATCCAGGTCGTCGGCGAGGCCGGCGACGGGGCGGAGGCGGTCGACAAGGCCGCCGACCTGCTGCCGGACATCGTGCTGATGGACGTGCGGATGCCCAGGCGCGGCGGGATCGAGGCGTGCACCTCCATCAAGGAGGTGGCCCCCAGCGCGAAGATCATCATGCTGACGATCAGCGACGAGGAGGCCGACCTCTACGACGCGATCAAGGCGGGCGCGACCGGATACCTCCTCAAGGAGATCTCCACGGACGAGGTGGCCACGGCCATTCGCGCCGTGGCCGACGGCCAGTCGCAGATCAGCCCCTCGATGGCGTCGAAGCTGCTCACCGAGTTCAAGTCGATGATCCAGCGCACCGACGAGCGCCGGCTGGTGCCCGCGCCCCGGCTCACCGACCGGGAACTGGAAGTCCTCAAGCTCGTGGCCACCGGGATGAACAACCGGGACATCGCCAAGCAGTTGTTCATCTCCGAGAACACCGTGAAGAACCACGTCCGCAACATCCTGGAGAAGCTCCAACTCCACTCCAGGATGGAGGCCGTGGTCTACGCGATGCGCGAGAAGATCCTCGAGATCCGCTGAGGGCGGCCCCGCCCCCGGCGGCGGACCGGCCCCGGGCGGCGGACCGGCCCCGGGCGGCTGCCGGGACCGCCCGCCGTACACCGGGCCCCGCGCGCCCGGGTCAGCCCAGGACGCGGGAGACCTCCGAGACGAGCGCGTCCCGCAGCGCCGGGGCGTCGACCCGCTCCACCCGTACGTCCTCGCAGCCCACCCAGCTCGCCGCCTCGGCCAGCGCCCGGGCCACCGCGGGCACCTCCCGGACCCCGTCGACCGTGACCTGCCGGGCGACCAGGGTGCCGCCCTCGCGCGCCGGGTCCACCCGCCCGACCAGCCGGCCGCCGGCGAGGACGGGCATCGCGAAGTAGCCGTGGACCCGCTTCGGTTTGGGCGTGTACGCCTCCAGCCGGTGCGTGAAGCCGAAGATCCGCTCGGTGCGCGCCCGCTCCCAGATCAGGGAGTCGAAGGGCGACAGCAGCGTCGTGCGGTGCCGGCCGCGCGGCACCGTCGCCAGCGCCGCCGGGTCCGCCCAGGCGTCCGCCGCGGGACGCGGCCCGGCCCCCCTGCCGCCGCGACCCGCCGCGGGCCGGCCCCAGCCCTGCACCGTCACCGGGACGAGCCCCGAGTCCGCGATCACCGCGTCCACCTGATCGCCGCGGAGCCGGTGGTAGTCGGCGATGTCCGCGCGCGTGCCGACACCGAGGGCCTGGCCCGCCAGCCGGACCAGCCGCCGCAGGCACTCCGTGTCGTCCAGTTCGTCGTGCAGCAGGGACGCCGGGACGGCGCGCTCGGCGAGGTCGTACACCCGCTTCCAGCCGCGCCGCTCCACGCACACCACCTCGCCGTACATCAGCGCCCGCTCCACGGCGACCTTCGTGCCCGACCAGTCCCACCACTCGCTGGTGCGCTTCGCACCCCCCAAGTCCGTGGCCGTGAGGGGGCCTTCGGCGCGCAGCTGCTTGACCACCTGGTCGTAGGTGCCGTCCGGCAGGTCGTGGTTCCAGTGCGGGCGGGCGCGGTAGGCGCGGCGCCGGAAGGCGAAGTGCGGCCATTCCTCGACCGGGAGGATGCAGGCCGCGTGCGACCAGTACTCGAAGGCGTGCGGCGCGGGGGCCGCGTCGGCGGTGGGCGAGGACGACCAGTACGCCTGCTCGACCGTCCGGCGGCCGACGGCGCCGAGCCGGGCGTAGGGCACGAGTTCGTGCGAGCGGGCGAGGACGGAGATGGTGTCGAGCTGCACCGCGCCGAGGTGCCGCAGGACGCCGCGGACGCCCGCCCGGCGGTCCGGGGCGCCCAGGAAGCCCTGGGCCCGCAGCACGATGCGGCGGGCTTCGTCCGCGGACAGTTCGGTGAGGGGACGCGGGAGACTCGTCATGACCACACGGTAGGCCGTGCCACCGACAATCGGCCGCCGCCGGCGGTCGGTCCACCGCGGTCCGGGGCCGTGTGCGGGGAGGGGGCGGCCCTGAGCGGGTCAGCGGGCCGGCAGGTACGGGGCCGTCGACGGCAGGCCGAGGTCGGAGGGCAGCAGCGAGCCCACCCAGCAGTCCCTGCGGACCCCCTTGTTGTTGATCCCGGACCGCAGGGTGCCCTCGATGGTGAAGCCGGACTTCTCCGCCACCGCGCGGGAGCCGGTGTTGCCGACCTCGGCGCGCCACTCGACGCGGTCCACGGACAGGTCGGTGAAGGCCCAGCGGGACACCGCGACGGCGGCCTCGGCGACGTAGCCGTTGCCCCGGTGCGGCCTGGCCGACCAGAAGCCGATCTCGCCGACGCCGAGGGACCGCATGGTGACGGCGACCATGGCCGCCAGCCGGCCGTCGGGCAGGAAGACCCCGAAGGTGAAGGCGGAGCCGTCGGCCCAGCCGTCGGGCACCATCTGGCCGGTGAATCCCGTCGCGTGCTCCCGCAGGTAGGGGGAGGGGATGGTGGTCCACCGCTGGATGTCGGGGTCCTGGACGGCGTCGAAGACGGCGTCGGTGTCCTGCGGTCCCACGGCGCGCAGGACGAGACGGTCGGTGGTCAGGGTGACGGGGTCCATCGGCCGATTCTGCTCGGGGAGCCGTGGGGGCGCCATTCCTTTGCGGTGGGTGACCGGTTCGCTACTTTTCGCTGCGTGGATGCGGCACCTTACCGATCGCCCGTCCGTTGTCCTGGTGGCTGTCGCAGGCAGACCTCCCGACGCGGTGCGGTCCTCGCTTACGATGGCCGTTGCTCAAGCTGTGATTCGAATCCGTCATTGAAACCGACCGTCCCAGGCCCGACCGGCAAGGAGACAAACCCCCGTGTCCGTCCTCTCGAAGATCATGCGTGCAGGCGAAGGCAAGATCCTGCGCAAGCTGCACCGCATCGCGGACCAGGTCAACTCCATCGAAGAGGACTTCGTCGCCCTCTCCGACGCCGAGCTGAGGGCCCTCACCGATGAGTACAAGCAGCGGTACGCCGACGGCGAGAGCCTCGACGACCTGCTGCCCGAGGCGTTCGCCACCGTCCGCGAGGCGGCCAAGCGCGTGCTGGGCCAGCGCCACTACGACGTGCAGATGATGGGCGGCGCCGCGCTGCACCTCGGCTACGTCGCGGAGATGAAGACCGGCGAGGGCAAGACGCTCGTCGGCACCCTGCCCGCGTACCTGAACGCGCTGTCCGGCAAGGGCGTCCACCTCATCACGGTCAACGACTACCTGGCCGAGCGCGACTCCGAGATGATGGGCCGCGTCCACAAGTTCCTCGGGCTGGAGGTCGGCTGCATCCTCGCCAACATGACCCCGGCCCAGCGCCGTGAGCAGTACGCGTGCGACATCACCTACGGCACGAACAACGAGTTCGGCTTCGACTACCTGCGCGACAACATGGCGTGGGCGCAGGACGAACTGGTCCAGCGCGGCCACAACTTCGCGATCGTCGACGAGGTCGACTCCATCCTCGTCGACGAGGCCCGTACGCCGCTGATCATCTCCGGCCCGGCCGACCAGGCGACCAAGTGGTACGGCGACTTCGCCAAGCTGGTCACCCGTCTGAAGAAGGGCGAGCCCGGCAACCCCCTCAAGGGCATCGAGGAGACCGGCGACTACGAGGTCGACGAGAAGAAGCGCACCGTCGCCATCCACGAGCCCGGCGTCTCCAAGGTCGAGGACTGGCTGGGCATCGACAACCTGTACGAGTCGGTGAACACCCCCCTCGTCGGTTACCTGAACAACGCCATCAAGGCCAAGGAACTGTTCAAGAAGGACAAGGACTACGTCGTCATGGACGGCGAAGTCATGATCGTCGACGAGCACACCGGCCGTATCCTCGCCGGCCGCCGCTACAACGAGGGCATGCACCAGGCGATCGAGGCGAAGGAAGGGGTGGACATCAAGGACGAGAACCAGACGCTCGCCACGATCACCCTGCAGAACTTCTTCCGCCTCTACAAGCGCCACGACCACCAGGGCAAGGAGATGCCGGGCCTGTCCGGCATGACCGGTACGGCGATGACCGAGGCCGCCGAGTTCCACCAGATCTACAAGCTCGGCGTCGTCCCGATCCCGACCAACCGCCCGATGGTCCGCATGGACCAGTCCGACCTGATCTACCGCACCGAGATCGCGAAGTTCGAGGCGGTCGTCGACGACATCGTCGAGAAGCACGAGAAGGGCCAGCCGATCCTCGTCGGCACGACGTCGGTCGAGAAGTCCGAGTACCTCTCGCAGCAGCTCTCCAAGCGCGGTGTCCAGCACGAGGTGCTGAACGCCAAGCAGCACGACCGGGAGGCGACGATCGTCGCCCAGGCCGGCCGCAAGGGCGCCGTCACCGTCGCCACCAACATGGCCGGCCGCGGTACGGACATCAAGCTCGGCGGCAACCCGGACGACCTCGCCGAGGCCGAGCTGCGGCAGCGCGGCCTCGACCCCGAGGAGCACCTCGACGAGTGGACCGCGGCGCTGCCCGCCGCTCTGGAGAAGGCCGAGCGGGCGGTCAAGGCCGAGTTCGAAGAGGTCAAGGACCTCGGCGGCCTCTACGTGCTCGGCACCGAGCGCCACGAGTCGCGCCGCATCGACAACCAGCTGCGCGGTCGTTCCGGCCGTCAGGGCGACCCGGGCGAGTCCCGGTTCTACCTCTCCCTGGGCGACGACCTGATGCGTCTGTTCAAGGCGCAGATGGTCGAGCGCGTCATGTCGATGGCGAACGTCCCCGACGACGTGCCGATCGAGAACAAGATGGTCACGCGTGCCATCGCGTCGGCCCAGTCGCAGGTCGAGCAGCAGAACTTCGAGACGCGCAAGAACGTCCTGAAGTACGACGAGGTGCTCAACCGGCAGCGCGAGGTCATCTACGGCGAGCGCCGCCGCGTCCTGGAGGGCGAGGACCTCCAGGAGCAGATCCAGCACTTCATGGACGACACCATCGACGCCTACATCGCGGCCGAGACGGCCGAGGGCTTCTCCGAGGAGTGGGACCTGGACCGGCTGTGGGGCGCCTTCCGGCAGCTCTACCCGGTCAAGGTCACCGTCGAGGAGCTGGAGGACACCGCCGGTGACCGCTCGGGCCTGACCGCCGAGTTCATCTCGGAGTCCATCAAGGACGACATCCACGACCAGTACGCGGCCCGTGAGGAGCAGCTCGGCTCCGAGATCATGCGGGAGCTGGAGCGCCGGGTCGTGCTGTCGGTCCTGGACCGCAAGTGGCGCGAGCACCTCTACGAGATGGACTACCTCCAGGAGGGCATCGGCCTGCGCGCGATGGCGCAGAAGGACCCGCTGGTCGAGTACCAGCGCGAGGGCTTCGACATGTTCAGCGCCATGATGGACGGCATCAAGGAGGAGTCCGTCGGCTACCTGTTCAACCTGGAGGTCCAGGTCGAGCAGCAGGTCGAGGAGGTCGAGGTCGCGGACTCCGCGCCGTCGCCGGCCAAGCAGGACGCCGTTCCCGCGGGTGCCGCGCGGCCGGAGATCCGCGCCAAGGGGCTGGACGCCCCGCAGCGGCCGGACCGCCTGCACTTCTCGGCGCCGACCGTCGACGGCGAGGGCGGTGTCATCGAGGGCGACTTCGCCCACGACGACGAGCCGGTGCGGTCCGCTGCGGACGGTCTGACCCGCGCGGAGCGCCGCAAGCAGCAGAAGAGCGGGGCGCGTCGCCGCAAGAAGTGACCTCCCGCCCGCGCGTCCGGTGACCGTCGGAGCGCGCGGCCGCCGGGCCCGTCGTCGCGACGGGAGCCACCCGGCCCACCGGAAGGGCCGGGCATCCCAGCAGGGTGCCCGGCCCTTCCGGCGTCCCCGGGTGCGTCAGCCGCCGTCGGCGCGGGGCTGGTGCGGTGACCGGAAGGGTGCGCCGGACGGCTCGTGGTGTCCGCTGCGGTGCGGCGCAGGGCGGGGCGTCGCCCGCGTACGGGGACGTACTCGGGTGAGGGCAACGAGGCGAGGTGCCGTGCCGGGCGTCGCGAGCCGGTGAACCTGTCCGGTCAGGGCGCTAGCGGGGACCGCCCATCTCGACGGCCGTGCAGCGCCAGCGCAGGTCGGGGCCCTGCTCCAGCCGGAAGGCGAGGGCGCGGAGCTGGTCGCCGGCGCCGATGCGGGCGAACGCCTCGACGGCACCGGGCCGGGCGACGTAGTAGCCGATGTCCCGGACGACGGGCCGGGTGCCGCGAGCCCGCAGCGGGCCTCGCTCGGCGAGCCGCACGAGGTCGTCGTAGGCGCGGCCCGCGGTGTGCCGCAGCATGCAGTGGACGGGGCGCGCGCCGCTCAGTACGGCCAGCAGCCGCTCGGCGAACACGTCGGTCGGCCGGGGCCGCGCCGCGGGCCGCTCGCCGCTGCGCGCCGCCTCCTCGGTCGCCGGGCCGGGACCGGCGGCCGGGGCGCCGCGCCCGGCCCGCACCGCCGCGAGGTCCCGCGCGGGCGGCGCCGCCACCGGGCCGGCCGGGCGGGTCGGCGGGCTGCCGGCCGGCGGCCTCGCGGGTGTTCCCGCGCCCGGCGTGCGGGGCGGGGCGCCGCCGGGGCGACGCGAGTCCTGCCGGCCCGGCGGGCGTCCGCCCGGACGCCTCGTCGACCTGGTCATCACCTTGTTCATGTGCCGTCCCCGTTCGTCCGGACCGGTACATACCGGTCGGTAACCTGCTGTTGGGGATCTTGTACGAGGCGGGGGAGGGCCGTCGCAAGGACTCCGGCCGCGCGCCGCGGGGTCCGGGGAGTTCACCTATCAGAGTGGCCGGACGGCCGGGGCCCGGGCGGGCCACGGGGCGCACCGGGTGAATCGCGGGACCGGGGTGGACGTCCCGGCCCCGGTGGCCGGGGACTCGAAAGGGGACGCCCGCACGTATCCTGAAGCCCCTCCCCGGGAGGCGCGGGACGGCCTTCGCGGCGCTCGCGGACCCCGGTGCCCCCGATCACGAAAGCGGCCACCATGCGCGTCTACGTCCCCCTGACCCTTCCCGGTCTCGCCGAGGCGTACACGACGGGAGAGCTGGCGGCGGGACCGTTCGTCGCGTACGCCGTCACCCCCGCGCTGCGCGAGTGGTGCCGCTCCGACGACACGGAGGAGCTGGAGTACGCGGCGCTGAACCGGGCCGCGGTCGCCTCCCTGCGCCTGCTCGCGGCGGACCCCGGGGCGTCGCGCCGCCGGGTCGTCGTCGCCGTGGACGTTCCCGACCGGGCCGTCGGCGCCGACCCGGACCCCGGCGCCGGCCCGGGGGCGCTCGGTGAGGTGCGGGTCGCGCAGGGCGTGCCGCTGGCGAAGGCCGCCGCCGTCCACGTCGACGCCCCGGAGGCGGAGAAGGACGTCACCCGGGCCGCGCAGGCGCTGGAGGCCGCGGACGGCGGTGACGACGACGCGGCGTCCGTCGTCGACGGGGCCGAGGACCACGATCTGCTGTGGTTCGCCACCCAGGAGATCCCCGGCCTGGTGGGCCGGGGGGAGTAGCCCGCGCGGGGGACCCGGCGGGCGCCGTCGCGCGGGAATGCGCGCGGGCCACCGGGGACCGGGCCCGCCGCCGTGGGCGTGCGCCCCCGCGGTGCCCCGGGAGCCGGGCCTCGGGGTGGGGCTCCGCCGGTGCGGGCGGGTACGTTCTAGTGCATGGGGAAGCAAGGAGACGCGCACATCGTCTGGGACTGGAACGGCACGCTGTTCCACGACAACGAGGCGATCATCGGGGCGACGAACGCGGCGTTCGCCGAGCTGGGCCTGGAGCCGATCACGCTGGAGCGGTACCGGGCGATGTACTGCGTGCCCGTGCCGCGGTTCTACGAGCGGCTGATGGGACGGTTGCCCACGGACGCCGAGTGGCAGATCATGGACGACACCTTCCACCGCTACTACGCGGAGCACCGCACGGCCTGCGGACTGACCGACGGGGTGCCGGCGCTGCTCGCCGGCTGGGGGGACGCGGTCCGCAGCCAGTCGCTGCTGAGCATGTACGTGCACGAGGAGCTGGTTCCGCTCGTGCGCGGCTTCGGGATCGAGCCGCACTTCGTCCGGGTGGACGGGCGCACGGGGCCCTCCGGGGGCAGCAAGGCCGAGCACATGGCGCGGCACCTGACGGCCCTGACGGGGGTCGACCCGTCCCGCGTGGTGGTGATCGGGGACGCCGCCGACGACGCGGTGGCCGCCCGGCACGTGGGAGCCGGAGCCGTTCTCTATACCGGCGGGTCGCACAGCCGCGCCAGCCTGGAGCCGGCGGGTGTGCCGGTGGTGGACAGCCTGGAGGAGGCCGTCGAGGAGGCGCGGCGGCTCGCGGCCTGAGGCCCCGGCCCCGGCACGCCGGCCCGTCCCGGCCCGGGCGCGCCGACGGCCCGCCCCGGCCCGGGCACGGCGGAGGAAAGCCCCGGCCCCGGGGCGGCGGCCGCGCGCGCGGGCGGGCGTCCGGCACGGCGTCGCCCCGGGCAGCCGGGCCCGGCGCCGTGGGCGCGGCCGGAGGCCCGGCTCAGGTCACCGGTGCCTTGGCGCGCAGCACGGTCAGGAACTCGCGCATCCAGGCCGGGTGGTCCGGCCAGGCGCGGGAGGAGACGAGCGTGCCGTCCACGACGGCCTCCGCGTCCCGGAACACGGCCCCGGCCGCCTGCATGTCGGGTTCCAGCGCGGGATAGGCCGTGACACGGCGACCGCGCAGGCCGTCGACGGCCGCCGTCAGCAGCGGCCCGTGGCAGATCTGGGCCACCGGCTTGTCCGCGTCGAAGAACGACCGCAGGATCTTCCGCAGCTCGGGGTCGTTGCGCAGGTACTCCGGGGCCCGCCCGCCGGGGATGACGAGGGCGACGTAGGCTCCCGGGTCGACGTCGGCGAACGCCAGGTCGGCGGGCCAGGTGTAGCCGGGCTTCTCCGTGTAGGTGTCGAAGCCGGGCTCGAAGTCGTGGACCACGAAGCGGAGCGTCTTCCGCTCGGGGGCGGCGATGTGGACCTCGTAGCCCTCCTCGCGCAGCCGCTGGTAGGGGTAGAGGACCTCCAGCGACTCCGCCGCGTCGCCGGTGACCATGAGGATCTTCGCTGCCATGGTGCTGCACTCCCGTCGGCCGTGCTCGCGCGTTCGGTCCGGTCGTCCCGCCAGCCTGCCGCCGCGAGCGGGCCGTGCCAAGGGGGCGCGCCCGTCGGCGCACGGCCCGGACCCGCCGGCTGGGGCGGAACACCGTCCGTGGGACGACGGTAGCCCGCCGTCGGCCCGTACTGCACGTCCTCGCCCCCTTCGTCCCTGTGCAGACTGTCAAAGTTCCACCCCCGGTTTTGTACACATACGGCTCATGACGGCCCCGGGGTGGAGGGGGATAGCCTGGTGGCGTGATCAGCGCGATATCTCGCGGGGGCATCGTCGCCCCTGCCCCGCGCCCGGAGCGCACGGACGACATCCGTGACCGGGCGTCAGTCGCCGATCTTCGTGAGCGGAACGGGATGGCGGCCAGGGCCGTGTGCGCGAGCGGGGCAGCCGCGAGCGCCGAGGGCACCGCACCCCGTACGGCGAGGGCACCCAGGGGACGGACGTCGCCGAGAGCGGCGTCACACTCCCCGAAGGCGCCGGGAATGGCCGATAACCCCCCGCTCATCTCACCCCGCGGCATAGCGTCGACGCAGACCGGACACCCCGCGTCGCGACGTTGCGCCGCAAGCGACGGGACCGTACTTCCTTCAACGTCACGCAACGGCGCGCGACAGGAGCCAGAGGACAATGCAGACCAAGCTGGACGAAGCCAAGGCCGAGCTGCTCGAACGGGCCGCCCGGGTAGCTGAGAACAGCCCGGTCGGGGGGCACCTACCGACCGGGACGACGGACGAGAGCACCCCCGACCGGGACACCGTGCTCGCGTTCCTCCAGCGCTACTACCTGCACACGGCCCCGGAGGACCTCACCGACCGCGACCCGGTCGACGTCTTCGGAGCGGCCTTCTCCCACTACAGACTGGCCGAGAACCGCCCTCAGGGCACGGCCAACGTGCGCGTGCACACCCCCACCGTCGAGGAGAACGGCTGGACCTGCAGCCACTCCGTCGTCGAGGTCGTGACGGACGACATGCCGTTCCTCGTCGACTCGGTGACCAACGAGCTGTCCCGGCAGGGGCGCGGCATCCACGTCGTGATCCACCCGCAGTTCGTCGTACGGCGCGACCTGACCGGCAAGCTCATCGACGTGCTGCCCAAGCGGCCCTCCGCCGAGGACCTGCCGCACGACGCGCACGTCGAGTCCTGGATCCACGTCGAGATCGACCGTGAGACCGACCGGGCCGACCTGAAGCAGATCACCGCCGACCTGCTCCGTGTCCTGTCCGACGTCCGCGAGGCCGTCGAGGACTGGGAGAAGATGCGGGACGCGGCGCTGCGGATCGCCGACGAGCTGCCCTCCGAGCCCGCCGCCGACGACCTGCGCGACCAGGAGGTCGAGGAGGCCCGCGAGCTGCTGCGCTGGCTCTCCGGCGACCACTTCACCTTCCTCGGGTACCGCGAGTACCAGCTGCGCGACGACGACTCGCTGACCGCCGTCCCCGGCACCGGGCTCGGCATCCTGCGCTCCGACCCGCAGCACGGCGACGACGACCGCCACCCGGTCAGCCCGTCCTTCGAGCGGCTGCCCGCCGACGCCCGCGCCAAGGCCCGCGAGCACAAGCTGCTCGTCCTGACCAAGGCCAACAGCCGCGCCACCGTGCACCGGCCCTCCTACCTGGACTACGTCGGGGTCAAGAAGTTCGACGAGAACGGCGAGGTCGTCGGCGAGCGCCGCTTCCTCGGCCTCTTCTCGTCGGCGGCGTACACCGAGTCGGTGCGCCGGGTGCCCGTCGTCCGCCGCAAGGTCGAGGAGGTCCTGCGCGGGGCCGGGTTCTCGCCCAACAGCCACGACGGACGCGACCTGCTCCAGATCCTGGAGACCTACCCGCGCGACGAGCTGTTCCAGACGCCGCCCGACGAGCTGCGGGCGATCGTCACCTCCGTCCTGTACCTCCAGGAGCGCCGCCGGCTGCGGCTGTACCTGCGCCAGGACGAGTACGGGCGCTACTACTCGGCGCTCGTGTACCTGCCCCGCGACCGCTACACCACCGGTGTGCGGCTGCGGATCATCGACATCCTCAAGGAGGAACTGGGCGGCACCAGCGTCGACTTCACGGCCTGGAACACCGAGTCGATCCTGTCCCGGCTGCACTTCGTGGTGCGCGTCGAGCCGGGCACCGAGCTGGCGCAGCTCTCCGACAGCGACAAGGACCGGATCGAGGCGCGCCTGGTCGAGGCCGCCCGCTCCTGGGCCGACGGGTTCGGCGAGGCGCTGACCGCCGAGTGCGGTGAGGAGCGCGCCGCCGAACTGCTGCGCCGCTACGGCAACGCGTTCCCCGAGGGCTACAAGGCCGACCACTCGCCGCGTTCCGCGGTCGCCGACCTGGTGCACCTCCAGGCTCTCGACGCGGACGAGGGCAAGGACTTCGCGCTCAGCCTGTACGAGCCGGTCGGCGCCGCCCCCGGCGAGCGCCGGTTCAAGATCTACCGGACCGGCGAGCAGGTCTCGCTCTCCGCGGTGCTGCCGGCCCTGAACCGGATGGGCGTCGAGGTCACCGACGAGCGCCCCTACGAACTGCGCTGCTCGGACCGGACGACGGCGTGGATCTACGACTTCGGGCTCCGGCTGCCCCAGTCCGCGAACGGCACCGGCGACCACCTCGGCGACGACGGCCGCGAGCGGTTCCAGGAGGCGTTCGCCGCCACCTGGACCGGCCGGGCCGAGAACGACGGCTTCAACGCCCTGGTGCTGAGCGCCGGCCTGGACTGGCGCCAGTCGATGGTGCTGCGCGCGTACGCGAAGTACCTGCGCCAGGCCGGTTCCACGTTCAGCCAGGACTACATGGAGGACACCCTCCGCAACAACGTCCACACCACCCGGCTGCTCGTCTCGCTCTTCGAGGCGCGGATGTCGCCGGAGCGCCAGCGCGCCGGCGTCGAGCTGACGGACGCGCTGCTGGAGGAGCTGGACGCCGCGCTCGACCAGGTCGCCTCGCTGGACGAGGACCGGATTCTGCGGTCCTTCCTGCACCTGATCAAGGCGACGCTGCGCACCAACTTCTTCCAGAGCACCGCGGACGGCACGCCCCACGGGTACGTGTCCATGAAGTTCGACCCGACGGCCATCCCGGACCTCCCCGCGCCGCGCCCGGCGTTCGAGATCTGGGTGTACTCGCCGCGGGTCGAGGGCGTGCACCTGCGCTTCGGCAAGGTCGCGCGTGGCGGCCTGCGCTGGTCCGACCGGCGCGAGGACTTCCGTACGGAGATCCTCGGCCTGGTCAAGGCGCAGATGGTGAAGAACACCGTCATCGTGCCGGTCGGGGCCAAGGGCGGCTTCGTCGCCAAGCAGCTGCCCGATCCGTCCGCGGACCGCGACGCGTGGCTGGCCGAGGGCATCCGCAGCTACCGGACCTTCATCTCGGCGCTGCTCGACATCACCGACAACATGGTCGCCGGCGAGATCGTGCCGCCCGCCGACGTGGTCCGGCACGACGAGGACGACACCTACCTCGTGGTCGCCGCCGACAAGGGCACGGCGACGTTCTCCGACATCGCCAACGAGGTCGCCGAGAGCTACGACTTCTGGCTCGGCGACGCCTTCGCCTCCGGCGGCTCGGCCGGCTACGACCACAAGAAGATGGGCATCACCGCACGCGGTGCCTGGGAGTCGGTGAAGCGGCACTTCCGGGAGCTGGGCGTCGACACCCAGTCGCAGGACTTCACGGTGGTCGGCGTCGGCGACATGTCCGGTGACGTGTTCGGCAACGGCATGCTGCTCTCCGAGCACATCCGCCTGGTCGCCGCGTTCGACCACCGGCACATCTTCATCGACCCGAACCCCGACGCGGCGGCCTCGTACGCCGAGCGGCGCCGGCTGTTCGAGCTGCCGCGCTCGTCGTGGGCGGACTACGACACCGAGCTGATCTCCGCGGGCGGCGGCGTGTTCCCGCGCAGCGCCAAGGCGATCCAGGTCAACGCCCACATCCGCGAGGCCCTCGGCATCGAGTCGAAGGTCGCCAAGATGACGCCGGCCGACCTGATGCGGGCGATCCTCCAGGCCCCCGTCGACCTGCTGTGGAACGGCGGCATCGGCACGTACGTGAAGTCCTCCGCCGAGTCCGACGCGGAGGTCGGCGACAAGGCGAACGACGCCATCCGCGTCGACGGCTCCGACCTGCGCGTCAAGGTCGTCGGCGAGGGCGGCAACCTGGGCCTGACCCAGCTCGGCCGGATCGAGTTCGCCCAGCACGGCGGCAAGATCAACACCGATGCCATCGACAACAGCGCGGGCGTGGACACCTCCGACCACGAGGTGAACATCAAGATCCTGCTCAACGCGGTGGTGGCCAACGGCGACCTGACCGTCAAGCAGCGCAACAAGCTGCTCGCCGAGATGACCGACGAGGTCGGCGCCCTGGTGCTGCGCAACAACTACGCGCAGAACACGGCGATCGCCAACGCGCTGGCGCAGTCCCCGAGCATGATCCACGCCCAGCAGCGGTTCATGCGCCACCTGGTCCGCGAGGGGCACCTCGACCGGGCCCTGGAGTTCCTGCCCAGCGAGCGGCAGATCCGCGAGCGGCTCACCGCCGGGCAGGGGCTGACCGGTCCGGAGACGGCCGTGCTCCTCGCGTACACGAAGATCACCGTGTCCACGGACCTGCTGGCGACCTCGCTGCCCGACGACCCGTACCTGCAGAGCCTGCTGCACGCGTACTTCCCGACGGCCCTGCGCGACAGGTTCCGCGAGCAGATCGAGGGCCACGCGCTGCGCCGCGAGATCGTGACGACCGTCCTGGTCAACGACACGGTCAACACCGGTGGCACGAGCTTCCTGCACCGGCTGCGCGAGGAGACGGGGGCCTCGCTGGAGGAGATCGTCCGGGCGCAGACCGCGGCCCGCGCGATCTTCAACTCCAGCGCGGTGTGGGACGCGGTGGAGGCGCTGGACAATGTCGTCGCCGCCGACGTCCAGACCCGTATCCGGCTGCACTCGCGGCGGCTCGTGGAGCGCGGCACCCGCTGGCTGCTCAACAACCGGCCGCAGCCGCTCCAGCTCGCCGAGACGATCTCGTTCTTCAGCGCGGGTGTCGAGCAGGTGTGGTCGGAGCTGCCCAAGCTGCTGCGCGGCGCGGACCTGGAGTGGTACCAGCAGATCTACGACGAGCTGACGAACGCGGGTGTGCCGGACGAACTGGCCACGCGGGTCGCCGGGTTCTCCTCCGCCTTCCCGGCGCTCGACATCGTCTCGGTGTCCGACCGCACGGGCAAGGACCCGATGGCCGTCGCCGAGGTCTACTACGACCTGGGCGACCGGCTCGGCATCACGCAGCTCATGGACCGCATCATCGAGCTGCCGCGCACCGACCGCTGGCAGTCCATGGCCCGCGCCTCGATCCGCGAGGACCTGTACGCGGCGCACGCGGCGCTCACCTCGGACGTGCTCGCGGTGGGCAACGGCACCTCCACGCCCGAGCAGCGCTTCGCCTCCTGGCAGGAGAAGAACGCGCCGATCCTCGGACGCGCCCGCGCGACGCTGGAGGAGATCCGGAGCTCGGACTCGTTCGACCTCGCCAACCTGTCGGTGGCGATGCGGACCATGCGGACGCTGCTGCGCACGCACGCGTAGGGGCGCGCCCCACCGGGGGCGCGCACGTCCGCCCGGCAGTACGACGGGGGCGTCCCGGACCGCACACGGTCCGGGACGCCCCCGTCCGCCGTCGCGGCGCGGCCCGCCCGCCCGGCGATCAGGTGATCCTCCGGTCGGGTAAGCGGCGGCTCGACCCGTAGCCATACCTGATAAATCGGACATGTGACTTAAGGTGGGCTGGATCGACCGCAGCAGCGACGCATGGAGGACCCCGACCCGTGACCGTGCACCTCACCGAGGGGCGGGCCCCCGTTGCCGCCGCGCCCGTGATCCGCCCCCGGGGCCCCCGGATCGCCGACCGTGCCCCGCGGGTCCGCCGGCTCGCGATGGAGCTGGCCCGCTTCTCGGCCGTCGGCGGCAGCGGGGTCGCCGTCAACGTCCTGTTCTTCAACCTGGCGCTGCGCGGGCTCGGCTGGGCCCCCATGGCCGCCACCGTGGCGGCCAGCTGCGTCGCCATGGCCTCGAACTACCTGGGCTTCCGCTTCTTCGCCTACCGCGACCGCGCCTCGCGCACCCGCGGTCAGATCGTGCTCTTCTTCGCCTTCAGCGGGCTCGGTGTCCTGATGGAGAGCGCGCTGTTCTACGGCGGTTACCACGGTCTGGGCCTGAGCGGCTCGCTCGGCTCGAACGTCGCGAAGGTGCTGTCGATCCTGCTGGCCTCCGCCTTCCGCTTCGTCGCCTACCGCACCTGGGTCTTCCAACACGCGAAGAACGGTCGATAGCGGTTCATATCGGGCGAAGCTCTCTACCATAAATAGGATGAACGTGGATCAGCAGCGTGCGTCCGCCGCGTCCCGCGCCGAGCCCGCCGGGCACGGGACCCCGTCCACCGCCTCCCGGCCCGCGCCCGGCCGGGAGGCGGCCCCGGTCCGGCCGGCCGTCTCCGTGGTGGTCATCGTCTACAACGACGCGGACCGGCTGCCCACAGCCGTCCGCTCCGCCCTGGAGCAGACGCTCCACTCCGTCGAGGTCGTGATCGTCGACGACCGCAGCACCGACGACTCCTACGCGGTCGCCCGCGCCCTGGCCGCCGCGCATCCGGGCCGGGTGCGCGCCTGCCGGCTGCCCGAGAACAGCGGCGGCTGCGGCGCCCCCCGCAACCGCGGCATCGCCGAGGCCCGCGGCGACTTCGTGGTCTTCCTCGACAGCGACGACGTGCTGGAGCGCAACGCCTGCCGCAACCTGCTGGAGGCCGCTGAGGCCACCGGCGCCGACCTCGTCTCGGGCCTGTGCGTACGGGTGCACGTCGACTCGCGCACGGGCAAGGAGGTCAAGTGGTACCCCTGGCTGTACGAACGCACCCGCACCCTGGAGTCGATCTCCGAACTGCCCGACCTGATGGTCTTCGACACGCTGTCGACCAACAAGTGCTACCGCAGGCGGTTCCTGCTCGACGGGGGGCTGCGCTTCCCCGTCGGCATCCACTACGAGGACCTGCTGTTCTCCGCGCAGGCCTACGCCTCGGCCCGCCGCATCACCCTCATCCCGAACCGGGTCTACGACTGGCGGGTCACGGACGGGGCGGCGGTCAGGTCCATCAGCAACCGGCGTGACGAGATCGCCAACTTCGCGCACCGCATGGAGATCCACCGGCGGGTCGACCGCATGCTCGCCGACAAGGGCCTGCCGGACCTGAAGTTCGCCAAGGACGTCAAGTTCCTCAAGCACGACCTCGTGCTGCACCTGCGCGAACTGCCCTTCCGCGACGCGGCCTACCGCGAGGAGTTCGCCGCGATCGCCCGCGAGTACCTGGAGTCCGTCGACCGCGCCGCCTTCGACGAGGCCGAACGCATCCACGCCGTCTGCGCCTACCTCCTCCAGGCCGGCGACTGGGACAACCTGCTGCCCGCCGTCGACACCCTCACCAACCGCGACAAGATCTCCTCGCCGCTCGTCGAGCGCGACGGCCGGGTGTACTGGTGCGCCGAGCACCTCGACGACCCCTTCGGCCGGCACGTCCTCGACGTCACCGGCCTCGGCTACCACACCCGGCCCGTCGAGAAGATGTTCCTGCGCGACGAACTGACCTCCTACGCGTCCGGCCCCGGCGGGACCGTCCGGCTCGCCGGACGCGTCACCAACCCGCTCGGGGTGATCCCGCCGGACGCCCGGCTCGGCGCCGAGCTGGAGTTCTACGCCCGGCGGCGCGGGGTGCGCCTCCAGACCTTCCGCTTCCCGGTGGCCCGGGTGCGGCACGCCGGGGCCACCGTCGACTGGGAGGGTTCGGCGGACCTGGCGGCCGTCCGCCCGCTGGGCGTCGTGGACGCCGTGTGGGACGTCCGGCTGCACCTCGACGTGGACGGGGTCCGCACCACCACCCGGCTCACCGCGGCCGAACCCGGCCTGATCGCCGGGCGGTCGCCGGTGCGGCCCCGGCTCACCCGGCTCGTCGCCGACCGGTTCGAGCCCGTCGTGTCCACCCGGGGACACCTGTCCTACCGGCTGGTCCCGGACCGGAGGGCCGACGCCCTCATCCGGCGCGGTCTGCGGGGACGGCCCGTCGCCCTCGCCAAGTCCGGTGTCCGCTCGGCGCGTTCCCTGCGCAAGGGCCTCACCTCGGGACCGGCCAAGATCCGCCTCTACCACGAGGTGTTCAGCCGGCTCCCGGTCCGCCGCCGGCTCGTCGTCTTCGAGAGCCACCTGGGCCGCCAGTACAGCGACAGCCCCCGCGCCCTCTACGAGGAGATGCGCCGGCAGGGCCTGGACTTCGAGGCGGTCTGGTCCTACGCGGGCCGGCCCGAGGGGTTCCCGGACGACGCCACCCTGGTGCGCCGCTGGTCGCTGCCCTATCTGCGGGCGCTCGCGCAGGCCGCCTTCTGGGTCGACAACCAGAGCTACCCGCTCAAGCTGACCAAGCGGCCCGGCACCACGTATCTGCAGACCTGGCACGGCTCCGCCCTCAAGCGCATGGGCTTCGACGAGCCGGAGTGGAAGCTCAGGTCCCGGCCGGCGCAGGAGGAGCAGCAGCGCACCCTGGACCGCTTCGACCGGTTCCTGATCCGCTCCGAGCACGACGTGCGCACCCTCGCACGGGCCTTCCGGCTCCAGGAGCGGACCCTGTTGCGGGTCGGCTACCCGCGCAACGACGAGCTGGTCCGGGCGCGAGCGCGCGAGCGGGCCGGGGAACCCCGCGTACGCGGTCCGCTGGCCAAGGAGCTGGGCATCCCCGCCGACCGGCAGATCCTGCTGTACGCGCCGACCTTCCGGCACCGCGGCAGCGGCCGGAAGCGGTTCGAGCTGCCCTTCGACGCGGAACGCTTCGCCGACGCCTTCGGCGACCGCTACGTCCTGCTGGTGCGCTCCCACTACCTCAACCACGTGGTGCTGCCGCCGTCCGTGCGCGGCCGGGTCGTCGACGTCTCCGCGCACCACGACATGACCCCGCTGCTCGCGCTGGCCGACGGGCTGATCACCGACTACTCGTCCGTGATGTTCGACTACGCCCTCCTGGACCGCCCCATGTTCTTCCTCGTCCACGACTACGACGAGTACGTCCACGAGGGCCGTGGCACCTACTTCGACCTGCTGGAGCGGGCCCCCGGACCCGTCGTGCGCACCGAGGGCGAACTGCACGCCGCCCTCGGCTCTCTGGAGGAGCAGGCCGTCAAGTACGCCCCGAAAAGGGAGCAGTTCACCGCCGAGTTCGGCGAGTACGACCAGGGGAACGCGTCCGGCGCTCTCGTGGAGCAGTTCTTCGCGCAGTGGAGGCGTGGATGACCGACTTCCCGCAGCGGGACATCTTCTTCGTCTCCAACAGCGTCGACGAACTCGGCGGGGTGACCAGCTGGTCGCACCAGATGGCCCGGCTGTTCACCGAGCGCGGCCACCGGGTGCACGTCGTCGGGATCACCGACGCCGACACGGCCCAGGAGCTGGGCGACCTCCCGTACCCCACCACGACCCTGTACGACGTCCGGCCGCCGCGGGTGCGTCCGGCGCGCGGGCTGCGCGGGCGGATCGACGTCGTCGAGCACCGGCGGCGCGCCGAGCGGGCGGCCGGGATGCGGGAACGGGCCGCCCGGCTGAGCGCGCTGCTGCGCGCGGCGCGGCCCGGCGCCGTCGTGATCGTGACGCAGGTGTGGGCCATGGAGTGGGTGGAACTCGCCGACACCGAGGGGCTGACCGTCATCGGGATGAGCCACGAGTCCTTCGCCTACTGCCGCACGACCTCCCGCTTCCGGCGGGTCCTGAAGCACTACGCGGACGTCGACCGGATGCTCGCGCTCACCCGCGAGGACGCCGACCTGTGGATCAGGCAGGGCATGAACAACGCGTCCTTCATGCCGAACCCGATCCCGTTCGTGCCCGAGGTGCCGTCGCCGCGCACCGAGAACGTCGTCGTCAGCATCGGCCGGCTGCACGACCAGAAGGGCATCGACATGCTGCTCGACGCCTGGGCGGAGACGGCGCCGGCGCACCCCGACTGGCGGCTGCGGATCTACGGCTCGGGGGAGGACGAGGAGATCCTCAGGAAGCAGTGCACGGCTCTGGGGCTCGACGGCTCCGTCGAGTGGATGGGCCGGACGAGCGACGTGCCCGGCGCCCTGCGCGGCGGCTCGGTGTTCGTGCTCTCCTCGCGCGGCGAGGGCTTCCCGCTCGCCGTCATGGAGGCGATGGCCGCCGGTGTGCCGTGCGCCGCGTTCGACTGCGCGCCGGGTGTCCACGAGATCATCCGGGACGGCGAGGACGGTCTGCTGGCCACGCTCGGCAACACCGGCGAACTGGCCCGCCGGCTCGACACGCTGATGTCCGACAAGGCGCTGCGCGACACCATGGGCGAGGCCGCGCGGGTGAACGTCCAGCGCTTCACGACCGAGGAGGTCGTGCGCCGGTGGGAGGAGCTGTTCGCGTTCCTGGAGCGGTGACGTGCGGCGGGCCGCGGCGGTCCCCGTCCGGTCCGTCCCGTCCGTCCTGGCCACTCCGCCCTCCCGGCGCCCGCGGCTACCGGCCCGTGAACTTCTCGTACTCCTTCAGGACCTCCCCGGTGGGGCCGTCCATGCGCAGTTCGCCGCGCTCCAGCCACAGCACCCGGTCGCAGGTGTCGCGGATCGACTTGTTGTTGTGGCTGACCAGGAACACCGTGCCCGCGCTCTTGCGCAGCTCCCGGATGCGGGCCTCGGAGCGCTTCTGGAAGGAGCGGTCGCCGGTGGCCAGCGCCTCGTCGATCATCAGCACGTCGTGGTCCTTGGCCGCCGCGATCGAGAAGCGCAGCCGGGCGGCCATGCCGGAGGAGTAGGTCCGCATCGGCAGCGTGATGAAGTCGCCCTTCTCGTTGATCCCCGAGAAGTCGACGATCTCCTGGTAGCGCGCCTTGACCTGCTCGCGGGACATGCCCATGGCGAGGCCGCCGAGGTGGACGTTGCGCTCGCCGGTCAGGTCGTTCATCAGGGCCGCGTTCACGCCGAGCAGCGAGGGCTGCCCGTCGGTGTAGATCCGGCCGTTCTCGACGGGCAGCAGGCCCGCGACCGCCTTGAGCAGGGTGGACTTGCCGGAGCCGTTGGTGCCGATCAGCCCGATGGCCTCACCCCGGTAGGCGGTGAACGACACCGACCTGACGGCGTGCACCCGGCGCACCCCGGCGGCCTGCTCGGTCCGCCGGCGGCGCAGGATGCGGTTCAGGGCGGCGGTGGCGCTGCCGCGGCCTGCACCGGTGCCGTTGACGCGGTAGACGATGTCGACGCCTTCGGCGATGACGGTGGGGACGCGCCCGGCCCCGGCGGCTGCTCCGGCCATCCCGGGCCCCGCGTCCCGCTCCGACCGCGCGCCCGGTGCGCCCTCCGGGCCGCGCGCGTTCGCCGCGTGGGGTGCTCCCGGCGCCGCGTCCTTCTCCTGCGTGATGCTGTCAGCCACGGCCGTAGGTCTCCTCAGCCTTCCAGAAGTAGATGAAGCCGCCGGTGCCGGCGGCCAGCGCCCAGCCCACCGCGAGGGCCCACACGTGGTGGGGCAGCTGGTGCGCGTGGAAGCTGTCGATCAGCGCGAAGCGCATCAGGTCGATGTACACGGCCGCCGGGTTGCTCTCCAGCAGGACCATCGCCCAGTGCGGCAGCTTGTTGTGGCTGAGCACCTTGTCGATGCTCCACATGACGCCGGAGACGTACATCCAGGTGCGCAGCAGGAACGGCATCAGCTGGGCGATGTCGGGGGTGCGGGCGCCCATCCGGGCCATGACCAGGGCGACGCCCGCGTTGAAGGTGAACTGCAGCGCGAGGACCGGCACCGCGAGCAGCCAGGAGGCGGCGACGGGCACCCCGAAGAACAGGAGGATCACCACGAGCGCGGCCATCGAGAACAGCAGTTGCTGGAGCTGCTGGAGGGCGTACGACACCGGGAGCGCGGCGCGCGGGAAGTGCAGGGCGCGGACCAGTCCGAGGCTGCCGGAGATCGCCCGGGTGCCCGCCATGATCGAACTCTGCGTGAAGGTCCACACGAAGACGCCCGTGACCAGGAACGGGACGTAGTCCGGGATGCCGTGCTTGGTGCCGAGCAGGATGCCGAAGATGAAGTAGTAGACCGCCGCGTTCAGCAGCGGGGTCATCACCTGCCACACCTGGCCCAGCTTGGCCTGGCTGTACTGCGCGGTGAGCTTGGCGGTGGCGAACGCGGTGATGAAGTGGCGCCGCGCCCACAGCTGCCGGACGTACGCGGGCAGGCTCGGCCGGGCGCCGCTGACGGTGAGGCCGTGCCGGGCGGCGAGGGCCGCGGCGTCGTCGGCGGGGGAGGCCGGCGCCGTGATCGCGGTCGGGGGGTGGAGGACCTGGCTCACATCCGTTGCCTTCGCTCGGGGGGTGGAGTGCGGGGGCGGCCCGACGGTCTCCGAGGACCGTTCCGCCGGTCTGATACGTCGGGACGCAACCGTATCGTCGCAACGCGAGCGTAGGGCCGTCGACGTCGGAACGCAACCGTTTCGTCGTCGCGGCCTATGCTGGTCGGCATGACCACGAACGCCGACAGCGCCGCGAGTGCCGCCACGCCCGCGCCTGCCGACGGGAAGGCCCCGCGTCGCCGGGCCCCCGCCGGTGCGGCCGTCCTGCGGGAGGAGGTGACCGAAGCCATCCGCGCCGCCGTCTTCGAGGAACTCGCGGCGGTCGGGTACGCCCGGATGTCCATCGAGGGAATCGCCCGCCGGGCCGGGGTCGGCAAGACGGCCGTGTACCGCCGCTGGCGCTCCAAGCGCCATCTGGTGCTCGACCTGGTCTCGGCGGTCGCCGTCCAGGGCCTGCCCGCTCCGGACACCGGCTCCCTGGAGGGCGACCTGCGGCTGCTCTACGAGGTCACCTCGCGCGCCCTGCGCCACCCGGTCGCCGGCCAGATCATCCCCGACCTCCAGGCCGAGGCGGCCCGCAACCCCGAGATCGCCGAGGCCCTGCAGAAGGCGCTCCAGGACGGTCAGCAGAGCGTCGCGAGCGGCATCGTCGCGGCGGCCACCGCCCGCGGCGAGGTCCGTGCCGGCGCCGATCCGGAACTGGCCCTGGACCTGGTGTCCGGGCCGTTGTACTGGCGGGCCGTCGTGGTCCGCGGACCGAGACTCCCGAAGGACTACCTGGCCGCCTTGGCCCGCACCACGACGGCGGCGCTCAAGGCGCTGTGACCGGGCCGGGCGGCCGGGTCCCGTGGCGCGGCGCCCGAGCGGGCCACCGCCCGCCGGGCCCCGCCGGGCCGAGCCGGGGCACGGGCCGGCGGCCGGGGGCCGCCCGTCTTGCGCCCGCCGGCCCGGCGCACGGCGGGAACAGCCGCGCGCGGGGCCGGCGGGCTGGGCGGGCGGAGCGGCCGGCCGGGTGGCGGGCCGCCGGCCGCGGTGTCAGCCGCGGCGCGCGTCCGGGTGCCGGCGGGTCCAGCCGGCCCAGGCCGAGGTGATCATGTCCGTCACGTCGTGCCGGGCCTTCCAGCCCAGCTCCGCGGCGGCGCGGTCCGCGGAGGCGACCACGCGGGCCGGATCGCCGGGGCGGCGCGCGGTGGTGACCGGGGGGCGGTCGTACCCGGTGATCGCGGTGATGCGGTCGATCATCTCCCGCACCGACACGCCCTCGCCGCGGCCGATGTTGAGGGTCAGGTCGGTGCCGGGGGACGCCTGGAGGGCGCGGGCCGCGGCGACATGGGCCTCGGCCAGGTCGACCACGTGGATGTAGTCGCGGACGCAGGTGCCGTCCGGGGTCGGGTAGTCGTCGCCGAAGACGCGCGGCGCCGCGTCCTCCGTCAGCTTCTCGAAGACCATGGGGACGAGGTTGAACACTCCCGTGTCCGCGAGTTCGGGGCTCGCCGCCCCGGCCACGTTGAAGTAGCGCAGGGACGCCGTGGACAGGCCCGTCGCGCGGCCCGCCGCCCGGACCAGCCACTCGCCCGCGAGCTTCGTCTCGCCGTACGGACTCATCGGCGCGCACGGCGTCTCCTCGGTGACGAGGTCCACGTCCGGCATGCCGTACACCGCGGCCGAGGAGGAGAGCACGAAGGCCGTGACCGGCGCGGCCGTCACCGCCTCCAGCAGGACGCGCAGCCCCTCGACGTTCTCCCGGTAGTAGTGCAGGGGCCGTTCCACGGACTCCCCGACCTGCTTCTTGGCCGCGAGGTGGACGACCCCGGTGACCGTGTGGTCCGCGAGGGTCCGGGCCAGGAGTTCGCCGTCCAGCGTGGAGCCGACCACCAGCGGGACGTCCGAGGGCACCCGGTCGGCGATGCCCGTGGACAGGTCGTCGTAGACCACGGCGCGTTCGCCCGCCGCGCGCAGCGCGCGCACGACGTGCGCCCCGATGTATCCGGCGCCGCCGGTGATCAGCCAGGTCATGTGGGCCGTCCCCTCGTCGGTGAGCACGCGGTGCTCCGTCCGCGTATCAGTGAAGCAGGCGGCCGACCCTGCGGCGCACCACGCCGGCCACTCCCCGCCAGCCGGACGCCGTGCGCAGCGCGAACGCGCCCGCGTGCGTCCGGTACGGCTGGAGGAGGACGACGCGGCGGACGCCGTGCCGCCCGTCCGCCACGGCGCGCCGGCGCAGCCGGCCCCCGCCGGCCGTCGCGTGCGCGGACACCTCCCGGCTCGCGCCGTCGCGGAAGCGCAGCGTCAGCCGCAGGTCCCAGGTGCCCGGCGGCAGGGCGGCCGGCTCCACCGCCGTCTCGGCCGTCCACAGGTCGCCGTACCGGTCGGCCAGCAGCCGGACCTCGCGGCGCAGGCCCTCCAGCCCGTCCTCGCGGCGGACCAGCACCACGTCCGCCGCGACCGGGCCGGAGCGCGCCATCCGGCCGTACAGCTCGTGCAGGCGCAGCAGCAGCCGGGTGCCGCGCACGCCGGTCCGCAGCTCCGCGTCGACGGCGATCGGGAGCAGCGGGACCGGACGGTCCAGCAGCGGCTCCAGGGTCACCTGCGGCAGCTCGGAGGACCAGACCGGGGTGCCGTCGCGGGCGCGGGCGTACGGGGGGAGCAGCCGCGCGGGGCGGGCCGCCAGATCGCGCAGGCGGGGCAGGTCGCGCGGTGCGGGCGAGGCGAGCAGCACGCGGGCCAGGATGCGGCCCGGGGAGCCCGGGTTGAGCGTGAGGTCGGCCGCGTCGAACGTCTCCAGGTACCCGCGCGTGTGCTCCCACCAGGCCCGGCGGTAGGCGGCGGAGCGCAGTTCCAGCTCCCGTGCGTACATCCGCAGGTCGTGGTCGAGGAACTTGGCGCGCACGGCCCGCGCCAGCCGCTTCTCCCCGGCGCCGAGCAGGATCTCGTACGCCGCGCGGTTCGCCTCGGTGCGCGCCCGCCAGTTGGAGACGTCCGCACGGTCCAGGGAGATGGACAGCCGCTCCGCGTCGCGCCGCACGTGCCAGACGTACACCGTGTCGGGGATCAGCGCGATGCGTGGCGCCGCGGCCAGGACGCGCGCGGTGAAGACGTGGTCCTCGTAGAGATGGCGGCCCTCGGGGAAGCGGATGCCGTGCGCGCGCAGGAAGTCGGTGCGGTACAGCTTGTTGACGCAGAGTGTGTCGTGGGCGAGGCGCGGGCGCCGGGAGGGGTTGGGGAGCACGGCGGGCCCCGCGTAGAGCGCCTTCTCCCAGGCCACCTCGCGGCCCGAGGGCAGCTCGCGGCGCACGCACAGCCCCGCCGCCACCTCGACGCCGTGGGCCTCGGCGGCGCCGAGCAGCGCGTCCACCGCGCCGGGCGGCAGGACGTCGTCGCTGTCGAGGAACATCACGTACGGAGCGGTGGCCGCGTCGATGCCGTCGTTGCGGGGAGTCCCGCAGCCGCCGCTGTTGACGGTCCGGCGGATCACCCTCAGCCGCGGCTCACCGGCGGCGAGCGCGTCCAGGAGGTCCGCGCTGCCGTCCGCCGAGCAGTCGTCGACGGCCACGACCTCGCGCACGGCGTCGCCCTGGGCGAGGGCCGAACGCACCGCGTCCGTCACGTGGGCGGCGTCGTCGTAGCCGATGACGACGACGGCGACCTTCGCGTGATGAGGGGTCATGGCTGCGGTCCCCGGGTCGGGATGCGGGCGGGATGCGGCAATTGTCCGGCACGCGGCGCCCGGTGTCCTGCCCGGATCGCGGTGCGGCGTGCTCACCGTCCCGCCCGGACTCCGGCGGGGGAGGCGTGCGCGCCCCGCGTGCGGCGCCCGGGGATGTGCCCCGCTCCGGCCGGCGGCCGGCCGGAGCGCCACAGCCGGACGAGTGACAGGCCGGCCGCCGCGGCCAGCAGGCCGTTGCGCCCCACCATCAGCAGACAGCCCGTCCAGGTGCTGTGGATCACCTCGCCGTACAGCATCGGGTACACCACCGTGCTGACCGCCGTCGCCGCCACGATCAGCGCGGCGACCGGGCGTTGGGTGGTGTGCCGGGAGGTCAGGCAGACCGCGGCGAGTCCGAGCAGCCAGACCATGTACTGCGGGCTGATCACCCGGCTCGTCACCGTGAACAACAGGACGGCGGTGAGCGCCGCGTCGTGGGGCGTCGCCGCCGTCCAGCGCCGGGCCCGCACCCGCCACAGCAGCAGGGCGCCGAACGCGGCGACGGTCAGGGCGAGCGAGAGGGCGGCGACGGAGCCGACGTACGGGCCGACGAACTCCATGGCGCCGTACTGGTAGCGGGCCCTGCCCGGCCACCCGGCGTGGCGCGCCAGCCCGAGCACCGTGCCGCCGAGCGACTCGATCTGCACGCCCCGGCCGCCCTGCTGGCGCAGGAAGTCGAAGGGGTCGCGGAAGACGGTCGCGAGCAGGGCGAGCAGCGCGGCGCCGGCGACCGCCGCCGAGGTCCAGGCGTCCCGGGTGGTGCGCCCGCGCGGCGTGCCGACGAGCGCCAGCGCGGGCCACACCTTCACCAGGGCGCCCAGGGCGGCCAGTGCCCCGCCGGTACGCGGCAGGCGCGCCTGCGCCAGCAGGCACAGCACGGCGAACGCGGTGACCTGGACGTCGTACCGGGCGAGCGGGACGTGCAGCAGCAGCGGCAGGCCCAGCACCCACAGCAGCGCGCCGCGCAGGCTGCGTCCGGACCGCAGCCCTGCCCGGACGAGCGCGCCGGCGATGACCAGGTCCGCGACGAGGGTGAGCGCCACGAACGCGGTGGAGTAGGTCAGCCACGGCAGCAGCGCGGGCGCCAGCAGGACGGGGCCCGCGCCCGGCGGGTACTGCCACAGCCGGTCGCCCGCCGGGAACGCGCCGTGCGACAGGACGCCGTACCAGTGGAAGTACAGCCGGCCGACCTCGCGGGAGACCCCGCCGCGGCCGAGGAGGCGGTGCTGGTCGTGGGCGAGGAGCCACAGCATCCCGGCGCGGGTGGCGAGCCAGGCTGCGGCGAGGGCAAGCGGGCGGTGGTTCGTGAGGACGCTCATCAAGGCGGGATCGTAAGCCGCATGGATGGGGTATTCCGTGCGATACGCCGTCAATACGGGACAAAGGTTGTTTAATAACAAAAAATTGGGCGCATGGTGCACGCGTGGGTCAGGCGGTCGGCGGCGGGGCGTCCGGAGGCGGTGGCCGTCCTGCTGCCCGTGCTCGTCATGCTCGTGATCGGGCTCTGGGGGCTCGACCGCGGCGGCATGTGGCGCGACGAGGCGGTGACCTTCCAGGTCGCCCGGCGCTCGGTGCCGCAGATCTGGCACCTGCTGCACACCGTGGACGCCGTGCACGGCCTCTACTACCTGCTCATGCACGCCGTCCTCGCCCCCCACCCGGGCGAGGTGGCCCTGCGGCTGCCCTCCGTCTGCGGCGCCGCCGCGACCGCCGGCCTGGTCGCCGCCCTCGGCGTCCGGCTGTGCCGGCCGCGGGTCGGACTCTGGGCGGGACTCCTCTACGCCGTCACCCCGATGGCCGGCCACTTCGCCCAGGAGGGCCGGTCCTACGCGCTCGTCGCCGCCGGCGCCGCCGGCGCGACCCTGCTTCTGGTGCGGGCCGCGCCGGCCGCCCGGCCCGGCCCCTGGTGGGCCTACGGCGCGACCTTCGCCGCCACCTGCCTGCTGCACGAGATGGCCCTGCTCCTGCTGCTCGCCCACGGCGCCACGCTGGGCCTCGCGCGGGCGCCGGTCCGGGTGTGGCGGCGCTGGCTCACCGCCGCCGCGGGGGTGACCCTCGTCGCGCTGCCGCTGGTGCTCGTCTCCCAGGCGCAGTCCGCGCAGGTCGCGTGGCTCTCGCGGACCGGGCTCCACAGCGCCGAGCGCCTGCTCGCCGTCTTCACCGGCCCGGCCCGGCCGGTCGTCCTGCCCTACCTCCTGCTGGCCGCCCTCGCGTTCGCGCCCGGCCTGCCCCGCCGCTGCACGCTCACCCTCCCGGCCGTCGCCCTGCCGCTCGTCGCGCTGCCGCCGCTGCTGCTGCTGACGGTGTCGCGCTGGTGGCCCCTGTACGACGAGCGGTACGTCCTCTACGCGCTCGCCGGCGCCCCGCTCCTCGCGGCCGCCGGAGCCGAACGGCTCACCGCCCTGCTGCCCCGGCTGCTGCCGCACCCGGTGCTCAGCGGCGTCCTCGGCATCACCCTGGCCCTCTCGGTCCAGCTGCCGGTCCTGCGTCAGGACCGCAGCCCCGACCGGCGCCCCGACAACCTCGCCGCCGTCTCCGCGCTCGCCCACCGCGAACTGCGCCCGGGGGACCCGGTGCTGTTCCTGCCCTCGCTCGCGCGGCGCGCCTCCCTCGCCTATCCGCGCAGCTTCCGGGGCATCCGCGACGTCGCGCTGAGCGTCCCGGCCCCGGCCTCCGGCACCCTGTACGGCCGGGAGGCGGGCGCCGGCGAGCTGCGCCGCCGGCTGGAGCGGCTCGACCGGGTGTGGGTGGTCGCCGAGCCGTTCGCGACGGCGTCCGCCTGGCGTCCGGACAGTCCCACCGAACGGGCCAAACTCGCCGTGGTCGACGAGGAGTTCGTCCCCCGGGAGCAGGTCGTGCGGCGCGGGGTGACGATGCGTCTCTACGTGCGCCGGGCCGGGGCGTGCTGCGCGCCTCCCCTCGCCGGCCCTCCGGGTGACCGAAGGGGCGCTCGCACCACGCCCTCGGGCATGTCGCGATAGTCGCTTCGTTGGCCCGGAGGGCGGGCCGCGCGGCGTCGGGTGCGTGCTCTCAGCGTGCCGGGCGGAAGCCCTCGTCGTGGACGTACTCGGGCTTTCGCCCGGTGCGGCGAGCGGGCGAGGGGGGGGCGTCGCACGGCAGTAGGGCGTTCGCGACACGCCCTACGGGGAGCCCGCCGTCTCCTGCCGGGCCGCCCGGTCGAGGGCGTCCGTCAGCCGGTCCAGCCGGTCCCGCAGCTCCCGGATCTCCTCCAGGTCCGCGCCGGTGGCCGCCGCGATGCGGCGCGGGACGGACAGTGCGCGCTCGCGCAGGGCGACGCCCTCGCCGGTGAGCCGGACCTGCACCGACCGCTCGTCGTGCGCGCTGCGCTCGCGCAGCACCAGGCCGGCCGCCTCCAGCCGCTTGAGCAGCGGCGAGAGGGTCCCCGAGTCCAGCCGCAGATGCTCGCCGAGCCGCTTCACGGGCAGTTCGCCGTGCTCCCACAGCACGAGCATCACCAGGTACTGCGGGTAGGTGAGCCCGAGGTCCTTGAGGAGCACCCGGTAGACCCCGCCGAAGGCGCGCGAGGCGGCGTTCAGCGAGAAGCAGATCTGCTGGTCGAGGCGGAGGAAGTCGCCGTCGGGCGCGGTGGGCGGGTTCGGCGCGGGTGTTGCGGTCATGCCTCCAGGGTAGCTCGGGCGAGCCATTAGGTTGTGCGCAATTGAATTGTGTGCTCTAATTCTGGTCGTGGGGCTGCCGGACGGCGGCCCGCACTCGACCCGACCTGAGAGGGATGGTCCGCATGGACACGCTCTACACCGCAGTCGCCACCGCCACCCACGGCCGCGAGGGCCGTGCCGTGACCTCGGACGGCAAGCTCGACCTCCAGCTGGCGATCCCGGTGGAGATGGGCGGCAGCGGGCAGGGCACCAACCCCGAGCAGCTGTTCGCCGCCGGCTACGCCGCCTGTTTCGCGAGCGCCCTCGGCCTCGTCGGCCGTTCCGCGAAGATCGACCTGTCCGAGGCCGCCGTCACCGGCGAGGTGGGCATCGGCAAGCAGGGCGAGGGCTTCGGCCTGGCCGTCACGCTCCGCGTCGAGCTGCCCGACACCCTGGACGAGGCCACCGGCCGCAAGCTGGTCGACCAGGCCCACCAGGTCTGCCCCTACTCCAACGCCACCCGCGGCAACATCCCGGTCGAGCTCGTCGTCGAGTAGGGCTCAGCCCCCGCCGGAGCGCCCGCCCGCACCCCGCGGCCGGCGCTCCGGCGCCGGGCCCGGACCGATCCGGGCCAGCACCTCCCCGGTCTCCCGGCTCCACGCCACCACCGTCGCCTCCTCGGGAACCCGCCGCCAGCGCGTCAGCAGCAGCCAGCGGACGTGGTACCGGCGGGCGACGGCGGCGCGTTCGGCCCGCGTCGAGGCCGGGTCGAGATAGGCGCGGACCGCCGCGACCCGCCGTCGCCGCTCGCCCTCGTCGAGGGCCGGGTCGGGCCAGGCGGGCGCGGCGAGGTCCGGGCCGTAGCCCGCGATCAGGTGGACCGCGTAGTAGCCGTCGGTGATCACCGCCTCGCCGGGCTCGATGTGCCGGGCCGCCCAGTCGTACGTCGGCCAGTGCGGAGGCTGGTCGAAGCCGACCGGGTCGAGGGCGCGCGGCACCACCGCCCCGGCCTGCACGGTCAGGAAGCCGGTCAGCGCGGCGCAGGCCGCCACCACCGCCAGCAGCCGCCGCCCGCGTCGCCAGGGCCGGGGGGCCGCCAGCTCCACGCCGAGCGCGAACTGCAGCGGGACGAGCGTCAGCCCGAGGATGCGGCCGTAGGTGAAGTGCCCGCTCACCCAGCCGCCGGCCACCACCGCGCAGTCCAGCGCGAACAGCAGCACCAGCGGGTCGCGCCACCCCCGCCCGCCGGCCCGGCGGGCCCCGCGGGCGCGCAGCCACAGCGCCGGCAGGCCGGTCGGTGCCAGCCAGAAGTGGCCGGGCATCCCCGCGTACAGCCGTTCGTGCAGGGCGTCCACGCTGCGGTCGCCGGTCAGGGCGAAGACGTCGAAGTACGGCCACGCGGACGCGACGAGCAGGGCCGCCGCGCACGTCAGCAGCCACCGCCCCGCGACCGCGGGGCGCCACCCGCGCTGGACGCCGGCGACGAACGCCACCGCGCCGAGCGCCGCCGCCACCGCGGTGATCGGGTGCACGAGCAGGATCAGCCCGTACAGCACGCCCAGCCCCGCGTACCCCCAGCCGCTGCCGAGCCCGCTCGGACCCAGGAAGCGCACCGGGCCGCGGGTGCCGCCCGCCGCGAGCGTGCCCGTCCGGGCCCACGCCCAGAACGTCAGCCCGATGGCGAAGGCCGACGGATAGCCGAGGTTCCCGGTCATCGACATCAGCCCGAGGTAGCCGCTCCACCAGGCCCGCTCGGTGCCCCAGAGCAGCACCATCGCCAACAGGCACAGGACCGGCGCCCACGGCCGCGCGCTCAGCGTCCGGGTGAACCGGCCGATGCCGGTCAGCAGGACCAGCAGGTTCAGCGGGCCGGACAGCCGGACGACCGCCCAGCCGCCGAGCCCGGTCAGCCGGGCGAACGCGCCCTGCGCCACCGCGTACGGCGAGTAGTACGGACTGCCCGCACCCGGCAGGTCCGCCATCGGGTGCAGCGGATGGAGCAGATGGGCGCGCAGCCGCTCGACGACCGCCGCGTGCTGGCCCGCGTCGCAGCACAGCGGGACGCGCCAGTGTGCGAGCGTCATCACCAGCCAGAACAGGCCGCCGAACACGATGTACGGCGTGGGGCGCCAGGTGCCGCCGCCGCGCAGCGCGGTCGCGCCCCGCAGGGCCCCGCGCCGGGCGAGGACATCGGCGCTCATCGGACGACGGGACGGCGGGACGCGGCGTAAGAGGGCATTTGCCCTGTATGCCCGAACCGGTGGGACCGCTAGCCGGGATCACCTCATCGGGTGACCCCGGTGTCCCGCCGCGCCGGACCCGGCACCGTCCCCGTGACCGTCCGCCCCTCCGCCCGGACGGCCGGGTCCAGGAGCAGCGGCAGCCCCACCACCGGGAGCAGCCACAGCACCACGATCAACCGCTCGCCCCAGATGTTGATGTCCGGGTGCCCGGCCTGGTTGAGCACCCCGGTGAACGCCGCCGCCAGCAGGAACGGCGCGAACTCCCGGCGCCGGCGCAGCACGCCCCGGGCCGCCGCCAGGACGGCGGCCAAGAGCAGCGGCTCGCTCACCTGCCGGCGCAGCCACTCGATCCAGAAGGCCGTCTCCAGATGGAGGAACTCCGGCCACGGCCGGGCCCGGTCGGGGAGGGCGAAGTGGCCGGTGAGCAGATCCTGGAGACTCTCCGCCTCCGAGGGGTAGTGCAGCAGCCGCGCCAGCAGGACGGTGCCCAGCGCCGCGCAGCCCGCGACCGCCCCGAGCGTCACGAGCGGCCCGTCCCACCGCCGGGCGCGCACCAGGAGCAGCGCGCAGGCGGCGGCCAGGCACCCGCCGAGGAACAGCGCCTGCGCGTGCTTGACCGTGAACAGCACCGCGAGGCAGCCGCCGGTCAACGCGATCCCGGCCCGCGCCCGGCCCTCCACGAGCAGCGCGCAGCCCCACAGAGCGGCCAGGGTCACCGCCAGCAGCAGCCCCTCGGTCATCGGGCGCATCGCCGTCGTCCCGCACGGCAGGACCAGGAAGAGGACCTGGCCTGTCAGCGCCGCGCCGGGGGAGGCGCGCAGCGTCCGCAGCAGCAGGAAGACGAGGACGCTCCCGGCCACGGTCACGGCGACCGAGCACGCCCACAGGCCCCAGGTCACCCCGAGCACCGCCACGAACGGCATCAGCAGGGCCGGATATCCGGGCCGCACCTCGAAGATCCGCATGAAGCGGGGCGGCATGAACGGCACCGTGTGCCCCGCGGTCCGGCCGGCCGCGAGCCGCGCGGACACCGCCCGCCAGTGATCACGCCGGCACTCCTCGACGACCCGCCGGGTGGGACTGGCCCGGTGGAAGCGCACCACGTCGACGGCCTGGCCGCGGCGGGCGAGGGACGCCTTGCTCGCGCACGTGTAGTCGATCGTCCGGGTGGCGGCCTCCCGCTGGCCGGCCCCGCCCAGGGCGAGCGCGTACGACAGGTAGTTCTTGGTGTCCGGGGTGTCGCGGCCGGTGACGCCGGCGAGCTGGAGCACGGCGAACACGACGGCGATCGCCACCACCCAGCCGCGCGCCGACCGGGGCCGCAGCGCCGACCGTGCCCGGGACCACGGGGAGCGCGCGGTGGCCGGCGCGCTCACGAGGACGCGAGGAGGTCGTGTCCCGCCTGGGCGGGGAGCGCCACCGCCACCGCCGGAGCCTTTGCCGCCGGCCGTTCGCCGAGCATCAGCGTCCGCACCACCCGCTCCGCCGCCCTGCCGTCGTCGAACTCGCAGAAGCGCGACCGGAATCCGGCCCGCAGCCGCGCCGACTCGGCGTCCTCCCAGGCCCCCGATGTGAACAGGTGCTCCAACTCCGCGCGGCTGCGCGCCACATGGCCCGGGGCGTCCGCCGTGACGTCGAAGTAGGTGCCCCGGCTCGCCGCGTAGGCGCCCCAGTCGTCGGCGAGCAGCACGATCGGCCGGTCCAGGTTGGCGTAGTCGAACATCAGAGCCGAGTAGTCGGTGACGAGGGCGTCGGAGGCGAGCATCAGCTCCTCGACGTGCGGTTCGCCGGTCGCGTCGACCACCACCCCGCGGCGGTGCAGCTCGGACAGGCCCATCCCGCGGGCCGGCCCGTCCGCGAGCGAGGGGTGCAGCCGGACCACGAGGGTGTGACCCGCGCCGAGTCCGGCGGCGAACCGGGCCGGGTCGAGACGGTCGACGTACCCGCCGCGCACGTACTCCCGGCGCGTCGGCGCGTACAGCACCACCCGGTCCCCCTCCGGGATGCCGAGCCGGGCGCGGACCGCGGCCCCGGCCGCCGCGCCGGCCGTCCCGGTCCGGGCGCGCACGAGGACGTCGTTGCGCGGGCTGCCGGTGCGCAGCGAGGTGAAGTGGCACGGATAGGCGCGGTCCCAGACCAGTTCCGAGTGGCGGTTGGCGACCAGGCTGTAGTCCCAGCGGTCGGCCCGGCGCAGCATCTGCGGCACGTCGAGACCGTGCCGGGCCCCCGGCTTGCCCAGCAGGTCCGCCGCCATGAGCTTCAGCGGCGTGCCCTGGTGGGTGTGGATGTGGACGCTGCCGGGGCGCTTCACCAGCGCGCCGGGCCAGTTGACGTTGTTGACGAGGTACGTGGCGCGCGCGGTGACCCGGCGGTACTCCGGAGAGTCGAGCAGCACGTACGCGGTGTCCGGCGGCAGCAGCGCCGCCTGCTCCGCGTCGCGGACCACCCACACCCCGCGCAGCCACGGGGCGAGTTCCCGCGCCGCCGCGTACACCGCGGCGGGGTCGCCGAGCACCCCGCGGTGCGAGAACGCCGAGTACACCGCCAGCTCCGGGTCCAGGGGACGGCGCGCGTGCAGCGCCGACCGTCCGCGCCGCGCCCGCGCGGTGGCGGCCCGGCGCACCTGCCGGCCGCGCCGGCCCAGCTCGCGGCCCGCCCGGCTCGCCTGCCGCCGCAGCCGGTACACCGCGAACCCCTGCTCCAGGACACGCAGTTCGCCGGGCACGGGCCCGCTCTTGTGGGCGCGCAGCAGCGCGGCGGTCCGCCGGAAGAACTCGGCCTTGTCCTGCTCCGGCAGCCGGTCCGGCTTGGACAGGATGTCGAGACAGTGCTCGCCCATCTTGTGGTGCAGGTAGGGGCGCCAGCCGGACAGCTCGGGCCGCGCGTCGACGAACGCGAAGACCCGCTCGTACTGGTCGTGGATGTCGAAGTGCTTGCGGCTGGTGGTGGACAGGATGTTGCCCTGGCGGCGCTGCCGGTAGGCGAGGCAGATCCGGTCCAGCGCCGCGATCCGCCGGGCGCTGAGCATCACCGGGAAGGTCCACGGCGTGTCCTCGTAGTAGCCGGGCGGGAAGGCGAAGCCCTCCCGCTCGACGAACTCCCGCCGGTAGACCTTGTTCCACACCACCATCAGCAGGTCCAGGATCTCGGGGTGCTCGGACGCCGTGAAGGTGCCGGCGCCGGCCTCCGCGAGCACCCGGGCCAGCACGTTGCGGCGGGTGCCGCCCCACCAGTAGGTGCGGGCGTAGTCGAAGACCAGCACGTCCGGATCGCCGGTCTCCTCCAGCCGGTCGGCGACGGCGCGCAGCGCGCCGGGCGTGAGCGTGTCGTCGCTGTCCAGGAAGAGCAGGTAGTCGCCGGTGGCCGACGGCATGCCCGCGTTGCGGGCGCGGCCCAGCCCCACGTTCTCCGGCAGGTGCAGCACCCGCACCCGCGGGTCGCGGGCCGCGAACTCGTCGAGGATCGCCCCGCAGCCGTCCGGGGAGCAGTCGTCGACGGCGATCACCTCCAAGTCCGGGTACGACTGCTCCAGGACCGAGTCGAGGCACTCGCGCAGAAAGCCCTGCACCTTGAAGACGGGGACGATGACGCTGAAACGGGGCACGTCAGCTCCTTACGAGTGTGGACGCGGCGGGAGCCGGACGGCGGTCGGCGAGCGGCAGGACGGGCGGGATCGCCTCGGGCGGTTCGCCGAGCAGCACCCGGCGGACGACCCGCTCGGCCGCCCTGCCGTCGTCGAACGGGCAGAACCGCTCGCGGAACCGGGCCCGCAGGGCCGTCGCCTCCGCGTCCGCGTAGGAGCCGTCGGCGAAGAGCGCGGCCAGCTCCCGCGGGGTGCGCGCGACCCGGCCGGGCGGCTCCCGCATCACGTCGAAGTAGACGCCCCGCGTCTCCCGGTACACCTCCCAGTCGTCCGCGTACACGACGACCGGGCGGTCCAGGTTGGCGTAGTCGAACATGATCGACGAGTAGTCCGTGATCAGCGCGTCGGCGGCCAGGCAGACGTCCTCGGAGGAGCGGTGCCCGGTCACGTCGATGATCCGTCTCGAGCCGCGCCCGCCGCCCTGGTCGTAGAAGTAGTGGGCGCGCAGCAGCACCACGAACCGCTCGCCGACCGCCTCGCAGAACTCCTCCAGGTCCAGGCGGGACGCGAAGCCCGTGCTGTGGTCGCGGTGGGTGGGCGCGTACAGCAGGGCCGTGCGGCCCTCGGGCACCCCGAGCCGCTCACGGACCCGGGCCACGTCCTCGGCACCCGCCGTGCAGTACACGTCGTTGCGCGGATAGCCGTACTCCAGCGCCTCGTAGCCGCCGGGGAAGGCCCGCTCCCACATCTGCGTGGAGTGGTGGTTGGAGGAGAGGTTGTAGTCCCAGCGGTCCACCCGCGCCAGCAGCCTGGTGAAGCTGCCGGTGGCGGCGGCCACCACCGGATACGTCGACTGGTCGACGCCCATCTTCTTCAGCGGGGTGCCGTGCTGCGTCTGGAGGTGCACGCTCCCCGGCCGCTTCACCACCGCGTCCGCGAAGTTGGCGTTGTTGATCAGGTACTTGGCGCGGGCCAGCACCTCCCAGGAGCGCCGGCTGCCGATCACCGCGTGCTCCACGTCCCGCGGCACCGAGTCCACCGCGTCCGGCTCGACCAGGAACACCGACCGGATGTGCGGGGCGAGTTCGCGGGCCTTGGCGTGGATCGCGGCCGGGTTGCAGGCGTATCCGCGGCCCCAGTACGCGCAGTACACGGCGAGGTTCTCGTCGAGCGGGCGGCGCAGCTGGAGCGCGTAGTGCAGGCGGGTGCGCGACAGGCGCGGGCGCGGCACCCGGCGGGCCAGCCCGGCCGCGGCCCGGTTGGCCAGCCGCAGCGCCCGGAAGGCAGTGTAGGCGCCCGCCGCGAGCAGCCGGTGCTGCATGCCCAGGCTGCCGCCGGGCAGCCGGAAGCCGGCCGGGCGGTGGCGCCGGTGGAGCCGGCCCGCGCGGCGGAAGAAGGCCCGCCGGCTGCGCGCCGGAACGCGGGTCGGATGCGCCGCCGTCTTCAGCACCAGGGCGAAGAGGCGGCCGAACAGCGCCCGGGACCGCTCGGCGGGCACCGGCTGCGCGGCGATGCGGTCCAGCACCCGCTCCACCTGGTCGAGGAGGGCGAGATGGTGCTCGCCGGGCGCGTTGAGCCGGCTGCCCTGACGGCGCTGCCGGTGCCGGACGCACACCGTGGGCACCACCGCCCCGCGCCCCGCGGCCAGCGTCACCAGACCGCCCCAGCCCACGTCCGTGAACGGGCCCTCGGGAAAGGCCAGTCCGTGCTCGACGAGGAACGCGCGACGGTAGGCCGCGCTCCAGGCCGGCACCTGCGTGCCGAGCGCCTCGGGGGCCGTGTCCAGCGGTGGCGTGCCCGCCTCCCCCTCCCACCAGTGCAGCCGCTGGTGCCCGAAGCGCACGACGTCCGCTCCGGCGGGCAGCCCGGCGTCCAGCGCGCCGAGTGCGCCCGGGGCCAGCTCGTCGTCCCCGTCGAGGAAGAGCACGTACTCGCCGGTCGCCGCCGCGAGCCCGGCGTTGCGGGCGCCGCTCAGGCCGTCCTCGGGAGGCGAGGAGACCGGCACCACCCGGGAGTCGCGGGCCGCGTGGCCGGCGACGACCGCGGCGGCCGGGGAGTCCGGCCCGTCGACGACCGGGATCAGCTCGACGTCGGCGAAGGGCTGGCCGAGGACCGAGTCCAGCGCGTCGGAGAGGCGGCCGGCGACGTTGAAGGCGGGCACGATGACGCTGAAGCGGGGCATGCTGTTCTTTCTCTCGGGGGCGCCGGACGGGGGTCTCACCGCCCGGGTCGCCCGCTCGGCCGCCACGTGGTGGGCCGGGTGGGCGTGGGCCGCGACGGGCCGGAGGGCACGGGGACTCCGGCTCAGAGCTGCTCGGTCAGCGGGCCGGCACCCCCCGGCGCCGGGACGGCGGCCTGCGGCCCCACCGGAGCCGGCCGCGCCAGCGGGCCCCTGCCGCGCTGTGCCGCCGCCGCGGCCGAGGGCACCGGGCGGCGCTCGGCGAGCGGCAGGAACGACGGCAGCCCGGCCGTCTCCCCGAGCACCACCCGCCGCACCACCCGTTCGGCGGCCCGCCCGTCGTCGTACGGGCAGAACCGCTCGCGGAACGCGGCCCGCAGCTGGGCCGAGCGCGAGCCCCGCCAGTGTCCGGTCGCGAAGATGTCGATCAGCTCGTCCTCGCTGCGCGCGACCGCGCCCGGCGGGAAGGCGCGCAGGTCGAAGTAGGTGCCGCGGGCCGCCTCGTAGGCGTCCCAGTCGTCGGCGTGCACGACGATCGGCCGGTCCAGGCCGGCGTAGTCGAACATCAGGGACGAGTAGTCGGTGACCAGCGCGTCGGAGGCCAGGCAGAGCGACTCCACGCTCGGATGGTCCGACACGTCGAGGACCCGGCCGCCGGGGGCGCCGGCCGGCGGCGGCGCCCCGTACCGGTGGTGGGCGCGGTCGAGGATCACGAACGGCGGCCCCAGCCGGCGCAGCACCCGCTCCAGGTCCAGGGAGCGGTGCGGCCCGCTCCGGTAGTCGCGGTAGGTCGGCGCGTACAGCACGGCGACCGCGTCCTCGGGGATGCCCAGCGAGGCGCGCAGCCGGCCGACGTCGGCCGGCGTCGCCTGCTGGAACACGTCGGTGCGGGGCATCCCGTACTCCAGCGTCTCGTACGCGGAGGGGAAGGCCCGCTCCCAGACCAGCGTGGAGTGGCGGTTGGCGGACAGGCAGTAGTCCCACGTGTCGACGCCGCGCAGGAGTTCGGCGAAGTCCGTGCCGCCCGCGGCGGCCGGGCGGTCCCGCACGTCGAGCCCCATCCGCTTGAGCGGGGTCCCGGCCTGGGTCTGGATCAGCACCTGGCCCCGCCGCTTCACCAGAGCGCCGTCGAAGCCGGTGTTGCTCACCAGGTACTTGGAGCGGGCCAGGGCCGTCCAGTACCCGGCGGTCCCCGGCCGCAGCCGGCCGGTGGCCGCCGGGATCGTGTGCTGGTGCTCGCGGTGGGCGATCCACGCGGTCCGCACGTGCGGTGCGAACGCGCGGAACGCCGACTCCAGCGCCCCCGGATTGCAGCCGTGGCCCCGGCCCCGGTGGCTGGAGAACACCGCGCGGTCGGCGCGCAGCGGCAGCCGCAGCTGCGTCCGGTAGTGCAGGCGGAGCGCGGCGGCCCGCGCCGCGCGCAGCACGGCCCCGGCCGGCCGCGCCGCCCGCCTGCGGGCCCGCGCCAGCACCGCCAGCAGCCGGTACGTGCGGTACGGGCCGAACCTGACCAGGGCGTGCCGCAGCCGGGGCCGCAGCCCGGAGACGGAGACCGGGACGCGGTGGCGCCGGTAGTGGGCGCGCGCCGTGCGCAGGAACTCGGCGCGCGCCGCGCGCGGCAGCCGGTCGCGCCGGGCGAACACCGTCGCGAGGTGGTCGACCATCCGGCCGAACAGCAGCGGGCGCCAGCGCTCCAGCTCCGGGTGGGCGGCCAGATACGCGAACACCCGGTCGTACTGCTCGAAGACGTCGAAGTGCTTGCGGCTGCTGGTGCCCAGGATGCTGCCGTGCCGCCGCTGGCGGTAGTGCACGCACACCCGGTCGAGGGTCGCGATCGTCCCCGCCGACATCATCGCCGGATACGTCCAGGGCGTGTCCTCGTAGTACCCGGGCGGGAAGGCGAGTTGCTCCCGCTCGACGAACTCCCGGCGGTACGCCTTGTTCCACACGACCATCAGCAGCCGCAGGAGCCCGGGCCGCTCGTCGAGGCGGAACGGGGCCGGGCCGTCCTCGGCCAGCTCCGCCGCGAGCTGGTTGCGCCGCACCTCGCCGGACCAGTAGGTGCGCGCGTAGTCGTAGACCAGCACGTCCGGTCCGTCGGTCTCCTTCAGCCGCTCCGCGATCGCGTGCAGGGCGTCGGGGGCCAGGGTGTCGTCGCCGTCCAGGAAGATCAGGTAGTCGCCCGCCGCGTGCTCGATCCCGGCGTTGCGGGCGCGGCCGAGCCCCACGTTCCGCGACAGGTGCACCGCGCGCACACGGGCGTCGCGGGCCGCGAACTCCTCGATCAGCGCGCCGCAGGCGTCCGGCGAGCAGTCGTCCACGGCGATGAGTTCGAGGTCCGGGAAGGACTGTCCGAGCACCGACTCCAGGCACTCGGGCAGGTACGCCTGAACCTTGTACGCGGGGACGATGACACTGAACCGGGGCACGGGACATCCATGGGTCGGCGCGGGCATACCTGCCCGGGAACGGCCGAAGGGGTGACTTGGTTACGCCGGATGCGGCATCCGGGGGACGCCCGGTGAACGACGAGGGGCGGGCCGGTGTCCGGCCCGCCCCCCACCTGCGCCGATGGCCCGTCTACTTGACCGCGCCGGCCATCACCCCGGAGACGAACTGCCGCTGGAACGCGAAGAACACGGCGAGCGGGATGACCATGGAGATGAAGGCGCCCGGCGCCAGCACGTCGATGTTGTTGCCGAACTGGCGTACCTGCGTCTGGAGGGCGACGGTGATGGGCTGGCTCCCCGAGTCGGAGAACACCAGCGCGACGAGCATGTCGTTCCACACCCACAGGAACTGGAAGATGCCGAGCGAGGCGATGGCGGGGCCGCCCAGCGGCATCACGACCCGCGCGAACAGCCGCAGTTCGCCCGCGCCGTCCAGCCGGGCCGCCTCCAGCAGCTCGCGCGGGATCTCCGCGAAGAAGTTCCGCAGCAGGAACACCGCGAACGGCAGGCCGTAGCCGACGTGGAAGAGGACCACGCCCACGACCGACCCGAAGATGCCGATCTTCCCGAAGAGTTCGGCGATCGGGAGGAGCGCCACCTGCACCGGCACCACCAGCAGCCCCACCACGCCGAGGAACCACCAGTCGCGGCCGGGGAACTCCATCCAGGCGAAGGCGTATCCCGCCAGCGCGCCGATGACCACGACGAGCAGGGTCGCGGGCACCGTGATCAGCACCGTGTTGAGCAGCGAGTCGGTGATGTCGCTGTTCTCCAGGAGCTTCTGGTAGCTGTCGAGGGTGAGCTGGGAGGGAGCCTGGAAGACCTTCCACCAGCCGCTCGCGTTCATGTCCTGCGGCGTGCGCAGCGAGGACAGCAGCAGTCCGAGCGTGGGCACCAGCCAGAACAGGCCGACCAGCAGCAGGAAGACCCGGACCGCACCGCCGCCGACCGCGCCCACGATCCGGGAGCCGAGCGAGGGCCGAGCGGCGTCCGCCGCCGCGGCGGACGCCGTGTTCGCGAGACCTTCGGCCTGCGCCGTCATCGCCGCACCTCCCGTCGCAGCCTGCGGACGTTGAACAGCATCACCGGGATCACGAGCAGCAGCAGGAACACCGCGATCGCGCTCGCGATGCCCGGCTGGTCCTCCGCGAACCCCTTCCGGTACAGCTCCAGGGCCAGCACGTTCGCGTCGTCCTGGGAGGAGCCGGGAGCGATGATGAAGACCAGGTCGAACACCTTCAGCACGTTGATCATCAACGTCACGGCGACCACCGCGAGGACCGGCGCGAGCAGCGGCACGGTGACCCGGCGGAACACCTGCCACTCGTTGGCCCCGTCGACCCGCGCCGCCTCCAGCAGTTCGCGCGGCACACCGGCCAGGCCCGCCGCGATCAGCACCATCGCGAAGCCCGCCCACATCCAGACGTACGAGCCGATGATGGCGGGGGTGACCAGCGACGGGCCCAGCCAGTCGAGCCCGTTGTACGGCTCCTTGAAGTTGTCCGCCGGGAGCCGCAGCCGGGCCCCGTCGGCGTCACCGGAGAGGGTGAACGTGCCGTCGTCCGCGACCGTCGCCGAGTCGACGACCTTGCCGTCCTTGACCGCCTCGACCCGCATCCCGGAGTAGCCCAGCTCGCCCGGGTCCACCCGGCCGAGCCGGCCGACGCCCTTGCCGCGCGTGAAGTCCTGCCAGGCCGTGCCGGTGACCTTGCCCGGGTCGGTGGCCGCCCGGACCGCCTTCCTCGCGCCGTCCGGCATCCGGTCCGGGGCGACGCCCACCAGGGGAAGGGCGACCGACTGCCCGGCCCGCACGGTGTCCCGGGTGACGAACCCGCCCTTCTCCGGCGTGAGCGGCGACTCGCGTCCGGGGTGGGCTCGGGGGAACGCCGAGGCCGGGGCGAACGTGTCGTGCACCCCCACCCACACCGCGTTCGCCACGCCCTTGTCCGGGTCCTGGTCGTAGACCAGCCGGAAGATGATCCCCGAGGCCAGCATCGAGATCGCCATCGGCATGAAGACGACCAGCTTGAACGCCGTTCCCCAGCTGACCCGTTCGGTCAGCACCGCGAAGATCAGCCCGAGCGCGGTCGCGACCGTGGGGGCGAACACCACCCAGATCACGTTGTTCTTCAGCGCCGTGCGGATGCCGTCGTCGCTGAACAGCGCCTTGTAGTTGTCGATCCCGGCGAACCCGTCGCCGGACTGGTCGTAGAAGCTGCGCACGACCGAGTACCCGATCGGGTAGACCACGAGCGCGCCGAGCAGCACCAGTGCGGGCAGCAGGAACAGGGCCGCCACCGTGGCGCGGGTGCCCGTCACGCTCTTGCGTTGACGGGCCGGGGGCGCCGGTGCGGCGCCCCCGGCCGTTGCCGATGCCATCGCCCGATCAGTCCTTGTAGGCCGCTGCGGCGTCGGCCTCGAGCTTCTTCTGCGCGCCCGCCACGTCCTTGGGGTTCTTCAGGAAGTCCTGGAGGACCTTCCACTCGCCCTTGCCGGGCGTGCCGCCGAAGGACTGCGGGGCCTGGTCGGACATGTCGAACCGGAAGTCGTCGCCGGCCGCGATCAGCGACTTGGCCATCTTCCGCTGGACCGCGTTGGGATAGGCGGACAGGTCCACGCTCTTGTTCGGGGACAGATAGCCGCCGAGCTTCGCCTGGATGGTCGCCGCGTCCGGCGAGGCCAGGAAGGTGGCGAGCGCCTGGGCCCCCTTGGAGTCCTTCAGGATGACGGCGGCGTCACCGCCGCTGACCACCGGCGGCTTGTCGCCGACCGCCGGGAAGGGGAACACCTTCGCGTCCGTGCCGATCTTCGCCTTGGTCTCGGCGATGTTGACGGCCACGAAGTCGCCCTCGTAGACCATGCCCGCCTTCGGCTGCTCGCCGCCGGTGAACGTCTGCGTGACCGACGCCGGGAACTCCGTCTGGAGCGCGCCGTCCGGGCCGCCCGCGATGAGGTTCTTGTTCCCCCACAGCTGGGCGAGGGTGGTCAGCGCGTCCTTCACGGACGGATCGGTCCACTTGATCTCGTGCTGGGCGAGCTGGTCGTACTTCTCCGGGCCCGCCTGGGAGAGGTAGACGTTCTCGAACCAGTCGGTGAGCGTCCAGCCGTCCGCGCCGCCGACCGAGACGGGCGTGACGCCCGAGTCGTAGACGGTCTGCGCGGTGCGCAGGAAGTCCTGCCAGGTGCCCGGCTCCTCGGCCCCAGCGTTCTCGAAGACCTTCGCGTTGTACCAGACCAGCGACTTGTTGGCGGCCTTGTAGTAGACGCCGTACTGCTTGCCGTCGACCGCCCCGAGGTCCTGCCAGCCCTGGGCGTAGTTCTTCGCCAACTGGTCCTGGGCGTCCGGTCCGAGCGGCTTGGCCCACTTCTTGTCCACGGCCTGCTTGATGGCGCCGACCTGGGGGAGCATCGCCACGTCCGGCGGCGCGCCACCGGCGATCTTCGAGCCGAGGAAGTTGATGATCGGGTCCTGCGCCGGGACGAAGGTGACCTTCGCGCCGGTGCGCTTCTGGAACTCCGCCAGCACCTTCTTGAAGTTGGCCTGTTCCGCACCGGTCCACACGGCGGCCACCTCCAGCGTGGTGCCGTCGAGCTTCGGCAGGCTCACGGTGGAGGTCCCGCCGCTCGCGGTGCCCTTGCCGCCGTCGCCGTCCTTGTCCTTGCCATCGTCGCCGCCGCCGCACGCGGTGAGCGTGAGCGCCCCCGCGACGAGGGCGGCCGCCGCGGCCTGTGCGGTCCTGCGGGTGCGGCGCGTGGTGTGACCGGCCGCGGTGCGTGTACGAAGAGTGCTGTGCATCAGTGCCCCGTTCTCCGCTCTGCGTTCCTCGTTGAACGTCCGAACAGCTGTCCCGTGCGCTCCGGTCTACGCCTGGTCGCTCGAGGGCGGCAAGAGCGCCGGTACTGTCAACTGGGCGATCGTGATTGGGTCGTGACGTCGAGTCGGCCGGCTCACCGGTCAAAAGGGCTGTGCCGGACGGCAGTCGGGGCCCGCCGTCGGCACGGCGAGCCGCGGCGGAGCAGCCCGCCCGCGCGGCGCGAGGGCCCCGGCTCCGCGCCGCGAACCCACCACCCCTGAGAGTGTGGTGCCGCCACCCCCTAGAGCAGGGACGGCACTTCGGTGGCGGAGACCGAACGGGCCGCTCGCTCCAGCGCGCTCGCGAGCAGGGCGAGGTCCGTCGGGCCGTTGCCCAGCTCGCGGACCGGGCGGCGGGTCGGCGGGTCGCCCATGCGCTGCCACTCCAGGGGGACCACCGTGGGCCGCAGGGTCGCCGTGCGGGGGATGCGCCCCGTGACCCGGCCCCCCTGGAAGGGGGTCTCCCGGCCGTCCGGGCGCCGCAGCCGCCCGCGTCCGGGGGCGGGTTCCTCCGGTCCCGGTGCCGGCACGTCCAGGGTGACGCGCAGCGCCGCGGACCGGGCGGGCTCCCACCCGGCCGTACGGCCGTCCGCCGCGGACGCGGCGACGAGGTGCACGCCGAGCCGGTCGCCCTCGCGGGCCACCGCCTCCAGGGCCCGCACGACGGAACCGGCCGCCGGCCGGCCCGGCGATCCCAGCGGGGGCGACAGCAGGGCGTCCAGATCGTCGACGACCACGACCAGGCGGGCCGGCGGCGGACTCTGCTCGGCCTGCCGGCGGGCCGCGGCCGGACGCAGCCGCAGCGTCGAGCTGGACGACGAGTCGAGGTCGGCCGCGCCGGAGGAGGCGGCTCCCCCCGGAGCCGGGGCGGGCGACCGCTGGGCGACCAGCCGCCCGGACACCGCCCGCCCGGTGTGCCACTCGCCGAAGCCCAGCCGGCCCAGCAACTCGGACCGGCGCTTCAGCTCGGCGCTCAGCGACTGCGCGAACTCCCGCATGCGCACGGGGTCGTTGGCCGTCAGGTGGGTGGTCACGTGGGGCAGGTCGGTGCAGGCCCGCAGGCCCTCGCCGGAACCGCCCGCGCCGGGACCCCCCGTACCGTCACGGCCCTCCATCAGGACGATGCCGAGCCGGTCGGGCCGCTCGGCGGCGGCGAGGGACGCGGTGACCGAGCGCAGCAGCTCCGTACGACCGCTGCCCGCGGGGCCCTCGACGAGCAGGTGGGGGCCCTCGACGTGGAGGTCGACCACCACGGGTCCGCGCGGGCCCGCGCCGAGCACGGCCCGGGCCCGCCCGCCGAGCGCCTCGGTGTCGTCCCCGGCGTCCGCCCAGCGGGCCATCAGCGAGGCCGGGGTGGCGCGCGCGAGCCCCAGCTCGTCCAGCAGGCGGGCCGTCCGGGGCAGCGGCGCGGACACCCGGGCGGGCCGCTCGCCCTCGCCGTGCCCGGCGTCCGTGCGCAGCGGGGCGAGCGCGCGCGCGAACCGCTCGGCCCAGGCGAGCGAGACCGCGTCCACGACGGCGACGGTGCCGTGGCCGACGGGACCGCGCGGCGGCTGCCCTCCCGGCCCGGCGGTGCCGCCCGCGGGCGGCACCGCGGCACCGGAGGAGCGGGCGCCCCGGCCCGCCGCCGGGTGCGGGATGCCCAGGTGGGTCGCACCGTCGTCCCGGCCGCCCGCCGCCGACGCGGTACGGGTGCGCGCGGGCGCGCCCTGCGGCGCGGCAGCCGGCGGCGTCCCGCCCGGAGCGGACCCGCCGGCGCCGCCGGGCGCGACCCGCAGTAGCCGCAGCGCCGTGGCCACGTCCCCGCTGAGCAGGGCCACCGCCCCGCACGCGCGGAACGCGGGCGCGACGGCGCACGCCGCCTCGTAGGTCTCCGCCACGGGCGACGCGGGGGACGCGGCCGGCGTCTCGGCGAGGCACACCACGTGGACCCCGGCGCGCGCGCCCTCGCGGGCGAGGCGCGTCACGGCCATCCGGACGTCCGCGCCGCCGGGGTCGCCGTCCACGACGAGCACCGTGTACGGGCCGTCGAGGGGCGCGTCGGGGTGATGCCCGGGAGCGGCGCCCGGCCGGCCGGCGGCGGAGTCGCTCCCCGCGTCGGCCCAGGAGGGCCGGTGGGCCGCGCCCCGCGGATTGGTGCCGTCGGCGCGGCCCGTGTCCGCGTGCTCCCCGTTCCGGGCGGCCGGGACGGCGCCGCCCTCGTGGCCGGCGCGGGGCGCCCGGACGCCCGGGCCGTCCTCCGGCTCGGCGAGCCGGTCCTCCAGTCGGCGCAGCAGTTCGTCGGCGCGCGCGGCGGCCTGCTCCCGGTCGTAGGCGAGCAGCAGCCGGCAGTCCTGGCCGTGGGCCGGACGCAGATGGGGCAGCCAGCCGAGCCAGGACCACTCGGTGCAGCGCTCCTGCACCGGACGGGCGCGGTCGGCGCTGATGAGCACGATCTCCAGCGCGTCGGGGGAGTGCAGCGCGGCGAGCTGGGCCACGACCGCGCGGGCGAGCCCCGCCAGCCGGGCCCGCGGCCCGGCCAGGCCCAGCGAGCCGACCTCGCGGAGGCCCGCGGTCACCGGCACGGCGGGCAGCGGGCCCGAACCGTCCGGGGCGGTCCGGTCGGCCGTGCCGAGCCGCACGGCCAGCGCCTCCGGGTGCCCGGGGCCGCGTTCCCAGAGCCGGGGGCCGGGGCCGAGGGCGGTGAGCAGCAGCGTCGCCGGATCGGGCCAGGTCTCCGGTGAGCGGTGCACGGCCGGCGGCAGCGGGTCGCCGGCCGGGAGCGCCCCGTCGTCGTCCGTCTCGTACGGGTCCGCCTCCGGGCCGCCGCGGCTTCCGGCCAGCCGCCGCGCCCAGGCGCCGAGACCGCCCCGCCTGCGCGGCGCCGGGGGAAGGCCGGAGCCTCCCGTCGGTACGCCCGGGTCGCCGCCCGGGTCGCCGTCCGGGGCGGCGGGAGGCCGGGGCGCCGCGGTGCCGGCGTGCCCTTCGGGGCCCTCCGGGCGGGCGGTCCGGTGCGCGGAGCCGCCGCCCGAGGCGGGGTGCGGGCCGGTCTCGGCGGGGGGCGGTCCGCCCTGCTCCGGGACCACCGGAGCCGTCCGCCCGTGTCCCGCGGCGCCGGGGACGGCACCCGCGGAGGCTCCCCATCCGCCGGTGCCGTACGCGTGGTGCGTCTCGTCGGCGGGGGCGGGCGGGCCGGCCCGGAACAGGGCGGCGCTCTCCCCGCGGGCGTGCGGGACCGCCCCGCGCGGCTGCCGCGGGTCCGGGATGCCGCCGGGCGGCAGGAGGGACGGCGCGCCCGCCTCGTCGCGGGGGCCGTGCGCCGTCTCGGGCGCCGCCACCGGCACCCGGACGTGCCCCTCGCCGTCCGGGGCGGTGGGCATCGGCGCCGGCCCGACCGGCGGCGCCAGGCGCAGCGCGGACTCGCCGACGCGCAGCAGCGCGCCCTCGGCGAGGCGGACGGGACGGCTGCCCACGCGGCTGCCGTCCACCGTCGTGCCGTTCGTGGAACCGGTGTCCGCGACCGAGACCCGGCCGTCCGGCGCGACCGTGACCGCGCAGTGCAGGCGGGAGACGTCCGGGTCGTCCAGCGGGACGTCCGCCTCGGCGGAGCGGCCCACGTGGACGCGGCCCTCGTGCAGCAGGTGCACACCGCCCGCGTCGGGCCCCGCGACCACGTGCAGCCGGGCCGCGACGTCGTCCGGGTCCGGTCCCGGCTCCACGGGCGAGCCCAGACCGAGGACCGCGCCGTCGGTCAGCGGCGGCTCGCCCAGGGTGCAGCGCTGGGCGTCGAGCCGCTCCGGCCCCGCGTAGAGCACGATCTGGGCGCCGCCGGGCTCGCGGCCCCGCTCGCCCTGCCCGCCGCTCCCGCCCGCCCCGACCGCCGAGGCCAGCCCCGAGGCGACCGCGGCCAGTGCCGTCCCGGCGGGCGCCGTGACCAGCACGTCGCAGGCCGTGGCCCGCCCCCGCGGCTCCGAGGCCGGGCCCGAGGGGTCTACGACGGTCAGCCGGATCTGCATCGCCGTCCGGGGTCCCTTCCGCGCAGGTGTCCGCGACGGGGACGAGGCTGTGCTGCGGTCCCCCCACCGCAGAAATCCCCCACCGCACGCGGGCACGTCGGCCACTACTGGAGGCATCCTCGCACCTGCCGCCGACAACACGCCCGCCCCCCACCCGCAAGTGATCTTGATTGGTCGGCTCTGCCCGCAAAAGTGCCTGACGGGTGCCCGGCGGGTGTCCGCTTGAGATCGGTCACGTCCGCACCGCGGCAACCGATCGACCGGACAACGCGTCTTTCCATCGAACATGAGCGGGTGACCGCACGTATGCGCCCAGGGGGACGCGCTTATGCGGACCACAGGCGGGCGGGGCACCTATGGGCAAGCACACGACGAGGACACCCCGGTGCCCGGGAAGGCGGCACTACAGTGGGTCGGAAACCTGTACCACGGTGACCACGGTGGACGGGCCGGGAAAGCAAGCAACAGGGAGCATGACGTGCGGCCGGTAGGGAGCAAGTACCTCCTTGAGGAGCCGCTGGGACGCGGCGCCACGGGCACGGTCTGGCGCGCCAGCCAGCGGGAGACCGCGGGAGCCGAGGCGGCCGTCGCCGGCCAGCCCGGCGAGACCGTGGCGATCAAGGTCCTGAAGGAGGAGCTCGCCGGCGACGCCGACATCGTGATGCGCTTCCTGCGCGAGCGGTCGGTGCTGCTGCGCCTGACCCACCCGAACATCGTGCGCGTGCGTGACCTGGTCGTCGAGGGCGACCTGCTCGCGCTCGTCATGGACCTGGTCGAAGGGCCCGACCTGCACCGCTACCTGCGGGAGAACGGGCCGTTCTCCCCGGTCGCCGCCGCCCTGCTGACCGCCCAGGTCGCCGACGCGCTGGCCGCCAGTCACGCCGACGGCGTGGTCCACCGGGACCTCAAGCCGGCGAACGTGCTGCTCAAGCAGGACGCGGGCGGGATGCACCCGATGCTCACCGACTTCGGCATCGCCCGGCTCGCCGACTCGCCGGGCCTCACCCGCACCCACGAGTTCGTCGGCACGCCCGCGTACGTGGCGCCGGAGTCCGCCGAGGGCCGCCCGCAGACGTCCGCCGTCGACATCTACGGCGCGGGCATCCTGCTCTACGAGCTGGTCACCGGCCGCCCGCCGTTCTCCGGCGGCTCCGCGCTCGAAGTGCTGCACCAGCACCTCAGCGCCGAGCCGCGCCGCCCCTCGACCGTCCCGGACCCGCTGTGGACGGTCATCGAGCGCTGCCTGCGCAAGAACCCCGACGAGCGCCCCGCCGCGGAGAACCTCGCGCGCGGCCTGCGCGCCGTCGCCGCGGGCGTCGGCGTGCACGCGACCCCCGCGCAGATCGCCGCAGCGGACGGCGTGGGGGCGCTGCTCGCCCCCGACCCGTCCCCGGCGACCGTCCCGGAGATGCCCGGCGCGGCCGACCCCACCCAGGTCCTCCCGCACAACGCCGGCTCCTACGACCCCTACGGCGCCACCAGCGTGCTGCCGCACACCTCCGGCGACGCCGACCCCACGTCCGTGCTGCCGAACCGCGGCGGGGCCGACCCGACCGCCATGCTGCCGCCGGTGCCGCAGCACCAGCCGGGCGGCCAGGGCGACGACCCGCACCCCTGGCAGAACCAGATGCGAGCGGCCCGCGACCGCAACGAGCAGACGCAGGTCCAGTACCTCGACCCGAACGAGGACCCGCTGCGCCGCCGCCCCCAGCGGCAGGTCGCCCGGCCCCAGCAGCAGCCCCGCCGGCAGAACGAAGGGCAGCCGCAGCAAGGCTACGGCCACCCCCGGCAGCAGGAGCCGCAGCAGTACGCGCCCCGCCACCAGGAGCCCCGGCGCTACGCCCCGGCACCCCAGCAGCAGCCCCGGCCGCAGCGCTACGCCGAACCGCAGCAGCCCGCGCCGCGCCCCCCGCGCGAGCCCCGCCGGCGCAGCGCCAACCCCATGAAGATCCCGGGGCTCGGCTGCCTCAAGGGCTGCCTGTTCACCCTCGTCATCCTGTTCGTGGCCGGCTGGCTGGTGTGGGAGTTCAGCCCGCTCCAGGGCTGGATCGGCAGCACGAAGGGCTACTGGGCCCAGCTCACCGACTGGTTCGACACGGTCAGCGGCTGGGTCGGCGACCTGGGCGGAAGCGGCTCCACGGGCACCTGACGAGCGGCCGACCCTGTGGATTTGTCGACATCCGACGGGTGATTTCCGCCTCGGGAGTGAAGGTTGGCTCCCCGGACGCGTACTTTTAGCGACAACACGCGTCTGTAGGAGCAGTCTTGGCACGCAAGATCGGCAGCCGGTACACCGCGAACCAGATCCTGGGGCGGGGGAGCGCCGGCACGGTGTGGCTGGGCGAGGGGCCCGAGGGCCCCGTCGCCATCAAGCTGCTGCGCGAGGACCTCGCCTCCGACCAGGAGCTCGTGGGGCGCTTCGTGCAGGAGCGCACCGCCCTGCTCGGCCTCGACGACCCGCACGTGGTCGCGGTCCGCGACCTGGTCGTCGACGGCAACGACCTCGCCCTCGTCATGGACCTGGTCCGCGGCACCGACCTGCGCACCCGGCTCGACCGGGAGCGCCGGCTCGCCCCCGAGGCCGCCGTCGCGATCGTCGCCGACGTCGCCGACGGACTCGCCGCCGCGCACGCCGCGGGCGTCGTCCACCGCGACGTCAAGCCCGAGAACGTCCTGCTCGACATGCAGGGCCCGCTCGGACCGGGCGGAGCCCACCCGGCCCTGCTCACCGACTTCGGCGTGGCCAAGCTGATCGACTCCCCGCGCCGCACCCGGGCCACGAAGATCATCGGCACGCCGGACTACCTCGCACCCGAGATCATCGAGGGACTCCCCCCGCGCGCCGCCGTCGACATCTACGCCCTGGCCACCGTGCTGTACGAGCTGCTCGCCGGGTTCACGCCGTTCGGCGGCGGCCACCCCGGCGCCGTGCTGCGCCGGCACGTCACGGAGACCGTCGCCCCGCTGCCCGGCATCCCGGACGAGCTGTGGCAGCTCATGGTGCAGTGCCTGGCCAAGGCGCCCGCGTCCCGGCTGCGCGCCTCCGAACTCGGGGCCCGCCTCCGCGAGCAGCTGCCGCTGCTGGCCGGGATGCCGCCGCTGGACGTGGACTCGCCGGACGCGGAGGACGCGGAGACGGACGAGGAGCGCCGGGACGGCGACCAGGGCGGGGAGCCGCCCGAGCCGGCCGCCGAGCGGGTCCGGCGCCGGGCCGTGCCCCTGGTGACCGGGTCCTCCGCCCCCGACTCGAACCGGGACACGCACACCTCCATGCGGGTGCCCGCGCCCGACGAGCTGGCCGGCGGCGCCCGCGGCACCGCGCGGGTCCCGCGCGCCGCGGGCGCCCCCCGCCCCGGCTCCGCCCGGCACCGCGCGTCCGCCCGCCGCCGGCGGATCACCCTCGGCACGGCGGCGGTCGCCCTCGTCGCCGCGGTCGGGGTCGGCACCTGGCTCGCCGCCTCGGGCGACGACCAGGGCACGAACCCCCAGGACACGAAGAACTCGGCCCCGGCGTCCCCCTGAGCCGCCGGCCCCGCGGCCCCCGTCCCGCCGTCGTTCCCGGCCGGACGCGGCGGTGCCGCCGGCCGACCCCGCTGCGTCCGGCCGGCGCAGGCCCGTCCGCGCCCCGCCGCGAGCGGGCGGCCCCGGCACGGCGGGACGCGGTCCCCGGCCCGCCGTGCCGCGCGGGCGTCCGGCCCGGCGGCCCGGGGGGGCGCGCGGGGCCGCGTGCGGCGGGCGGCACCCCCGCCGGCGCCCCGGCGGCCGGGCCGTCCCGGGGACGAGGGCGGGCCCGGTTGTCGTAGCCGTTACGCTGGAGGCGTGGCAGTCGTCGATGTATCCGAAGAGCTCAAGTCCCTCTCCTCGACCATGGAGTCGATCGAGGCCGTCCTGGACCTCGACAAGCTGAGGGCAGATGTCGCCGTGCTCGAGGAGCAGGCGGCCGCGCCGTCCCTCTGGGACGACCCGGACGAGGCGCAGAAGATCACCAGCAAGCTGAGCCACCTCCAGGCGGAGGTCAGGAAGGCCGAGGCGCTCCGCGGGCGCATCGACGATCTGAGCGTGCTCTTCGAGATGGCCGAGGAGGAGGACGACCCGGACACCCGCGCCGAGGCCGAGAGCGAACTCGCGGCCGTCAGGAAGGCGCTGGACGAGATGGAGGTGCGCACCCTCCTGTCCGGCGAGTACGACTCCCGCGAGGCGGTCGTCACCATCCGCGCCGAGGCCGGCGGCGTCGACGCCTCCGACTTCGCGGAGAAGCTCCAGCGCATGTACCTGCGCTGGGCCGAGCGGCACGGCTACAAGACGGAGCTGTACGAGACCTCGTACGCCGAGGAGGCGGGCATCAAGTCCACCACCTTCGCCGTCCACTCGCCCTACGCCTACGGCACGCTCTCGGTCGAGCAGGGCACGCACCGTCTCGTGCGCATCTCCCCCTTCGACAACCAGGGGCGCCGCCAGACCTCGTTCGCCGGTGTCGAGATCCTCCCCGTGGTGGAGCAGACCGACCACATCGAGATCGACGAGTCCGAGCTGCGCATCGACGTCTACCGCTCGTCCGGCCCGGGCGGCCAGGGCGTCAACACCACGGACTCCGCGGTGCGCCTGACCCACCTGCCCACCGGCATCGTCGTCTCCTGCCAGAACGAGCGCTCGCAGATCCAGAACAAGGCCTCGGCGATGAACGTCCTCCAGGCCAAGCTGCTGGAGCGCCGCCGCCAGGAGGAACAGGCCAAGATGGACGCCCTCAAGGGCGACGGCGGCAACTCCTGGGGCAACCAGATGCGTTCGTACGTGCTGCACCCGTACCAGATGGTCAAGGATCTGCGCACGGAGTTCGAGGTGGGCAACCCCGAGGCCGTGTTCAGTGGCGAGATCGACGGCTTCCTGGAGGCCGGAATTCGCTGGCGCAAGCAGCAGGAGAAGTAACAGCACACGAAGGGTCGGGGTCCGGGGGAGGGTTCTCCACCCGCCCGAGGCCGCTTTATCGACAAGGCAACTGCCGCCCATGAGGCGGCAGTTGCCTTTGTCTGTGGGGATCGTCTGGGTATTGCGTCACAGTCAGATGTCCGCACGGCAGGCAAATGACACCGATACGGACATCGCGTACGCAACGACCTTGACGTTGCTGTGAAAACTGGGAAGGGTGACGCGTGGCATGCGTATGTGCGGGGCGCATGTGAACCGGGGGTCGGACCAGACGCCTGTGACGCCGTGGCCCCGAGCGCTGCTCCATTGACGATCAGCTACTGGGGGTAGCAGCAGATGACCAAGAAGACGCGGATCCGCGTGGCGCGGATAGCCGCCGGCGCGGTGATGGCCGCCGGTGCTTCGCTCACCGCCGCGGGTGCCGCTTCGGCGCTCGACCTCAATGTCGGCCTCAGCGCGACCACCGCCGACGACCCGGAGCCCACGCCGACGGGCACGGGCATCCCGGACAGCCCCGAGCCGACGGACCCCGAGACGACGGACCCGGCGCCGACGGACCCCGAGACGACGGACCCGGCGCCGACGGACCCCGAGACGACAGACCCGGCGCCGACGGACCCCGAGACGACGGACCCGGCGCCCACCGCGTCCGACCCGACCGAGGAGCCCACCGAGGACCCGACCGAGACCAGCGGTACGGGCACCGGCGGTACGGGCACCGGCGGCAACGATGCCGACCCCAACGGCGGCTCCTCCGCCCAGGACGAGGGCACCTCCGCCCTCACCGACACCGGCTCGGACACCGTCCCGCAGGGCAAGAACGACGGCGAGCTGGCCGAGACCGGCGCCGGCCAGACGACGTTCCTGCTCATCGGCGCCGCCACCATGATCGCCGGCGGCATCGGCTTCCGGCTGCTCCCGCGCCTCGCGGCCGGCCGCGGCACCACCGCCGCCTGACGCACACGCGCACCACGAAGGGCCCGGAGCGCAACGCTCCGGGCCCTTCGTCCTGTCCGGGCGGGGGGGGCGGGGTCCGGCGCCCCCGAGGGGGTCACACGGTCTGGTGCGCCACCAGCGCCAGCGCGGCGACCAGCACCGCGAGCAGCGCGATCAGGGCCATCGGGTTCATGCCCGCGAACGGGCTCTCCTGCTGGAGCCGCTCGCGGTTCGCGCGGCAGACGGGGCAGCGGCCCTCGCTGACGGGCGCCGCGCAGTTAGCGCACACCAATCGGTCGTACGTCATGCGCCGGCCCTCCTTGCGCTGGCTGTGCGCCCGCAGCTCCCACGTGCGCGTCGCTCTCTTAACGCTGCGGGGAACGTGACCGTTCCCCTTCCACTGTGCCAGGTTCCGCGGATTTCGGCGCGGTCCGCCTTATCCTGCCCCGCCGACCGCCTCTTCGCGGGAAAGAACCCCGGGGATTCGGACCTCAGATCCGTGACAAAACGCGCAAGCCGCGCGCAACCCCGTACGCCGACTGCGCTCGCTCTCCCGGTTCGCGTAGTGTCACGCTCACCTACCCCCGGCGACCCGTGGTGCATCCGTGATCCGATTCGACAACGTCTCCAAGGTCTACCCCAAGCAGACCCGCCCCGCCCTCAGGGATGTCTCCCTGGAGGTCGAGCGCGGAGAATTCGTGTTCCTCGTGGGCTCCTCCGGCTCCGGAAAGTCCACCTTCCTGCGGCTGATCCTCCGCGAGGAGCGGTGCAGCCACGGTCAGGTGCACGTCCTGGGCAAGGACCTCGCGCGCATCTCCAACTGGAAGGTGCCGCAGATGCGCCGCCAGCTGGGGACCGTCTTCCAGGACTTCCGCCTGCTGCCCAACAAGACGGTCGCCGAGAACGTGGCCTTCGCCCAGGAGGTCATCGGCAAGTCCCGCGGCGAGATCCGCAAGTCCGTGCCCCAGGTGCTCGACCTCGTCGGCCTCGGCGGCAAGGAGGACCGGATGCCGGGCGAGCTGTCCGGCGGCGAGCAGCAGCGCGTCGCCATCGCGCGGGCCTTCGTGAACCGGCCCAAGCTCCTCATCGCCGACGAGCCGACCGGAAACCTCGACCCGCAGACCTCCGTCGGCATCATGAAGCTGCTCGACCGGATCAACCGGACGGGCACCACCGTGGTGATGGCGACCCACGACCAGAACATCGTGGACCAGATGCGCAAGCGCGTCATCGAGCTGGAGCAGGGCAGCCTCGTCCGCGACCAGGCGCGCGGCGTCTACGGCTACCAGCACTGATCACCGACCACGGAAAGGTCTGAGGAAGACGCCATGCGCGCGCAGTTCGTTCTGTCGGAGATCGGTGTCGGTCTCCGCCGCAACCTGACCATGACCTTCGCGGTCGTCGTCTCGGTCGCCCTCTCGCTCGCCCTGTTCGGCGGGTCGCTCCTGATGAGCGACCAGGTGAACACCATGAAGGGCTACTGGTACGACAAGGTCAACGTCTCGATCTTCCTCTGCAACAAGAGCGACGCCGAGTCCGACCCCAACTGCGCCAAGGGCGCGGTGACCGCCGACCAGAAGAAGCAGATCCAGGCCGACCTGAGCAAGATGACGGTCGTCCAGAAGGTCTCGTACGAGTCCTCGGACCAGGCGTACAAGCACTACAAGGAGCAGTTCGGCGACTCGCCGCTGGCCAGCAGCCTCACGCCGGACCAGATGCAGGAGTCCTACCGGATCAAGCTGAGGGACCCGGAGAAGTACCAGGTCATCGCGACCGCCTTCGACGGCCGCGACGGCGTGCAGTCCGTGCAGGACCAGAAGGGCATCCTGGACAACCTGTTCGGCCTGCTCAACGGCATGAACTGGGCCGCGCGCGCGGTGATGGCGATGATGCTCGTCGTCGCACTGATGCTGATCGTCAACACCGTCCGCGTGTCGGCGTTCAGCCGGCGCCGCGAGACGGGCATCATGCGGCTCGTCGGCGCCTCCGGCTTCTACATCCAGGCGCCGTTCATCATGGAGGCCGCGGTCGCCGGACTCATCGGCGGCGGTGTCGCCTGCGGCTTCCTGCTGGTCGCGCGGTACTTCATCATCGACCACGGGCTCGCGCTGTCCGAGAAGCTGAACCTGATCAACTTCATCGGCTGGGACGCGGTGTTGACCAAGCTGCCGCTCATCCTCGCGACGAGTCTGCTGATGCCGGCGTTGGCCGCCTTCTTCGCGTTGCGCAAGTACCTGAAGGTGTGACACATGCCAAGGGGGGCCGTACCGTCAAGCGACGGTACGGCCCTTCCCCTTGTCCTAGACTCACCGGCATGTCAGGCCGTGACCCGTTCTGCGAACCCCGCCGCTTGTGCCGCGGGGCCGCCCTGACGTTGCTGTTCGCGAGCGTCCTGGTGGCCGGGGCGGCGACCGGGTCGTTCTCCGACGACACGGCACCCGGCACCGCGGCCCGCACCCCGCGCCCCGCGGGTCACGAGGAGAGCGTCGCCCGGGCCGCCGCGGACGCCATGGCCGACGGCAAGTCCCCCACGGAGGCCGCCGAACGCGCGGTCAGCCGCAGCGGCGACCGCTGGGGCGCGGTCTACTCCCCGGGCGAGTTCGAGGAGTTCGAGCAGGCACTCGACGGCCGGTACACCGGTGTCGGCCTGTGGGCGCGCCGGGAGCGCGACGGGCGGATCGAGGTCACCCGGGTCGCGTCCGGCTCGCCCGCCGCCGCGGCCGGCATCCACGAGGGCGACCGGCTGCGCTCCGTCGACGGCGCTCGCGTCGACGGCCGTCCCGTCACCGAGGTCCTGGCGTTACTGCGCGGCCGGTCCGAGGACGCCGACGCCGGCAGCAAGGTCGACCTCGGCCTGGAGCGCGGTACGCGCAGCTGGAGCCGCACCCTGCGCCGGGCCAGCCTCTCCACCGACTCCGTGACCGTCGGTAGACTCCCCGGCGACGCCACCGTGATCACGGTCGGGGCCTTCACCAAGGGCGTGGGCCACGCCGTGCGCACCGCCGTCGACCGGGCTCCCCGGGGCGGCGGCATCGTCCTCGACCTGCGCGGCAACTCCGGCGGGCTGGTCGCCGAGGCGGTCACCGCCGCCTCCGCCTTCCTCGACGGTGGGCTCGTCGCGACCTACGACGTGAACGGCGAACAGCGCGCCCTGCACGCCGCGTCCGGGGGCGACACCGCCCGACCCCTGGTCGCCCTGGTCGACGGCGGCACGATGAGCGCCGCCGAACTGCTCACCGGCGCCCTCCAGGACCGCGGCCGAGCCGTCGTCGTCGGCTCCCGGACCTTCGGCAAGGGCTCGGTCCAGATGCCGAGCCGGCTGCCCGACGGCTCCGTCGCCGAGCTGACCGTCGGCCACTACCGGACCCCGGCGGGCCGCTCCGTCGACGGCCGGGGCATCACCCCCGACCTGGAGGCGGACAAGCAGCCGCTGGAGCGCGCCGAGACCGTGCTGAGCGGTCTGGGCGACGCGTCCTGACCCGCCGCGGGGCCGCTGCGTAATCGGCTTTCCCCCGGGGCCCCCGGTAGTGCGAAAATGGCCAGCACTATGAGCAAGGGAATGTACGTACCGAAGGAGTCCCAGCCCAAGCAGGGCGGCCAGGCCTCCGGCAAGGCCAAGGACGGCAAGCGCAAGATCGTCGCGCAGAACAAGAAGGCGCGGCACGACTACGCGATCATCGACACCTACGAGGCCGGGCTCGTCCTGACCGGCACCGAGGTGAAGTCGCTGCGCCAGGGGCGTGCCTCGCTGGCGGACGGCTTCGTCCAGATCGACGGGAACGAGGCGTGGCTGCACAACGCCCACATCCCCGAGTACAGCCAGGGCACCTGGACGAACCACACCGTCCGCCGCAAGCGCAAGCTCCTGCTGCACCGCGAGGAGATCGACAAGCTGGAGGCGAAGACCCAGGAGACGGGCCACACCATCGTGCCCCTCGCCCTGTACTTCAAGGACGGCCGGGCCAAGGCGGAGATCGCGCTCGCCCGGGGAAAGAAGGAGTACGACAAGCGGCAGACGCTGCGGGAGAAGCAGGACCGGCGCGAGTCCGACCGGGCGATCGCGGCGGCCAAGCGGAGGCAGCGCGGCGTGTGACCGCGGGCCCGCGGGAATGGGCTGGCACCGTCGTGCGTTGGTCACGTACGATGGCATGGCACCTCACAGCGGGTGCGGGTTCCTCCCCGGAGGGGCCGCGCGTCACCGGGTGGTCGATTGAGGCGACATCCGGAGGCGCACTTGAAAAATCAACATGGGGATGATCGGTTTCGACAGCGGCTGTTGAAGCAGGGGAAGCGTGTCGAGGAAGCGGCAATGATCTCGTAAACCATATGTCGCAACAAATAATCGCCAATTCCAAGAGCGATTCCCAGTCCTTCGCCCTCGCTGCCTGATAAGCAGTGAGTGAAGGACCCTTAATGGGTGTCAGCCCGGGGGTGTTCCCGACCCGGACCCTGGCATAATCTAGGGAACTAAACCATCGAGCCCGGTCACGGGGTTCGCTGGGAAATCAAACAGTGACTGAGCCCGTCGGCGACTTGTTCGCGTGATCGCCGGGGCTGAGAAAATCACAGCGAACTGCACACGGAGAAGCCCTGATTTTGCACCGTTGGACGCGGGTTCGATTCCCGCCATCTCCACTCATCCCATGTGGGCACGGGCCCCGTCGCTTCCGAGCGGCGGGGCCCGCGTCATGCCGCCCTGCCGTCGGGCACCCGCCTCCCGTCCGCGCGGCCCCGGGGCCCGCCGCCGGCACAGGGCGGGACACGCCCGCGTCCGCCGCGCGGTTCGCGGCGAGGCGGCGTCCCCCTCCCACTGCGTCCGGCGGCCCGCGCCCACGGCGGGTCCGCCGTCCCCGTGTGCTTCCCCGCCGGCGCGGCGGGCCGCACAGATCACCGGCGGGCGCCCCGCGCGGCGCGGCCCGGCGCCGGTACCCGCTGCGGTTCCGGCGCCCGCCCCGGACGGACCGCGCACCGCGGCGGGCCGGCCGGCCCGCCGGTCCCACCCGGCTCGGCGGTTCGCGCGGCCACGGCGGCGACCACGAACGCCAGCGTCGCCGCCAGCACCGGCACCGCGTAGCCCGCCTCGGGCGACACGTGCTCCACCGCCCACCCGCCGACCGCCGACCCCGCCGCGATCCCGCCCAGCAGACCGGTCACCGCCAGGGTCATCCCCTCGTTCAACCGGCCCTCGGGGGTGCGCCGCTGGACCAGGGCCATCCCCGTCACCATCGCCGGCGCCGTCGCCATGCCCGCCACCAGCAGGGCGACCGCGAGCGGGGGCAGCGCACCGCCGAGCGAGGCGGCGAGCAGCGGCAGCGTCAGCAGGACGGCCAGCGCGGCGAGGCAGTGCGCGAACCGCCGCCCGGCACGCGGCCCGGCCCCGGCCCGCCCCACCGCGCCGTACAGCAGTCCCGCCGCGCACGAGCCGGCCGCCTGGAGCGCGAGCACCGCCCCCGCGGCGGAGCGGTGTCCCCGCGCGTCCGCGAACGCGATCGTCACCACCTCCATCGCACCGAACACCGCGCCCGTCGCGCAGAAGGCGAGCAGCAGCGCGGGCATCCCCGGCGCGAGCGAGGGCGAGGCGCCGGCGGTCCGCGGCCGGGCCGGCGGCTGGGTCGCCCGCTGCGCGGTGAACAGCAGCGTGCCCGTCATCAGCAGGAACGCCCCCACGAGCAGGCCGGCCTCCGGGAACAGCGTGCCGGACAGGAAGGCGGCGAGCACCGGCCCCAGCATGAAGCACAGCTCGTCCGCCGCCTGTTCGAGGGAGTTCGCCGTGTGCAGCGCCGCCGCGTCGCCGCCGAGCAGGTGGGCCCAGCGAGCCCGGGACATGCCGCCGGCTTGGGCGTCGTGGCGGTCGCGGCGTAGGCGGCGAAGAGGGTCCAGTCCGGTGACCCGCACCGCACGCACAGCGCGAGCCCGGCCGAGCCGAGCAGCGCGACCGCCGTCGCGGGCACCGCGACCCGCGCCTGCCCGTAGCGGTCGACGAGCCGCGCCGTCCACGGAGCGACCACCGCCGTCCCCGCCAGCCCGGTCGCGGTGACGGCGCCGGCCAGGGCGTACGAGCCCCGCGTGCCCGCGATCGCGACCACCGCGCTCACGCTGAACATGCCCATGGGCAGCCGGGCGACCAGACCGCCGAGCAGGAAGCCGAGCGCGCCCGGGCGCGCGAACAGCGCCCGGTAGGGGGAGAGGGGTGACATGGGCCCACCGTCGCCCGGTGCACCGCACGCGGTCCAACACCTGTTCGGCCGTGATCGACGCACCCGCGTTGTAAGTTCGCGTGATGCCCGGTCATCCCCCGCCCTCCGCTCCCGGCCCCCTCCCCGGACACCTGGAACCGCGCCTGCTGCGCGCCTTCGTCGCCGTCGCCGAGGACCTGCACTTCACCCGCGCCGCCGCCCGGCTGTACGTCGCCCAGCAGGCCCTGAGCCGCGACATCCGCCGGCTGGAGCGGGAGTTGGGCGCCGACCTGTTCGTCCGGACCACCCGGCGGGTCGAGCCGACCGCCGACGGCGAGCGGCTGCTGCCGTACGCGCGACGGTTCCTCCAGGCGCACGACGCGCTCCTCGACGCCTTCGCCCGGCCGGGCGGCACCGAGCGGCCGCTGCTCGTCGACGTCAACAGCCCGGGGCTCGTCGGGGACCGCGTCCTCGAACGGGCCCGCCGGCTCGCCCCGGACAGCGAACTGATGGCCCGCTACGAGAGCGGGCTCACCGGCGCCGCCGCGGAACTGCTCGCCGGGCGGCTGGACGCCTCCTTCGGCCGGTTCGCCGGACTCGACCCGGCCGTGCGGGCCCGGCTGGAGCAGCGCCTCGTGCGGTACGAGCCGATGGCCGTCGTCCTGCCCGAGGGCCACCCGCTCGCGGAACGGGAGGAGCTGCCGCTGGCGGCGCTCGCCGGCGAGACCGTGTACGCGGGGGCGGGCAACCCCCGCACCCTGGAGTGGACCGACCTGGCGCGCCACCTGTTCGAGGACCGGGGCATCCGCCTCGCGCCGCCCGCACCGGTGGCGGTCGGACCCGAGGAGTTCCGGCGGGTGATGGCGAAGACGCGCGTACCGGTGCTCGCCGTCACGGGTTTCCCGGCCCCGGCCGGAACCGTGCTCAGAGCGCTGGTCGACCCCGTGCCGCTGTCACCGGTGTCCCTGGTGTGGCGCAGGGGACTGACCCACCCCGGGATCGAGGCCCTCACGTGTGCCGCAGCCGAACTTGCGGGCGAGGAAGGATGGCTCACCCATCACCGGGAAGGGTGGGTTCCGCCCGGCGAATCACTCGTTCTGATGACCCATGCATGAGACATCGCCCCACGCGCCCCGGACGGCGCTACCTTCTTGGCTCCGGGCGCAGTGTGATATTTGGGGCGCTTTTGATCGGGTGGGGGCCCGGTCCGGACGACGATGCGATGGAAGGCCCGGAGTCGTCGCGTCCCTGTGATCAGTCCCGTGGGGGGAAGCACGTGCGCGTGGATAACTGGCGAGAAGACGCTCGACCGAATCGGCGATCCGTCGATCAACGGGACGGGCGGACCACCGAGCCGTCCGCGGGCGCGGCGGCCGCCGACCCGGTCCTGTGGCCGGACGCCGGCGGCAGAACCGCATCGTGGCCGAGCAGGGGAGTGGGCATCAGTCCTGAGCATGGGGAACGCGCCGACAGCGCCGTCAGTGGTCTCGGCGGCCGTTCCGAACGAACCGTGGAGCCGGACACCGCCCTGATCCCGGGCGGGGCGTCCGCCACCGGGCTGCCGTCCGGCGACGAGCCCGACGGCCAGGCCGACCCCGCCCGTGCCGGCACCGCGTCGGTGACGACGGCCGGTCGGGCCCGGGGCGGTCGTTCCGCCCGCTCGCGCTTCGGCCTGGGGAGCTCGGGACGGGACAGGGCCGCGTCCGGCAGCCGGCGGGCCAAGGGCCGGCCCGCCGTCCCCGAGCAGCCGTCCGGCGAGGCGCGCGCCGAGGGGCCGGCCCACGACACGGAGCCGCCGACCGAGCTGCTCACTCCTGCCGTCCCGGCGTCCGACCCGGCTCCGGAGCCGGACCCGGCGGGCTCCCTCCCGGTGCCGTCCTCCTGGGAGCAGCCCGGCGTCCCCGGGCGCAACCACGATCCGCACGAGGTCACCGTCCAACTCGACGGCGCCGGACGGAGGCTGGACGACCGCCTGCTCAAGCAGACCGACGGCGGTGCCGGCCAGGAGGCGGACCGGCCCGTCTTCGTCGACGAGTCGGGCCGCCGCAGCCGCCGCTACCGCCGGCTCGGCATCGCCGTCGCGGCGGCCTGCGCGGTCTACGCCGTGGTGATCGTGGCCACCCTCCTGTCCGGGAACTCCAACGCGCCCTGGCTGCCGGTGCCCGGCCAGGAGAAGGACCGGCCCGCGGGCAAGGTCGACACCCCCGCGTTGCCCACCGGGAAGGCCGACGCCTCCGCACCCCCGGAGCAGGCCGTGGCCCCCGGCACGGTGGCGACGGCCCGTGACGGCTCGACGCCCGCGCCGGGCGGGACCGCGAAGCCCAAGGCGTCCGGCAAGGCCGCGAAACCGGACGCGTCGGGCGCACCGAAGCCCAGCGCCCCGGCGGCGACCAAGCCGAAGCCGGGCGTCACCACGAAGGGCCCAGGACCCACGCCGAAGCCGTCCGACCCGGTCGTCGACCCGCCCGCCGAATCGGCCCCGCAGACCACGCCGGCCACGACGCCTCCGGCCTCGGAGCCCCCGGCCACCGGCGGCGGCGACGGGGGCGGCGGGGCCGCCGCCCAGCCGGCGGGGTTCACCCCCGCGGCACCGGCACCGAGTGCCGCGAGTCCATCGGCGTCCGCGGCGCCGAGCGGCGTATAGCCACCGGGGCCCGCGGTGCGGAACGGGGAGTGGCGCGTGTCCCACCGGCCCCCTCGCTCCGCCCGCGGCTCACCGGGCCGCGCCGGCCCGGCCGCACGCGCCGGGCCGCTCCCCGCGGGACCGTTCCCGCGGGACCGCAGCGTCGGCCCGGCCGGCCGGACACCGTGCCGCGACCCGGCGGCGACCAGCCGTGCCGGAGGTTCCCCGGTGACCCCTCGGCGGCACCCCGCACCACCCGGGCCCCGGAGACCAGGTCCCGGGTCCGCCGGCGGTCTCCCGCTCGGACCGCGCGGCCACGCTCCCGGCTGACGCCGTAGCCCCCGGGGGACCGGCCCCGGCCGATCCCCCGGAGACCCCGGCGGCGCCCCGGAGGCTTCGGCACCTCGGAACGGCCGCCGCGGCGGCCGGAGGACCTCGGACGACGCGGCGGCCGTGGACGGAGCGGTGCCGGGCGCCGCGAAGCCCGCCCGCCGGCCGCGTCCCCGCCGCCCCGCCCGCCAAGCCGTCCGTCGCCCACCCGACGTCGCGCCCGCACCGCCCCGGCCGGGCGCCGCGTGCCACCCGTCCGTCGCACCCGCCCGTCGAACCGCACACCCGAACCCGTTCCGGAAAGAACCCTCCCTGATGGCTTCCCGTACCAGCCGCCACGGCCCGGCCGGCCAAGCGCCGGCCCGTGGCTCACGCACCACCTCCAGACGGCACCGCGACGCCCGCCGCCGAAGGCTGCCGATGCGCCTGCTGCTGCCGACGCTCGTCCTCGTCGCGATGATGGCGATGCTGATGCTCCGCGGCTACGTGCACAGCGAGATCCTCGCCGACCACCGCATCCGCCCCGAGGCCGCCACCGGCAAGGTGCCCGAGAAGATCCTCGACGGCGGACCCGTCATCGACACCCGCGGCGGACGCACCACCAGCCTCCGCATCCCCGACCACCGGCTCGTCCTCACCTTCGACGACGGCCCCGACCCGACCTGGACCCCCAGGGTCCTCGACGTCCTCAAGGCGCACCACGCCCACGCCGTCTTCTTCGTCACCGGCACCATGACCTCGCGCTACCCCGACCTCGTCGCCCGCATGGTGCGCGAAGGCCACGAGGTCGGCCTGCACACCTTCAACCACCCCGACCTGTCGTACCAGTCCAAGAGCCGCATCGACTGGGAGCTCTCGCAGAGCCAGCTCGCCCTGTCGGGAGCCGCGGGCATCCGCACCTCGCTGTTCCGGCCGCCGTACTCCTCCTTCGCGGACGCCATGGACGACCGGTCCTGGCCCGTGACGCGGTACATCGGCTCCCGCGGCTACATCACCGTCGTCAACAACACCGACAGCGAGGACTGGCAGAAGCCGGGCGTCGCCGAGATCGTCCGCCGCGCCACGCCCAAGGGCGGCAAGGGCGCCATCGTCCTGATGCACGACTCCGGCGGCGACCGCCACCAGACCGTGCAGGCCCTGGACACCTTCATCCCCGAACTCCAGCAAAAGGGCTACGACTTCGAGAATCTCACCGAGGCCCTCGACGCGCCCAGCGCGCACACCCCGGTGACCGGGGTCGACCTGCTGAAGGGCCGGGCCTGGACCTTCCTCGTGCAGGCCGCGGAGAAGACCACCGACGTCCTCGTCGTCGGCATCGCCGTCATCGGCGTCCTCGTCTTCACCCGCTTCGGTCTCATGCTGCTGCTCTCGGCCACGCACGCGCGCAAGGTCCGCCGGACCGGCTTCCGCTGGGGCCGCACCCCCGTCACCGAACCCGTGTCGGTGCTGGTCCCCGCGTACAACGAGGCCAAGTGCATCGAGAACACGGTCCGTTCCCTGATGGAGAGCGAACACCCCATCGAGATCCTCGTCATCGACGACGGATCGAGCGACGGCACCGCCCGCATCGTCGAGGACCTGAACCTGCCCGACGTACGCGTCGTCCGCCAGCTCAACGCGGGCAAGCCCGCCGCCCTCAACAGGGGCCTGGCGAACGCCAGTCACGACATCATCGTGATGATGGACGGCGACACGGTCTTCGAACCGGCCACCGTCCGCGAACTCGTCCAGCCCTTCGCCGACCCGCGTGTCGGCGCCGTCGCGGGCAACGCCAAGGTCGGCAACCGCGACTCCCTCATCGGCGCCTGGCAGCACATCGAGTACGTGATGGGCTTCAACCTCGACCGCCGCATGTACGACCTGCTGCGCTGCATGCCGACCATCCCCGGCGCCGTCGGGGCCTTCCGCCGCACGGCACTGGAACGCGTCGGCGGCATGAGCGACGACACCCTCGCCGAGGACACCGACATCACGATGGCCCTGCACCGCGACGGCTGGCGGGTCGTCTACGCGGAGAACGCACGGGCCTGGACCGAGGCCCCGGAGTCCGTCCAGCAGTTGTGGTCCCAGCGCTACCGCTGGTGCTACGGCACCATGCAGGCCATCTGGAAGCACCGCCGCGCCCTCGTCGAACGCGGCCCGTCGGGCCGCTTCGGCCGGGTCGGCCTGCCCCTGGTGTCCCTCTTCATGGTGCTGGCCCCGCTGCTCGCCCCGCTGATCGACATCTTCCTGCTGTACGGCGTCGTCTTCGGGCCGACCCAGGAGACGGTCCTGGCCTGGCTCGGCGTCCTCGCCATCCAGGCGGTGTGCGCGGCGTACGCCTTCCGCCTGGACAAGGAACGCATGACCCACCTGATCTCGCTCCCCCTCCAGCAGGTGCTGTACCGGCAGTTGATGTACGTCGTGCTGCTCCAGTCCTGGATCACCGCCCTCACCGGCGGCCGGCTGCGCTGGCAGAAACTGCGCCGCACGGGCGTGGTGGAGGCGCCGGGATCGGCCCCGCGCCCGCGGGAGCCGCAGGACGGGAACGAACGGAGGCCGGTCGGATGACCACGCACGACCATCCCGCGGGGTCCACACCGCCCCTGGGCTTTCCCAGGGCCGGGGTCCCGCGGCAGCCGCAGGGCGCGCAGGCGTACCCGGACCCCGGTCGGGGCACCGGCGGAGGGGAAGCCGATCCGGCGGTGCTCGACGGGGCGCCGGACACGGTCCGGGGCGCGGCCCACCGCCGCACGAAACCCCTGGTGAAGCCCCGGGACGAGGACGGAGCCGACGGCGGGCCGGGCACCCGGCAGGAGCCGGCGGCGGCACGGCCCGCCCCGGCCGCCGCCCGCCCGGGCCGCGACCGCTACCTGGACCTGCTCCGCTCCATCGCCCTGGTCCGCGTGGTCGTCTACCACCTCTTCGGCTGGGCCTGGCTGTCGGTGCTGTTCCCCTCCATGGGCGTGATGTTCGCCCTGGCCGGCTCGCTGATGGCGCGCTCCCTGAGCCGCCCGGCGTGGAACGTGATCCGGGGACGCGTCCGGCGCCTGCTGCCTCCCTTGTGGGCCTTCAGCGCGGTGGTGCTCACCCTGCTGTTCGCGGGCGGCTGGAACCCGGCGCACGACCCGGACACCGGCGGCGGCCTGTGGGGCGTCGTCGACGTGTTCAACTACCTCGTCCCGGTGGGCGCCCCGCCGTACCCCCTGCACATCGGCTCCGAGTCGGGCCTGCTGGAGGCCACGTGGGCGGAACAGGGCGCGGGCCCCCTGTGGTACCTGCGGGCCTACCTGTGGTTCGTGGTGGCCTCGCCGCTCCTGCTGTGGGCGTTCCGGCGCGTCCCGTGGGCGACGGTGCTGGCCCCGCTGGCGCTCACGGCGGTCGTCGGTACGGGGCTCGTCACGATCCCCGGCGAGACGGGCAACGCCGTCACCGACTTCGCCGTCTACGGCTCCTGCTGGGTGCTCGGCATCGCGCACCACGAGGGCAGGCTCGCCGAGATCCCGCGCTACGTCGCCATCTCGGTCTCGGTGGTGGTGATGGGCTTCGCCCTGTGGTGGGCGTCGGGCCATCTGGGCGCCGGCGGCTGGGACATGAACGACATCCCGCTGGCCGACGCGCTGTGGTCCTTCGGTTTCGTGGTGATCCTGCTCCAGTACAGCCCCTCCTGGAAGGAACTCCCGGGCCGCCTGGCCAAGTGGGACAAGCTGGTGACCCTGTCCAACAACCGCGCGGTGACCATCTACCTGTGGCACAACATGCTCATCATGGCCACGGTCCCCGTTCTCGACCAGTTGTACCGCCTCCCCTTCATGGACGGGGCCGGCGCCGGCGCCGCGCTCGACGCGACGTACTCCCTCTGGATGTTCGTCCTGGTCTGGCCCCTCATCGGCCTGGCCATCGTCGCCTTCGGCTGGATCGAGGACATCGCCGCGAAACGCCCGCCCCGCCTCTGGCCGAACGGCACCGGCGGCAAACGAGGACGCCAGAGCCGCGGGCCCCGGGGGGAGTGACGCGGGGGCAGGGCAGGGCAGGGCGGCGCTGCGGTTCGGCGATACCGGGGGACGAGGGCGGGCGCGGGAGACAGGGGGACGGGGGGAGAGGCCGTGACGCGCGTCGTGGGCGGGCGGCCTCACACCACGTTCGATACGCCGAGCTGCCCGCCACGGAGGCTTCGTACCGGCCGACTCGGCAAGGCCGCACCCGCCGCCCCATCACTCCTTAGGACGATCTTCCCGCTCCCTTGATCACGATTTGCGGGAGTTTACCCCGTAGTCGTCCGATCGACTGCGCCGAGACTGGGGTGCGGAGTCGACGGGCCACCCATGGGACGCGGAGCAGCGGCACAACAAGTCGACGGGAGTTCGTGGAAGGGCCTCGACGAGAACGGCGTTCCGGGCCCGCGGAGACCGCCCGACGGTGTCATCGGCACCGATCGCGGCGCCGTCGTCCGGGAGATCCCTCCGTGAACGACCGAGTTCGCTGCTCCGGGCTCGCCGAGAGATCAGGGAAGGGGCAGAGGGCGTGGCGGAGCGACTGGCCGTTGACGGCGACGAACTGTCGCACTTCATGAAGATGCTCGGTAAGTCGACCGAGTCGCTCCAGGGCATGCGCAGGGCACTGGAGGACGCTACGGTCACCGGTCTGGGCACGGACGACCTGGACCGGGCGTGCGAGGACTTCCAGGACCACTGGAAGTTCGGGGCGGACCAGATCGGCGAGCAGACCGAGGCGCTGGCCGAGATCGTCGGAAAGAGCAGGGACAGCTACCGCGAGGTGGACAAGGCGCTGGAAGCGGCCCTGTCCCACGGTGCGGGAGGCCGCGGCGCGCACGGTGGTCCGCGGTGACCTATCCCGCCGAGGACACGGGAGCCGCGCTCGACCCGAGGTCCCGCGCCGACCGGTCACTGCCCCAGGGGCTCAAATCGGCACCGCACATTCCCCCTTCCGATTTCCCCCACCTCGGATTCCATCCGGTGCCCGGCAGTACGGACACCGTGCACGGCCTGGGCAAGAAGCTCACCGGGTGCGCGAAAGTCCTGGAGGAGACGCACGACCTCGTCACCAGACTGATGGACGGCAGCTACTGGGAAGGGGACGCGGCGGTCGCGTTCCGCGAGCAACTGGACGGCGGTCCGCTGCCGCTGAACCTGAAGAACGCCGCACACTCCATCCGCAAGGCCGCCGGCCAACTCGGCCGCTGGGAGAGCGAACTCGACGACTTCCAGCGGCGGGCACGGAAACTGGAGGAGGACGCGAAGGAGGCCCAGGCCGCGCTGGACCGGGCCCGCGGACGGGCCACCGAGGCCGGCGACAGCCCCCACCTGCACGGCAAGGGCGCTGATCACACCGAGGCGCGGAAGGCTCTGACCAAGGCGAACCAGGCGGTCGACGACGCGGAGGACGCCCTGGAGGCGATCCGGGCCAAGGCCCGCCATCTCGCCGCCGAACACGAGGACCAGGCCCGGCGCCGCGCGGCCAAGATCCGCGACGCGACGCGGAAACTGGCCCCGCACGAACCGGGCTGGTTCGACTCGGCCCTCGACTGGCTGGTGGACAACCTGCCGGACATCCTGAGCACGGTGGGGGCGGTCATCGGTCTTGTGGCGTTGTTCGTTCTCTCGGGCGGGACCTTGGCGGCCGTGCTGCTGCTGGCTTCGGCGGCTCTGAGTGGAACGTCTTTGGCCCTGCGGGTTTTCGGTGACCCGTCGCTGCGTGCCTCTTTGTGGGACGGCTTCACAAAGGGCGAATTCGATTCTGACTTCTGGATCAACTCTGTCACGGTCGCGGGTGACGCCCTGGGGGTTCTGCCTGGACTGGGTGCGGTAAGCCGTGGAGCGGCAGCGGCTGCGCGAGCGACCGGAGAGACGGGCGAAGCGATCAACCTCATGGCTCGGGCTGCCCGAGTTGGTGGCGAGACCATCGATCACGCAAAGATCATTGCGGGTCTGGACAACGCGCTACTGGGTGCGACGATCCGTGGGGCGCGCGCAGCGCAGATCACGCGGGCGGTCGAAGTGACATCCGCTTCGGTCGGTGTTGGAACGGCCGGTTTCGGCCTGGTTATGACCGGCGTGGACACGAAGCAGAACGGCATCAAAGACGGTTCTGTCGCGGGAATTGACGGGGCGCGACTCGGCCTCGATGCAGGTGGTCTCGTCAATCTCGCTCGCCACGTCTTCTAGAGCCAACGGAGAGAAACCTCATGGGTCCGACCGACTGCAAGGCTGCTTGGGATCACCCTCCATCAAGACAGGCATGGCTGCGGCACATGACCCTGACTTTCGCGCGATTGATCGGCTGGACCTCTGTCTGGATTATGAGTCTTCTCCTCATCGTTGCTACACCCCCGTGGATTGGATGGTTGTTCCTGGCGCTCCTGCTCTACGCGACCTTGAGAGCAGTCCTCCAACTCGCCTACATCCGCCCCTCTCTCTACATCCGCCGCACGCTCCAGCAGTACCCCTGGCAGTTGCTCACCGGAGTTCCCCGCGGGCGCAACAAGCATCCGGGGGTCCAAGAGGACGAGATGTGGCTGGAGTTGCCGAACCCGGAGCGGCCGGAGGAGCGGATTCCGCTGCTCTTCCTCTCCGGCATGCGCACCTTCTGGTGGATGCGGCGCTTCGGCACGACGCGGACGAAGCCCGCGTTGAAGGCGGAGATCGAACCGCTCTGGTTCGCCGGCGACCCCCGCTTCATCGCGGTCATCGCCGCCACCGGACGCGACGGTGAGACGCCGAAGAGGCTGCACCTGCTCTACCAGCTCACGGCCACGGGCCGACGGGGCATCCCGCCGATCGACTGGGACGCGAGCCCGGCCGCGCTGGACCGTGCCCGACGGTCGGGGGCGCACGTTCCTGATGCCGAGGACTCTCACCCGCACGCCCGCCCGCACTGATCCCGCACAGCATTTGGCAGGTTCCGATGTCCATGACCACAGACCCCCGCGTCACCATCGCGGACTCGGCTCACGACCCGGACGCCGACATCTGGTTCGCCGAGCCGCCCGGGTTCGTCGCCGTGCCGATTGACGCGCTGCTGCCACCGCTGGACTCCCCGGCGGAACAGGACGTGCAGTCGGCGCTCGGGCCGCTGCTCTCCGCGGCGCCGGACGAGATGCTCCGACAGCAGCTCATCGGCCGGATCGCGCAGAGCCGATACCTGCTGGGCGGTCTGTGGGAAGCCGGAGTCGTCCACTGCTCGATCGGTCTCCACCGGGACGACGTCGCAGAGGGCACGGGAAGTCCGCCGTTGCTGTCCTTCCTCACCTTGTCCTGGAGGACGACGGCGGTGTCCCCGCGTGCCGTGACGGCCGCTCGCGCGGTGAGCGCCGGCGGCTCTCGCGAACGTGTCGAGTACGCCGAACTTCCCTGCGGTCCGGTGACGTTCAGCGAGACGCTGCGCACCCCGAGGGCGGGCGGCGGACTGCCGGAACTGCCGCTGATGCAGTTCTCCGCCCATCTTCCCCACCCGGACTGCCGACGTCTGGCGGTGTTCACCCTGAGCACCGCGGCGCTCGCGCGCCATGAGGAGTACCGGGCGATCCTCCGGCAGGTGGCCGGCACGGCCGCCTTCGAGAGCCCGCTGGCGGCGCCGACGGGCTGAAGGCCCGTCGGAGGCAATCCAGGGCCGAGCCGGTGACGCTTCCCACTCATTCTGGTGTCGTCCCGTCGGCCCCCGATAGCGTGTTGTTGCCCTTGCGCAACCCCCGTCCCTCAGGAGTCTGTCGTGAACCGCCGTCCTCGCCTGCTTGCCACAGCCGCCGTCGGCGCGACGGCCGCGCTGCTTCTGACCGCGTGCGGGGGCGGTGACGACGCGTCGAAAGGCAACGACAAGATCGCGGGGGCGGACACGGGGGAGTCGGCCTCGCCGTCTCCGAGCGCGAGCGGGTCCGCGGCTCCGGGCCGACCGAAGATCGAGCTGCCGTCGGATCTGACATACACCTTCGAGTGGCCCAAGACGGGCGACAAGGAGAAGGACGCGGTGCTCGCCGACAGCGAGCAGTTCATCAAGGCCGTGGACATGGCCATCGCGGAACAGGAGCCGCTGAACAAGGCGTATCGCTTCTACTCCGAAGGTACGGCCGCCGCGGGAAGTGAGAAGTTCATCCGCGAGTTCGTGGACTACAAAGATCGCATCACGGGCGCGAAGCGGTACTTCAAGTCAGAGGTGAAGATCAATGGCGATGGCACCGCGGGCCTCGTCTACTGCGAGGATCAGAACAAGGCGTACAACAAGAGCCTGAAGACTGGCAAGACCGACGTGACGCCGAGGTCGAAGAACAACTTCGTTCTCTACAACAGCCTGCTCCGGGTCAACAAGCAAGGTGTCTGGGTCACGGAGAAGCTCACATCGCAGCGGGGGAGTGCCGCGTGCCAGTCCTGAACCGCCGAAACTCCGCGCTGGCCGCGATTCTCGCATCCGCGACCCTGCTCGTCTGCTCGCCCGCGGCGTTCGCCGGGTACGGGCACGGGGGCAGCACGAACGGCTCGGAGACGAACGCCTCGGGAGGTTCCGACAGCAACGGCAACCTCTCCGCCAGTGCCGGCGTCGTCGTGTTCGACCGGTCCAAGAACGGTTCCGGTGACGGGGCCGGATCGGTCACGTCCTCGTCGGGGAACTGGACGCCCCCTGCCTGCTATTACGCCCCGAAGTACACCCCGGACCAGTTGCAGAAGTATCTGGAGCCGATCTGGAACGCGGAGTCGACCGGCCCCCAGTGGGACGCGCAGCAGCGGGACAGGTACGTGAACGGCGGTGAGGCCGAGGACTTCAACAAGGCCAAGGCCGGCAAGGGGTATTGGTGGGACTCGTACGTCACCGAGGGGCGTGAGGGCGACCCCGGTGCGCTCGACTGTGACAAGCCCATTTTCTGGGTGGACACCGGGGACGCGCCGCCGGCGGATGTGCCGGAGGCGGTGACGCCCGAGGTGCTGGCGCAGTTGGCGTACGCGGAGATCCGGGTGCCGTCGACGCGGGTGGACCTCGCGCCCGCGGGGACGACGAAGGTGAACCTGCCGACGTGGGCGTGGTTGGACACGGCGAAGTTCCGGCCGGTGTCGGTGACCGCGTCGGTGCCCCTGCTGAACGTGTCGGCGACGACGACCGCCGAACCGGTGTCGCTGAAGATCGAGGCGGGGACGGCGGACGCGGTGACCTACCCGGCCTCGGGGGTCTGCCGGATGTCCGGGGACGCCATCGGCGAGGCGTACGAGAAGGGCAGGGCCGGGGAGACGCCGCCCTGCGGCGTGAAGTACCTGCGGTCGTCGGGGGACGGCTCGTTCAAGCTCCGGGCCACGATCACGTGGAGGATCCACTGGACGGGCACCGGCGTCGCGACCGCGCAGGACCTGCCGGACGGCAGCTTCGGCGCCGATCAGGACGTCGTCGTCCAGGAGATCCAGTCCGTCAACCGCTGACGCCGGCGTGCCGTGCGGCCCTGTCGGCGTGCCGTGCGGCGCCCCGGCCCGGCGCGGTCACGTAGCGGTGGACCGCCCGCGCCCCGGTCCCTCCCGCGCGGCTCCCGCGGCGCCGCGAACGTGTCCGGTACGCGGCGGTACGGAGTCTTCCGGCGGGGCGTGCGGGCGGGCACTGTAGGAGTGACGACGGCGGTGACCCCAAGGCGGTGACAGGCGCATGGCAGCGGGTACGGCCACGGCCTCGTACGACCTGCGGTTCGACTCCGGGCGGATCTGCCTGGATCTGACGGCGACCACGCACCCCGGTGAACGGCTCGACTGCGCGGGCCGGTTGCGGGCCTGGGTCGTCGCCTCGGGGCTGGTGCCGGCGGGCACCCCGCTGACGCAGGTGGACGGTCTGTGGCTGCTCGGCTTCCGTGAACTGCGCGGCCACATCTCCCGGTTGGTGCGCGGCGAGCTGGACGGCCGGCCGGCCGACGGCGCGCTCGCCCGGGTCAACGCCGCCGCCCTGGCCGCGCCGCCCGCCCCGTGGGCGGTGCGCGGCGACGACGGGGCGCTGCGCCGCCGGCTGCACACCGAGCCCGGCTGCGCCGAACTGCTCGCGGTGGTGGCCCGGGACGCCCTCGACCTGCTCACCGACCCGCCCGCGCGGGCGGGTCTGCGCCAGTGCGAGGGAGACAACTGCCCGATCGTCTATCTGGACACCTCGCGCGGCCGGCGGCGACGCTGGTGTTCGAGCGAGGTGTGCGGCAATCGGGAGCGCGTGGCCCGGCACCGTCGGCGGGCGGCGCTGTCCCGCGCCTGATCACACCCGTCCGTGATCCTCCCGTGACCGGAGGTGATCGATGCGGTTCCTTTTCACTGTCTTCACAGATTAAACAGAAAAAACCCTGTGCACTTTGAACACCCGCCGACCAGCGCACGTACCCGGTGATGAGCGACCGACTGGGGGAACCCCCGGACACCGGAGGTAGGCGTGCGCAAGGATTCCGCCGTGGCTGACGAACGCAGGCCAAGGGCCCGACATCGCATGTCTCAGCAGTCCTCGTCGACGGAACCCGACGAGGAGCTGATGCGTGCCCTGTACCGGGAACACGCGGGGCCCCTGCTCGCCTACGTGCTGCGGTTGGTCGCAGGCGACCGGCAGCGTGCCGAGGACGTCGTACAGGAAACACTCATCCGTGCCTGGAAGAACGCCGGCACGCTCAATCGAGCGACCGGTTCGGTACGCCCCTGGCTGGTGACGGTCGCCCGGCGCATCGTCATCGACGGCCACCGCAGCCGGCAGGCCCGGCCGCAGGAGGTCGACCCGTCGCCGCTGGAGGTCATCCCCGCGGAGGACGAGATCGACAAGGCGTTGTGGCTGATGACACTGTCGGACGCGCTGGACGACCTGACCCCTGCTCACAGGGAGGTACTGGTCGAAACTTACTTCAAAGGGCGTACGGTCAACGAGGCGGCCGAGACCCTCGGCATCCCCAGCGGCACCGTGCGCTCCCGGGTGTTCTACGCCCTGCGGTCGATGAAGCTGGCGCTGGAGGAGCGGGGGGTGACGGCATGAACACGTACGGGGGTTACGGAACAGGTGGTCCGGGAGCCATGCAGGGCCCGCAGGGACAACAGGGTCCCGGAGACATCCACGAGACCGTCGGCGCCTACGCGCTGGGGATTCTCGACGACGCCGAGGCGAGCGCCTTCGAAGCGCATCTCGCGACCTGCGAGTGGTGCGCCCGGCAGCTCGACGAGCTGGCCGGCATGGAACCGATGCTCGCCGCGCTCGCGGACCTGCCCGCCTCGCAGGGCAGCCCGGCCATCGCCGAGTCCCTCTCGGCCCGGCCGAGCCCGCGGCTCGCGGAGCGGCTGGTCGACGAGGTCGCGGCACGCCGCGCCCACAAGCGCCGGCGCGGCATGTACCTGGTGGCCGCCGCGGCGGCGCTCATCGTCGGCGGCCCGCTGACCGTCATGGCCGTCGACGGCGGCGGGGAGGGCGGGACGAACGTGCCGCAGGCCCACGCCACCAGCCCGGCCAAGGCCGCCTTCGAGGTGATGACCGACAAGACGCAGGCCACCGACCCGGCCACCAAGGTGAACGCCGTCGTGGCCGTCGAGCCGAAGGACTGGGGCACCCACGCCGTCCTCCAGCTCAAGAACGTCAAGGGCCCGCTGAAGTGCTCCCTGATCGCGGTCGGGAAGAACGGCGAGCGCGAGACGGTCACCTCCTGGGCGGTCCCGAAGTGGGGGTACGGCATCCCGAACGCCAAGGCCGAGGAGGCCAAGCAGCCGCTCTACGTGCACGGCGGCGCGGCCTTCACGCCGAACCAGATCGACCACTTCGAGGTCATGACCTTCGACGGGAAGCGGCTCGTGGAGGTGGACGCGTGAGCGGACACCGGGCGCGCACGTAGCCCGGCGGGCCCCCCTTCGCGTACGGTTGACGGCTGCCCAGCACGTCAGAAGGGGGCCCGGTGGCCGCTCAGGCTCAGCAGGAATCCGCGGTCGGTTCGGTCCGTCCGTCCGCACCGGAGACGTCCGCCCAGGACGACTCCGTGCGGGACCGGGAGATCGGCGTCGAACAGGCGCATCTGGACCGGGTCTACCAGCGTCTTGAGGAGAAGATCCACGAGGCCGAGTTCCTGATGCACGACGCCGCCCAGCGCGGCCACGTCGGCACACCCGGGGCGCTCGCCGAGCGGGACGCCCAGGTGTTCCGGGCCGGCATCCACCTCAACCGGCTCAACAACGAGTTCGAGGACTTCCTCTTCGGGCGGATCGACCTGCTGGCCGGCAAGGACGGCAAGAAGGGCCCGGACGGCGCCTACACGGCGGTCGAACCCGCCGAGGGCGCGGTGCGCGAGGACGACACCGCCACCATCGCGGAGACCCTCCACATCGGCCGCATCGGTGTGCTGGACGCCGACTACGCGCCGCTGGTCATCGACTGGCGGGCACCCGCCGCCGCCCCCTTCTACCGCTCCACCCCGGTCGACCCCGGCCGGGTCGTGCGGCGCCGGGTCATCCGCTCCAAGGGGCGCCGGGTCCTCGGTGTCGAGGACGACCTCATGCGCCCCGAGCTGACGGCGTCCCTCGACGGCCGCGAACTGGCGGTGGTCGGCGACGGCGCCCTGATGGCCGCGCTGGGCCAGGCCCGCAGCCACTCCATGCGCGACATCGTGGCGTCGATCCAGGCCGAACAGGACCAGGTGATCCGCGCGCCCGCCGCCTCCGTGACCCTCGTCGAGGGCGGGCCCGGCACCGGCAAGACCGCGGTCGCCCTGCACCGGGCCGCGTACCTGCTCTACCAGGACCGCCGCCGGTACGCGGGCGGCATCCTCATCGTCTCCCCGACGCCGCTGCTCGTCGCCTACACCGAGGGCGTGCTGCCCTCCCTGGGCGAGGAGGGGCAGGTCGCCATCCGCGCGATCGGCTCACTCGTCGACGGGGAGAGCGCCACGCTCTACGACTCCCCGGCGGTGGCCCGCGTCAAGGGCTCGCACCGGATGCTGAAGGTGCTGCGGAAGGCGGCCCGCGGGGCGCTGGAGGCGCCCGCCGGGGCGAGCGGGGCGACGGGCTCCGGCGGGGCCGCCTCCGGGCAGCTCGCCTTCGACGCGCAGGACACCGCCCCCGCCGGGCCTCCCACCCGGTTGCGCGTCGTGGCCTTCGGGCGCCGCATCGAGCTGGAGTCCGCCGAACTGGACCGCATCAAGCACAACGCCCTCGGGGGGACGGCCCCGGTCAACCTGCTGCGCCCGCGTGCCCGCAGACTGCTGCTCGACGCGCTGTGGGCGCGGTCGGGCGCCGGGGCCCGGCACACCGATCCGGAGCTGGCGGCCGAGCTGCGCTCCTCGTTCGACGAGGACGTCACCGCCGAGGACGACTTCCAGACCTTCCTGGACGCCTGGTGGCCGGAGCTGACCCCGCGGGGCGTGCTGGCCGCGATGGCCGACGAGCGGCGGCTGGGGCGCTGGGCGCGCCGTGTCCTCAACCCGGGCGAGGTCCGCCGGGTGGCGCGGTCGCTGAAGCGGGACGGGCTGTCCGTGCACGACGTGGCGATGCTCGACGAGCTCCAGGCCGTCGTCGGGATGCCGGCGCGGCCCCGCAAGCGGCGCGAGGCGGACCCGCTGGACCAGCTCACCGGCCTGGAGGAGCTGATGCCGGTGCGCGAGGAGTCGCAGCGCGAGCGCGCCGAGCGGCTGGCCCAGGAGCGCACCGAGTACGCGCACGTCATCGTGGACGAGGCGCAGGACCTCACGCCCATGCAGTGGCGGATGGTCGGCCGGCGCGGCCGGCACGCCACCTGGACGGTCGTCGGCGACCCGGCGCAGTCGTCCTGGTCGGACCCGGACGAGGCGGCCGAGGCGCGCGAGGAGGCCCTCGGCACCCGCCCCCGGCGCCGGTTCACGCTGACGGTCAACTACCGCAACCCGGCCGAGATCGCCGAGCTGGCCGCCAAGGTCCTGGCGCTGGCGATGCCGGGCTCGGACGCCCCGTCCGCCGTGCGCTCCACGGGCGTCGAGCCGCGTTTCGCCGTCGTCGGCGAGTCGCTCGCCGCGACCGTCCGGGCCGAGGCGGCGCGGCTGCTCGACCGGGTCGACGGCACGGTCGGGGTCGTCGTCGCCATGAACCGGCGCGAGGAGGCGGCCCGCTGGCTCGCCGGGCTCGGCGACCGGGTGGTGGCCCTCGGCAGCCTGGAGGCCAAGGGCCTGGAGTACGACGCGAACGTGGTCGTGTCGCCCGCGGAGATCGCGGACGAGTCGCCCGCCGGGCTGCGGGTGCTGTACGTGGCCCTGACCCGGGCGACGCAGCAGCTGACCGTCGTCTCCGGCGACCGCGACGAGCCCGACGCCGCCGCGGTGCCGGACCTGCTCAGGGACTGAGCCGGCCCGCACCGGAGCGGGTCGTTCCGCTCCGGTGCGGGCCGGTCGCACCGTCCGGTCCGGGTCCCCGGACCACCGCCGTCCCGTCCCGCCGAAAAGAACTCGCGGGACGGGAATTGCCTTACGGGGATCCTTTGTTACCTTTGACGTGACACCGGCCCGATCCAAGCCCCCGGGCCCAACCTTCGTCGCCACGAGCGACCACTTGCCGCGAGGCGAGCATGGCGGGTCGGTGTCGTGAACCAGGTCCTCCGCGGAGGACGCGAAGAGGCCCACGTCAGTGACGTGGGCCTCTTTCGTTGGTCCGGAAACTCTCGTATGGTGGAATCCGTTTTCCGAAAGTGCGGCCTCCGGCGAACAAAACGTTCGCAATCCAGGGCGACTACCCCGTACTCAGGGGTAGGTGCGACGATCGGACGGCACAAACGCAGTGACACGGTGAAAGCAGAGGAAGTCGGCCATGGCAACGGCGCCCAGCGTCTCCTACTCGATGACGGTCCGGCTGGAGGTGCCCGCGAGCGGAACGGCGGTCTCCCAGCTCACCACGGCCGTGGAGTCCAGCGGAGGCTCGGTGACCGGCCTCGACGTGACGGCGTCCGGCCACGAGAAGCTCCGGATCGACGTGACGATCGCGGCGAGCTCCACCGCGCACGCCGACGAGATCGTCGAGCAGCTGCGCCACATCGAGGGCGTCGTCCTCGGCAAGGTGTCCGACCGCACGTTCCTCATGCACCTCGGCGGCAAGATCGAGATGCAGTCCAAGCACCCGATCCGCAACCGTGACGACCTCTCCATGGTGTACACCCCGGGTGTGGCCCGGGTCTGCATGGCGATCGCCGAGAACCCCGAGGACGCCCGCCGTCTGACCATCAAGCGCAACTCCGTTGCTGTCGTGACGGACGGTTCCGCCGTGCTGGGCCTGGGCAACATCGGCCCCAAGGCCGCACTGCCGGTCATGGAGGGCAAGGCCGCCCTGTTCAAGCGCTTCGCCGGCATCGACGCCTGGCCGCTGTGCCTGGACACCCAGGACACCGATGCGATCGTCGAGATCGTCAAGGCGATCGCCCCCGGCTTCGCGGGCATCAACCTGGAGGACATCTCCGCCCCCCGCTGCTTCGAGATCGAGGCCCGGCTGCGCGAGGCGCTCGACATCCCTGTCTTCCACGACGACCAGCACGGCACCGCCATCGTCGTGCTCGCCGCCCTGACGAACGCCCTGCGGGTGGCGGGCAAGGCCATCGGCGACATCCGCGTCGTCATGTCCGGCGCCGGCGCGGCCGGCACGGCCATCCTGAAGCTGCTGATCGCCGCCGGGGTGAAGAACGCCGTCGTCGCCGACATCCACGGCGTGGTGCACGCCGACCGCGCCGACCTGGTCGCCACCGCGCCCGACTCGCCGCTGCGCTGGATCGCCGACAACACCAACCCCGAGGGCCTGACCGGCACGCTGAAGGAGGCGGTGCACGGCGCGGACGTCTTCATCGGCGTGTCGGCGCCGAACGTGCTCGACGGCGACGACGTGGCCGGGATGGCCGACGACGCCATCGTGTTCGCGCTCGCGAACCCCGACCCCGAGGTCGACCCGGCCGTCGCCCGCCGGACCGCGGCCGTCGTGGCCACCGGCCGCTCCGACTTCCCCAACCAGATCAACAACGTCCTGGTCTTCCCGGGCGTCTTCCGCGGCCTGCTGGACGCCCAGTCGCGCACCGTCAACACGGAGATGATGCTCGCCGCCGCGACGGCGCTCGCCGACGTGGTGACCGAGGACGAGCTCAACCCGAACTACATCATCCCCAGCGTCTTCAACGACAAGGTCGCGGGCGCGGTCGCCGGAGCGGTGCGCGACGCCGCGAAGGCGGCGGGGGTGACGGACACGGCCGCCACGACCGTCTAGTGCCGTGACCGGGACGGTCCGCCGGAAGGCCCGCGGCGTCCGTGCGGCGCGTCGCACGGCGGCGCGCCGCCCGCGTACGGGAGGTACCCGGTGATGCGGCGAGGCGCGGTGCCGGGCGTCGCGAGCCGGTGAACCCGTCCGGTCGGGGTACCCGACGAGCGGCCCGGGACGCGCCCGCGGAGCGGCCTCGGGCGGCCCGCGGCCCCGCTGTGACGGGTGCCACGACCGCCCGGAGCCCGGCGCGTCGCGGAACGCGGCGCCCGCGGCCGCCTCTATCGTGGCGGCCAGGCTCAGGCCTCGCAGGCCGCTCCGAGTGCCCCCCAAGGGTGTTCGTTCGCCCTCCCAGGGGTGCCGGATTGGCTTTCCCGCCGCAGGTGGGGGCAGGATGCGTCTTCGGGCGCGACGGTCTGGCTACGGACCCGGGTCCGGGGGCCGACCGAGGACCCTGGCAGCATCGGCTTCACTGTGCCCGATATGCGGCTCCGCCGCGTGGCACGCCTCAACAGCAAGAAGAACACGGGAGTAACGACATGAACCGCAGTGAGCTGGTGGCCGCGCTGGCCGACCGTGCCGAGGTGACCCGCAAGGACGCCGACGCCGTTCTGGCCGCTTTCGCCGAGACCGTCGGCGAGATCGTCGCCAAGGGCGACGAGAAGGTCACCATCCCCGGCTTCCTGACCTTCGAGCGCACCCACCGTGCCGCTCGCACCGCGCGCAACCCGCAGACCGGCGACCCGATCCAGATCCCCGCCGGCTACAGCGTCAAGGTCTCCGCGGGCAGCAAGCTCAAGGAAGCCGCCAAGGGCAAGTAGTCCTGGCCGGTACGGTCCCGGACACCCGGGACGCGTACCCGGCGCGGAACGCCGATGGGGCGGCCCCTTCACGGGGGGCCGCCCCATCGTCGTACCGTCCCCCGGCCGCCGCCCGGTCGTGCCGGGCGGCGGCCGGGAGCCGGGTCAGCCGAGGGCCTTGCCGGGCAGCTCCACCTTCGCGCCCAGCTCGACCAGCTTCTCCATGAAGTTCTCGTAGCCCCGGTTGATCAGGTCGATGCCGTGCACCCGTGACGTGCCCTGGGCCGCCAGCGCCGCGATGAGGTACGAGAAGCCGCCCCGCAGGTCGGGGATGACCAGATCGGCGCCCTGGAGCTTCGTCGGGCCCGAGACGACGGCGGAGTGCAGGAAGTTGCGCTGCCCGAACCGGCAGTCCGAACCGCCCAGGCACTCCCGGTAGAGCTGGATGTGCGCGCCCATCTGGTTGAGCGCGGAGGTGAAGCCCAGCCGGGACTCGTACACCGTCTCGTGGATGATCGACAGGCCGGTGGCCTGCGTCAGGGCGACGACCAGCGGCTGCTGCCAGTCCGTCTGGAAGCCCGGGTGGACGTCCGTCTCCAGGGCGATCGACTTCAGCTGCGAGCCCGGGTGCCAGAAGCGGATGCCCTCGTCGTCGATCTCGAAGGCGCCGCCCACCTTGCGGTAGGTGTTCAGGAACGTCATCATCGACCGCTGCTGGGCGCCGCGGACGTAGATGTTGCCCTCGGTCGCCAGCGCCGCGGACGCCCAGGAGGCGGCCTCCAGCCGGTCCGGCAGCGCCGCGTGGGTGTAGCCGCCGAGCGAGTCCACACCGGTGATGCGGATCGTCCGGTCGGTGTCCATCGCGATGATGGCGCCCATCTTCTGCAGGACGCAGATCAGGTCCTCGATCTCCGGCTCCACGGCCGCGTTCGAGAGTTCCGTGACGCCCTCCGCCAGGACGGCGGTCAGCAGCACCTGCTCGGTCGCGCCCACGGACGGGTACGGGAGCTGGATCTTGGTGCCGCGCAGCCGCTGCGGGGCCTCCAGGTACTGGCCGTCCTCCCGCTTCTCGATCTTCGCGCCGAACTGCCGCAGCACCTCGAAGTGGAAGTCGATGGGCCGGCCGCCGATGTCGCAGCCGCCCAGGCCCGGGATGAAGGCGTGGCCGAGGCGGTGCAGCAGCGGCCCGCAGAAGAGGATCGGGATGCGCGACGAGCCCGCGTGGGCATCGATGTCAGCGACGTTCGCGCTTTCGACGTGCGAGGGATCGAGGACCAGCTCGCCGGGTTCCTCGCCCGGGCGGACGGTCACACCGTGCAGCTGCAGCAGACCCCGGACCACCCGCACGTCGCGGATGTCGGGCACGTTGCGCAGTCGGCTCGGACCACTGCCCAGGAGGGCGGCGACCATGGCCTTGGGTACGAGGTTCTTCGCACCGCGGACACGGATCTCGCCCTCAAGCGGGGTTCCGCCGTGGACAAGCAGGACATCGTCGTTGACGGTCATGTATCTCGCGTTCCGATGAGTTGGGCAGGTGTGTGTCGTCGGCAGGCCGGTCGTACGGGAGCCGAACAGCAAGGGTAATGGCCGCCCACCCCCCCTCTGTAAGCCCACGGACCCCTCGGATACGTCATGGCTTGGCCACAACACGAACCGTTCCGAAACGGGCACGCGGGGTCACGGTCCCGCGCGTGCGCGGGCGGTGCCCCTTCACGCCCTGAGCTGCGTTCCCCCGCGTACCGGCATTGGCTCCCCACGGGAGGGGATTGTGCGGGATCATGTCTGGCATGACCGAGGTGTCCTCGCTCACAGGGCGGCTGCTCGTGGCCACGCCCGCCCTGGCGGACCCGAACTTCGACCGCGCGGTGGTGCTGCTCCTCGACCACGACGAGGAGGGCTCCCTCGGCGTCGTCCTCAACCGGCCGACCCCGGTGGGCGTCGAGGACATCCTGGAGGACTGGGCCGGGCTCGCGGGCGAGCCGGGCGTGGTCTTCCAGGGCGGACCGGTCTCGCTGGACTCGGCGCTCGGGGTCGCGGTCATCCCGGGCGGCACGTCGGGGGAGCGGGCCCCCCTCGGATGGCGGCGGGTGCACGGGGCGATCGGCCTGGTCGACCTGGAGGCGCCACCCGAGCTGCTCGCCTCCGCCCTCGGCTCGCTGCGGATCTTCGCCGGATACGCCGGCTGGGGTCCCGGCCAGCTGGAGAAGGAGCTGTCCGACGGCGCCTGGTACGTCGTCGAGTCCGAGCCGGGGGACGTCTCCTCGCCCGTTCCGGAGCGGCTCTGGCGCGAGGTGCTGCGCCGGCAGCGCAGCGAGCTGGCGATGGTGGCGACGTACCCGGACGACCCCTCCCTGAACTGACCCCGCACGGCCCTGCGGGCTCCGCGCCCGGGCGCGTGACCCTTCCCTCAACCGACGGCGTCGGGCCCCAGTACCCTTGGCTCCATGAGCACTCTTGAGCCTGAGACCCAGCCCCAGCGAGGCACGGGGACGGGGACCCTCGTGGAGCCGACGCCGCAGGTGTCGCACGGCGACGGGGACCACGAGCGCTTCGCCCATTACGTCCAGAAGGACAAGATCATGGCGAGCGCGCTGGACGGCACGCCCGTCGTGGCGCTGTGCGGCAAGGTGTGGGTGCCGGGCCGCGACCCGAAGAAGTACCCCGTGTGCCCCATGTGCAAGGAGATCTTCGAGTCCATGGGCGCCGGCGGCGACCAGGGCAAGGACGGCGGCGACAAGAAGTAGTCGTCCCGGCGCGCCCGGCGCGCCGAGTCGTGCGGACCGCGCGAGGCCGCGGTGCCCCGGGTGAGGGGTGCCGCGGCCTCGCCGTGCGCGGGGCGGCAGGTCGGACGGGAGCCCGCCGGGGTGCGGGGCCGCAGTGCGCCGAGGGGTCACGGAGTGGTGGAGACCTCTTGTGGTCGGGTTCCCGTACTCCCTAGCCTCCAGGGTGTTGTGCGGAGCGGCATCGCCCTTGCCCGTGGTGCAACGCGCGCCCACCGGAGGATGCCCGATGAAGCTCTCTGCCCGCGGAGTCCGCGCGGCCCGCACGCGGCGCGCGTCCGGGCCCCCCGGCGGCGCCCCGGTCCGCGCTCGCCGGGCCCGCGCCGGCCGTCCGGCGGTCGCGGGTCCGAGGGCGAGGGCGCGTCACGCGGTGGCGCCGCCGCCCGCGGCGGAGGCCGGCCCGGCGGCTCCCGACTCTCCCGGCGGCGACGGCCTCGGTGTCCGCGGGAGCCGGCGCGCCGCTCTCGCCTTCGCCCCTGCACGCCGGTCGGCGGTCCCGGGGGCCGGCGGCGCACCGCTCGACGCGGCGGGCTCCCTCCCCGCCCGCATCGGCGTCCGTGAACGGGCCGCCGGACGCGCCCTGTTCGCCGCGCCGCGGGTGAACTCCCTCCCGTTCGCGGCGGTTACCGTCCGTTCGTGCGGGCGTCCCGGACGGTCCGCGGCGCGGAATGCGCTCCGGGGTGCCGTCGGGCAGCGCGTATTCGGCCGGTGCGTGCCCGGCCGTCGCGGGGCCGCGGATTGCGGGGTGATCGCCTCCGCGCCCGTCGCCATTCCCGCGCCGGTTGCCCGCGCCCGATTCCGTTTCCGCCTCCGGACCACTCCGCCGGTCAAGTCCCCGGTGGCCGGGACGGTGTTCGTCGAGGCGCCGCCGATCGCCCTCTTCTTCCCGGTGCGGGACGCCTCCGCGCCGAACACCCCGAACACGGCGAACACGACGACCGCGCCGCACACCGCTTTCCCGCCGGCCTCCGTGACCTGGGCGCCGCGGGGTTTCGCCCGGGGCGTTCCGACGGCGCCGCGGGAGACCGCGGACTTCGGCCGCGCGCCCCGCGCCGGATTCCCGCGGAGTGGCCCTTTCCCGCCCGTCCTTCCCTGCCGGATGGCCGCGAGCGGCTTTTCCCCCATCTCGGCGCGGACGATTTCCTGTTCGCCGGTTCCTTCGCCGTCGGCGGCACCTCGCGGTCCGCCCCGCCGGCGGCCCTTCCGGTCTCCCGCGAGCCGGTCGGGCCCGACCGGGGCGGTGGAACGGCCGCCGCCGCGGTGCCGGACATTTCCGGTGCCGGTCCCCTTCGTACCCGTACAACGACGACGCGTCTCCGGCCTCGGCGGAGCGGTGGAGGACTGATGGACATGACGGACAGTGGCCTGATTCCGGCTCCCCTCCGGGACGGGAGCACCGCAGGCGGGGCGTTCACCCTCGGCCCGGACACCACGCTGTCCGCCGCGCCGGGCACCGAGAGCACCGAGCGCTGGCTGCGGTCGACCCTCGGCGCGGCCCTCGGGCTGCCGCTGCGGCCGGCGCCGCCCGGGACGCCCGGCGGCGTGCGCCTGCTGGTCGACGACACCCTCGCGGCCGAGGCGTACCGGCTCGACGTCGGCGACGGCGGAGCCGAGATCCGGGGCGGCGACCCGGCCGGCGTCTTCTGGGGCGCGCAGACGCTCCGTCAGCTCGCCGGACCCGACGCCTTCCGCCGGGCCCCCCTGGGGCCGGTGACACCCCGTGACCTCCCGGCCCGGTCCGTCGAGGACGCGCCCCGGTTCCGCTGGCGCGGTCTCATGCTCGACGTGGCACGGCACTTCCTGCCCAAGGAAGGCGTCCTGCGCTACCTGGACCTGCTCGCCGCCCACAAACTCAACGTCTTCCACTTCCACCTCAGCGACGACCAAGGATGGCGTGTCCAGATCAAGCGCTATCCGAAACTCACCGAGGTCGGTTCCTGGCGCGCCCGCACGAAATTCGGCCACCGGGCCTCACCGCTGTGGGACGACAGGCCGCACGGCGGCTTCTACACCCAGGACGACATCCGCGAGATCGTCTCCTATGCGGCCGACCGGCATATCGCGGTCGTCCCGGAGATCGACATCCCGGGACACTCGCAGGCCGCCATCGCCGCGTATCCCCATCTCGGCAACACCGACGTCGTCGACACGGACGCGCTGAACGTCTGGGACGACTGGGGCGTCTCCCGGAACGTCCTCGCGCCCACCGACGCCACCCTGCGTTTCTACGAAGGCGTCTTCGAGGAACTCCTCGACCTCTTCCCCGCGGATCCCGCCCGCTTCCCGGAGTTCTCGGGTTTCTTCCACATCGGCGGCGACGAGTGCCCCAAGGACCAGTGGAGGGAATCCGCCACCGCGCAGGCCCGCATGAAGGAACTCGGCCTCGCCGACGAGAACGCCCTCCAGTCGTGGATCATCCGGCACTTCGACGACTGGCTCTCCGCGCGCGGGCGCCGGCTCATCGGCTGGGACGAGATCCTGGAGGGCGGTCTCGCGCCGGGCGCCGCGGTGTCGTCGTGGCGCGGCTACGAGGGAGGGGTGACGGCGGCGCGCGCGGGCCACGACGTCGTCATGTGCCCCGAGCAGCACGTGTACCTCGACTACCGGCAGGGCCCCGGCGAGGACGAGCCGGTGCCCATCGCGTACGTGCGCACCCTGGAGGACGTCTACCGCTTCGAACCGGTTCCCGCGCAGCTCACCGAGGCCGAGGCGCGGCACGTGCTGGGCGCGCAGGCCAACCTCTGGAGCGAGGTGACGGAGGACCACGCACGCCTGGACTACCAGGCGTTCCCCCGGCTCGCCGCCTTCGCCGAGGTCGCCTGGAGCCGTCTTCCGGCCCCGGCGGAACGGGACTTCGCCGGCTTCGAGCGCCGGATGACCGGCCACTACGCGCGCCTCGACGCGCTCGGGGTGGGCTACCGGCCGCCCGCCGGGCCGCTGCCCTGGCAGCGGCGGCCCGGAGTCCTCGGACGCCCGATCGAGGGAACGCCCCCGGCCTGGTGAGGCGGCCGGCGCGCGCCACCGCCCGCCCGGCGGGAGGGGGCCGGGCGGAGCGGCGTCCCGGGAATCCCCCGAAGACGGCGATCCGCGCACACGGTCGTTGTCGTGTCGAATCGGGTCATCTCGTCGGCTACGGGGGCGAATGCCTCCTAGCGGACCCCCGCGCCGAGCGCCGGGGAAGATGTGCCAGAGTTGCCACGTCCGCCCTGTCAGCACGTACCGTACGGCAGCACAGGTGGGACCAGGTGGGGCAGCGGGAAGGGGCAACCGGTTTGACCACGCACGCACCGCAGGCGGCGCAGGCCGTGACGCTGCCCGTCTCGCTGGACGAGGCGGTCGCGGCCCTGTCCGCCATGCCCGCCGCCGTTCCGGTGGCCGGCGGCACCGATCTGATGGCCGCGGTCAACTCCGGGCAGCTCAGGCCCGCCGCGCTCGTCGGCCTCGGCCGGATCAGCGAGATCCGCGGCTGGCAGTACCTGGACGGGCACGCGCTGCTCGGCGCCGGCCTCACGCACGCCCGGATGGGCCGCCCCGACTTCGCCGCCCTCATCCCGGCGCTCGCCGCCGCCGCGCGGGCCGCCGGGCCGCCGCAGATCCGCAACGCGGGCACCCTGGGCGGCAACATCGCCTCGGCCGCCCCCACCGGCGACGCGCTGCCCGTACTGGCCGCCCTGGAAGCCACGTTGATCATCGCGGGGCCCGGCGGAGCCCGCCGCGAGATCCCCGTGTCGCACCTGCTCGCGGGCGTGGACATGCTCCGCGGCGGCGAACTCATCGGCTACGTGCGCGTGCCGCTGCTGCACGCGCCGCAGGTCTTCCTCAAGGCCACCGGGCGCACCGGGCCCGGCCGCGCGATCGCCTCGGTTGCACTCGTCCTCGACCCGGCCCGGCGCGGGGTGCGGTGCGCCGTCGGCGCCATAGCTCCGATGCCGCTGCGGCCCCTGGACGCCGAGGCGTGGGTGGCCCAGCTCATCGACTGGGACGGCAGCCGCTCGATCGTCCCGGAGGCGCTGACCGCGTTCGGCGAGTACGTCGCGGCGGCCTGCATCCCCGACCCCGTCCCCGCCGAGGACGGCTCCGTGCAGCCGCTCCCGCCCGCCGTACTGCACCTGCGGCGCACCGTCGCCGCGCTGGCCCGACGAGCACTCGGGAGGGCGCTGTCGTGACCGACGACCGGCACGAGGACGGCTCCGGCCGCGGCGGTGGGCGCTGGGACCCGCTGCCCCAGGGCGACTACGACGACGGCGCGACCGCCTTCGTCGAGCTCCCCGAGGGCGGCATCGAGGCGCTGCTCGCCTCCCGGGAGCCGCTGGCGGCTCCCGGTCACGGCTACGTCCCCCCGGAGATCGACGCCGTGCCCGCCGCACCCGACGCCGCGGACCCGGCGGCCGACGGGGCGTGGGACACGCGGGGCGGCGGCTCGTGGCCGGACCCGGACGCCGGGCAGCCGGGCGCGGGCGCGCACGACGACCGTTTCGCCTACACGCCGGGCGCCACCGGCCCGTGGGACTACTCCGGCTACGGCGCCGCGCCCGGGGAGCCCGGCTACGGCGCAGCGGCCGGGGACGGGCACGACGACGCGTACCGGGGCGCGCACGGCGCGGGGCAGGACACCGGGCACGACGTCACCGGTCAGTGGTCCATTCCGGTCGCCGGAGGGGATCTTCCGGACGAATCCGGCGAGTTCACCACGTCGGCCCTCGTCGAGCAGTGGGGCGGCGCGCCGCCCGCCACGCTGCCGGGCGGAGCTTCGGCGCCGTGGGCGAGCGAGATCGGGCAGGCGTGGACCGCCGAGCCGCGCGAGGGCTCCTCTGCGGCCCCGGAGCCGTCCGCGCCGCCCGTCCCGCCCCTCCCGCGGTCCGAGGCCCTTCAGCAGCCCGCCGAGGCCGCCCGCGAGGCCGCCGGGTTCGCCCCCGACGACCCCGCGTCCGAGCACCCCGAGGCGTCCGCGGGGCACGAGGAGCCCGAGGAGCCGGGCACCCCCGAGGACCCCGCACCGGAACCGGCGGACACCGCCCCCCGGGAGCCCGAGGACACCGGCGACGCCGGGTCCGGCGCCGAGGAGCCCTCGTCCCCGGAGCCGGAGCCGGAGCCCGTCCCCGGCGCCCTCGACGGCCCCGTCGCCGACGACGCGGAGCCCCTGCCCGAGCCCCTCGTCATCGCCCCGCACGACGACCACCCCCTCGCTTCCTACGTGCTGCGCGTGAACGGCGCCGACCGGCCGGTCACCGACGCCTGGATCGGCGAGTCCCTGCTCTACGTGCTGCGCGAGCGACTCGGTCTCGCCGGCGCCAAGGACGGCTGCTCGCAGGGCGAGTGCGGCGCCTGCAACGTCCAGGTGGACGGCCGGCTCGTCGCGTCCTGCCTGGTGCCCGGGGTGACCGCGGCGGGCAGCGACGTCCGCACCGTCGAGGGCCTGGCCGCCGACGGTCAGCCCTCCGACGTGCAGCGCGCGCTGGCCAAGTGCGGTGCCGTGCAGTGCGGATTCTGCGTACCCGGCATGGCCATGACCCTGCACGACCTCCTGGAGGGCAACCCCGCGCCGACCGAGCTGGAGACCCGCCAGGCGCTCTGCGGCAACCTGTGCCGCTGCTCCGGCTACCGCGGTGTCCTGGACGCCGTCCGCGAGGTCGTCGCCGAACGCGAGCACGCCTCGTCCGCGGCCGACGCCCCCGAGGCGGACGAGGCGCGCATCCCGCACCAGGCGGGCCCCGGCGCCGGCGGCGTCCACCCGTCGGCCTACGAGGACGACGGCGCCTACGGCCAGGCCCCGCACGAACAGCCGTACGGCCAGGACGGAGGCCAGGCGTGACCGACCAAGCCGCGACCGCGACACCGGCGGCGCCCGAGACGGGCCCCGAGCCCCTGCCGCACGGCCTGGGCGTGTCCCTGCCGACCGCGGAGGCCCGCGCCAAGACCGAGGGCACTTTCCCCTACGCGGCCGACCTGTGGGCCGAGGGGCTGCTGTGGGCGGCCGTGCTGCGCTCGCCCCACCCGCACGCGCGCATCGTCTCCATCGACACCCGGCACGCGCGCGAGATGCCCGGCGTGCGCGCCGTCATCACCCACGAGGACGTCCCCGGCACCGCCCTGCACGGACGCGGCAGAGCCGACCGGCCGGTGTTCGCCTCCGAGGTGGTCCGCCACCACGGCGAGCCCATCGCGGCCGTCGCCGCCGACCACCCCGACACCGCGCGGATGGCCGCCGCCGCCGTCATCGTCGAGTACGAGGTCCTCGAACCGGTCACCGACCCGGAACAGGCATTCGAGGCGGAGCCCCTGCACCCCGACGGCAACCTGATCCGGCACATCCCGCTGCGCCACGGCGACCCGGACGCCGCGGGCGACGTCGTCGTCGAGGGCCTGTACCGCATCGGCCGCCAGGACCCCGCCCCCATCGGCGCCGAGGCCGGACTCGCCGTGCCCCGCCCCGACGGCGGCGTCGAGCTGTACATCGCCTCCACCGACCCGCACACCGACCGCGACACCGCCGCCGCCTGCTACGGCCTCGACCCCGCGCGCGTGAAGGTCGTCGTCACGGGCGTCCCCGGAGCCACCGCCGACCGCGAGGACCAGGGCTTCCAGCTCCCGCTCGGCCTGCTCGCCCTCGCCACCGGCTGCCCGGTCAAACTCACCGCCACGCGCGAGGAGTCCTTCCTCGGCCACGCCCACCGCCACCCGACGCTGCTGCGCTACCGCCACCACGCCGACGCCGAGGGCCGGCTGGTCAAGGTCGAGGCGCAGATCCTGCTCGACGCGGGCGCCTACGCCGACACCTCCGGCGAGTCCCTCGCCGCCGCCGTCTCCTTCGCCTGCGGCCCCTACGTCGTCCCGAACGCCTTCATCGAGGGCTGGGCCGTGCGCACCAACAACCCCCCGTCCGGGCACGTGCGCGGCGAGGGCGCCCTCCAGGTCTGCGCCGCCCACGAGGCCCAGATGGACAAGCTCGCCAAGAAACTCGGCGTGGACCCCGCCGAGCTGCGGCTGCGCAACGTCATGGCCACCGGCGACGTCCTGCCCACCGGCCAGACCGTGACCTGCCCGGCGCCGGTCGCCGAACTGCTCCAGGCCGTCCGCGACTTCCCGCTCCCGCCGCTGCCCAAGGACACCCCCGAGGACGAGTGGCTGCTGCCCGGCGGCCCCGAGGGCGCGGGCGAACCCGGCGCCGTCCGCCGGGGGGTCGGCTACGCGCTCGGCATGGTCCACATGCTCGGCGCCGAGGGGGCCGACGAGGTCTCGACGGCCACCGTGAAGGTCCACGACGGCGTCGCCACCGTGCTCTGCGCGGCCGTGGAGACCGGCCAGGGCTTCACCACCCTGGCCCGGCAGATCGTCCAGGAGACGCTGGGCATCGACGAGGTGCACGTGGCGCCCGTCGACACCGACCAGCCGCCGGCCGGCCCCAGCTGCCGTGGCCGGCACACCTGGGTCTCCGGGGGCGCCGTCGAACGCGCCGCCAAGATGGTCCGCACCCAGCTCCTCCAGCCGCTGGCGCACAAGTTCGGCATGTCCACCGAACTCCTCCAGATCACCGACGGGAAGATCACCTCCTACGACGGCGTCCTGTCGACCACGGTCACCGAGGCCATGGAGGGCAAGGAGCTGTGGGCGACCGCGCAGTGCCGGCCGCACCCCACCGAGCCGCTCGACGAGACCGGCCAGGGCGACGCCTTCGTCGGGCTCGCCTTCTGCGCCATCCGCGCCGTCGTCGACGTCGACGTCGAACTCGGCTCCGTACGCGTCGTGGAGCTGGCCCTCGCCCAGGACGTCGGCCGCATCCTCAACCCGGCCCAGCTGACCGCCCGGATCGAGGCGGGCGTCACCCAGGGCGTCGGCGCCGCCCTGACCGAGAACCTGCGCACCGCCCGCGGCCTGGTCCGGCACCCCGATCTCACCGGCTACGCCCTGCCGACCGCCCTGGACACACCCGACATCCGCATCGTCAAGCTGGTCGAGGAGCGCGACGTCGTCGCCCCCTTCGGGGCCAAGGCGGCCAGCGCGGTGCCGGTCGTGACCTCTCCCGCGGCCGTCGCCTCCGCCGTCCGGGCGGCCACCGGCCGCCCCGTGAACCGCCTCCCGATCCGCCCGCAGGCCGCGGTGGTGACCGCTACGTGAGCGCCCCCGGACCCGCCGCCGACGGCCCGGCGCCCGGCGGCGGGCCGGCGTCCGCCGAGGCCGCACCGCGCCCGGCCGGCGCGCCCGTCCCGGGGGAAGACGGCGCGCAGCCGCGGTACGAACCCCCGCCGAGCCTCGGCCGACTCCTCCCCTGGGTGCTGCTGTTCGTCGTCGCGGCCGTGGCCGTCGTGGCGGGCGGCGTCTACTTCGGCTGACCCGCCGGCCGCCCCCCCGCCCCGCGCGCGGCGCCGAACCGTCCGCCCTCCCCGGGCCCGATCGCCGGCGCCTGTCCGCGCCCGGCCGCAGACCCGGCAGCACGCGGGGGCCGGGCGGTCGTCGCGCACCGGCGTGACGCCGACGGCCCGGGAGCACCGGACGCGGGCACCCGGGACGGGCCGCCCGCGGCCCTCCACGGCCGCTCGAAGAACGGTCGAACCGTTCGCGCCCCGTGCCGCGCATCACCCATCCGACCCGATTGTCCCCGCGCCGTACGGGCACCCGTCCGCGCGACGCCACCGCCCTGTCAGTGGGTCCGCGTAGGGTTCCGGCTCAGTGGGGAACCGCCGTGGTGCGACCGGCCGTTCCCGCAGCGGGAAGCACGAGCGTTCACATCCGCGGGGGAGCCATGAGCAGGACGGACACCGATGTCGGCGGGGCGGTCGCACTGACCGGCCACGCGCCGGAGCCGTACGTCACACGCGCACCGGTGTGCCGCCCGCCCAGGGACTCGGGTCCTGCGCACACGGGCCCGGTGCGCTCGGGCCGGACGCACCCGGTTCCGTCGGACACGGGCCCGACCGGTACGGGGCGGCCCGCCGGGAGCGCGGCGCCGGAGCGCGCCGCCGGCCGGCCCGGTCCCCCCGACCTGGCCGACCTGGCCGACCTGGCGGGTGACGCCGACCGGCTGGCCGCCGAGCTGGGCGACCGGCTCGTCGGAGAGGCGCTGCGCGGCCTGGACCGCTACCTGGAGACGCTGCTGTCCGAGGGGGCGCCGGCCGAGGCGGCCGTGCCCCGCCTGCCCAGCGCGTCCGGCCGACCCGCCCTGGCGCACCTGGCTCCCTCGCTGGAGGGCCTGCTGCGCCTCGTGGCGGCCACCGACGGCCGGACGGCACCGCAGCTCGGAGAAGGCGGCCCCGGCCCGGAGGGCGGGCCGCGGCGGCCCGCCGGGCGCGGCCCCGCCCGCCGGGACGAGGAGGGTTCGGACCCGGCCTCGTACCGCCGGCTGGCCGCGCTGGTCCGCCCGCTCGCCCGGATCGCCGGCCCCGGCGACGGACTGGTCCTCGCCCTGCCGAAGCGGCTGCTGGACGAGGAGTTCGGCGTGCGCCGGGTCTTGCGCTTCGAGGACGTCGACTTCCCGCGCGCGCTGACCCACGAACCCACCCGCCGCTTCCTGCGCGAGACCGGCCTGCCGGAGGACGGCTCGTTCTTCCGGCTCGACACGGAGGTGCCGCTGCCGGCCCTCCCCGACTACTACGCGGACGAGCGGCCCGACGCGTTCGCCGCCGACCACCTCCCGGTCGCCGCCGGCCGCCTGATCCGCCTCGGCCGGCTCGCCGAGCACACCAGCCTCGTCGTGGACGGCGCCACCGGCACGGTGCTCGCCTGGAGCGAGTCGGACCTGAGCCTGCACCCCCTGAACACCGACATCTCGACGCTGGCGTTCACCGCGTGGCTGCTGCGGCGCAGGAGACCGTCGGCGGGGGGATGACCACCTCCCCGGGGAGGTGGTCATCCCTGCCCGGAGCCGGACCTCGCGTGCGGGTTGTCGAACCGGCCGGGCGGGCGGTGCGCATCCAGCCGTCGAGACGATGTCGTCATACCCTCGGCGGCCGACCCTGGTTCCCACCCGGCCCGGAGGCGTCCTCGGTGAGACGGTCCGCTTCCGGACCGACCGGTTCGGGCCGGCCCGTCATCCAGCGCAGGAGCCGGAAGGCGCGGTTGCTCGTGGTGTCGGGCCCCCACACCGCGGTGGCGAAGGCGAGGAGCAGGACCGCCAGTTCGGCGGTGTAGAGAATGACGGCGAGGTCGGGGGCCAGCATGCTGACCGCGGCGGGAATCGCCAGGATCGTGGCGGCCAGTCCGAAGGGGGCTCGCGTGCCCGGCAACCTCATTCCCGACCCACCCGCCCCCCGGCACCGAACGCCCGGCCACGAAGTTCGAGGACCCAGCTCCAGGCGATCATCGCCGGTGCGTGAAGCGCGAAGTCGCGTACGAGGGCGGCATGTTTCTCGGCCGGATAGTCGAAGAGGCTCTCGTCGAAACTCTCCAGCCACCGCTGCCGTGCCGCGGACGGCATCAGGAGGGAGAGCACCTGAATCGAGACCGGGCGGAGTACGCCGACGTCGTCGCCCACCGCGGCGGGTTCCCCGGGACGCGCCCGTGTCCGAAGGACGCCCGCCCCTGCCCGGCCGACGGCCAAAATCGCTTGGAGCACCACGACGAGCAGCCCCACCACCAAACCGGCCACCAGACCGCTCGTGGTGCACACCACGCCGAGAAGCAGTGGTTGGGCGTGCTGATCGAGATAGTCGCCGAGCCCGATGAAGGCCGTCGACCAGAACAGGACCGCGGTGGCAAGGCTGGTCACCCCGATCCCGGCGAGGGCGCCGCCGGTGCGACTGCCGGAGTGGATCAGCCGTTTGCGGAAGGCGACGCGGCCCAGAACGGCACAGCCGAGCAGACTTCCGCCGATTCCGCCGATCAGGCCGCCCCAGTTCGGGAGTTTCGCGTGCCAGGAGTAGTCGAGCAGCAGGAGGACTTGCGCGCCGCCCCGGCCGACGAAGAGGCCGGCGACGGTGCACAGGGTGACGAAGCCGAGGATGACGGCGGGGGCCTTGAAGCCCTTGAGTCGTCCAGGCGGGGGGCAGGTGCTCATTCAGCCCGTCGTTCCTTCCTCGGTCAGGCCGCCCAGGACGGCGTCGCTCGGCCGCCGGGACTTTCGGATCGCCTCGCTCGCTGCCATGGCGCCGCCGGCGGTCAGCCGGTAGTACCTGCGCGCCGGCCGCTTCTCCTGGCGCGGGTCGATGTCCTCCTTGCGGGAGACCACCCAGCCTTCGTGTTCGAGGCGCACGAGGATGGGGTGCGTGGTTCCGGGCATCAGCCCGGTGGCGTCAGCCAGTTCCCGCCCATAGAACTCGTGGGTCGGATTCGACATCAGTGCTCTGAGCACCATCACGGTCTGGAGCGTCATCCGCAGCGGCATATTCGTACTCTAACTAGGTCACGTCACTCCCTGTCAATCGAGCATGTGCTCTCAGTGACGAGTGGGATGGTTGGGGGGAATGAGGTCGCCTCGACGGTGCGACGTCGAGGGGGGTGTCCGAATCGCCGAGCCAGGAGTCCGGCCGACAGGTCGGCACCCTCCGCGAGGTCGGCCTGCTGCCGTGGGTGATCGCGGCGGTCGCCGCCCGAAGAGTGCTCCGGGGAGGGCCGGGGCGGGCCGGGGCGGTGAGGGGGCATCACGCCGGGATGCTCTCTCACCGGTCGCCACCAGAGGCCGTGGCGGGATTCGAACCCACGTAACTCGCTTTGCAGGCGAGTCCCTGGACCACTCGGGTACACGGCCGTGTCCGGGTGCCGCGCCGCTCGTGCGCCGGGACCCGACGGATCGACGGTAGGCGGCGGGAGAGGGCCGCTCAAGGGTGTCGGCGCCGCCGCAACGGGACTGCCATGCGCCGTTCACGAACGGCGGTCCGCCGGGGCGGGGGAGTGGTCGTAGGACCAAAGGACGGGGTGATCACCGACCACCGACAGGAGCCACGGCGGGGTGCGCACCTTACGCTGACGTCCATGGCAGCCCTGGACGCCCCCGACGTCGCGACCGTTCCCGCCGAGGGCGAGGGCGGGGTGCTGAGCCGGTCGTTCCGCGCGCTCAGCATCGGGATCGTGTCCGTGGTGCTGGTCATCGCCTTCGAGGCCACCGCCGTCGGCACGGCGATGCCGGTCGCGGCACGGGAACTCCACGGCGTGGCGCTGTACGCGTTCGCCTTCTCCGGATACTTCACGACCAGCCTGTTCGGGATGGTCCTCGCCGGTCAGTGGTCCGACCGCGACGGGCCGGTCGCCCCCCTCACCGTCGGCATCGGCGCGTTCGCGGCCGGGCTGCTGCTGTCCGGGACCGCCGCCGGCATGGGGGTCTTCGTCCTCGGGCGGGCGGTCCAGGGGCTGGGCGGCGGGCTGGTCATCGTCGCGCTGTACGTCGTCGTCGGGCGGGTCTACCCCGAGCGCCTGCGGCCCGCGATCATGGCGTCCTTCGCGGCGGCCTGGGTGGTGCCCTCCGTGGTCGGCCCGCTGGCCGCGGGCGCCGTCACCGAGCACCTCGGCTGGCGCTGGGTGTTCCTCGGCATCCCCGCGCTGGTGGGCGTCCCCCTCGCCCTGGTCCTGCCGCAGACCAGGCGGCTGGCCGGTGGGCCCACCCGGAAGCCCGCCGGGGGGACCGGCGGGCCGGCGCGCCGTACCCCGCTCGACCGGCGCCGCATCCGGCTGGCGTTCGGGATCGCCCTGGGGGCGGGGCTCCTGCAGTACGCCGCCCAGGACCTGCGCCCGTCGGCGCTGCCGCCCGCCCTGGCCGGTGCCGCCCTGCTCGTCCCCGCCGTCCGGGGCCTGCTGCCGCACGGCACCTGGAGAGCCGCGCGCGGGCTCCCGTCCGTGGTGCTGCTGCGCGGTGTCGCGGCCGGCTCGTTCGTCGCCGCCGAGTCCTTCGTGCCGCTGATGCTCGTCACCCAGCGCGGACTCTCCCCGACCCTCGCCGGGCTCTCGCTCGCCGCGGGCGGTGCCACCTGGGCCGCGGGCTCCTGGGTCCAGGCGCGGCCACGGGTGGAGCCGTACCGGGAACGGCTGATGCTGCTGGGCATGGTGCTGGTCGCCGCCGCCGTGGCGACCGCGCCCGCGGTGCTCGTCCCGGCCGTGCCCGTGTGGACCGTCGCCGTCGCCTGGGCGGTCGGCTGCTTCGGGATGGGGCTCGTGATCGCCTCGACCAGCGTGCTGCTGCTCCGGCTCTCGGCGCCGCACGAGGCGGGCACGAACTCGGCCGCCCTCCAGATCTCCGACGCCCTGTGCAACGTCCTGCTGCTCGCCTTCGGAGGAGCCGCCTTCGCCGCCCTGGGCGGCGGCACCCCGGTCCACGCGGCGGCCGGCCCGGGCGCGGGCGCCCACGGCTCCCCGCCGGCCGCGTTCGCCGCCGTGTTCCTGCCGATGGCGGGGGTGGCGCTGGCCGGGGCCTGGGTGACGACCCGGATCCGGGAGCGGAGCCGTGTGCTGGGGTGACTCCGCACCGTCATGTGACCTCGGTCCCATCCGCCGGGGACGCGGCGCCGTCCGCGCGTTGACACGCCGGGGGCGCCGGTAGGGTGGCCCGGTTGTCGTACGTAGCCGAGCCGACCGCCCGTCTGCCACCGCCGCACTCGACGCGCCGCGCGCGGACCCGGACGCTCCCCCTCGCCACCCAGACCGGAGACCGTGACTACCACCGCCGCCAGCGCCTCCTCGCACTCGCACCACCTCTCGCCCGCCTTCCCCGGCCGTGCCCCCTGGGGCACCGCGAACAAGCTGCGCGCCTGGCAGCAGGGGGCGATGGAGAGGTACATCCAGGAGCAGCCGCGCGACTTCCTCGCCGTCGCCACCCCGGGCGCCGGCAAGACGACGTTCGCGCTGACGCTCGCGTCCTGGCTGCTGCACCACCACGTGGTCCAGCAGGTGACCGTGGTGGCGCCGACCGAGCACCTGAAGAAGCAGTGGGCCGAGGCCGCCGCGCGGATAGGGATCAAGCTGGACCCCGAGTACAGCGCCGGGCCGCTGAGCAAGGAGTACCAGGGCGTCGCCGTCACGTACGCCGGTGTCGGGGTGCGGCCGATGCTGCACCGCAACCGCTCCGAGCAGCGCAAGACCCTCGTCATCCTCGACGAGATCCACCACGCCGGTGACAGCAAGTCCTGGGGCGAGGCGTGCCTGGAGGCGTTCGAGCCCGCCACCCGCCGGCTCGCGCTCACGGGAACGCCGTTCCGTTCCGACACCAACCCCATCCCGTTCGTCACCTACGAGGAGGGCAGGGACGGCATCCGCCGGTCCTCCGCCGACTACACCTACGGCTACGGGTCCGCGCTCGGGGACGGCGTCGTGCGCCCGGTCATCTTCCTCTCCTACAGCGGCAACATGCGCTGGCGCACCAAGGCGGGCGACGAGATCGCGGCCCGCCTCGGCGAGCCGATGACCAAGGACGCCGTCAGCCAGGCATGGCGCACCGCGCTCGACCCGCGTGGCGAGTGGATGCCGAGCGTGCTGCGCGCCGCCGACCAGCGGCTCACCGAGGTCCGCAAGGGCATCCCGGACGCCGGCGCCCTCGTCATCGCCTCCGACCAGGACTCCGCCCGGGCCTACGCCAAACTGATCCGGGAGATCACCGGCTCCAAGGCCACCGTCGTGCTCTCCGACGACACCGGCGCCTCGAAGCGGATCGACGACTTCGCCGCGGGCGACGACCGGTGGATGGTCGCCGTGCGCATGGTGTCCGAGGGCGTCGACGTGCCGCGTCTCGCCGTCGGGGTGTACGCGACCACGATCTCGACGCCGCTGTTCTTCGCCCAGGCGGTCGGCCGCTTCGTGCGGTCCCGCCGGCGCGGCGAGACCGCGTCCGTGTTCCTGCCGACCGTTCCCGACCTCCTCACCTTCGCGAACGAGATGGAGGTCGAGCGCGACCACGCCCTCGACAAGCCCCGCAAGGAGACCGAGGAGGACCCCTACGCCGAGTCCGAGAAGGAGATGGACGAGGCGAACAAGGAGCAGGACGAGGACACCGGCGAGCAGGAGCAGTTCTCCTTCGAGGCCCTGGAGTCCGAGGCCGTCTTCGACCGGGTCCTCTACGACGGCGCCGAGTTCGGGATGCAGGCCCATCCGGGCAGCGAGGAGGAGCAGGACTACCTCGGCATCCCCGGGCTCCTCGAACCCGACCAGGTGCAGCTGCTGCTCCAGAAGCGGCAGGCCCGGCAGATCGCGCACAGCCGCAAGAAGCCCGACGAGGAGGCCGACCTCCTCGAACTGCCCGCCGAGCGCCGCCCGGTCGTCTCCCACAAGGAGATGCTGGAACTGCGCAAGCAGCTCAACACCATGGTCGGCGCGTACGTCCACCAGAGCGGCAAGCCGCACGGTGTGATCCACACCGAGCTGCGCCGGGTCTGCGGCGGCCCGCCGAGCGCGGAGGCGACGGCCGGGCAGCTGCGCCAGCGGATCGCCAAGGTGCAGGAGTGGGCCACCCGGATGCGGTGACCGGCCGCGCCGGCGGCCCTCGACCGGACCGGGCGGGGGTGCCGGCTTCCGCGATCCTCCGCAGGGCCGCGCCCCGGGTGGTGGACGGGCCGTGCGACGCGGGCTCCGGACGGCTGCCGACCGGGCCGCCGGTCCTGTGGTCGCGTCCCGCCGCGCGCCCGATCGCGACGCGGGGCAGCGCGGGTCGCCGCCGACGCTGGAGCCGGGCCGGAGTGCCGGACCCGAGGGCCGGCGGTGGACCGTACCGCCGGTCCCGGAGGCACGGGGTGCCGTGCGGGCCGGGCCGAGGGCCGTGCGACATGGAGAAGCGGTTACCTGTCCGCCGCCGCTATCCGGAACGCGGGGCACCGGCCGGCGGCCGTCGCCGAGACGAGCGCGCGCCCGTCCGGCGCGGCGCGCGCCGCCACCTGCGCGCTGTGCGCGCGCCGGGTGTACGCGGGGTGCCGCGCGCCCCGCGTTCCGGGACAAACGGAATCAGTCCGTACGAGCCGATGCCCGGATTCTGGACGGAGACTTCCGCTGAGCGGACCGGCTCGCTACTGTCCCGCTACGCACACGCCCCGTGGCAGCGCCGCCGCGGAGCGCAGCCGTGAAGCGACTCCGCCCGGGAAGAGCCCGGGTCGCCAGCCGACCGGCGGCCTCTGAAGCGCGTCGCCGACGGGACTCGGTGACGCATCCGCCGAGCGAGCGCCGTCGACCTCACCACTAAGGAGTGGGCGTCGTGACCGCGGAGACCTCTCAGACGCTCGACCGGGGACTGCGGGTCCTCAAGCTGCTCGCCGACACCGACCACGGACTCACCGTCACCGAACTGTCGAACAAACTCGGCGTCAACCGGACCGTGGTCTACCGGTTGCTCGCCACGCTGGAGCAGCACGCGCTGGTACGCCGTGACCTCGGCGGCCGGGCCCGGGTGGGACTGGGCGTGCTGCGGCTCGGCCGCCAGGTGCACCCACTGGTCCGCGAGGCCGCGCTGCCCGCGCTGCGCGCACTGGCCGAGGACATAGGGGCGACGGCCCACCTGACGCTGGTGGACGGGACCGAGGCGCTGGCCGTCGCGGTCGTCGAACCGACGTGGACGGACTACCACGTGGCCTACCGGGCCGGTTTCCGGCACCCGCTCGACCGGGGAGCGGCGGGCCGCGCGATCCTCGCCGCCCGGCGGGCGCCGCTGGAGGACCCCGGCTACACGCTCACGCACGGGGAGCTGGAGGCCGGCGCCAGCGGTGCCGCGGCGCCGCTCATCGGGGTGACGGGCTTGGAGGGGAGCGTCGGGGTGGTCATGCTCGCGGACGCGGTCCCGGAGCGGGTGGGTCCGCGGGTGATGGACGCGGCCCGCGAGGTCGCCGACGCGCTGCGCTGACGGCGGCCGACTCCGGCCGTGCCGGATCGCCGGACCTGTCCGGAGGGGCGGCCGGCCCGGGACGTTAGATTGAACCCGTGCTCTCTCGCCTCACGCGCCCCAAGGCCGTCGCCGTCTGCGCCCTCCCCGTCGTGGCCCTGCTCGCCACGGCGGTGTTCGCGCCGCTGCCCTTCTCGCTGGCGCAGCCCGGTCTGACGGCGAACGTGCTCGGCGAGAACAAGGGCGACCAGGTGATCACCATCACCGGGGCGCCCACCCGGAAGACCCGCGGCCAGCTGCGGATGACGACGATCGAGGCCACCGGGCCGGACGCCACGGTCTCGCTGGGGGACGTGCTCGGCGCCTGGTTCGCCACCGACCGGGCCGTGATGCCCCGCGACGCGGTCTACCCGAGCGGCGGCAGCCTCGAGGAGATCGAGCGGCACAACACCGACGAGATGAGGAAGTCGCAGGACACCGCCACCGAGGCGGCCCTCGGCTATCTGCACGAGAAGGGCGACGTCGAGGTCACCCTCAAGCTGGCGAACGTCGGGGGACCGAGTGCGGGACTGCTGTTCTCCCTCGGCATCGTCGACAAACTCGACGGCGACGGCAGCGGCGGCGACCTCACGGGCGGGCGCGTCGTCGCCGGTACGGGGACGATCGACGCCGACGGCACGGTCGGACCGGTCGGCGGCGTCGCCCTCAAGACGCAGGCGGCCCGGCGTGACGGGGCGACCGTGTTCCTCGTGCCGAAGGCCGAGTGCTCGGACGCGAAGGCGGAGCTGCCGAAGGGGCTGCGCCTGGTTCCGGTGACGAGCCTCCGGGGTGCGGTCGACTCCCTGGTGGCCCTGGAGAAGGGGAAGGGCTCGGTCCCGAGCTGCTGACCCGTCCGGCCCCGGCTCCCACGGTCGGGTCCGGACCGTGACCGACCGACCGGCCGGCCGGCCGCCGTCACCGGTGCCCGGCCGGTCCGGTCCGGTCCGGATCAGTTCTGCTTCACGAACCCTTCCGAGGTCATCCATTCCAGGGCCACCTCGTGCGGGTCCTGGCCCTGGACGTCCACCTTGGCGTTCAGGTCCTGGGCCACCGAGTTGTTCAGGGCCTTCGTCACCGGGTCGATGACCTGGGCGATCTGCGGGTACTTCTTGTAGGTCTTCGCGTTGATCACCGGAGCGGCGTTGTAGTTGGGGAAGAACTTCTTGTTGTCCTCCATCACCGCCAGGTTCATCGACTTGATGCGCCCGTCGGTGGTGAACACCTCGCCGTAGGTGCAACTGCCCTTCTTCACCTGGGTGTAGATGATCCCGGTGTCCATCTGGGTGATGTTCTTCGCCGGGATCGACATGCCGTACGCCTTCTCCATGCCCGGCAGCCCGTCGGCGCGGTTGGCGAACTCGCTCTCCACGCACAGCGTGACCGCGTTCGGGTCCGACTTCGACAGGGCGGCCACGTCGGACAGCGTCTTCGTGCCGTACTTCTTGAAGTTGGCCTGGTTCATGGCGAGCGCGTAGGTGTTGTTGAGGTCCGACGGCGGCAGCCAGATCACGCCGTTCTTCGGGTCGGCGTCGTGCACGGCCTGCCACTGCTTCTGCGGGTCCGGGATCGGCTTGCTGTTGCCCAGGTAGGTGATCCACGCGGTGCCGGTGTACTCGTACGTGGCGTCCGCGTCGCCGTTCTTGATCGCCTCGCGGGTGCCGATCGAGCCCTGGATGCCGGTCCGGTCGATGACCTTCGCGCCGGCCGCCTGGAAGGCGATGCCCATGATGGCGCCGAGGACGAGCTGCTCGGTGAACTCCTTCGAGGCCACCGTGAGCGTCGCGCCCTTCAGCGGCTCGCCCTTGCCCACCGTGCCCGGCGAGACGTCGTCCGTCATCGGGGAACCGCTGGTCAGCCCGCATCCGGACGCCAGTACCAGGAGCCCCGCGAACGCCGCGAGGGTACGGGTCCTTCTCGTCGGCCCGCTCATGTCCCCACCTCCAGTCCGCGCGGCCTCAGCAGGAGTTCCGCCAGGGACGCCAGCCAGTCGACCAGCAGAGCGAGCGCCACCGTGAGGATCGCGCCGAGGACCAGGACCGGCATGCGCTGCGTGGTGATGCCGGTGGTGATGAGGACGCCCAGTCCGCCGCCGCCGCCGAAGGTGGCGAGGGTCGCGGTGCCCACGTTCAGCACGAGTGCCGTGCGCACTCCCGCGAGGATCAGCGGGACCGCCAGCGGCAGTTCGACCCGGGTGAGCACGCCCAGCGGCGACATCCCGATGCCGCGCGACGCCTCCAGCAGGGTCGGGTCGTTGGCCTTCAGGCCGGCGATCGTGTTGGACAGCACCGGCAGGATCGCGTAGATGGTGATGCCGATCAGGGCCGACTTCTCCCCGGTGCCGAGCCAGATGACCAGCAGGGCCAGCAGACCGATCGCCGGGGTCGCCTGCCCCATGTTGGCGATCGTCATGGCGATCGGGGTCGCCTTGCGGAACGCCTTGCGGGTCAGCAGGATGCCCAGCGGGATGGCGATGATCAGCACGAAGAACGTGGAGATCACCGTCAGTTGGATGTGCTGCCACAGGGCCTTGGAGACCTGGCCGTTCGACAGCGCGTTCTTCGAGATCGGGTCCAGGTCCGCCTGCTCGAACCACAGCCAGGTGGCCAGCAGCAGGGCGATCAGCAGGGCCGGCAGGAAGGTCAGCTTCTGCCAGCCGATCCGCCACCGCGGCGGCTCCTGGGCCGGCGGTGCCTCCTGCTCGCCCTCGGCGTCGCCCTCGCCGTCGTCGCGGAAGGCGATCCCCCTGACCTCGTGCTCGCCCTCGGGGCGCTGTTCCGTCGGCGGAGTGTTCACGCCTTCGCCTCCCCGCCGTCGACACCCTCCTGCTCGAACTGGGTCTGGTGGGAGCGCGCCTCCTCCAGTTCGTGCTGGTGTTCCATGGCCTCCAGCCGGTCGGCTTCGAGGAGTTCGTGCACCGAGTTCATCAGCGTCTCCATGTCGACGACCCCGGTGTACTCGCCGCGCCGCCCCGTCACCGGCACCCGGCCCGAGTTGTCGGTGAGGACGGCCTCCAGGGCGTCCCGCAGGGTGGCGTCCCGGGTCACCGTGTCGTGCACCAGGGTGCCCGCCCGCGCCAGCGAGCCCTTGGCGCGCATCAGGTCGCCGCGCCGCAGCCACTTGTAGGGGCGGCCCCGCTTGTCGAGCAGCAGGATCTCGTTGGTGCCGCTGGAGCGGAGCTTGCCGAAGATCTCCTGGAGCGGGTCGTCGACGGTGACCGTCGGGTAGTCGGTGATCTCCACGTCCCGGACGCGGCTGAGGTTCAGCCGCTTCAGGGCGGCGCCCGCGCCCACGAAGCCCGACACGAAGTCGTCCGCCGGGTTGGTGAGGATCGCCTCCGGGGTGTCGAACTGGGCGATGTGCGAGTGCTCGCGCAGCACCGCGATCCGGTCGCCGAGCTTGATGGCCTCGTCGAAGTCGTGGGTCACGAAGACGATCGTCTTGTGCAGTTCGTGCTGGAGTCGGATCAGCTCGTCCTGGAGGTGGTCGCGGGTGATCGGGTCCACCGCGCCGAACGGCTCGTCCATGAGCAGCACGGGCGGGTCGGCGGCGAGCGCCCGCGCCACCCCGACGCGCTGCTGCTGGCCGCCGGAGAGCTGGCGCGGGTAGCGGCCCTGGAACTCGCTCGCGTCCAGGCCCACCAGGTCCAGCATCTCCTCGACCCGCGCCTTGATCCGCGACTTCGACCAGCCGACCATCTTCGGCACGAGCCCGATGTTCTGCGCCACGGTCATGTGCGGGAACAGGCCCGAGGACTGGATCGCGTAGCCCACCTTGCGGCGCAGCTTCACCGGGTCCATGTCGGTGACGTCCTCGCCGCCGATCCGGATCCGGCCGCCGCTCGGCTCGATCAGCCGGTTGATCATCTTCAGCGTGGTCGACTTGCCGCAGCCGGACGGGCCGACGAACACCACGAGTTCGCCCGCCTTGATGTCCATGTTCACGCTGTCCACCGCCGCGTCCCGGCTGCCGGCATAGCGCTTGGTGAGGTTCTCCAGCTCGATCGTGGCACCCGTGGTCGACGCCGGGGAGGTGGCGGCGTCCGAGGCGTTCTCGGGGCGCTCGGTGGTGTCGGCGGTCTCAGGCACGAATCCCCCTCGGGATGGTCAGCCGGCCGATCAGGACGTAGGCGGCGTCGAACAGCAGCGCCAGGATGATGATCCCGACCGTGCCGGCGAGCACCTGGTTGAGGGCGTTCTTGCTGCCCAGCGAGCTGATGCCGCGGAAGATCTCGTTGCCGAGTCCGGGGCCGGAGGCGTAGGCCGCGATCGCCGCGATACCCATCAGCATCTGCGTGGAGACCCGGATGCCGGTCAGGATGGGCGGCCAGGCCAGCGGCAGTTCCACCCGCACCAGCCGGGCCAGCCGCGACATCCCGATGCCGTTGGCCGCGTCGACCAGGGTGGGATCGACGCCGCGCAGTCCGACGATCGCGTTGCGCACGATCGGCAGCAGGCCGTACAGCGTCAGGGCGATGACCGTGGGCGGGACGCCCAGGCCCACGATCGGGATCAGCAGACCGATCATGGCCAGCGAGGGAATGGTCAGGATCGCCGAGGTGGTCGTCGTGGCGAGGTTGCCCGCCCAGTCGCTGCGGTAGGTGACGACGCCGATCAGCACCCCGATGAGGGTCGCCACGACCATGCACTGGAAGACCGCGCTGGCGTGCTGATAGGCGTCCGCGAGCAGCTGCTGATGGCGGCTGCTCAGGTACTCCCAGAAGTTCACGCCACGTCACCTCGGTCCCTCGGTCCGGTGTTCGGTCGCTGCCTGCTCCACGAGCGGGATGATCCGCAGCGGGACCGGGTTCTCCATGACGATCGCCGTGGAGGCCCGGACGATGCCATCAAATCCGACAACCCGGTCGATCACCCGCTGGAGATCGGCGTTCGAGCGGGCCACCAGACGGCAGAGCATGTCCCCGCTGCCGGTGGTGGTGTGCAGCTCCAGCACCTCGGGCACGGTCGTCAAGTGCGCCCGTACATCAGGCCCTTGACCCTGTTTGATCTCCAGGGTGGCGAACGCCGTGACCGGGTAGCCGAGCGCCGCCGGATCGACCTGGGGGCCGAATCCGCGGATGACGCCATTCGACTGAAGCCGGTCCATCCGGGCCTGCACGGTGCCCCGCGCGACCCCCAGCCGGCGGGACATCTCCAGGACCCCGATGCGCGGCTCGCGCGCCAGCAGCACCAGCAGCCGCCCGTCCAGATGATCGATCGCCACAGCGCCCTCCGTGATGGTCATCGTGTACAGAAAGGCCGCCGTCCGGGGCCGTTGGCTGTACAGATTGTTCAGTGGTCACGGGAACTATTGCGCACCTTGCGGAACGGCGGGAGTCTGCGGCCATGACTGCGACCCCAGCGAACACGGACCACGCTCCCGACACCGCCCGGCAGGCCGACCCCTTCCCGGTCAAGGGAATGGACGCGGTCGTCTTCGCCGTCGGCAACGCCAAGCAGGCGGCGCACTACTACTCCACCGCCTTCGGCATGCAGCTCGTCGCCTACTCCGGCCCGGAGAACGGCAGCCGCGAGACGGCGTCCTACGTCCTGGAGAACGGCTCGGCGCGCTTCGTGTTCACCTCGGTGATCAAGCCCGCGACGGCCTGGGGCACCTTCCTCGCCGAGCACGTCGCGGAGCACGGCGACGGCGTCGTCGACCTGTCCATCGAGGTCCCGGACGCCCGTGCCGCCTTCCACTACGCCGTCGAGCACGGCGCCCGCGCCCTCGTCGAGCCCCACGAGGTCAAGGACGAGCACGGCACGGTCGTCCTCGCCGCGATCGCCACCTACGGCCAGACCCGCCACACGCTCGTCGAGCGGACCGGCTACGACGGCCCCTACCTGCCCGGCTACGTCGCCGCCGACCCGATCGTCGAGCCGCCCGCCCACCGCACGTTCCAGGCCGTCGACCACTGCGTCGGCAACGTCGAACTCGGCCGGATGAACGAGTGGGTCGGCTTCTACAACAAGGTCATGGGCTTCACGAACATGAAGGAGTTCGTGGGCGACGACATCGCGACCGAGTACAGCGCCCTGATGTCCAAGGTCGTGGCCGACGGCACGCTGAAGGTCAAGTTCCCGATCAACGAGCCCGCCGTCGCCAAGAAGAAGTCCCAGATCGACGAGTACCTGGAGTTCTACGGCGGCGCCGGCGTCCAGCACATCGCGCTGAACACCAGCGACATCGTCCGCACCGTCCGCACCATGCGCGCGGCCGGCGTCCGGTTCCTCGACACCCCCGACTCCTACTACGACACCCTCGGCGAGTGGGTCGGCGACACCCGGGTGCCCGTGGAGACGCTGCGCGAGCTGAAGATCCTCGCCGACCGCGACGAGGACGGCTACCTGCTCCAGATCTTCACCAAGCCGGTCCAGGACCGTCCGACCGTCTTCTTCGAGATCATCGAGCGGCACGGCTCCATGGGCTTCGGCAAGGGCAACTTCAAGGCCCTGTTCGAGGCCATCGAGCGCGAGCAGGACAAGCGCGGCAACCTCTGACCGGCCGGGCGGGCCGGCAACGCCGGCCCGTTCACGGGGCGCCGTCCCCCGCGTGACCGGTGGTGGCGCGGCATCCACCGGCCACGCCGTGCGGGCCGGGCCGCCGGCACCGGCCCGCACGGCGGGTCAGCGGCCCGCCGGCCGGGCGGGCGCGGACACCGGCGGCGTCCCCGCCGCGGCCGGACCGGAGGCGGGGGCCGGAGCCGACGCCGGCCGCGACGCCGGCGGACCGGCCGCCGCCCGCGCGGCCCCCCGCCCGTCGTCCCCGGCCTCCCCCGGGCCGCCCGACGGCTCCGGCAGGCCCTCCGCCGGCGGCTCGCCCAGCGCGGCCAGCCCCTCGCGCGCCGCGGGCGCCAGCAGCGGCGAGAAGAACGGGTTGATCCGCAGCGCCTCGGCGAGATGGCGCCGGGCCGGACCGTCCTTCCCCAGGTCCCGCTCGATCTGCCCCCGGTGGTACGCGTACAGCGCGCTGCGCACCTCGCCGCCGTGCTCGGGGTCCGTGGCCCGCGTCGCGAACTCCAGGGCCCGCGCGTCGTCCCCGGCGCGGTGCAGGGCCCAGCCCAGCGCGTCCGCCACCACCAGGCCCGGCTGCCGGTCCCACTCGGCCCGCAGCCGCCGCACCGCCTCCCGCGCGTCGCCGTGGTCCGCCTCCAGCAGCCCGAGGACCACCGCGTCGTCCACGCCCCCGGCGCCGTCCCGCCGCACCAGCTCACGCGCCAGGTCGTACTGCGTGCGCGCCGCGCCGGGCAGCCCCAGCTTCTCGTACAGCTCGCCCAGCTCCAGCGCGTGGCGCGGCGCCGGGCGCTTGGCCAGCGCCGTCCGGTAGGCGCGCAGCGCCTCCGAGGTGCGCCCGAGCGCGGCCAGCGCCCGCCCCTGGCCGGCGAGTGCGCCGTGCTCGTCGGGATCGGCGCCGACCGCCGCCCGGTAGTGGTCCAGCGACTCGCCTACGTCGCCGCGCTCCCAGGCCAGCTGCCCGCCCTGCTGGAGGAAGGCCGCCTCCTGGGAGGGCGTCGTCGCGGCGGCCGTCGCGTCCGCGATCGCCGCCGCCGCGTCCTCCCGCCAGCCGCGGTCCCGGTACACCCGGGCCGCGACGGACCGGGCCACCGGCCCCGACCGCAGGCCCAGCAGGGTGTCCAGCGTCCGCCGCGCCGCCTTGTGGTCGCCCAGCCCGGTGTACGCCTCGACCAGCGCCGGGTACGCCGTCCACCGCTTCGGCGCCGCCTTCACCGACGCCTCCCCCCACCGCTTGGCCTCGCGGAAGTCGCCGCGCGCCACCGCGAGCCCGGCGAGCCCGTCCAGCGCGGCCGTGTTGCCCTTCGGGCGGACCTCCAGGGAGGTGCGCAGCGCCTTCTCCGCCTTCGGGTAGTACCCGGCCGCCACCGTCCGCCGCGCCTGCTCCGCGTACGCGGTCCCGAGCACCGCCCACGATCCGTCGTCGCGCGGGTGCGCCCGCAGATGCGTCTCACGGTCGCCGATGAGGGCCGCGAGGTCCGCCAGCGAGGCCGGCGCGCCGGTCCCCACCGCGGTCATCGCCCGTGCCACCGGCCCCGGCGCGGGCGGCACCGGCCCGCCGGACCCGGCGAGGTGCGGCAGGGCCAGGACACCGCCCAGCAGCGCGGCACCGGCCCCCGCGGCGATCAGCGCCCGGCGCCGCAGCGGCGTGCGGCGCGCGGGCTCCGCGGCCGGCGCCGCGCCCCGCCCCGCGGCGTCCGGCTCCGGCACCTCACCCGATCGTGTGGCACCCGGCCCGTCGGGCACCGGCGGCCGTCGCTCTTCGATGTCCATGCCGCTCACTGTGCGTCAGCACCAAGACCCCGCCCCGGCGCGTCCGGCCTCGCGCCGACGGGGTTCACACCGATGGCCCCGGGTGCGACCCTGTGATCATGAGCCGTATCGAAGCCCCGCGCGACGAGGACACCGCAGCGGCCGGCGGCCTCGTCGACCGCCTCCTGGACGGCCTGCCCGCCGAGGCCGTGCTCACCGACCCCGACGTCACGGCCGCCTACGCCCGCGACATGGCCAGTTTCTGCACCGCCGGCACGCCCTCCGTGGTCGTCCTGCCGCGCACCGTGGAGCAGGTCCGGCACGTGATGCGCGTCGCGAGCGCGCTGCGCGTCCCGGTCGTCCCGCAGGGCGCCCGCACCGGACTGTCCGGCGCGGCGAACGCCTCCGAGGGCTGCGTGGTGCTCTCCCTCGTGAAGATGGACCGCATCCTGGAGATCGATCCGGTCGACCGGATCGCGGTCGTGGAGCCGGGCGTGGTCAACGCGGTGCTGTCCCGCGCCGTGGGCGAACACGGCCTGTACTACCCGCCGGACCCCTCCAGCTGGGAGACCTGCACCATCGGCGGCAACATCGGCACGGCCTCGGGCGGCCTGTGCTGCGTGAAGTACGGGGTGACCGCCGAGTACGTGCTCGGGCTCGACGTCGTCCTCGCCGACGGGCGGCTGATGTCCACCGGGCGCCGCACCGCCAAGGGCGTGGCCGGCTACGACCTCACCCGCCTCTTCGTCGGCTCCGAGGGCTCGCTCGGCATCGTGGTGCGGGCGACCCTGGCGCTGCGCCCGCAGCCCCCGCTTCAGCTCGTCCTGGCCGCCGAGTTCGGGTCGGCGCGGGCCGCCTGCGACGCCGTCTGCCGGATCATGGAGGGCGGCCACGTGCCCTCCCTCCTGGAACTGATGGACCGTACGACCGTCAAGGCGGTCAACGACCTCGCCCACATGGGGCTGCCCGAGAGCACGGAGGCGCTCCTGCTGGCCGCGTTCGACACCCACGACCCGGCGGCCGACCTCGCCGCCGTGGGCGCCCTCTGCGAGGCCGCGGGCGCCACCCAGGTGGTCCCCGCCGAGGACGCGGCCGAGTCCGAACTGCTGCTCCAGGCACGCCGGTTGTCGCTGACCGCGCTCGAAGCGGTCAAGGGGACCACGATGATCGACGACGTGTGCGTGCCGCGCTCCCGGCTCGGGGACATGCTGGAGGGCGTCGAGCGCATCGCCGAGAAGTACGCCCTGACCATCGGCGTGTGCGCGCACGCCGGCGACGGCAACACCCACCCCACCGTCTGCTTCGACGCGTCCGACCCCGACGAGTCCGGGCGGGCCCGCGCGTCCTTCGACGAGATCATGGCGCTCGGCCTCGAACTCGGCGGCACGATCACCGGCGAGCACGGCGTGGGCGTCCTGAAGAAGGAGTGGCTGGCCCGCGAGATCGGTCCGGTGGGCCTCGAGATGCAGCAGGCGATCAAGACCGCGTTCGACCCGCTGGGCATCCTCAACCCGGGCAAGGTGTTCTGAGGCCGGTCACGGCCCTAGGCGCCGTCCCCGGACTCGTCCGAGGGCCACGGGTCGTTCAGCCACAGGTCGTCGGCCGCGGCAGCGCCGCCCCCCTGTTCCGGCGTGGCCGAGAGCCGCGGGGAGGGGGCGAGCAGTTCGGCGAGCCCCGCGTCGAGGTCGAGTTGCCCCGCCTCGGAGCCCGGCGGGACCGCCCGCAGGGTGCGCTCCAGCCAGGCGGAGACCTGCGCGGCGGGCGCTTCGAGCAGCGCGTCGCCGTCCGGTGAGCTCAGCGCCATGAGGACGACCGGACGGCCGGCGACCTTCGTCGGCCACACCCGCACGTCCCCGTGGCCGCAGGGCCGGAACACGCCCTCGACGAGCAGTTCGCGGGCGAACGTCCAGTCCACGGGATGGCCGGAGCCGACGTGGAAGGTGACGTGGACGGCGTACGGGTCGTCGCTGCGGTAGCTCAGCCGGGCCGGCACGGCGATGCTGCGCTCGGGCGACAGGACGAGCCTGAGTTCCAGTTCGCGTTCCACCACGGTGTGCATGTCGAGGTCCTCTCCTTCGTCGCGCACGGGGCCCTGGACGGTCCCGTACCGGGGGAGAGCGCGGCCGGGCCGGACCATTACGCGGGTCCGGAGAAGTTTTTTTCGCCGCGCCGGTCGCCGCGCCCCGGACACCCGCCGCACAGCTTCGCGACTCCGGCGGCGGAAGGTGGCGGATCGTTGCCCGAAAGGGGTGGGTACGGCGGGACGGGCCGTGACGGGCCCGCCGTTCTGGTAGATGTGGACCCCCAACACGGCCCCCGAGCAGATACGGGACGACGCGGACATGAGCGCCCCAACCCCGGCACCCGGTGACGACAGGCCCCGCGAGGGGTACTACCCGGACCCGTCCATCCCTGGATACGTCCGGTACTGGAACGGAGCCGCCTGGGTGCCGGGCACCAGCCGCCCCGCACCGGCCGCCGGCGAACCGCTCGTCGCCCCCGCCGGGGTGCGCCCCGCCCCCGTACCGGCGCCGGCCCCGGCACCGGCGGAGGAGACGGGCCCGCATTTCTTCGACGAGGACCCCGAGCCGCGCGTGACGACGCCCGCCGAGGCCCAGCACGGCAACCGCCCCGAGCCGGCCGCCGCGTGGGGCGCCGACCGCTCGCGGCAGTCCGGTTTCGGCGCCGGCCGGGACCGGCGGGTGTCGTGGGGCGCGCCGCAGGGCGCCGACCCGCGGGCGGCGGACCCGGCCGCCGCCCGGCCCGACGGTGCAGCGGCCCGCGCGGACGGCACGGCGGCGGCCCCGCCCGCCGCCGCTCCGGCGACCGGTGGCCCGGTGGACTTCCGCCGGCCCGCCGAACCGGTGCCGCCCGCGGAGAACCCGCCCGCCGCGGCTCCCGGCGCGGAAGCCGGCCCGCCGCCCCAGGGGGGCCACCCCTCCGGAACCCCTGGTCCGCGGGCTCCCGAGCGCTCCGAGGGCACGATGGCCATCCGCGCCCGCTCGCCGCGGACCGAGCGGCCGGGCGGCGACGGCGGCGCGAGCGCCGTGCGGGCACCGGGGACGGCGCCCGTCGCGCCGGCCGGCTCCGCCCCGGGCGTCCCGGCCGGTTCGGCGGCCGGGAGCGGCTTCGGCGCCGGCCAGGCCGCACAGGCCGCCGCGGCGCAGGCCCCGGCGCCCGCCGCGGTGGCCCCGGCCCCGGCGCCCGCGGCCCAGGCACCGGCGCCCGCCGCCTCGGCCCCGGCGCCCGCGGCCCAGGCCGCTCCCGCTCCCGCCGCCGTGCCGCAGCAGCCGGGCCCCGTCACACCGATGGCGTCCGGGTCCGGTGGCGGCCAGCCGTCCTGGGCCCAGCAGGTGCACCGGCTCGCGGGAGACGACCCGGCGGAGGAGGGGGCCCCGGTCGCGCCGTGGAAGCCCCCGGTGGAGGACGTGTTCCAGGCGGCGGCGCGCCGGCAGGCGGCGGCCCGTCCGGCGGGCCTGGGCCGGCGGCTGGCGGCCCGCCTGGTCGACACGGTCGTCGTCGCCGCCGTGACCGCGGCGGCGGCCGTGCCGCTCGGCACCCGGGCCGTCGACCACATCGACCGGAAGATCGACGCGGCGAAGCTGTCCGGCGAACAGGTCACCGTCTGGCTCCTGGACGGCACGACCTCCGTCTGCCTCGGCGGCGTCCTCGCCGTCCTCCTCGGCTTCGGCGTCCTCTACGAGGCCCTGCCGACGGCACGCTGGGGCCGCACCCTGGGCAAGAAGCTGTGCGGTGTGGAGGTGCGCGACATCGAGGCGCACGAACCGCCCACCTTCGGGCGGGCTCTGGGCCGCTGGCTGGTCCTCAGCGTGCCCGGCCTGCTGGTCGTCGGAGTCGTCGGCGTGCTGTGGGGGCTGTTCGACCGGCCCTGGCGCCAGTGCTGGCACGACAAGGCGGCCCACACGTTCGTCGCGCAGCCCTGACCCGCGGGGCGCGGCTCCCGCCGTCCGGGGGAGCCGTCCCCCGGACGGCCCCTCGCCGGATGCGGAGACCGGGGGTTCGAGGTCGACTCGTGCCATGAGCAGCGAACCGCCGCCCCCGGGCCCCGGCCGGCCATCGGACGACGACCCGTTCACCAAGCAGCCCCCGCCCGGGCAGGGCGGGGGTTCCCCGTACGACCCGCCACCGGGCGGCGAGCCGCCGCCCGGTGGCGGGCCACCGCCGCCCCCCGGGGGCCCGCAGCCCCCGTACGGCGGTCAGCAGCCTCCCGGTGGCGGTCCCTACGGCGGCGGCCCGTACGACGGCCGGCAGCCCCCAGGCAACCCCTACGGCGGCGGAACGGGGGACCCCTACGGCGGTGGCGGCCCCTACGGCGGCGATCCGCTCGCCGGGATGCCGCCCCTCGCCGAGAGCGGCAAGCGCGTGCTCGCCAGGATCATCGACATGATCCTGGTCGGCATCGTGGTGTGGCTGCTGTCCTGGGCCTTCGGCGTCACCGAGTACAACGTCGACTCGGACAAGATCGAGTACGGAAAGTCCTTCGGCCAGTCCCTGGTGGCCGCCGTGCTGTACGTCGCCTACGACACCGTGATGATCAGCCGGACGGGACAGACCGTCGGCAAGAAACTGTTCAACCACCGGGTCGCCAACCTCGACAACGGCGCGACGCCCACCGTGCAGACCTCGCTGGTCCGCGCCCTGGTCCTGTGGCTGCCGTTCGCCTTCTGCTGCGCCTGCATCTGGACGGCGATCGCGGGCGGCTGGAGCTTCTTCGACAAGCCCTACAAGCAGGGCCTGCACGACAAGGCGGCCAAGACGGTGGTGGTCCGCACCACCTGAGGCGGCCACCGGCGGCGGCCGGTCCTCGAACGTGAGCGGCGGACCCGTACGGCACGGGTCCGCCGCTCACGTTCGAGGACCGACGCCTCGCGGGCGTCCGCGGAAGGCGTCAGCGCCTCGCGTGTTCGCGCACCGGCCGCCCGGACGCGGTGGGGGAGGCGGACGCGGTCTCGCGCCGCGTCTCGCGCTCGTGCGCGGCGGGTGCGGCGGACGGTGCCGGCTTCGGCAGGGGCACGGTCATCGCGACGAGCAGTCCGAGCGCGAGGGCCGAGACGGCGATCAGGACGATCCCGAGGATCGAACTGGCCTGTGACAGCAGCAACATGGCGAGTGTGGAACAGATCACGGTGCAGGATCCGTAGGCGAGCTGTGCGGCGGTCGGACGAGGCATGGCAATCGTGTCCTCGGATGGGGATCTCCCCCCTGGGTGCCTCTCGCGACGGGGGAGGGTGCGGACAGGAATCGAGGGCGGACAACGGTGTCGACCTGGCATCTCGCCGAGGTCCGGCGCTCCGCCGGCCGACTCTCTTGGCCTGCATGCCCGACCGGAACGACCGGTAAGCGTGACCTTACCCACGGTGCCGGTGCACAGGGGGCGCACGGAGTCATCACGTCCACCAAGTGGACATCTCGGCGCGCCGGTTGCGGGTCCGCGGGCTCGTCCGGATAGCGAACGACCGCTCCGCATAATGCACTTGCCAGGTTCAAGTCAAGATCTGTTTTTTCTTTGGTAACTCCGGTCAAATGACGTCACTTGAATCGCGTTGCGCGCGCGGACCTCCATGACCCGGAACCCCCTCCGCGTGAACGGACGCGGGGGAGGACATCAAGTGACCATCAGACCATGGACGTTCAGAGCAGCAGCGGTGGGCGTGGCCCTCGCGGCGGCCACCGCCACGTTCTCGACGTACGCCGTGGCGCAGGCCGACTCGGCCGCCGCGTCACCGGTCGTGGACCGCCACGACCCGCAGCCGGTCAAGAACACGGTCGATCACGACCTCGACGGCCCGCTGAGCAAGACCCAGAACGCCCAGCGCCAGGAGGCGCTGAACCAGGTCATATCCGGCGACGCCTCGGTGAAGAACCGCAACGGTTCCAAGGTCGTCCAGCTGAAGAGCAAGAAGGGCTCCAGCAAGTACGTCGAGCTGGGCCGGGAGAAGACCGACAAGATCTTCACCATCCTGGTCGAGTTCGGCGACAAGACCGACCCGAAGTACGGCGGTACCGCCGGTCCGCTGCACAACACCATCGCCAAGCCGAACCGCAAGAAGGACAACAGCACGGCCTGGCAGGCGGACTACAACCAGAAGCACTTCCAGGACCTCTACTTCGGCACCGGCAAGAAGACCGAGTCGATGAAGAAGTTCTACGAGAAGCAGTCCTCGGGCCGCTACTCGGTGGACGGCGAGGTCGCCGACTGGGTGAAGGTGCCCTACAACGAGGCCCGTTACGGCAACAACGCCTGCGGCTCCACCAACTGCCCGAGCGTGTGGAACGTCGTCAGCGACGGCGTCACCGCCTGGGTCGCCCAGCAGAAGAAGGCCGGCAAGTCCGACGCGGCCATCAAGAAGGAACTCAAGCAGTTCGACCAGTGGGACCGGTACGACTACGACGGCGACGGCAACTTCAACGAGCCGGACGGCTACATCGACCACTTCCAGATCGTCCACGCCGGTGAGGACGAGTCCGCCGGCGGCGGCGTCGAGGGCACCGACGCGATCTGGGCCCACCGCTGGTACGCCTTCGGCACCGACGCGGGCGCCACGGGCCCGAGCGACAACAAGCTCGGCGGCGCGCAGATCGGCGACTCCGGCATCTGGGTCGGCGACTACACCATCCAGCCGGAGAACGGCGGACTCGGCGTCTTCGCCCACGAGTACGGCCACGACCTCGGTCTGCCGGACCACTACGACACCGCCGGCGGCGACAACTCCACCGGTTTCTGGACCCTGATGTCCTCGGGCTCCTGGCTCGGCACGGGCAAGGACTCCATCGGCGACCTGCCGGGCGACTTCAACGCCTGGGACAAGATGCAGCTCGGCTGGCTGAACTACGACACCGCCAAGGCCGGCAAGCAGTCCACCCACAAGCTGGGCATCGCCGAGTACAACACCTGGAACAAGCAGGCGCTCGTCGTCTCCCTGCCGAACAAGAAGGTGACGACCACCGTCGTCGAGCCCGCGCAGGGCACGACCCAGTGGTGGAGCGGCAGCGGCGACGACCTGAAGAACACGCTGACCCGTTCGGTGGACCTCACGGGCAAGTCGTCGGCGAAGCTGGACCTCGACGGCTGGTACGACATCGAGGCGAACTACGACTACCTCTACACCGAGGTCTCGACCGACGGCGGCTCCAACTGGACCGCTCTGGACGGCACCGTGGACGGCGCCGCGATCCCGCGTGACGGCAGCGACAAGCCCGCCCTCACCGGCACGATCGACGCCTACGCCAAGCTGTCGTACCCGCTCGACGCCTACGCCGGCAAGAAGATCGACCTGCGCTTCCGCTACCAGACCGACGGCGGCGTGGCCCAGAAGGGCTTCGCGGCCGACGAGATCACGGTGACCGCGGACGGTTCGGCCCTCTTCTCGGACAACGCCGAGACGGCGGACGCCGCGTGGACGGCCAAGGGCTTCTCCCGCATCGGCGCGTCCTTCACGAAGGACTACGCGCAGTACTACCTCGCGGAGAACCGCCAGTACGTCTCGTACGACAAGACCCTCAAGGTCGGCCCGTACAACTTCGGCTTCTCGACGACCCGTCCGGACTGGGTGGAGCACTACCCGTACCAGAACGGCCTGTTGATCTGGAAGTGGGACACCTCGCAGGCGGACAACAACACCAGCCAGCACCCCGGTGTCGGCCTCGCCCTCCCGGTCGACGCCCACCCGAAGGCGCTGTGGTGGGACAACGGCACCCTGATGCGCAACCGCATCCAGGCGTACGACTCGACCTTCAGCCGGTACCGCACGGATGGCATCACGCTGCACAACGCGGACGTGAAGACGAAGATCCGGTCGTCGAAGGGCGTCTCGGTCTTCAACGACCACACCAGCGACTACTACGACAACCGGAACCCCACCGGCGGTGTCAAGATCACTGACACCAACACCAAGATCCAGATCGTCAAGGAGGCCAAGGACGGCTCCACGATGCTGCTCAAGGTGGGCCCCGCGGTGAAGTAACCCGCATCATCGCAGGTCACAAGCGTATCGGCGGCAGCCCCCTGGCGGGTTGCCGCCGATCGTGTTTAGGTGCGTCCTGTGCCTGGCTTATTGACATCGAATCGCACGGGGGTGTGACCGCATGGCCGCAGGAGGCTTCTGCAAGCTGCCGAACGGCAGCGTCGTGGTGGCGTTGAACCTGCCCAGTCCGGCAGGTTCCGGCAACGGCTGTGTCCGGTTCCTCGTCGTCGCCCAGAACCGGGCCCGCGCCCTGACGCGGCTGCGGAACCTGGGTCTGCGCGCCGTCTACCTGCGGGGCAACGCCGCTCCGCCCACCCCCGACGAGATCACCGCGGTCCTGCACCATCCGGACGGGCTGATATGGCGCACGGCACCGGACACGGCCCCGCACGAGCCGGCCCAGGAGCTGTGGCATCCGATCAGGGCGCTGCTCAGACGCCCGGCGGCACAGCCGTGACCGGTCCCCGCCACGCGCCGTCACCAGGCGCCACCCCGGGTGGCCCGCTCCCGGCCCCGGTCGCCCGGGCCGGGCGCGCCGGCGCGGCGCCGTCGTGGGCCGGGGCCGTCCCGGTGCCGGCGGGGGCCGCGGGGCGTGTGCCGTCCGGCCGGCCGATCAGACCACCGGCTTGCCGGTGAGCTCGACGCCCGCGGCGCGCAGCTCCTCCAGCGCGCGGTCCGTCGTCTCCTTGGCCACCCCGGCCGTCAGGTCGAGCAGCACGGTCGTGCGGAACCCCTCGCGGACCGCGTCCAGGGCCGTCGCCCGCACGCAGTGGTCGGTCGCGATGCCGACCACGTCGACCTCGCCGATCCCGTGGGCGCGCAGCCAGTCGGCCAGTGCGGTGCCGTTCTCGTCGGCGCCCTCGAAGCCGCTGTAGGCGGCGGCGTAGGCGCCCTTGTCGAAGACGGCGTCGATCGCGCCGGAGGCGACCGCCGGGGCGAAGTTCGGGTGGAACCCGACGCCCTCGGTGCCCGCGACGCAGTGCGCGGGCCAGGAGTGCACGTAGTCGGGATTGTCGGCGAAGTGCCCGCCGGGGGCGATGTGCGCGTCCCGGGTGGCCACCACGTGCCGGTATCCGGCGGTGGCCTGGCCGATCAGCTCCGTGATGGCGGCGGCCACGTCGGCACCGCCGGCCACCGCGAGGCTGCCTCCCTCGCAGAAGTCGTTCTGCACGTCTACGACGATCAAGGCGCGGCGCATGGGCGGTGTCCTTCGGCTATGGGGGTCGGCGTCGGTGAACCGGGGTGTGCGGGCCCGGGCGTTGAACTTCCGAGCGTAGAGACTGGGAGGGCGGTGCGGGAGAGGCTGTCCGGCAGGATTCCCGGGCCGGCGGGGATGCGGTGCACCGTCCGCGCGCCCGGGCGGGCGCGCTGGCCGTTGCATGCCCGCTCGCCGGAGGTTCATGCGCCCCGCCCCGCGCGCCGCACCGGACCCCCCGGGGCCTCAGACGTACTCGGTGGGCAGGACCGGCTCGCCCCGCGAGAGCTGGGTCGCCGACAGCGGCAGCCGGGCGCGGGCCGCCGCGTGCCGGTCGCGCACCACGTCGAGGGGCTCGTGCGCCAGGACCCGGCCGCCCTTGACCAGCTCCACCAGCAGCTGCCGGTCGGCCAGGTCGGCGGGGACCGGCCCGGTGCCGACGACCTCGGCCTCGGTGACCCCGTGCTCGTCCAGCCGCCGCGCGGCCCACTTGCGCCCGCCGACGGACGTCTTGCCGCCCGAGGACTTCTTCGCCACCGGCACCAGCGGTGCCTCCGGATCGGCCGACTCGGCGCGGGCGACCAGCTTGTAGACCATCGAGCAGGTCGGGTGGCCGGAACCCGTCACCAGCTGGGTGCCGACGCCGTAGGCGTCCACCGGCGCCGCGGCGAGCGAGGCGATCGCGTACTCGTCCAGGTCCGAGGTCACGACGATCTTCGTGTCCCGCGCGCCCAGCTCGTCCAGCTGCTCGCGCACCCGGTGGGCGACCAGCAGCAGGTCTCCGGAGTCGATGCGGACCGCGCCCAGCTCGGTGCCGGCGACCTCGACGGCCGTCCGGACCGCCTCGGCGACGTCGTAGGTGTCCACCAGCAGGGTGGTGCCCCGGCCGAGCGATTCCACCTGGGCCCGGAAGGCGTCGCGCTCGGTGTCGTGCAGCAGCGTGAAGGCGTGCGCCGAGGTGCCCACCGTCGGGATGCCGTACCGGAACCCGGCCGCCAGGTCGGACGTGGTGGTGAAGCCGCCGACGTACGCGGCGCGGGAGGCGGCGACCGCCGCCAGCTCGTGGGTGCGGCGTGCGCCCATCTCGATCAGCGGCCGCTCGCCGGCGGCGGAGGCCATCCGGGAGGCGGCGGCGGCGATCGCCGAGTCGTGGTTGAGGATCGACAGGATCACCGTCTCCAGGAGCACGCACTCCGCGAAGCCGCCCTCGACGCGCAGGATCGGCGACCCGGGGAAGTACACCTCGCCCTCGGGGTAGCCCCACACGTCCCCGCCGAAACGGTACGTGGACAGCCACTCCAGGGTCGGCCGGTCGACGATCCCGCGCTCGTCCAGGAAGGCGAGGACGTCGTCGTCGAACCGGAAGTTCTCCACGGCGTCGAGGACGCGCCCGGTGCCCGCGACCACCCCGTAGCGCCGCCCCTCGGGCAGCCGGCGGGTGAAGACCTCGAAGACGGAGCGCCGCTCGGCGGTCCCGGCCGCCAGGGCGGCCTGCACCATCGTCAGCTCGTACTGGTCGGTGAAGAGTGCCGTCGAGGGGACGCCCACCCGCCGCCCGCCGCCACCCGTCCGGGGGAGTGCGCCGTGCCCGTCCTCTTCCTGGAACCCAGGGTCCGCTGTGTTCATGGCTGGGATCGTACCCCCATTTCGTCACTGTGACGATTTCTGTTTCCGCGGCGCCGGCGCACGGCCCCGCGGACCCCTTTTCGCGGGCTCGTTTGTGCGGGTGCCCCCCTCTGGTGGCAGCATGGGCGGTGTGACCGCTCCCGCACCTCTAGAGATCGAGAAGACCGAGTCGGCGGAGGAGGTCTTCGCCGTACCCGAGCCGGACGTCCCCTGGGTCACGATCGTGCACAACGACCCGGTCAACCTCATGAGCTATGTGACGTATGTCTTCCAGACGTACTTCGGCTACTCCAAGGACAAGGCCACCAAGCTGATGATGGACGTCCACCACAAGGGCAGGGCGGTCGTCTCCAGCGGCTCGCGCGAGGAGATGGAGCGCGACGTGCAGGCCATGCACGGCTACGGTCTGTGGGCCACCCTTCAGCAGGACCGGAAGTAGCCGGACCGTCCACCGCCCGCCCGCAGGACCGGAAGCAGCGAACCCACTCCATGCCTGGACACTTCGAACCGCTCCCCGACGGCGGCGCGGCCGTCGCCCTCGACGACGTCGAGATCTCCATCATCCGCTCCCTCGCCGTGCAGCTCCTGGAGCTCATCGGCCCCGGCCCCGCGGAGAACGCCCCCGACGACCCGCTCGCCGAACTGTTCGCCGAGGGCCCGAGCGAACCGCCCGCCGACCCGGTGCTCAAGCGCCTCTTCCCGGACGCCTACGGCGGCCCCGAGACCGAGGCGGCCTCCGCCGAGCAGGCCGAGGAGCAGCGCGCCCACTCCGCGGAGTTCCGCCGCTTCACCGAGAACGACCTGCGCGCGGGCAAGCGGGACAACGCCCTCGCCGTGATCCGCTCGCTGGACGCGCTGACCCCCGGCGACGGGGCGGCCGTCCTCGCCCTGGACGCCGCGGAATCGGAGCAGTGGCTGCGCGCGCTGAACGACCTGCGGCTCGCGATCGGCTCCCGGCTCGGCGTCACCGACGAGGAGGACACCGACCTCCTCTACCGGCTCCCGGACGAGGACCCGCGCAAGCCGATGGTCATGGCCTACCTCTGGCTCGGCGGCCTCCAGGAGACCCTCGTCGAAACCCTGATGCCCTGAGCGACCCGGGCCCGAAGCCTTGGAGGCCCGAAGCCCCGGGGACCGGAAGCCCTGGAGGGCGGAAGGTCGAAGGGCGGGGTGCCCAGCGCTGCCGGTGGCCCCGAGGGCCGCGCCGCGCCTCCGCGCCGGTCCGCGCCTCCTGGACCGTTACGACCGGACCTGTCCGGACATAAACCCTCTGGTGTTCGCTCAACGGACGCTCAAATCCGGATAACGATCACGTCACCGCGACCGCGCCCTATGGGGCGCGGTTCGACGTTTTGTCCGGTTCTCGCTGTGGTCTGCGCAACACGCGACCCGGTCGCCCGGTGCGGGGGCCGTGATAGATCTTCACGACCGCCCGACGGGACACCACCCACGTCCCGCCGGGTGCGCCACCGAGCCGGCGGACCGCCGGCCAGGCACAGCTCCACCATCCGGGGGGATCGGAAACCGATCCGAAGCCAGCGCACTGGCTCGGACCGGTATGGAGAAAGGCGCACCACACATGACCTCATCGCAGGTCGCCAAGCAGCACGACGGCAGTGAGGCCGTGGGCGGCGACGCCCCCGAAGAGGGGTACGAGCGCGGGCTCGGCAGCCGCCAGGTCCAGATGATCGCGATCGGCGGCGCGATCGGCGTCGGCCTCTTCCTGGGAGCCGGGGCGAACATCGCCAAGGCCGGCCCCAGCCTGATCATGATGTACGCCCTCGCCGGCGTGATCATCTTCTTCATCATGCGGGCGCTCGGAGAGCTCCTGCTCTACCGCCCTGTCTCGGGCTCCTTCGCGGAGTACTCCCGTGAGTTCCTCGGCCCGTTCTTCGGCTACTTCACCGGCTGGACCTACTGGCTGATGTGGGTGGTCACCGGCATGGCCGAACTCACGGCCGCCGCCATCTACGTCCACTACTGGTTCCCCGCCGTCCCGCAGTGGGTGACGGCCCTGGTCTTCCTGGTCGTCCTGTTCGTCGCCAACCTCATCTCCGTGAAGCTCTTCGGCGAGATCGAGTTCTGGTTCTCGATGGTCAAGGTCACCGCCCTGATCGGCATGATCGTGATCGGCCTGGGCGTCCTCACCTTCGGCTTCAGCTCCGCCGGCGACACCGCCTCGGTCGCCAACCTCTGGCAGTTCGACGGCTTCTTCCCCAAGGGCATCGGCTCGTCCCTGATGACCCTCCAGGGCGTCATGTTCGCCTACCTCGCCGTCGAACTCGTCGGCGTCACCGCGGGCGAGTCCGAGAACCCCGAGAAGACCCTCCCCAAGGCCATCAACACCCTCCCGTGGCGGATCGCCCTCTTCTACGTCGGCGCCCTCACGGTGATCCTCTGCGTCGTGAAGTGGACGGAGTTCTCTCCGGGCGTCAGCCCCTTCGTCGCGGCGTTCGCCAAGATCGGCATCCCGGCCGGCGCCGGCATCGTCAACTTCGTCGTCCTCACCGCGGCCCTGTCCTCCTGCAACTCGGGCATGTACTCCACCGGCCGCATGCTGCGCACCCTGGCCGACAGCGGCGAGGCCCCGAGGATCTTCAACCGGCTGTCCTCCACCAAGACGCCCGCCTTCGGCATCACGGTCTCCGTGCTCTTCATGGGCATCGGCGTGATCCTCAACTACGTCGTCCCCGAGAAGGCCTTCGGCTACGTCACCTCGGTGGCCACCGCGGCCGGCATCTGGACCTGGCTGATGATCCTGGTCAGCCACATCCTCTACCGCCGCGCCGTCGACGCGGGCCGCCTGCCGGCCTCGTCCTTCCCGGCCCCGGGCGGCGCCCGCTGCAGCTACGTCGCGGTCGCCTTCCTGCTGTTCGTCACCGGCCTCATCGCCTACGACGCCGACTCCCGCATCTGCCTCTACGTGATGGCCGTCTGGGCCGCCGCCCTCGCCGTCGGCTGGGCGATCCTGAAGTCCCGCAACCCGCAGATCGCCCAGCGCCGCGAAGCGGAGCTCGAAAAGGTCGGCTGACCTGCGGAAACCGGCAAGCGAGCAGAGTCGGTCGCACCACCTCGGCCGCGACCGCGAGCCTCCGCCCGGTTCACCATGTGGGCCGCTCCGTACCACTCCTCGGTACGGAGCGGCCTCTCTGCTTATGCTGGCCGGCATGCTGACCATCACCCAGGCCCTGTTCGACCAGATCGTCGCGCACGCGCGCCGGGACCACCCCGACGAGGCGTGCGGCGTCGTCGCCGGACCCGCGGGCACCGACCGCCCCGAGCGGTTCGTCCCCATGCTCAACGCGGCCCGCTCGCCCACGTTCTACGAGTTCGACTCCGGCGACCTGCTCAAGCTCTACCGCGAGATGGACGACCGCGACGAGGAGCCCGTCGTCATCTACCACTCGCACACCGCGACCGAGGCCTACCCCTCCCGCACCGACATCACCTACGCCAACGAGCCCGGCGCCCACTACGTGCTGGTCTCCACGGCCGACACCGACGCCGCCGGCCCCTTCCAGTTCCGCTCCTACCGGATCGTCGACGGCGAGGTCACGGAGGAGGAGGTCAGGGTCGTCGAAGCACCCTGACCCCGCCCCGATCTCGTCCATCGGTCGGGAAACGTCCAGGATGCGATATCACACTCCTGGGCCCCCACCGGGAATCGATACGATGAGCCCATGGTTTTCCACGACGTGAGCGACAAGACGCCGGGCGCCCTGCTCGTGGCGCGGCTGCACGTCGACCTGTGCAGGCTGCAGAGCGCCATCTGTACGCGCTGACCTGCCGCCGCCGTACGGCCGAGAGCCGCGGCGCCGCAAGCACAGCACCAGCACCATCCGCGCCGCCGCGCGTCTTCCGACCTGACTTTCCTTCCGACAGGAGCCCGCAGACATGGCCATCGAGGTCCGCATCCCCACCATCCTCCGCACCTACACCAACGGCGAGAAGGCCGTCGAGGGCGGCGGGGCGACCCTTGCCGAACTGTTCACCGACCTCGACGCCCGCCACGCGGGCATCCGCGCCCGGATCGTGGACGGCGACGAACTGCGCCGCTTCGTCAACGTCTACCTCAACGACGAGGACGTCCGCTTCCTCGACGGCATCAACACCAAGCTGACCGACGGCGACAACGTCACCATCCTGCCGGCCGTCGCCGGCGGCATGGCCTGATCGGCCGCTGGTCACCGATGCGCTACGACTCCCCGCTCGCCGCGGTGGGCAACACCCCCCTGGTGCGTCTGCCGCGGCTGTCCCCCTCCGACGACGTCCGGATCTGGGCCAAGCTGGAGGACCGGAACCCGACCGGTTCGATCAAGGACCGGCCCGCCCTCCACATGATCGAGCAGGCGGAGAAGGACGGCCGCCTGACCCCGGGCTGCACGATCCTGGAGCCGACCAGCGGCAACACCGGCATCTCGCTCGCCATGGCGGCCAAGCTCAAGGGCTACCGCATGGTCTGCGTGATGCCGGAGAACACCTCGCAGGAACGCCGGGAACTGCTCGGCATGTGGGGCGCCGAGATCATCCCCAGCCCGGCCGCGGGCGGTTCCAACACCGCCGTACGGGTCGCCAAGGAACTGGCGGAGCAGCACCCCGACTGGGTGATGCTCTACCAGTACGGAAACCCGGACAACGCAGGCGCCCACTACGCCTCCACCGGCCCCGAGATCCTCGCCGACCTCCCGTCCGTCACCCACTTCGTGGCCGGACTCGGCACCACCGGCACCCTCATGGGCGTCGGCCGCTACCTGCGCGAGCACAAGCCGGACGTGAAGATCGTCGCCGCCGAGCCGCGCTACGACGACCTCGTCTACGGCCTGCGCAACCTGGACGAGGGCTTCGTGCCGGAGCTGTACGACGCCGGCGTCCTCACCACCCGCTTCTCCGTCGGCTCGGCCGACGCGGTCACCCGCACCCGGGAGCTCCTCCAGCAGGAGGGCATCTTCGCGGGCGTCTCCACCGGCGCCGCCCTGCACGCCGCGATCGGCGTCGGGAACAAGGCCCTCAAGGCCGGCGAGTCCGCCGACGTCGTCTTCGTGGTCGCCGACGGCGGCTGGAAGTACCTGTCGACGGGCGTCTACACGGCGGCGACGACGGAGGACGCGATCGAGACCCTGCACGGCCAGCTCTGGGCGTAGAGCTCACCGCGGCGCCCCCGCACGGCCGCCCCCGAGGGCGGGAAAGCGGGCGTCGCGGCCCTTCCTCACCGCTCCCCTCAGGGGCGACGGACGACGACGCGGGGCGCGGCGACCGGACACAGGTCGCCGCGCCCCGCGCCGCCCCTCCCCGGACCCCGCCCTCCACCCGGCGTCGCGTCACGTCCAGCACGCTCGGCCTCGCGCGCAGCGGGAGGCGAGCAGGGCAACGGGCGGCTCGCGCGCGGCAGGGGAAGCGCCCGCCCGATCGGAGGCGGTGGGGGAGTACCGAACACCCGGCTCGGCGGAGGGCCGGCCCGTCCCGCGGGCGCCTCAGCCCGCCAGGTCGCGCACCTGGTCCCACAGCGCCGGGTCGACCACCCCGACCCGCCGCCGGAAGTCACCCACCGGGACCTCCCGCAGCTCGTCCGTCTCCAGATAGCTCGGCCGGCCCTGCGCGTCCCCGACGGCGCCGGGCGGCAGCGGAATCACGCCGGGCCGCTCGTCGTGGAACTTGCTGGTGATCTTCGCCACGGTCGCCCGCCTGCCCCGCACGGAGATCACCAGGCACGGCCGGTCCTTCGCCCCCGGGCCGTCCTCGTAGGGGACGTTCGCCCACCAGATCTCCGACGGCCGGGGCAGCCCTGCGTCACGCGACCGGCCGCCGCCCCGCCGGGGACCCGAGGGCCGCCGTCCCGGCGGCCGCGTCCGCCCGGCCGGACGGCGCCCGCGGCGCCCCCAGCCGTCCACCACCGCCGCGACCAGCGCGAGCAGCACCACCGCGGCCAACGCGAGCCACCAGGACGTGTCCATGAGGAAGAAGGTACCGGCGCGTCGCCGCCCGCGGACGCCCGTCACGGACCCCCGTCCGCCCAAGGTCCATCCGAACCGGTGACACCACAGGTGAGTTCGCCCACAACCGCCCCTGGCGAAGGAGCGACCGGCCCGCGTGCGCCGTAGGCTCGACGAACCGCACGACTCCCGTTTTCGTACCCGCACCGAGTACCTGCACACCGCACCTACTCTCTGCACGTCCTGCCAGCGCGGAGGTTCCAGCTCCTATGAAGCTCACCGTCGTCGGCTGCTCGGGGTCGTTCCCGTCCGTGGATTCGGCCTGCTCGAGCTACCTCGTAGAGGCCGACGGCTTCCGGCTGCTCCTCGACATGGGCAACGGCGCCCTGGGCGAGCTGCAGCGCCACTGCGGTCTCTACGACCTCGACGCGATCTTCCTCAGCCACCTGCACGCCGACCACTGCATCGACATGTGCGCCTACTTCGTCGCGCGCTACTACCGGCACGACGGCGGCCGCTGCGCCCCGATCCCCGTCTTCGGACCCGAGGGCACCGAACAGCGGCTGACCACGGCCTACGCCGACACGCCGTCGGCCTCCTCGATGAGCGAGGTCTTCGACTTCCACACCGTCAAGCCGGGCACCTTCGAACTCGGCCCGTTCACCGTGCACACCGAGCGGGTGCGGCACCCCGTCGAGGCGTACGGCATCCGGCTGGAGCACGACGGGCGCTCGCTGACGTACTCCGGGGACACCGGGCCGACCGAGGTGCTGGACGAACTCGCCCGGGACACGGACCTGTTCCTGTGCGAGGCGGCGTTCACCCACGGCAAGGAGGACATCCCCGACCTCCACCTCAACGGCCGCCAGGCCGGCGAGTCCGCCACCCGGGCCGGCGCCCGCCGCCTCGTCCTCACCCACATCCCCCCGTGGACCAACCCCCGCATCAACCTCCGCGACGCGGGGGCGGCGTACCCGGGCCCGGTGGAACTGGCGACGCCGGGGGCTTCGTACGAGGTCTGACCCGTCGACCACGCGGCAGGGCCCCGGAACCGATGCTTGGGTCTTGGGTTCTAACGGTCCTCGCAACACCCGCGATCTGTGGGAGTTGCGAGGACCGTGGCCGTTGAACGCGATGATCTTGCGGGGGTGCGGGAGCG